>NYSS01000209.1 GCA_002683135.1 Planctomycetota bacterium | reverse complement strand
GGATGCGTGCGTGGAGGGCGCTCCCACGGATTTGCTAACGGCAGACTATTTACGCCTTGTTGTCCGCGGCAATAGTGTTGAGCGTCCCGCTCGCCCAGAACTCTTTCGTCTTCGCCGACGTGACGTCATCCACGAGCGTCTTGGCGCCTTTCTTCCACCCGGCCGGGCACACCTCGCCGTGCGTGTCCGTGTGCCGGAACGCCTCGACCAGGCGCAGCACCTCGTCCACGTTGCGGCCCACGGGCAGGTCGTTCACGCTCATGTGGCGCAGCGTGCCGTGGCCGTCGATGATGAACGTGCCTCTGAGGCTCACGCCCGCGTCGTCGCCGTCGTCGAGCAGCACCTGGTAGTCGCGCGCGAGCGACTTGGTGTAGTCGCTGATGATGGGGATCTGCATGTTGCCGAGCCCGCCCTTCTCGCGCGGCGTGTTGACCCACGCGAGGTGCGAGAACTTGCTGTCGCAGGAGCACGCCATGACCTCGGCGCCGAGGGCGCGGAATTCGTCGATGCGGTCCGAGAAGGACACGATTTCCGTCGGGCACACGAAGGTGAAGTCAAGCGGGTAGAAGAAGAGCACGACGTATTTCCCGGCGTAATCGCTCAAGGCGATATCCTTGAACTCGTAGTCTCCGTTGCCGTCTGGCACGACGGCAGTCGCGCCCGAAAACGAGGGGGCTGGCTTCCTGTCAGAGAACCGCACAGCAGCGTGAAAATCCATAGCCGTGCAACGCGGCGCTTTCGTTTGTTGTAGCGTGTAGAAAAGTGCTCTGCAGAATCATGACGGGCTGCACCTTGAGCTCGATGGCGCCCACAACGCCAAGGAAAGCGAGGTAGATGGTGCGGGACATAATACGGTTGCAGTTATTTTGAAGTATTAAGCTTATTCCAGGAGGATCTTGCTTATTTATTCTTCAATCTCATGATTGAATCAATAGTTTGACTATTTTCCGCGCAAACCTTTGAACATAACCGATTCACCCCGTACTGTAGTTTGGCTATTTTCCGTGCAAACCTTTGAACATACGGTACGGTAACCTAACCACCCTGTATTATTAAGAAAAGAAAAAAAAATCCCATGAGAGGGCCCCGAAGCGTCTCGTATACAGCTGCCTGTTCCAGCAAACCGTGAAACGCACAGAGCTGCGCAGAGTGTAACGGCTAGCACAACGGCTAGCGCATGCGATCCCGCATGCCCAGTCTTGTTACCTAGACTACCAGAGTTGGGACCTCCCAACTCAACTCGATGACTTCCTCTGTGGAAGAACTGATAACCCCAAATATCGCCTGCGGCGATATTTGACCTTATCACTTCTTCCGCCAGTCAGCCACCTGACAACCGTTAGCACAAGGCGGGGGTCGAACCCGCACAGCGGCTTATAAAGCACGCTAGATAACACTTGGTTGAGCCACCCACCAATTGCATTACGCCCGAGGGTGCATGCAACAGTAGGGACGACCACGCCCGTCCGGGGATGCTTAGACAGGCACACCCCCTGCATGACGACGTGGCCTACTCCTTCCGCCCACCCGCAGATCCCGCCTTGGAGCGGCGGCCATTGTCTGGGGACCATCCTTCCGTAGTAGTACCACCTGCCGTAGCAGTCTGTGGTCGGAAGCGGGTTGGGTTCAGCGCTCATAGCGCTGCGCCTGGAATGATTCTGACATGTTTAAGGGGGGGGGAGAAGAGCGCAGGGGCTCCGGCAACCGCGTAACGGCTAGTCTCGAGCTGGCAGCTCGGACCGTTACGTGCCGGAGGCCCGCCGCCCAACTCGGCCTTGCGGCCTGAGCAACTCACACAGAGCGCCCTCCCCCCTTCCCCAAAACGTGCCCGAACACCCAGCCGCGCCCCGAACCCAACCCACCTCGGCCCGTCGGCCCGAGACACCCGACCCGACTTGCCGAACATACCCCGCCGCAGACGCACGTTGTCCCACGGCTCCGTTCCCGAAGTCGACACCACGCACGGCATCCCCCGCCGAAAAAATCGGCACCTCCACCCGTAGCCGACGCGAACGCCGACGGAAAACACGCAACCGGCACACCCCGGCGCGAAACACGCTTCCACTCGCTGCAACCCACCGATCGCGACCGATACGAACACCGGCGCGAACCCTTCACCACGCCCCACGCGAGCGGCCCCGAGCCGCCGCAAGCACCACTTGTGAACCGACGACGACCGTACACCGACGGCCGACGCGACAAACACCCCTTCCAACGCCACCGAATAGCACAGCGCCGCCCTCGACACGGCGGCCTTCTCTCGCACCCGACACACGGTCGGCACGGCCCCACTTTACGACGCGACGGCCACCACGGCAGCCGACACGAACACCAACTCCAGCCTTCCCAACCTGCGGCTCGCCGACACGACGACAGCCGACAATCGAACCACCGCGCCACACCGCGACCAACACACGGCGTCCGACACGAACGCCAACGCCCAGAGACGGACACGGCCGCCGCCGCGCACGACCCAAAACAGCCCGCACACCGACCCGCGTCGCTGACTTCCAGTCAGCGCGACGCCTACTGCGATCCGACACTACCCGCGCACGCGAATCCGACACGGAAACACGGCGCCCCCTTCTCCTGCGGCCCCAAGCCGCGCACAACGTCCGCGCCATAACACTGGCGCCCTTCACCACAACACGCTGCAGTCCACCGCGCGCCCGGCGCAAGCCCGACACGCCCCCGTCGCCACCCGACGGCCTACACACACGCCGCCGACACAAAATGCCGGCATTTCCTTCCCCGAAAATACCTGCGGCCCACATCGGCGCGAACGCCGAAATGGCGCCCCTCCGAGCTCCAGCGATCGCTGAAAAGCGACCGCCTCCTTCCTCCCATATCAGCCGACCAACCGGCGCGAACGCCTCGGCCGACCGGTAACCCTCCACCGCGCAATCCCAACGAACCTCCTTCCGCCGCGGCTCGACCACCGCGGCCTTGCCGGGGCCTGAGCCCGGCGCACCACCCTTTTACACCACGACTCGCTCAAAACCGCCGACAATGCGGTGGACACACCAACTCGGCTTGCAGCGCCAAACGCTGCACCGAATACGAGCGACACCCACAGCCCCGCGAGCAGCAACCCGGCGCGCATCCACCACCGAAGGCGACGCCCTCCTCTGGCTTACCACCAGCACAGCCACGCGAAGCGCCGATCGCAACGCGGCCTCTCCTTCTCCTTCTCGACGGACGATCGATGCGATGCGGCGCGCGCTTTCTCGCGCCCGCCGCCACTCTTTCGAAACGACCCTGCCTGCCTTGAATCCAACAGTGCGGCAACCCAACAACGACGCCCCGACCCATGCCCTGGCACTCCTGACAGTGCCGCCATGACCGAGGAAGACTCTTCACTGAGAGCTCCCGACGAAACACACCCGTGCCCTCAGGCACCTCCCCGTGCCACAGGACACCCGTCCTGGACACCTCCGGCTCTCCCACATCGACACGAGGCACTGCCTCGACGATGTCACCTCTTCACAACCCGAATGGCTTATCTTGGTCGTACGACGTACGACCACAACCACACGCCCCCACACGGCACCTGCCGTAAACACCCCTGGCCTCGTAATACTACTCGGCCGCACGAGACTACACACGACGCCTGCGCCGTGCTCCCGTCTCCCCACCTCGGCCTCCGCGCCCGCCAAGCGGACTCGACCCCTCTTACGTCCGACGCGAACGACCTGTCGTCCGCGCCGCCCTGTAGGTCTCCTCGCCCGAGCGCTGCTCGGACCCGGCCAAAAATCTCCCGACTGGATGTTGATGTTGCCGATGAACTCGAACCACGCGGTCCAGCGCGACAACTTACAGTCGCGCGCCCGACCTCCTCCACGCCCGGCGTGCACGCAGACGCGGACCACGCCACCACGGCCCTCACGGCCGACCCGAATGACGGCGCGCCCGACCCGCCGTCCGGCGCCTCCCGCCCTTCTTCCACACGCCCCCGCCGCCCCCGGCGGTCGGCGGCTCCCGCGACACGACGCACGGGTACACGGAACACGACCCGACGATCGGCGCGAACGCCGATGCCTCCTTCCGCGGCCCGAAGCCGCCCGACACGTTTGCCAGCCCGAAGGCCAGCCCTCCTTCCTACGGCTTCCGCGACACACCCGGCCCCGCGCACGACGCCGCCTTTTCCCCTGCGGCACGAAGCCGCGCCCGGCGACCGGCACGACGACCGGCGCCCTCTCGCTCCGCGGCACTCGCCGCCCACCCGCAATCGACGCGCACGCCGATGCCTACCTCCTGCGGCCCGAGGCCCCGCCCGGCGACCGGCTGCCCGCCGGCGCCCTTCCGCAACACGAAGCTGCACACGCACACGGCGACCGGCGCAAAGGCCGGCGCACCCCTCTCGCAGCCGCAGCCGGCGCCATCTCGAGCCGCGGCATGATGCCGCACACACACACGCCTCGGCGCACGGCGCGAACGCCGACGCCTCCTTTCCGCGGCCCCCTGCCGCGCCGGCGACCGACCCGCTGGTCGGCGTCCTCTCGATCTGCGGCACGCAGCCGCCTATCGCGAACGGCGCGACCGCCGCCGCCTCCTCTCTGCGGCCCTATGCCGCCCTCGGCGTCCGGCACGACGACCGGCGCCCCCTTGCACCGCGGATCGATGCCGCACACGATGACCAGGCCGCACTCCGTGCAGCCACCAGCCTTTCCCAGCCTCCGCGCTCGAGCAACTCGAACTGAACACGGCCCCTCAAAACTTGCGCGGCGACCGGCACGCTGGCCGGCGCCTTCCCGAACTGCGGCACACTGCCGCACCCGACGGCAAACGACGCACACGCCGACGCCTTCTTCCCGCGGCCCGCAGCCGCCCACACATTCGGCGCGCGGCGCGAACGCCGGCGCCACCTTCCTGCGGCCCAATGCCGCCCCCGGCGACCGAACGATGGTCGACACCTTCTCGATCTACGGCGCGCAGCCGCCCACACACTTGGCGAACGACACCGCCGACGCTTCCTTCCCGCGGCCCGATACCGCCCTTGGCGCGACCGGCACGATGACCGACGCCCCGCCGATCCGCGGCACCCAGCCGCACCCACACACGGCGTGCAACGCCCACGCCGACGCTCCCTTCCCGCGGCACGAAGCCGCCCCCGCCGACCGGCCCGATGACCGGCGACCTCTCGACCTGCGGCCCGATGCCGCCCACCCACACGGCGCACGACGCGGACGTCGACGCCGTCCCCCCGCGGCGCAAAGCCGCCCTCGGCAACCGGCACGACGGCCGGCGCCATCTCGAATTGCGGCCCGACGCCGCGCTCACACACAGCGCGCGACACAATGTCAACGCGCTCCTCCCGCGGCGCGAAGCCGCCCTCGGCGCCCGGCACACTGGCCGGCGCCATCTCGAATCGCGGCCCGATGCCGCACCCGCACACGGCGTGCGACGCGAACGTCGACACCCTCCTCCTGCGACCGAAGCCGCCCTCGGCGACCGCCACGATGGCCGGCGCCCTCCCGACCCGCGGCACCACGCCGCCTACACACATGGCGTGCGACGCGAACGTCGACGCCGTCCTCCCGCGGCGCGAGGCCGCCCTCGGCGACCGGCCCGATGGCCGGCGCCCTCCCGAATCGCGGCCTGATGCCGCACCCACACACAGCGCGCGACGCACACGACGACGCCGTCCTCCCGCGGCGCGAAACCGCCCTTGGAGACCGGCACGCTGGCCGGCGCCATCTCGAACCGCGGCCCGATGCCGCACACACACACAACGCGCGACGCGCACGTCGACGCCCTCCTCCTGCGGCCCCATGCCGCGCCCGGCGACCGGCACGATGGCCGGCGTCCTCTCGAACCGCGGCACGATGCCGCCCACACACACGGCGCGCGACGCACGCGTCGACGCCCTTCACCTGCGGCGCGAAGCCGCGCCCGGCGGCCGGCAAGATGGCCGGCGCCCTCTCAAGCCGCGGCGCGAGGCCGCCGCCCACACACGGCGCACGACGCGGACGTCGACGCCTCCTTCCTGCGGCGCGAGGCCGCCCTCGGCGCCCGGCACGATGGCCGGCGCCCTCTCGAACCGCGGCACGATGCCGCACACCCCCACGGCGCGCGACGCACGCGTCGACGCCCTCCTCCCGCGGCGCGAAGCCGCACTCGGCGACCGGCACGCTGGCCGGCGCCTTCTCGTCCGCGGCCCGATGCCGCACACACACCCGGCGTGCGACGCGCACGTCGACGCCCTCCTTCCGCGGCACGCAGCCGCGCCTGGCGGCCGGCACACAGACCGGCGCTCCCCGATTCGCGGCACGATGCCGCACACACACCCGGCGCGCGACACGAACGTCGACGCCCTCCTTCCGCGGCGCGAAGCCGCCCTCGGCGGCCGGCGCCTCCTTGCACCGCGGCACAGTGCCGCGCATACACACGGCGTGCGACGCAGACGTCGACGCCCTCCTCCCGCGGCGCGATGCCGCTCTCGACGATCGGCCTACACTGGCCGACGCCTTCTCGACCCGCGGCCCGATGCCGCACACACACCCGGCGCGCGACGCGAACGCCGACGCCTCCTTCCCGCGGCACGATGCCGCACCCGGCGGTGGCCCATCGGCCGACGCCCTCTCGAACCGCGGCACGATGCCGCCCACGCTGCCCCGGCCGCACACCGTGCAGCCGCCGGCCCCCTTCACCGACCTCCACGCTCGAGAACCTCGAACTCGGCCGCCTCCAATCCTCGCCGACGTGCCACCGGCACGCGACGACCCCTTCTCGATCCCGGCCTCCACGCCCGGCCCACGCCGAACTCGGCCCGCTACCACCCGCCGCGCTCGGAGAAATCATCCCGAGCCCGGCCTCCACACGCCGGCGCGAACGCCGCCTTGACGATCTGGCCTCCACGCCCGGCGGGACGCCGGACTTGGCCCCCGATCTGAACCTGACCTCCACGCCCGGCGAAACCACCGGACTTGGCCCCTGGCCTCCACGCTCGGAGAGATCCTTCCGAACTTGGCCTCCATTCCCCGCGCGGCGCACCGCCGCGCGGAAAGTACCTCGACGCCCTCGTGCCTCTGGCACGGCGACGAACCACACGAAGCCCTGCGAGAAGCAGCTCACGACCCGTCGCGACCTGCGAGATGACGATATAATAATACAACCGCAGGCCCCCCCCGAGGAAGAAGTTCTAAACGACGGTGAGGAAGATGAACACGAATCCGGAATGATGCCCCACGACGGCGCCCGGCACCACCCACGCTCCGATCGCACGCGAAAACCAACTATGGAGGCGCTCAACGCCACCCAACCGACGGTAACACACAGAGCCCGACGAGCCCCGCTCGGCCCGTAGGCGTTCCACATTATAAACCCTGGCCTCGCTCCGGGCCCTGACCCGGCGTACGGCCGCCCACATCCCCCCGTCCGTCACCGACGGCACACAGACGCCGGACACCGCGCAACGCGACACCCACCGTTGAAAAAAATAAACCCACCGGCAAAGATGGAAACAATATATTATTTCCCGCTTCCCGCAACGCTCCCCTCTCTGACGCACGGCCCGACCCCCCTACCGTCCTCCCTTGACCCTCCACGAGACCAAGAAAAGAAAAAAATTCCCATGAGAGGGCCCCGAAGCGTCTCGTATACGGCTGCCTGTTCCTGCAAACCGTGAAACGCACAGAGCTGCGCAGAGTGTAACGGCTAGCACAACGGCTAGCGCATGCGATCCCGCATGCCCAGTCTAGTTACTTAGACTACCAGAGTTGGGACCTCCCAACTCAACTCGATGACTTCCTCTGTGGAAGAACTGATAACCCCAAATATCGCCTGCG
>NYSS01000208.1 GCA_002683135.1 Planctomycetota bacterium | reverse complement strand
TGGGAATGTCAACCTGATCTGGGACCGGTCTGTCACTCTGATTCGGGACCACCTGGGGTTAGATCTGCGGGCGTAGCGCGTTGGTGATCTGCTCGGTGGTGGGCGTGCCTTTGAGGCCGTGCGGGGTGGGATAGACGCGGCAGGCGAGGTCGCTGGTGCGGCCGTCGGAGGGGAAGATGTCGACGCCGTTAACGGTGATCGTCGGCGAGCCAGCGAATGAGGTCTCGGCTGCTTCTTCCGGGGTGCGCAGCAGCCGCGTGGTGACGTGGACGTCGGTCCGCCCGAGGGCGTTGAGTGCTTCCTTCGTGCGGGCTTCCGCGTTTTCCCAGGAGGGGCACTCATCGATGTGCAGGATCTCGATCTCCATGTCCTCAATTCTCCTCTCGTCGGGGCCGACGGGCGCTGGTTGTGGCCTGTTGCGGGGTTCGGGGCGGGCGTAGTCTTCGTGCAGCGGGATGGCCGTGGGGCCGTCCCGCTGCAGGGTTTGGAGCATCTCGCTGCTCGGCGGCTCGCTCCTGTCAGGCGGTCTGGTTGCGGGTGTGGGCGAGGCGGTAGGAGTCGGTGCCGGTCTCGATGATGGTGCCGTGGAAGGTGAGCCGGTCGACGATCGCGGCGCAGAGGCGCGGGTCGGTGAAGGTGCGGGTCCATTCGCTGAAGGGCTGGTTCGTCGCGATCGCGACGGACGCTTTCTCTTCCCGTTCGGTGAGGACCTGGAAGAGAAGTTCAGCGCCGCGTTTGTCGAGCTCCATGTAGCCGAGCTCGTCGATGATGAGCAGATCGACTCTCCCGTAGCGGGCGATCGTGCGGGCGAGTTGCATCTCGTCGGCGGCTTCGACGAGCTCGTTGACGAGCCGCGTCGCGAGCGTGTATTTCACGCGGAAGCCTTTCTCCGCCGCGGCGGTGCCGAGCCCGATCAGGAGATGGCTTTTGCCGGTGCCGGAGTCGCCGATGAGGCAGAGGGGATCACCGCGTCGAACCCAGTCGCCCTGGGCGAGGGTGTTGATCGTCGCGGCGTTGAGATGACCGTTGGCGTCGTAGTCGATGTCGTCGAGGAACTTCGGCCTCGGGAATCCGGCGGATTGGACGCGGCGGATCGTGGAGCGGCGGTCCCGGTCATCGACTTCGGCGAGAAGAAGCTCGGCGAGGAACCCGATATAGGACAGCTGCCCTTTCTCCGCGGCCGTGACCGCGTCGGCGAGGACCGCGCGCATGGTCGGCAGCCGCAACCGGCGCAGCGCGCTGTCCGTGGCCGCGGCAGCGGCCTCATCGGTCATCGGACGGCGCCGCCGCAACGGCGTGACGGAGGTGGGTGTGCTCATGCGGGGTGTGCTCCTTCGTTCGAGTCCGAAGCCGCGTCCTTCGCGGCCCGGCGTTTCAGCAATTCGTCATAGGCCGCGACCGAGGGGGTGGGCCGCCGGTCCGGCGGCAACCCGGCGATCACGGCGAGCGGGTCCATCAGGCGGCGTTGGGTCAGCGAGACCACGTTCGCTGCCGCAGCGCCCACCGGAGCAGGAGCGGCCTCAGCCCGGATGTTGGGATCGGCAGCCGCGGCGCGACGGGCTTCGACGGCGACGACCTCCGCGAGTACCGACCCGACGCTGAGGGCGGCGCGGATCCCCGCGACCACCGCGGACGCGGGGAGGTGCCGATGCAGCAGCAGGACGTCGAGGAGCTCGCGGGTGCCGGCCGCGTCGCCGTTGACCCGCCGGGACGCCTCCCAGAACGCCTCATGCTCCGGTGTGAACGCGCCCGTCGCCCGCGCATGAGCGAGGACCGTGGATCCGGATAGGGCGCCGGGTTTGATGCGGAGGACCTCGAGGTAGTGGTCCAGGAGCACGGCCTGCCCGTTGCGGATCGCGACCCGCTCGTGCCGGGCGACCAGGCGACGCCCGTCGAAGATCAGCACCTCCGAGGCCCGCAGCAACGCGCGGACCCGGCGGCCGATCAGCGACGCGGGTACGGAGTACTTCGCCTGCCGGATCGTGACCAGCGCCGAGTGATCGACCATCGGCGACAACGGCTGGCCCGGCTCGAACCGGTCCGCCGGCAAAGGGCCCAGCATCGACCGTTCGTATTCCCAGGCCTGTCCGACCGTGGCCAGCCGACCCGTGATTCGTCGGCCGTCATCACGGGCCTCGCAGCGGGCAATGTACTCGTTCAGCTCCGTCAGCGTGTCGACGGCGGGGACGGGGGTGAGCCACGTGCGGCGGAATCTTCCGACCTCGCCCTCGACGCCGCCCTTCTCGTGCGCGCCCCGCTCGCCCGGTTCGCAGTAGAACGCGTCGAACCCGTAGTGCGAGCGGAACAACGCCCACCGGTCGTTCTCCTCCCGGCGCCGGCCGACGCTGAGGACCTTCTTCACCGCCTGGCCCAAGTTGTCGTACTTGATCTGCAACGTCGGGACCCCGCCCAGCGACTCGAACGCGGCGACGTGCCCCTCCAGGAACGCCTCCTGCGACAACGTCGGATAGACCCGGTGAATCGCCTTCCCCGAATGAGACATCCGGAACACGAAGATGAAGACCTTTGTGCGTGTCCCGGCGAGGTCGATCCAGAACTCCCCGAAATCGACCTCCGCCTCCGCACCCGGCAAATGCTCCTGCGGCACGATCGCCACCGTGGCGAGGAACCCCGCCTCGACAGCAATCTGCGAGCGACGCAACCGCACGTAATCCCGCACGGACGGATACCCGACATCAGCGGCATGCTCGTCGACAAGCCGATTCCAGATCCTCGTCGCCGTATGCCGTTGCTTCCGCGGCGCCGTCAGGTCCTCCCGCAACATCGCATCGATCGCGTCCTTGAACGGCCCCAACTTCGGCGCGACCCGCTCCGGGACCTTCCGCACCGGCGGCTGCGCGGACTGCAACGCCTGGCGGACCGTGTTCCGGCCCACCCCATACCGCGCAGCGAGCTTGCGCGTGCCCAGGCCCTCAACCCGCGCGTCCCGCCTGATCCTCGCGAACAGATCCATCCGACTCTCCACCCCGCCACCTCGATCCCGCACCCCCAACGGGCACGAGACCAGCGATACAGGTGGTCCCGAATCAGACCGACACGCCCCGCCGAAAACTCCACGGGTGGTCCCGAATCAGAATGACAAACCGGTCTCAGACCAAACTGACACAGTCAATAATCGGCCTATCATGGCTTGTGCTCCGAGAGCCTGCCGGAAACGATCGATTCTGAGCAGGCCGACCAGCGCGCGGTGCAAGCCGCGAGATGTCGGGGAAGCTCCGGTGCTCAAAACCCTTGTCAAAACCCCATTCTGTGCAAAACCTCCACTATAGGTTTTTGAGCAAGTCGGGTAGACTAGAAGCAACGAGGGAGGCCACCATGAGCGTCAAGACCGCCAGCACCATTTCCGCGGCCGAGCGCGAGCTGCGTGAGCGCGTCGTGGCCGACGCCGCCCACAGCTCCGCGATGGAAGGCCTCACCGCCGGCGCTGAGTACCGCGCCGACGCGGCCGCCTACGCAGCGGGGGAGTTCGACGTCGACGAGCTGGGACGCCGCACACGGGCCCGCTGGGGCCTTGCCTGATTTCGTCGACCCGTACCTCGAGCCCGCATCGGGCCTCCTCCGCAACCGGCTCGGCCTGACCGACCGTGCCACGCTGGATCGCGCCGAAGCGGAACTGACCGAGTGGCGACGGGCCGAGATGATCACCCGCCCGGTGAAGGTCACCGGAGATCTCCGACAGCTCCAGGCAATCCACCGGCAGCTCTTCCAGGACGTCTACGACTGGGCCGGCCAGCTGCGCACCGTCGACATCCGCAAGGGCACCGACCCGGGCGCGGAGTTCTTCATGCCGGTGTCCCGACTGGAGTCCGGCGCGGGGTTCGCGTTCGCGGAGCTCGCGGACGAGCACCAGCTGCACGGCCTGGACCGTGACCGGTTCGTAGATCGCCTGGCGCACCACTACGACCAGGTGAACTACCTCCACCCATTCCGGGAGGGCAACGGCCGCACGCAACGAATCTTCTGGACACAGATCGCCGCCGGCGCCGGATTCGACCTCGACTGGAGCCGAGTCACCGGGGCGGAGAACGACCAGGCGTCACGTAGCGCTATGGAACGCCAGGACTTCACCGAACTGCGCGGGATCTTCGACCGCATCGTGCAGCCCGCCGCGGGAGGCCGGCTCACCCCGGAACGGATGGAGCAGCTGCGCGCGTTCGCCAACCTGAGCAGCAGCGTCGCGCCGGGACGCTCCGCACCGTCGACGTCGACGGGCCGCTCGCGCCGGCCGACGACGCCCGGTCGAGAAGCGGAACAGGGGAGGGACCTATGACCGTCGTCGGATATGCCCGAGTGTCCAAGCGTGAGCAGAACCCGAAGGCCCAGGTGGCCGAGCTGCACGCGGCAGGAGCGGAGCGCGTGTTCGTCGACCACGGCGACTCCAGCCGGGTCAAGGACCGCCCGCAGTGGGTCGCGTGCATGGACTACCTCCGCGCCGGCGACGTGCTGTTGGTGCGCCGCCTCGATCGGCTCGGCGGGACCGAGCGCATCCTGATCGAGACGCTGCACGAACTGGAGGACAAGGGCGTCGACATCAAGAGCCTCACCGAACCGGTGATCGACACCACGACCCCGATGGGCCGAGCCCTGTTCGGCATCGTCGCCGTATTCGCACAGCTGCGCGTGGACACGATTCGGGAGAACACCCGGCTGGGTTTGGAGTACGCACGCGCCCAGGGTCGCGTCGGTGGGAGGCCAACGGTGATGAGCGCTGAGCGGGTCGAGGTCGCTCGGCAGATGCGCGCTCAGAACCCCCCGGCGACGTGGGAAACGATCGCTAAGACCCTCCACGTCAGCTCCGCGTCCGTGCGCCGCGCTATGGCTCAGCCAGAAATGACAGCTAGTGAGCGCCAGCATGGCGCGGCTACGCTCCAGGCATCTGCTCCCTACGACCAGCAATAGACTTACTCGCGTCCAGCCGTGCCAGGGCGCGTTAGCGAACGCTGTCGTTGCGCAGCCGCACGGCGATCCACAGGCCACATCGGCGACACAGGTAGGCCGCTCCGTCGCGCAACTCATGCAGCTTGAACCGCGGCATCGTTCTGCCACAGCATGAGCACTGGGTGGCCGTGTCAACGTTCATTCGAGCTCATCGCGTCAATATCTGCTCGGTAATCGGTAGCCGGCAGTCCAAGCCCAGCCAGCCGATGCCGCGTATACGCCAGGCCGATTCAACCTCGGTTCCGTGTGGCGAACGTAATCCTGGCCAGTCAGAAGGATCGGGCGAGACTCGAAACGGACCTGGATTGCGTCCTCAGCAGAGACCAACCATGGAAGGCTATCTCGCCCCGTCACAGCGAGCGATTTCGCGGTCTACTACAGCAGGGATCCGAGGTCCGAGCCAAGGGAGGGATAAGTGGCAGTAACGGATTTGAGTTGGCGGGTGGTGAGGCCGAGTTTGATGGCGAGGCCGAAGGTGTTGATGAGTTCAGAGTAGCCGGGGCCTAGGAGGTGTGCGCCGAGGATCTGGTCCGATGCGGTGTCAATGATGATCTTTGCTGCGGCGGTGGTTTCGGCTACCCGGTAGGTGGAGTACCAGTCGCTGGTGTCAGTGAAACGGACGGCGATTTCGTGTCCGGCGTCAGCGGCTTCGTGCTCGAGAAGACCTACGCGGTTGAGCTCAGGGATGGCGAACACGGTGGTGGGCACGCCCGTGTAGTCGGGCGTGGTAGTGGTGCCTTTGATCATGTTGGACGCGACGACTTTGCCTTCGAACACGGCAACGGGCGTGAGGGGACGGCCAATCGTGTTCGCGGCGTCGCCGGCGGCGAACACGGCGTGGTTGGTGATGCTTTGCAAGTGGGCGGCGACAGTCACACCGCGTGGACTGCTGGCAATACCCGCAGCGTCCAAATGCAGGCTGTCGAGGTTGGGAACCCTACCCGCGCCGTGGACTACGAGGCCGGTGTCGATGCTGGCCGCTGTTCCGGCGGTGTCGATACCCACCCGGTAACCGGCGAGCGTGGTCCCAACTCCGGTGACCGTTGTGTTGCGAAGCACACGGATGCCAGCCTCTTCGGATCGGGTAACGAGGAGTTCGACAAGGTCCGGATCGAATTCCCGCAGCGGTCGGGACCCGCGGTCGATGATCGTGCACTCCGCACCGGCACGAGCGGCGATGTGCGCGAACTCGAACGAGATGAAGCCGCCGCCGATGAACACCATTCGGCGAGGCAGCTCATCGAGATCCAGGAACCCGGTGCTGTCGATCAGATGCTCCGCACCGGGAAAGACCAGGGGGCGCGGTGTCGCACCAGAGGCGATGAGGAACCGGTCCGACCGATGGGCAGTGCCGTCGATGATGAGCTCGTTCGGCCCGCTGAACTCGGCGTGCCCGTGGAAGGTAGTGACGCCATTGCCGACGAGTTCGTCCTCCATCCGCTTCGGGACACGGTCCGTGAAGCCGCGTTTCCGCCGCATCAGCGCTGGCCAATCCACCGATACCCCGTTCTCCTGGACCCCGGTGTCGCTCATCAGTTGAGCGGCGTCGATGATTTCTGCGCCGCGGCGCAGAATCTTCTTCGGATCGCAACCGCGCAGCGCGCAGGTTCCGCCGTAGGGCAGTTCATCGACGATCCCAACCTGCCATCCCTGCGCGGCGCACTTGTTGGCCGCGGTCATTCCCGCCATACCCGCGCCGATCACGACCAGATCGAACCTGCCACTCATTGCGCCGCCGCTTCCGTGTGGGCGATGGCATCGCGCAGTTGATCCAGGGTCGGAGACCCGGCAAGACCCTCGGGGGTCAGGTAGACCCGGCAGGACAAGCCTGGCGGCCCATCTGGTGCCGGAAACAAGACAGCCCCGTCGACGAGGAGCGTGGGTGACCCGCGGAAATCGAGCGCTTCCGCGTCCGCCTGCGACGACACGAGTTGTTGTTTCACCGTGAGGTCGGAACGTTCCGCGGCAATCACCGCGGAACGTTCCGCCATCGTCTCCCAGTTCGGACAACCGTCGAAGTACTGCACCGTGATTTCCATCCACCGACCATAGACGTTGTAGCCAGGTGCAAGGTCAAGTGGTGGGATAGAGACATGCGCATCGGAGATCTCGCCGAAATGACCGGCGTCAGCACACAGACCATCCGGTTCTACGAACGGGAAGGACTGCTGCCGGCGCCAACTCGGGAAGGCAACGGATACCGGGCGTACGAGGACCGTGCGGTTGCACGTGTCGGGTTTATCCGCGCCGCTAAAGCGGCCGGACTGAAGCTGACCGACATCGCAGGAGTTCTTGAACTGCGCGAGGTCGGACGGGCCCCGTGCTCACATGTGAACTCCCTGCTAGCTGGCAAACTTGCAGAGGTCCGGGCACGGCAAGAAGAACTCGCCCGCCTCGAGGCGGAACTGGTCGGCATGATCGCGATAAGTCGGACGCTTGACCCGGCGACGTGCTCCGAGCGCAGCATTTGCAACATAATTCCGCAGTAGCCAGCAGCTCCGGAGGGGAAGAGGCGGTGCTCGGGAGCGATGCCTCGTCATGATGACTATCTGTGCGTGCAGCGGTTTCTGCTAGCGCTTTGATTCGGCGTCGTAGCTGGCCTCCTCGATCACCGATTTACGGGCATAGCGGATGAGTCCGCGGCCGAGGTCGTGGAACGTGGGCCCGACGTTCTGGCCACGCCACCGCCGCAGTTCTGCCACGTCGCGGCCGAGGATGACTGCCGCCTCGTGGGGGGTGAGCAGAATGGGTGCGGGGGAGTGTTCGTACGGCATCAGTCGTTCTCCCTCGTGAGTGTGTCGATCACCGTCACGAACTCGGCTCCGGGGACTGTCACCGTGTTCGCGAGCCGGTACCCGTGCCGGCCGTAGTCGTGCAGCTGTTGGTCGCGTTCCCCGACTTTCTGCGACAACCGGTAGTGGTCGTCGTCGCCGCTGGGGAACG
The DNA here is from genome assembly GCA_002683135.1 of Planctomycetota bacterium. GTDB lineage: Bacteria > Planctomycetota. Next base: position 262 of record NYSS01000208.1, on the reverse strand, counting down.
TCGTCTGGATCGTGGCGAAGCTCACTGTCGTGTTCATCGCTCACGCCACCCTCGACTTGACCAGCTCGTCGATCCGATCGGGTCGGAAACCCGACCAGGGGTCGCCGGCGCCCGCGACCACCGGCGCCTGTAGGAAGCCCGACTCTTTGACGTGCTCCAGCGCCACCGGGTCACCGGCGAGGTCGACCACGCGGTACGCGATGCCGGCGGCATCGAGCGCCCGCAGCGTCGCCGTGCACTGCACACAGCCGGCCTTGGAGTA
>NYSS01000207.1 GCA_002683135.1 Planctomycetota bacterium | reverse complement strand
CTTTCATGTTATACCATCATCCGACAATGGTAAGCTAGAGGTCAAAGACGGCGTGCATGTGTTACTCCTCTGTGGCGGAGCCTTGCCGGATTTCGGGAGATTCATAGAAGTTCTCGCTCGACGGGCGACAATCGTTCCTCTGATCATACAAGGAGAACCACTCGTGATTCCATACATGCCGTTCCTTCTGCCTGGACATAGAATCATAGGGAGTACAGAAGCATCTCGCAAGAACCACCTCGATGCTCTCACTTTCGCGGCCCGCCACAATATTAGGCCTTGGGTCCAAGAGTTCCCAAGTACGCCAGATGGTCTGACTATGGCACTCGATCTTCTAAAAGCAGGGAAGATAAGGTACCGGGCAGTGTTGACTCTAGAGTCTTGCGTTAAGCAATGATGAGGAGCATTAATGAACAGCTCAGAAGATCCCAATAGATGAAACACCTCTGGCAGAGCAATACATTGAATATTCTTATATTTTTACAGAATAAACAGGTCGTGGGAAGGTCTTCAAATTCCGTGCAAGTGCACCGACTTAGACAGACAGATGTAGTCGTTTCGTGTGGAAATGAGAAGTAAACAGAGCAGGGTTTTCATGACAGGGAATCAACGGCAAGGTTTTCCCTCGTTTCAAAGAGACAGCCATAACTTCCTGCATGAAAAACGGCGCGGGCCGTCGTGCGCGGTTGACCACGACTCTGGAAAGAGAGTAATGTGGCCCCCAAAGGTCGCAAAAAGTCTTCGAGAACATGGCAATGATGCTGGAGAGAATATAGGCTGTAGCGTCGTCCGCATATGAAGCAAGACGAGATGTGCCTGACGCCAGTCACTTACTGTCTACCCATCTCTCAAATAAGCAGCCCCTTTGTAAATTTCAATTGCCGTCACTCTCTTCAGCCAGCCGAGACAACAGTTCATCACCATGCGGCCATTTAGGCAGCTCCAATCCACCACCGTTTGTACGACACTCTTGATACCCCCTACCTGGTTTCCCAATGGCTTGGCAATATACCAAGCTTGGCAGCCAAACAGCATCTTTTTGGCGCAGGCTCCATAGGCTGCGAGTCTTCTCTAGTAACTCCCACATTGTTCGCCGGCGAAGGATTTCGACGTTATCTTTCATTGCAGCCAACCTCAGCAAATGAGGAGATCCGGAGATTCTCTTCCCATACCATCAGTATCAGCCCCTAGAACTGCCAAGTGATTCCCTATCGTCCACCGTATTCAGCCGCCTTCGGTACGTCATGTCATCCCAACTCCGAGCTCTCACAGCGATTACCCCGTCGCCTTAGCAACGACGCGTTGAACTCAAGTGGCATCCGACGCGCCGCGGTCCAATGAAATGGGTGAAATGCGTAGAGCTGTCAACGCTCTCCAGCGGCCCGTCCCCCTTGGTCTATTCGTCGTAAACCTTGTCGTCCTGGCTGCCGTGTGACCGAGTGAAAAGCCCTGTGGAGCTGGGATGAAGAGACTTGACCTCTTGTGAACGCACATCTGCACTCGGTGCAGACGCTGATGCAACATCTGGGCTCATCGTGTCACTGTTGTTGTCGCTATTCGCTGTACGTCGGTGGAGACTGCTGTAACATTCGAACCTCTGGACGAGTCGACGTGGCAGTACAGCATTCTCGAGTCGTATTCGCTGCTTTGCTTTGTTTTGATTCTCAGGCGGTGGGCGTGAAGAGAGATGAGTGAATTATAATCGTAGCGAAGGAGCAAACTGTAAAGAGAGTAGAGGTCGGGGTCCTCGGACCTTCGCCGCTGTAAAATGTCACCCTCCAGCTCCCAATCTATCCGCTCTCATATCGGATGCTGAAGATTATCTCGGAGAATTTGAAACTGGCCCAATAGAAGTCTCGAGGTTGCGCCAGCGAGAGAGTCGTCCGTATCGTGGTGCAGACGCAGGAAGATTAGATGGGTGAGTGCCGCTACTACGCTAGCGGGAAACTTTTCTGGTAAACAGATTGGCACTCTCTCCACTGAACACAACCACACAACGACAACGACCTCTACCCGCACGACTCGAAACGGTGCGACGGTTGCGGAATCACATAGTTCGTTACTTTGAGGAGTTTGGTGTTCATATTCGCCTGCAAGCGTATCAATTCCTTTGCATTGTGCTGTGTTTGCGTTGCGATAAGGTATGTTGACATTGAGCTCTTCGATGACTACACAGCAACTGATATTTACCAGCCAATTTGTTCACGACCTAATGACCTGCCTACGATTTCCTGAGATACCCATAGCGTTCCTTCGATCCGAGGCGGAGAATTGGCCTTCAAAACCGTTATTGTGTACATAGACAGCTGGACCTTGGTGCAACGAACGAAGCTCGCAGACAAATACAACCATCATGAATCCTCCGCCACCTCCCCCGCATGGGGAGAATCCCAAAACCTCAGGCCTGCCGAATGGAAAATACGATATATTCATCATACCAGAGCATTCAGCGGGGTCGGGCTTCCTATACCTTCCCTCACTGAAACCGAACGTCAACAGCTTTGCTGCAGGGTTTGCATCGGCACTTATACTAGTAGTGATCGGGTCAGCTCTAGCACCAGCGGTCCAGGCATGGTGGAATAGTGTGAAAGGCGCTGGAGGAGCAGGTATGATAATGCTCATGTTAGCCGTCGGTGTTGGTGCGTGGGCATTGGGGAGGATACAAACAGACGGAGGACCTGGACCAGGCGGGGGAGGCACAAGTGGACCAAGTCCGAGCTCTGGAACACATTCCAATGCACATTCGAGTTCGCATTCGAATGGGTACACAGGTCCGCCTCCTGGTACGGGCCCTATGCCAGGAGCTGGACCGATGCCTGGTGGTGGTGCGGGTGGACCAATGCCTGGGGCTGGGCCTATGCCTGGAGGACCGAAACCGTCATCGTGGCAACGGTCAACACCTGGTGCAAGTGGTACCGCTGGCGCAGGCTCACCTGGAGGCAGTGGGCCGAATGCAAGCACACATGGGTCGGCTGGAGCTGGTGGAGCTGCTAGAAGTGCTTGGGAAAAAGCACGGGAAGAAACCAAGAAGAAGCAAGAAGAGAACAGAGCTAGGGAAGCCGAGAAGAAACGGAAAGAAGAGTTGGAGAAGAGACTTCGAGAAGCTCGAGAAAAGGAAGCTCGAGAAAGAGAAGCCAGAGAAGCCAAAAAGAGAGAAGAAGATGCCAGGCAAGCGCGGCAAAAGGCAGAGGAGGATGCTCGTGAAGCTAAGAAGAAGGCGGACGAAGCTAAGAAGAGGGCGGATGAAACACAAGAGCGAGAAAGGAAGAGGAGAGAGGAAGAGGCTCTGGAGAAGAAGCGGCGAGACCTTGAAATACTTGAGAAGAGGCTGAAAGAGGCGAGAGAAAGGGAAGCTCGGGAACGAGTAGCTCGGGAACAGAAAAAGAAGGACGACGACGGAAGCAAGCCCAGGGGAAGTACATACGCATTCTCCGCCGTAGGGGAGAAGACGAATCCTTGGCCTCGCGGGCGGCCAATCACTCCCGAACCACCTCGTGCTAATCCCCCATCGCCTACGAAAAGACCCCCTCCACCTACAGCAAGAACATACAAAGATGCAGAGGAAGATGCGCATTCTTACCGACCTTATGACAAGCCGAAGAAGCCGATGCAGCACAAGAAATCACTCTCTTCCTTATACTCCGAATCGTCTTATGCGGCATCGCATTCCACTTCACGAACAACACCTCCTCCATCACATAGAGGACCGTATAGCACCAAAGACCCCGACAAGATCGTTATCAAGGCTGTGTACTCCTTCAACAACGCCTTCTTGAGGACGCCGACCTCGCAACTCGTTTCCGGAGTAGGACCAGTAACGGATGGGTTAATTCTCAGAATCACGACCGAGGGTCTGTTTATCGATGATGATGTCCGTGGCGTTCCACAACGAGAGTGGGACGTCAAGGCTTGGACAATGAAACTCGTAGAGGTATGGTGTCCATCTTTCCGCCAGGATCCCGCTGGCAATTCTGCTTCTGCGCGCGCTGCTTCGAATGGATCTCCACAAAAACACAGTAACTTTCGTCGACTCTGGGGCTTGGATAAGGAGAAACCTGCCAGCTCCGAAGAGACCGACGCGCTTCTTGCCGAAATGTTGCAGCTTTGCAAAAATAATTGTCGTCTGCGTTCGAATTCATCTGCTTCTTCTGCTTATAGTGCGAGTTCCTACGACAGTCGTTCATAATCGTGGGCATCAGACAGGAGAATTGAAGACCGCGAGACTGCACGTCTTGAGGGCTAGCATCCGTGACCAAGAAGGCAAGAAGTATGTCTTTGTCGTCCCCGAGGAAGAGAGCTGGAAGGTTGCCATCGGTCTGCAGAGGTTGAGGAAAGGAACTCAGGTCAGAGCTTTGGGTGTTAGTGGTATGAGTGCTGGTGATGCCAGATCGACTTTGGAAAATCTTGGTTGGGGCAATTGATCTCAACAACGACAAAATCACGGCGAACTACAATCACGAATCGAACACGACGGCGATGGTTGTGTGGGATTGGAATGTGTCGGTTGTCTATGGCGAGGAGAGGAATGTAGATGGGTATTGAAGGAATGTTTCTCTGGAATGTGCAAAGAAAAGCAAGCAAGCGTTGAGCGAAATGAGCGGCACTTACATACATCATGGCGACGGAGTTTGATTTTCTCTTCCTCTTGGGAATGGATGGATAGATACTTGGTTTCACCACCAGACTGGACAAGATATCAATCATCAGTTGGAGTACTCGTGGAAAGAACGGAAAAACACGTACAATTACTAATTATTGACTTCTTGTGTTCCACTCTGTGGAATGTAGACTTTCTATCTACGTGTGCCATATACAGTATCCCTGATTCTCCCATTCAAGATGTTTATCTTCCCAACCGAATGCGCCCTTTCTCGCTTCGGAGTGTCAACTCCGCAAATTGTCAGCAATGCCGGATATCGGGGTTGGCGGACCAATGACCATGAGGGTGTGCTGCGAAGCGACTGTACACTATGATCACACACCACTGATTCCGCTCGAATGTACTTGAGGTTACTCCTATCTTTGCGTCGTAAGTGAGTCCAGGCAACAATCACGAACCATGTCACTCCCAAGCTCTTGCAGCTGATCGACGCGGCAGAGCAACGTCACGCCATAATTGGCAATACACTTGAGGAGACTTGATATAAATGCAGCCTCTATAATTCATATTCATGCCCCCGACTTGACGTCAACCCCTCACGGTCCTTTTGTCTCCAAAGTACTTTGTTCTCCCAGTACTTTGGGCCTCGGACACTAATCACAATGACCAAAACCACAATTCCAATCGGTCTGCCGTACCCCAACCCAACAAAAGCCTACTGGCAAACCCCTCCTCATCACCTCTCAGACCACCGTACCACGGATTCACTTCCGTCATCAGCTAAATATGTGATCGTGGGATCGGGTATCACAGGTGCTATTACAGCGTATAAGCTCCTCCAAGAAAAGCCAGGCGCTTCGATCGTGGTGCTTGAGGCTCGACAGGCATGTAGTGGTGCCACTGGTCGAAATGGTGGCCATTGTCGGGCTGGGAGATACTTGGAATTCAAAGATTACTTGGAGCAATTCGGAGAGG
>NYSS01000206.1 GCA_002683135.1 Planctomycetota bacterium | reverse complement strand
TTCGGATCTGCCGTCGTACTGCTGGGCATCTGGTGGGCGGGTCGTGGTGCTATGCTGGCGCCGTCCGCGTTTTCGGAAGGGAAGCCATGAGGCCAACGAGTCTGCTCGTCCTGATTCTGTTCGCGCTGTCGGTATCGGCGTCAGCCCAGCTGCCGTTGCGTAAACCGCAGCCCACCGTCGACGTCGAGGTGGCCTACGTCAAGTATTTCACGACGGATCTCAAGGTCCTCGAGGAGCGCTTTACTGGTGACCTGGCGGATGCCATCAAGGGGATAGAGGTCAAGGACAAGGAGATGTTCGCCCGTTGGAAGGCGAACAAGGTCGCGTACCAGTGGGTCGGCGGCACCGCGAAGGTGCGGGAGCACGTCGTCCGTGAGATCAAGGTCGCCAAGCTCTTGGGATCCCTCACCGAGCAGGTGAACAGCGGTAAGCCGGGCACGGATTTCGCGGCGCTCGCGAAGCAGCACGGCTTGTCGTTTCATCGCTACGAGAAGGCGGATCGTCGTGCGTTGCAGCTACATAAAGACGTCGGTTCGCCGCGCGCTGCCATGATGCTCTGGGCTTCGGGGATCGCGAAGCTGAACAAGGGCTACACCCTGGGCAACATCGTCCCGTACGAGACCCGGACCAAGGGCGTGTACTGGCCGGAGATCTTCGACGAGCCCGGCAACTTCATGGCCATCTTCAGGCTCGTGAAAGTGAACCTGCCGAAGTAGCGCGCCGTCGTCTCGGGGGGCGCCCCCGCCGCGACCTTTCGATTTGTTGGCGCAGGGCTGACCACGGGAGATCCAGGGCGACCTCGAGCCACGCGTGCTCGACCGCGGGCGTTGCGACCTGCAGCAGGAGCTCTGCCCGGCGCCACGAGAGGTGCCCTTCCTCCAGCTCGGCGTTGATCCGGGGCAGTGATCGCAGCGCTTCCCCGGCTTCCAGGAGCGCTTGCGTCTCGCGCGGATCGAGGTCGAGTTCGCACGCTCCGTACTGCACGACGCTGGAACAGCCGAACGCAGCTGGTATGGAGGTGTCACGCACCGCTGCGAGCTGCAGGGCGAGTCGGTGACGCGCCAGCGAGAAGGCGCGGGCCGCGCTGGCGGCGTCAGCGTCAGTGCGGGCGGCGTCGCACGGGGGATCGAAGAGGTCGGGTTCTCGGAGGGCGAGGGGCATTGTTCTTCTCCAGCCCTCACAAATACCAAACAGGTGGGACATTCGGTCCGCCGGGCCCCGCGCCCTGGACCCTGGATTTGTCTCGAGACCTGGAGCTGAGGGCCTCTTACTGCTCTTTGGCAGCCTGGAGTTCGAGGGAGGCGTTCTTCAGCTGGCGGTCTCGGCGCACGGTGATCGCGACCTCATCGCCCACATCGAAGGTGGCGAGCGCTCGCGAGAGGTCCCGGCGGGAGCGGATCGGATGCTCGCCCAGCTTGACGATGACGTCTCCGATGTAGACACCTCGTTCGGTGTCGACGCTGGGCTTCAACCCGGCCCGAGCCGCGGCGCCGTCCGCTTTGACTTCGCGGATGATCGCCCCCGTCTCGCCCCACCATCGGGCTTGGGCGTCGGACCACAGTTCGATCCCCAAAGAGGGTCGCGCGGCGGGCCGCTGGATGAGCCGCGGGACCACCTCGTTCACCGTGTCGACAGGCACCGCGAATCCGATTCCAGCGTAGGCGCCGGACGGGCTCACGATCGCCGTGTTGACACCGATCATGCGGCCGGCGCTGTCGAGTAGCGGCCCGCCTGAATTCCCGGGGTTGATGGCGGCGTCGGTCTGAATGACATTTCGGATAGGGACGCCGTTGGCGCTGCTGATCTGCCGATCCAACCCGCTGATGACGCCCGTCGTTAGCGTCTGGTCGAATCCGAACGGGTTGCCGATGGCCAGCACCGTCTGTCCGACCTGGAGGTCGCCGGAGGTGCCGAGCGCGATCTTCTTGAGCTTGTCGGCCGGCGCGTCGACCTTCAGCACGGCGAGGTCATTGCTCGCCGAACCTCCGACCGCGCGCGCCTCGAGGACGGTGTTGTCAGCGAACGTGACGCGCCACCGCTGACCGCCCTGGACGACGTGGAAGTTGGTGACGATGTAGCCGTCCTCGTTCCAGACGAAGCCCGTCCCGGTGCCCTTCTTGATCGCCGTCGGGTCGAGGCGCAGCGGTCCGCGTTCGACGACCCTGTAGTTGGTGATGTGGACGACCGATGGGGATACCTGGCGGAAGATGTTGATGGTCGTGTGCTCGCTGGCGGCCAGCTCGCCCCGCGCTGATACGAGGCGGGGGGCGGCATCGGGGTCGTGGACGCCGCTATCGGAGCGCCGGAGCAGCTGCCACGCCAGCAAGGCGGAGAGCACGAGAATCAGGCAGAGCAGCGCCGGCAGAAGGCCTGTCCGCGGGTGGCCCGACTGCGAGGAGGGAGACAGGGCGTCCATGCGGGCAAGTTAGCAGATGGCCCGGACGGGGCTCAGGCGTGTCGAGGGGGCACCAGGGCGGCGGCTTGGCGGACGAGGGCTTCGATGCGTTCGAAGTCGCCGTCCGCGAGCGCGTCCGGTGGCACCATCCAGCTCCCGCCGCAGGCGAACACGCGAGGATGGGTGAGCCACTCCCGCACGTTCGATGCGCTGACGCCGCCGGTTGGCATGAACCGAAGTCCGGGGAACGGCGCGGCCACGGCCTTGAGGTAGGAGATCCCCCCGAGGGCGCCGGCGGGGAACAGCTTGACGATCTCCAGTCCGAGCTGCACGGCGCGGATCATCTCCGTCGGGGTGGCCACGCCGGGGATGACCGGGATGGACAGGTCGTTGCAGCGCCGGACGACGCCCTCGTCGAGGCCGGGGGAGACCACGAAGCGGGCGCCGGCGTCGACGGCTTCCGTGACCTGCTCCGGTGTGACGACGGTCCCGGCGCCCACCAGCAGGTCGCCGCGCTTGGCGACCGCGCGGATGGCGTCGGCGGCCGCGGCGGTCCGGAACGTGATCTCCGCGCAGGGCAGGCCCCCGGCCACGAGCGCGTCCGCGAGCTGCGTCGCGCGAGCGGCGTCGTCGATCTTGATGACCGGGACCAGGGCCAGTTCGCCGATGCGCTCGGTCACGGAGTCCATGTTCAGAGCCTCCGCATCGTGAGGCCGCCGTCGATCACGAGGACCTGCCCGGGCGCGTAGGTGAGGTCCCGGCGGGCGAGCATGGCGACGGCGTTACCGATGTCTTGCGGTGTGCCCCAGCGGGGTTCCACGAGCTCACCTTCCGCGATGAACGCGTCGTAACGCTCCTTGACCTGGGAGGTCATGTCGGTGGAGACGATGCCCGGTCGGATCTCCCAGACAGGGATGCCGTGCTCGCCAAGGCGAGCGGCCCAGAGCTTGGTCGCCATGCCCAGGGCGGCCTTGGACACGCAGTACTCACCGCGATTGGTCGAGATGACGTCGGCGGAGATCGAGCCGATGTTGACCACGGCGCACCCGCGGTCTTTGTCCGCGGCCTTCTGCTCGATCATCCAGCGCCCGGCGTCGCGGGTCAGGAACCAGGGCCCCTTCAGGTTGATCGCCATGAGCCAGTCGAACGCGCTCTCGTCGACCTCCATGATGTCCTTGCGCTCGCGAGGCGCGACCCCCGCGTTGTTGACGAGGAGATCCAGGCGTCCGTATCGGGAGCGAACGGCGTCGAGCAGCGCCTCCCGGCCGGCATCGGACGCGACGTCAGCTTGAACGTAGGTCGCGCCGTCGCCGAGGGTCTGCAGGACAGGGGAGATGGCGCTGGCGTCCCGGATGCCGTTGACACACAGGGCGTAGCCCTCCTGTGCCAAGGCGGTGGCGATACCGAGCCCGATGCCACGGGTGCCTCCGGTGACCAGGGCGACGGGTCGTGGGTCGCTCATGACTTCTCCGGTCCGAAGAAAGCGAGGTACGGACCCTCGCCTGCGAGACGTTGGATGTACAGCGCCGCCTCGCGGAGGTGGTAGTCGCCCCACATGCAGGCCTCGCCGCACGGCACCACCGCGTCGTCCGGGACGGTGTCCCAGCCGTTTGGCCGGTGATACACCGCGTGCAGCAGGAGCCCTTCGTGGTTCGGGTCGGTGGCCAGGTACGGCTCGTCGAGCAGCGTCCGCATCACCGTCAGGCCGGCCTGGACGTATCGGTCTCCGTCTTCGCCGTGCTGCCCGAGCCAGCGGCCGAGGCGCAGGAGCCCCTGGGCCGCGATGGCGGCGGCGGAGCTGTCGACGGGTTCGTGTTCGTTGAACGGATCGGCGGGGCGGTCACGCCAGCCTTCGAGGTGGGCGAGGCCGGGGGCGCCCGTGTCCCAGTAGGGGACACCGTTCGTCGGGGTGTGCTCAAGGTAAAAGTCGCAGGCCGCCCGCGCCGCGCGGGTCATCACGCTGACGATCTCCTCGCGCCCTCCCAGGTTCGCCAGGTCGTTGTCGGGCACCGTGTCGAGGAACTCGAGCTCCTCGGGGTAGCCGAGCATCACCCAGGCGAGGCCGCGGGTCCACGTCGAGAAGGGCGAGTACCCCTGCTGTGTGCTGGCGCAGCGGTACTGACCGTCGGCCGGATTGAAGATGCTCTCGTGGGCGACCCGCCCGCGGGTGTCGTAAGCGTCACGTCCGTCCCCGTAGTACACCGCGTACCGGGCCGTCGTCTTCGCGTGCGCGACGAGGCGGGCGAGCAGGTTGATGCGCGCGTCACCTTCGTCCATGAGGGCATGCCCGAGGCGCCAGGACAGGGCGAGGGCGCGCAGCGTGCGCATCGTGTCGGCGAACAGGGAGTGGGGACCGTTGAAGGAGTGAATGAACCCTGACCCGCAGGACGTGGGGCTCCAGCGGCGGGCTTGCACCGCGCCGCTGCATTTCAAGGCGAGCTCGTAGAAGGCGCGCTCCCAAGCGGATTCGGTGAGGCGTCCCTCGTTCATGAGGCGCCACAGGTTCCCGTAGGTGCTTACGTTGTTGAACCCGTGGTCGTGGACCCCCATATGGGTGACGTGGGAGGCCATGAGGTCCCGCGTGCGGTCACGACCGATCTGGAGAAACGCTCCGTCGTCGGTGGCGTCGTACTGGAGGATCGCCGATCCGTACTGGAAGCCCTGGGTCCACTCTGTCCAGCCCTGTGAGGTGTATTGACCCTTGGAGGTGAAGACCGGAGAACCCTGCTGATTCGCGGTGTTCTCCTCGATGGAGAGGAGCTTCGCACCCGAAAGAGACCACAACCGCTCGAGGGCGGCGGCGAAGTCAGAGGGGCGGAGCGCTTGATCGATCTGGATCATGGGGTTTGGATGTGGGTGTTCGGTCGCTTGGGCGACATTCTGCCACAGGAGTCCTCGGTGAACATCAAGCCTCAGAGCGAGTGCCGTTGGGATTGCGTCAGCCTCGGGGAAGTGATGCTCCGTCTGGACCCGGGCGAGGATCGGATCTCGCGGGCGCGGGGGTTCCGCGTCTGGGAGGGGGGCGGGGAGTACAACGTCGCGCGCGGGTTGCGACGGTGCTTCGGGCTCGCCACGACCCATGTCACCGCGATCGTCGACAACCCCGTCGGGCGCTTGCTCGAGGACCTCATGCTCCAGGGAGGTGTGGACCTCTCTCATGTGGAGTGGACGCCGTTCGACGGTGTCGGCCGGGACGCCCGCGTCGGGCTGAATTTCACCGAGCGCGGGCACGGAGTGCGCGCCGCGCTGGGGTGCTCCGACCGGGCGCGGTCGGCGGCGTCGCTGATGGAGCCTGGCGCGGTCGATTGGGACGTCATCTTCGGTGACGAGGGCGCCCGCTGGTTTCACACCGGCGGCATCTTCGCGGCGCTGTCCGAATCCGCCGCCGCGGTCGCGAAGGAGGCCATGGAGGCGGCGCGTCGCCACGGGACGATCGTCAGCTACGACCTCAACTACCGGCCGTCTCTGTGGAGCGCGATCGGCGGTCCCTCGCGCGCCCAGGAGGTCAACAAGGAGCTGGCGCGTCACGTCGACGTCATGCTGGGAAACGAGGAGGACTTCACCGCGTGTCTCGGGTTCGAGGTCGCGGGGGTGGACGCGAACCTGTCGCAGCTCGATCCGACGGCGTTCGGTGAGATGATCGCCCGTGCCGTTGCCGAGTATCCCAACTTCCAGGTCGTCGCGACGACGTTGCGGGACGCGCGGACGGCGACCAGGAACGACTGGGGGGCCGTGTGCTGGGATGGGGGAGCGCTCCACGTCGCGGCGACGCGCGCGGACCTGGAGATCCTCGATCGGGTTGGTGGAGGCGACTCGTTCGCCTCCGGTTTGGCGTTCGGATTTCTGTCGGGCAAGGACGCGGCGTACGCGGTCGAGTGCGGCGCGGCTCACGGCGCGCTCGCCATGACGACGCCGGGGGATACGTCGACGGCGACCCTGGCCGAGGTCGAGCGTGTGATGGCGGGCGGCGCAGCGCGCGTCCAGCGCTGATGACCGCTGAGGGGGAGCGTTGTGACTGCTGAGCCGCGGGTCCTGCAATTCGGTACGGGGGTGTTCCTCCGCGGGCACTTCGACTGGATGCTGCAGCGGGCCAGGGACGCCGGGTGCTGGGACGGCTCCGTCATCGGGGTCAAGCTGACCTCCCGCGGCGAGCTGGCCCTCGCCGGGCACCCCTCCTATCCGTTCACCTCCCGTGGCCTGGTTGACGGGATCTCGCTCGAAGAGCACTCCAAGGTCTCCGTCGTCGAGAGCTGGTTGCATCCGTACGAATCGTGGTCCGTGGTGCTGGGGACGGCGCGGCTGTTGTCGCTCGACGTCGTCGTCTCCAACAGCACCGAGGCGGGGATCGCTTACGCGCAAGCGCCTCCGCCCGGGACCTGTCCGGACCCGTTCCCCGCCAAGCTGCTCGCGTGGCTCCACATGCGCTTCGAAGCGCACCCGAATCGGGAGGTGACGGTCCTGCCGCTCGAGCTGGTGGATGACAACGGCGCGCGGCTCCGAGAGGTCGTCGAGCGCTATGTGGACGACTGGTGCCTGGGGGCGGCCTTCGGTGTCTGGCTGCGCGACCGGGTCACCTTCCGGTCCACGTTGGTGGACCGGATCGTCACCAAGCCCGGCCCAGGAGACGATCCCCTGCTGGTGATCGCTGAGCCCTACCACCTGCTAGCCATCGAGGGGGACGACAGCTTGGAAGAGCGCCTCCCCTTGCGCGCGTCCGGGCTCAATGTGGCGTACACCGATGACTTGGATTTCTATCGCACCCGCAAGGTTCGGGTGCTGAACGGGTCCCACCATGTCATGGTGTTCCTCGGTCTCATGTCTGGGAAGGGGAACGTGAAGGAGTGCATGGACGACGCGACCGTGTCTGCGTTCTTGGAGCGCGTGATCCTGGGCGAGGTCATCCCCACCATCGACGGAGCCGATGGGGAACTCCGGGCATACGCGGAGACCACATTCGATCGCTTCCGCAATCCGCACCTGGACCACCGCCTCTCCGCCATCGCGCTCAACTCCTGCGCCAAGGTCCAGGTGCGTTTGTTGCCGACCATTAAGGACGTGGTGGCAGCGGGCGGCGCCGTTCCTGAAGGGCTGGCGCTCGCGGTCGCGGCTTACTGCGCCTACGATCATGAGGGAGACGGCTGCGAGGTCGAGCCCGTGCGCGCTGCGTGCGCGCAGGTGCCGGGGCTCGCGGCGGCCATTGAGGGCGCCCTCCGTGACCTGGAGGCGCTCGGCCCGCTGGGGGCCATGAAGAAGGTGCTTGATTCATGAAGTGTGTGATCCTCGACGAGCCGAACAGCTTTCGCCTGGACGAACGGGACGTGCCCGATCCGGGGCCGGGCGAGGCCCTCGTTCGCATGGTCCGGATGGGAATCTGCGGCACGGACCTGCATGCCTTTCAGGGCGACCAGCCGTTCTTCAGCTACCCGCGGATCATCGGCCACGAGCTGGCGGGTGAGATCGCGGCGGTGGGGGAGGGCGTGGACGGGTTCGCTACCGGAGATCCGGTGGTGGTGTTGCCCTATCTCGCCTGTAAGGAGTGCATCGCCTGTCGTAGGGGACGACCCAACTGCTGTGAGCGCATTCAAGTCATGGGCGTGCACGTCGACGGCGGCTTGCAGGAGTACGTCCCTGTTCCGGCCGATCACCTCATCCCGGCGCCTGGACTGGATTGGGATCGCCGGGCGCTCGTTGAGTGTTTGTCTATTGGCGCTCACGCGGTCCGTCGCGCCGACCCGGAGGACCAGGAGAATGTGCTCGTCATCGGCGCAGGCCCTATCGGGCTGGGGGTGCTGCAGTTCGCCCGTCAGCGCGGCGCCCGCACCATCGCCCTCGACCTGAACTCCGAGCGCCTGCGGTTCTGGACCGATCAGCTCGGCGGCGGCGACGTCGTCGGGCCCGATGACGACGCGCCCGCGCGCATCCGCGAGCTCTGCGGTGGTGATATGCCGACGTGCGTCGTCGACGCGACGGGGCATGTGGGATCGATGTGCGGAGCCCTCGACTTCGTCGCCCACGGAGGGCGTCTGGTGTATGTCGGTATCAGCAAGGAGAAGTTCGGCTGGAACCACCCCGAATTCCACATGCGCGAGACCACCCTGCTCGCGTCGCGGAACGCGACCCGCGAGGACTTCGTCTCCGTCATGGACTCCCTGCGGGATGGCGTTGTCCAGGCGTCTTGCTTCGTCACCCACCGGACGTCGATCGACGACATCGTCGGACGTTTTGAGAGCTACCTCGATCCCGCGACCAAGGCGGTGAAGGCCCTGATCGAGTTCTGATCGTCAGCGGATCTCGAGGACGCGCTTGATGTGCGCCACGTAGCTGGTGGCGCCGGCGGCCTGGCCGAGGGCCAGGGCGTCCTGCTTGGATTGGCCCTGGAGCCAGTGTGCGCGGCAGGCGAACAGGGCGCCGACCCGGTTGCTGGACCCGCAGTAGACCACGGTGGCGGCGCCGCCCGACTCCTTCAGGGCATGGTCCAGCTTCTTGGTGTTGGCGAGGTCGAGACCGTCGCCGCCGTCGACCGGAATGCGTACGAAACGCGCCCCAAGCTGCTTCGCTTGATCTTCCTCCCAGCCGGTGCCCCCTTCGTGGGCCTGTCGAAGGGTGATGAAGTTTCGGCAGCCCTCCTGCACCAGTTGCTCGAGCTGATCCGGTGTGATCTGCCCGGCGGTGATGATCCCGGGGAGCGGCTTGTTCATGTTGCGGAGATCGATCTGTATCACGGACACGTCGGTCGTTGCGGGGGATGACTCGACGCTACTGCAACAACCAGTGACGAGGCAGGCGGCGAGGATGAGGAGGACGGGGGTGCGCATGGGCGGAGCGTAGCACGGTCGGGATCAGAACTTGTATTCGAGCCCGACGAGCAGCTTGATGTCGAGGGCGCTGGTGTCCGTGGGCGCGTCGCCGCGGTACTCGATGTCGAGGATGTTCTGCAGATTCCAGCGCCCGGACAGGGAGGTCTCGAGCTTGGTCTGGCTGTGGGTGATGAACGCGGCGGGGTCGCCGACGGGGACGACGATCTCGCAGTCCTCTGTCAGCAACCAGGTGTCGAAGAGGCGCGCCTTGAAGACCACCGCGATCCGGCCGGCAAGGCCGGCCTCAGCGTCCGCTCCGTCGAAGCGCTGGTGCAGGTAATCGGTTCCGGCCTCAAGGTCGAGGCCCTCGTGTGCGTCGTCACCGCGCCACACGTTGAGGCCGATGCCGACGCCGGTGGTGAGTCGTAGGTCGAGGTTCTTGATCTCGTCGTGCTCGACCTCGACGCGGCCGTGACTGTAGAGGTCGTCGTTGTAGAAGTGGTCCCACTTGGTGGTCGCGAGGGCGTTCTTGGCGGTCTGCTCCTCCTCGGTCCTTCCCCACGATGCGGACGCGGTCGCGTTGAACCGATCGGAGACCCATTGGCGATTCAGCCCCGCGTTGAACTGGAACAAGGAGGAGTCGGTGTTGCCGCTGCGGAGCGTGCCGAGCAGGGCGATGCTCCCGTTCCAGTCTTTCTCGTCCAGCGCGCCCTTGGCGTCGGCGTCTTGCGGAGCGTGGCCACCGAGGTCGGGGACCGCCGCGGGCGGGGCGGGAAGGGGGCTCGCCGGCAGAGCGTTCGTAGGAATCAAGGCCTCCGGGATGAACGCTGACGTCATGACCAGGTGTCGGTGTTCGACCCGCATGATACGGGCGGTGATCCGGTCGCCGTTGGGGAGTAAGACGACGATCTGCCCCGACGTCTGCAGGCCGGGTGCGCCGAGGTCTTCCCAGCGGACAAAGCGAGGGCCCTCGTCCAGTTCGATGAAGAACCCCTCGCGGTGGACGCTTACGAGGTCGCCTGTAAGGAGGGCTCCGGTCTTCAGCGTGGCGTGGTCCCTGGCGGCGAGGCCGAGGGTACACAGCAACAGGAGGGCCAGCGTTCGCATCGGTTTGCTCACCTTCTCGAATGTCACGGCGGAGCGGGTGAGGATACGCGCGCTCCGTGCGCTGGCAAGCGGTCCCGGTTCAGATGCGGCCGCGACGTGAGAGATCGTCGTGCAGCGATCTCTGATATGCGGCGTGTCGTTCGGTGTCCTCCTGCGCGGAGGCTCCGTAGTAGACGAAGCCTATCGCACGACGGAACCTGTCGGACGTGTTCTCGTCGGCCCGATGGATCGTCCCTGCGTGGTGCGCGAGCACGTCGCCGGGAGCGGCGGTGCACGCGTATTCACGTTCGCGATCTTCCGCGCCGAAGTCCGTGATCCCCTGAGAGAAACCGAGCACGTCCGTGCGTGCGTGAGAGCGCAGCGGCAACCAGTGTGACCCCGAGACGTAGCGCACGCAGCCATTTGACTTATCTACCGGGTCGAGGGCCAGCCACAGAGCGACGGCTCGCATCGGTTCGATCATGAAATAGCGGCCATCTTGATGGGGCGGCGTCGGGCGGCTCTCGCGCGGGGGTTTGGAGAAATACTGGACGTTCTTCAGCACGACGGGCTCGCCGAGCAGCAGCTCCGCCAGCAAGGGGATCGGTCCTTTGGCAGCCAGCGCTGCGAACCACCCGTCGTGTTCGTGCATCATCTGCATCTGCTTCAGCGTCTCCGGCCGCTCCCGGTCCTCGAAGTAGGTGAAGCTAGAGTCGATCTCCGGGACGACGTCGGATACGTAGCGAGCGACGTTTTCGCGTGCATCGCCCACGCTTTGCGAATCGAGCACCCCGCGCGCGGAGCACCAGCCGTGAGAGAGGAAGTCTTCGCGCGCGCTCATCGCAGAGACTCCACGAGGTGGGCGTAGCGTCGGCGTGTCTTGCTCCGCTTCGGTCCGTCCTCCCAGAATCCGGACACACCCTTGTAGTTGCGTTTCTGGCTGGGGATCGGGACGTCCTGCCACGGCCAGAACCAGTATCCACGGACACCCGCCTTGTCCGCCACGGCGATGATCTTCTTGATCCGCTCGAGATATTGCGCTTCCGACCGCTCGGATCGCGGCGTCCAATCCCACCCGACGACCGGCACGATTTGGGAGGGCTTGACCTCCTTGGTGATCCTGGGGAGCCAGCGCTTCAGCGAGCGCGCATCTTCCCACCAGTTGAGCAGCACGATGTCCTCGCCGAAGGCGCCGAATCGAGGCGTGATCGTCGCTCCTCCAGGGACCTTGGCCTCATGCACCCACTCGCCGTTCCACAAGAAGCGTCGGCGTCGCCCGTCACGCTCCTCGAGTGGCGCTGTCGCCGCGTAGTCGGAGAACACCGTGCCCTTTGGGTCGACCTCTCTCACGATGCGAAGCACGTCGACAATACGGGCGAGGTCCGTCGGATTCTTGCGCTCGGGACGGCTGCGACCGAACGGTTCGTCCGTGAGCAGCCAGCCGCCCACCT
Source organism: Planctomycetota bacterium (assembly GCA_002683135.1). Lineage (GTDB taxonomy): Bacteria > Planctomycetota. Next base: position 4,150 of record NYSS01000206.1, on the reverse strand, counting down.
GGCTCGCGTGGGGGGAGCCCATCACTCTGGTCAAGAGCTCCCGCAACCGGTCGCCCTCGGTCCACTCCTTGCCCGCGCACACGTGCACGTCGAGCACCACGCGGAAGCCGTCGTGACGCGCTGCGGCCTTCAGGTAGGGTTCCCAATCTTCTTTTTGGCCACGCACGAGCGGCGCCAGCGCCAGGCTGAAGGCCTTCTTGCCGCCCGGGTTGCCCTCGACCATCCGTGCGAGTTCGGCCGCTTCTCGGGGCATGTAGAAGACGCCGATGTCGACAACTCCAGGGCGTGAGCCCTGTCCCCCGATGCAGACGGCAATGGACAAGAATATGGCGAACATCCCCCTCCAAGATACGCTAGTTCGCCGAGAAACGTGCTGGTTCAAATTGCGTTCGTGCGTCAGGCGGTGACACGATTCATCTTGTCGCGATCGCCCTGTTGCCGGTCGGCGGGCCTCGGTGTTCAGACCTTGGCGCAGATCCAGTCAGCGGTGACGTCGACGAGTTCACGCAGCGCCTCGTCGTCGGTGCGTCCCGAGCTCTTGTTGACGTGGAATCCGTGATCGCCACCTTCGATCAGGTGGAGTGCCGCTCGGCGGCGGATCTTCTTCAGGACCGGTTTGAGCAGCGTCAGGTCGCACAGCTTGTCGCGGGTCCCCTGGATGAAGAGCATGGGAATCTTCACATCAACCAGGTGGGCGGCGCGTTCGATGCCCTCCTTGCCGTAGGGATGCAAGGGGAAGCCGTGGAAGACGAGGCCACGCACGCCGTTCAGCGGCTTGGCGGCCGTCGCGAGGGAGCTCATCCGCCCGCCCATGGACTTGCCGCCGGCAAACAGCGGCAGGCCGCGGATCGAGCGCTTCGCCGCCGCCACCGCGTTACGGACCGTCGGCAGCAGGACATGGGGAGGGTTGGGGGGGCGCCGGCCCGCTTCCATGTAGGGGAACTGGTAGCGGAAGGTCGCGATCCCGCGGTCGGCGAGGCCCTGCGCGGTGGCTTCCATGAAGGGGTGGCGCATGCCGGCGCCGGCGCCGTGCCCGAGGACGAGGCAGGCGACCGCGCCGCGTGGCCGCAGGATCAGCGCTCCCACCTCGTGGAGATCGGTGGCTTCAAAGCGCAGCTCCCTGGGATCGGGCATGGGGGCACCCTATCTCACGCGGGCGCGTTGGAGCAGATGGGGGAGCAGCCATAGGTCGGCGGCGAGGGCGGCCACGATGACCGCGAAGAGGAGGACACCGACATGCCGTATGGACTCGAACGAACCGACCAGGTGGCACATGGCGCCCACCGCCAGGACCAGGGAAGTGGTGATGAGGGCCTTGCCGCTGGAATGGAGCGCCATGACGAGCGCGTCGGGAGCCGCCATGTCTGGCCGCGCGCGCAGTTCCTGCAGATATCGGGTCACTAAGTGAATGGTGTTGTCTACGGCGAGCCCGAGCCCCAGGCAGTAGATGAGCGCGCTGCCGATGCGGAGGTCGATGCCAGCCCATCCGGATATCCCGAGCGCGGCGAGCAGGGGCAGGACGTTCGGTGCGAGTGACACCAGGCCGATCTTCACGGAGCGGAAGATCACGCAGATGAACAGGGCGATGACGAGCAGCGAGATGGCGAGGCTCTTGACCATCGAGTCTACGACCAGCTGGACGGCCTCTGTGGCCATGAACGTGTAGCCCGCGGGCGTCAGCCCGATGCTGGCAGGGAGGCCCTGGGAGAGGTCCTCCATGTGCGCGCGCAACTCCAGGGTTCGCTGCGCGCCGATGTCGCGCGTGAAGAACACCAGGCGCGCTTGATCGAGCCCCGGGTTCAAGAGGTTCCTGGGGAAGGCGTCAGGGACGAGCTGCAGACGCTTCACCGCCGCGCGAATCTGGACGCCTGAGAGCGAGCCGTCAGGGTTTCCGAGGGCCTCGCGGACCCACATGGTGTACGACTCGACTCGGGTCACGCCGCGCTCAGCGAGCATGGCTGCTTGCAGCCGCTCCAGCGCCGCGAAGGCCTCCTGGTCAGCGAGGTCTCCGGTTACGCGGGCCTCCTGCCGCAAGAAGCCGCTGAACTTCTCCTGGAACCACATGACGTCCAGGGTGACCGGATCATCGGACGGAAACTCCTCGAGCAGGAAGGAGTTGACGGTGACCTTGCTGACGCCCAGCCCCGCGAGGAGCACCAAGGCGAGGGTGACGACGGCCGTGAGGCGGGGCCTGCCGTAGCCAAGCCAGCCGACGCGCACGTGACGCATGGGGACCGGACGTTTGATCGGCCACAGGGCGAGTCCGGCAGGGATCAAGGTGACGACGACGAGGAAGGTCACCCCGACGGACACCGCCGCCTTCACGCCGAACGCCCGTACCGTCGCGTGATCGGTGGCCAGGAGTGAGAGGAACCCGACCGCGGTGGTGAACGATGTGTAGAAGCACGCGCGACCGACCTTGGCCACCATGGTGGAGATCGCCTGTTTGCGTCCCACTCCGGTGGCGTATTCCTCCTCGAAGCGGTGGATCATGTGGATCGCGTCGCACAAGCCGATGATCACGATCAGCCCGGGGACGGCGATGTCGATGATGGCGAACGGGAGACCGAGCCAGGATATCCAGCCGAAGTTGAGGGCGACCGCTCCGACGACGATCAGCAGCGGCATCAGGGACCCGCGCACGGTGCGGAACAGGAGCGGTAGCAGGAACGCGAACAGCAGGACCTCGAGGCCGATGATCTTGATCAGGTCGTCCACCATGTGATCGCGCAGGGCGCGATCGACGACCCCACCCCCCAGGACGCGCACGGTGACGTCGTCTCCGGCGAGGCGGGGCGCGATCTGGTCGATCCGCTCGAGGAGCTTGTCGACGTCGGCGGTGGTCTGGCTGCGGGCGGCGACCTGGACCACGGTTGACCGTCCGTCTTCCGACAGCAATGTGCGGCGGAACAGAGGGTGGGACCACGCTGCCTCATAGAGGGTGCGGTCGTCGCCGATGGTGTCCGGGAACGGGCGGGGGATGGGAAGGGCCGCGCGGTCATCGACGATCTTCGTGGTGGCGAGGCTGGCGACGACGGAGATGCTCTGGTCCGCGTCGAACCCCTCCACGATGCGGGCGACACGCTCCAGCTCAGGTCTCCCGATAGGGACCTGGAAGGTGATGGACACCGCCGCGTCGACGATCGACGGAGGCATCTCCTCGTAGAAGGACTGGACCTGCTCCAACTTCTCCTCGTCACCCTCGAGGACGCGGCCGAGCCCCATCTCGAAGCGCAGGTCAGGGAGGATGCGGATCGAAAGGACGAGGAGCAGAGTGAAGATGCCGAGGACGGCCCATCGGCCGCGAACGATGGTCGACCCGATCCCCAGCGGTGTTCCCTCCCTGTTGCTCATGGCCGCTCGTGGTGCTGCCGCCGTCTCAGTCCCGCGCGGTCCACGCCAGGTCCGTGAGCAGAGGGCGGTGGTCCGAGGCCACCTGCTCGTCGAGGACGCGGCAAGACAGGGCGCGCAGGGGCGCGCCACGGTTAATGAGCAGGTAGTCGATCTCGCGATCCGGTCCTGTGGAGGGGAAGGTGTAGGTGCCGCCGTTCTTGGGCACGACGACGAAGCGCTCCTCGAGGGCCAGCATCACCGGGTCGCCGGGACGCGAGTTGAAATCACCGGCCAGGATCGTCGGGTGTGGCTCCTCGGCGAGCGAGGCCATGAGCTTGTTCGCCTGGGCGAGGCGCTCCGCCTCGGTGCGGTAGAGGTGGATGCCCGCCACGGTGACGTGGCGGCCGCCGTCCAGGCTCACCGTCGCCACCAGGGCGGTGCGCGGCTCGGCGCCGTTGGGCAGTCGGATATTGCGGACGTTTTCCAGTGGCCGCTTCGACAGGAGCGCCATGCCGTAGCGGCCGCCCTGGTAGTCGAAGAACGCACCGAACGCGTGGTGCATCCCGGTCAGCGCTCCGAGGCGCGTGGCCTGGTCGACGCCGCCGGTCCGTTCGCAGCGCTCGTCGATCTCCTGGAGCGTGACCACGTCGGCGCCCGTCTCCTTGATGAGCGCGGCGATCCGCTCGAGATCCAGGCGCTGGTCCATGCCTGCGCCGTGGCGGATGGTGTAGGCGAGGACGCGCAGCGCGGGGCGCTCAGCATCTGGTGCTCCGGGTTTCGTCGACCCCTCCGAGGAGCAGGCGGCGAGGACGAACAG
>NYSS01000205.1 GCA_002683135.1 Planctomycetota bacterium | reverse complement strand
TATTTTCATAGGTGCTTGACATGTGGGAAATAGATGATATAATACCTATGTGGGTTGTTGCTAGAAAGCTAGCTACCTCACGTTAGTGAATCCTTTTACTAGGCATATTCAACCAGTTAGCCATATCCTTTAAGTTCTTCTTATTAATATTGTTATCATTTGATGGCGGAAGTTCGTCTCCTGATGGAGGAATTTCGTCTCCCCATTCATCATCTTTCATATCTCTTTGTATAAATCCTGGTAAAGCTTGTTTTGATTCTCTCAATGAACCAACAAGTTTACCATATCTATGTGTAAATTCATTGGTAGCATTGCATATTGTGATAATTTTATCAACAGGTATAGTTACAATTCTCTCATCTGTAAAACCAACCCATTTAACTAGCGCAATATAATCAGATATACCGTGTTCAGTAATACGAGGAATGTATTTTATTAACATCGGCTCTTGTAATCTCAATAGTTTTGAGCTATCAGGTAGTTGATTTTCTTTAAGAGGAAATTTGCAACAAATTTCTTCACCAGAAACTAGTCTTATTATCTTAACAGCTTTTGTATCAATTCTATTAATCATACTACTATTTATCTTTTCCATTCAAGGAAACGCTATGTATTTCATAGTTAAATCCTTCTCTATTATATAATTCAACTCGTTCCTGGAAGTGTGTTAAAGTAAAGTTTTTCTTACCTTTGTATGTTAAATCATCTGAAATATCATATACTGTAGCGCTTTGTTTCTTATCACCAACACGTAAGCCACGGCCTATAGATTGTAATACTCTTATAGGACTCTTACTAGGGCTACTAAAAACAATGTTGTGTAAATTACGAATATTGATACCAGTACTGAACGTCCCGAAAGAAGCGACAATAATTGCATTGTCAGACTTCTCCGTGATTTCTCTAATTTTTTCTCTATCATCTGTTTCTGTTCCACCATAAACGAAAAACACCTTTCGCTTAGGGTCTGCTTTCTCTTTAATAAATTGATGTAATTGATCTCCGTGCTTTTCAACTAGTTGGAACAAACATAAAGTATTTCCATTTAGTGCCAAGGCAAGATTTCGTATGTATTTATTACGTGCCTTATTTTGAACCAAATACTCCAATTCTTCAAAGTACTTAACACCGTAAACACTCTTTGATTCACTTTCTGGATACTTTAAATTTAAACAGACAATTTTTAAATTTGAGAGTTGTTTTCTATCTATCAATTCTTTTGTTGATACAACCTTATTAACCATACCAAACAGGCCTTGCAATACTAACTTATGTGTTCTACTATCATCTAAAGTGCCTGTCAAACCTATTCTATATTTACAATCAACAAGTTTGGTCATAATTTTTGTCAATGATACTGCTTTAAATAAATGTGCCTCATCACCTAGTACAGCCCCATAGTCTTTAAAAAATTGTTTTGGAAGTTTATATAATGATTGCCAAGTTGATATAACAACTCGTTTGTTTTCATCTATTTCATAACCGTGATATTTTCTACTAACATTTTTCTCTACATTAAACCCATAGTCTTTGAAGTCTTTATATAATTGTTCCACCAATGAGGTTGTAGGAACAACAATTAAAATATTATTATCAATGACATTAAGGTAGTGTCTTACCAACATATAAATGATTAATGATTTTCCTGAGGCAGTAGGCGATAATATTATGCCTCTATCATATTCCAAGGCAAATTTAAAACCTTCAATTTGATAGTCCCTCGGCGTGATAGATAGTTCATAAGAGTCTATTAAATCGTTTATGGCGGCGGCTGTGTGTGTTTTAAATGTTAAAATATCACTAGATTCAATGATATGTACATTTTTCTCTTTACACCAATGTTTTAAGTAAGGGTACAATCCAACGTATAATTGACCTGTAGCATACGAATATAATCTAATTTTTCCATCCCAAAATCTATTACGAAATTGGGGTGTAAACTTAAAACCAGGGACCTCAAATGAAAAATAATCAGACAATTCTCTACGGATGCTAGCGTCAGCATCAATCCGAATGTAAACATCATTGACCTTGTCAACTATAATGTTTTGCATTTTTTAGATAACGCCAGAAGTGAATTTACGCCACTCAATTGCGTTCTTTATTTGAAAGGAACGATTCGCAATTAATCTGATTGTCTTATCCAAATAGTTAACAGTACTCTCAATATAAGTTACCTTTTGTTCTAACTTAATTAAGTCTTTATCTGATTTTAGATATTTGTCAACGTCTGGTTTTAAAATTTTAAGATTAAAAGGATTTTCTCTATAGACTTGTGGGTCTGCTTTACCTGTGTAATATTCCCACTTATCTCTAATCATTATATCTCTATCTTGTTCTGCTTTTTTTAAGAGATTAACATATTGATTGTGAAATTTGCAATACTTATTATGTAAGGCAGGTGTTTTTAACGACTCAATGTCTAATTCTGTATCGTTTAATTTTAAATCTTTATCTGCTAATTCCTGCAATTCATCAAATGTCATAATAACTCCATTATATCAGATTAGGACTAAAAAGTCAATAATCTATGATGTCGTTTCCACAGTTCTACCAGCACCAACATTAGCAAATTCATAAATTTTATATTGAAATGTTGCTGTAGCATTTAAATAATCAACGTCTGTGGCCTGCTGATTATAGTCTAATCCAGATAGTGATATTGGATATATATCTCTAAATCTGACTTCTATATTGGCATTGTTTTTACTTGTCAATATAAAAAGTGTAGAATCAGAATACAAACCACCATCATCTGGAGTTTGTTTAGATACAACACCGTGTTCTTTTGAATAATCTTCGCTTGTTGTTGTTGGGTATCTATCTGTCCCAGCACCTTGCAATGTTCTATATTGAGAGTAATCTTTTGGAAAACCTAAACCTGTCATCCATCCGTGTATCTCTCTATAGTTTTCTAAATTTTCATCTACCAAAAAACTAATACCTAAAGTATCATAAACTACTTTATCTCCAGGCATAGGTATATCTTTCAAAGGTGTAGGTAATTCAGTTGAACCCATTGTAAGACCTGGTATATTAGCTGCTGTGCAAAAATACTCAACTTTAGGTAGTTTGACTATACTAAATCTAAATTGCGTTGGACTTGCATAGTCCATTTTAGTCGGTTGTCTATCTATAGCTTTTAGTGTTGTCATAATAATAACCCTATTACTAAACCTATCAATATTCCTTCACACCAAAATGCCCACCTATGTGAACCTTTTGCTGTATGTTTTTTTATAAATTCTTTTGTCCAATCATTCATACTACTATTTATATGTTAACTGTACAGTATGCTAATGCCAATATTATAATAGCAAACACAAAAATATAGAGATATTCTATTAATATTGTTCTCACCCATTTCTTCATACTACTATTTATATCTATTTAATAAGGGTAGAATTGTCTGTGTTAATCTTCTACCCTTAATAATTATTTATATCTGGAATTTAGACCAAAAAAAAGGGCGACCGAAGCCGCCCTTCTTAATTTGTTATTCAACAAATATTACATAATGTTCTTAACTTGAACACGTCTGTAGTATCTGTTAGCATTGATTGCACCAACACCGTCAGAAACAATTGCTGAACTAGCACTTGCACCAGCAAAAGGATTCGCAACAAGACCATATCTCGTCTTAAATCCAATTTTTGGCTGGAAAGTATCTTGTCCAACAGCTCTTACCATTTGTAAAGGTACATATGGGCAGTAAAATAATCCTGCGTCATATGGCGATGTTCCTTTGTAACCAACAACATAGTATTGTTTAGTAGGACTTGCATTTGAAGCTAAATTAGCAGCATATGGGTCTATATAAACTTTAAACTTACCGTTTAATACACCAGCAAAAGTATTGCCAGTATCGTCAACGTTTAGGTTGTTGTTTAACGCAGGAGTGTAATCTAACACACCAGCCATTTGTAAAGCACTAGCAACGTCTGAAGAGCAGATAATCATATTACCTTTTCCACGTCTTGTTCTTTGTGCGATAGTATTAGCATCTCTTTCCAATTGGAACATAAGGCCTTTAAATCTTTCAACAGACCATCTACCATTAGAGTCTGTGTCAAGGTCAAATATACCAGCGGTTGTTGTGTTAATAGCAGCGTGTGAGTTGTCGTTATCAGCAGCGCCGACTTCAGCAGTTCTGTAAACTGTTCTAACTACTTCTCTATTGATTTCCGCAAGGATCTCAGCAGATAAGATGTTTGATAATTCAGTTTCAGCGTCTAAACCATGGATTGCTTTTAAATCTTGTGCAAGTTCCATAGTATATTCTGCTTTAAGTGCTCTGCTTTTCGCAGTCACAGTTGATTTTTCAATTGAAAATGCCATCTCAGCAAAACTGTTAGCAGCAGCGTCTCCAAGTGCCTCAGCGTAATCAGTCGTCATACCAGTACCAGCAGTATAGCCAGTAGATGTTCCGATTGAGTCGTTAAGTACAGCAGGGTTTTCGCCTGTGTGTGCAGGACCAGTTTTATTTGCTACAGATGATCCAGCAGCATTTCTACCACTAAAGTCTGTATCAGCTTCGTCAAAAAGAGCTTCACCACCACTTTGAGAGGCATATCTGCTTCTCATAGCGAAAATCAAGCCTGTTGGGCCTGACATTGGTTGTACGCCAGCAATATCGTAAGCGATAAGGTTAGGCATAGCTCTTCGTACTAAGCTAATTAAAATAGGATTCCAATTAGATACTGAACTACCAGTTGCGTTTGCAGGAGCTGCTTCACTTAAAAACTGAGCATCTTCTTTCAAACTTTTTTCTTGGTTTTCCAATATCATTGATGTAACGGCACGTTTGTAACTGTCCTTCACTTCGGGAAGATCAGGATGATCTAAAACGGGCTGCCACTTTTGTTGTATTGATTCAGATAAAAACATATTTCTATCTCTCCTTCTTTTTAGTTATTAACTAAAACCCCTATCTATTTAAGATAAGGATTTTTCTTTGTTTTACTAATTGCAGCAGTATATGCAGCCATACTTTCCGATAAATTCGGAGAAGCATCATTGTCCGCTACTTCATTAGATTGTTTATCACTCGCTTCTGCTTTAGGGAAGTAAGAATCTTTTAAAGTTTCTATACTTTTTCTAAAACTGTCTGCGTCCTTATATTCAATTCCTTCTGCTAAACCTTTAAGTTTTTCAGTTTCAGTTTCAGCAAGATCACTAGATACGTCATTTATAATTCCTTCTCTAGTAAATTCACCAACCTTCTGATTTAACTCAACGTTCTTTTCAATAGATTTGTTATTTTCTTCTTTTAACCTATCTATCTCAGCAGCTTGATTCTCAATAACATCATACTTCTCATTTGGAACATTGATGTAATGAGATTCAAATAATGTTTTAAGACCACCGATAAAATCTTCAGTAATCTCGGCTCTTAAACCTTTTTCTATCGCCAATTCGTTTTCTTTCATCCACTCCTCAACGACATAGTTTAGATATGCGTCAACTTTTTCTACGATTTCTGATTTAGTTTCTTCAACTCTCTCAGCAACTTTAGTTTCGTATTCGCCTTCTAATTTTTCAATTTCTTCAACAAGTTTTGCTTTTACAGCAGATTCGAAGATTGTAGCCGCTTTAGCTTTAAATTCTTCTGAAAGGTCTTCACCTTCAGTTAATGCTTTAACGTCTTCTTTCATATCAAGGTTTTTCACTTTATCTTTAGCAGTTTCGTTTTCTTTTTTAACTTCTTTTTCTTTTTCTGCTTTAGCATCGTCTTCCTTGACTTCAGCTTTCTTCTCATCTTCTTTCTTGTCTTCAGTTTCTTTAACGTCTTCTTTTTTCTTTTCGTCAGAATCTTTTTCGTCAGATTCTTTAACGTCTTCTTTTTTCTTTTCGTCTTCTTTTTCGTCAGACTCTTTAGCGTCTTCTTTTTTCTTATCAATTGCTTTTTGCAAAGCAGCTGGAAGTTCGCCTTCTTTTACTGTTCCTTTTTTTGCTTTTGGATCAACTGAAGCGCCTATTGCGTCAGCAGCTCTATTTGCTGCTGTTGTTCCTGCGGCTGTTCCTGCAGCTGCAGCTCCAACTCTTCCTAAAGACATTAATGGATTTTCTTTTACTTCTTTTTCGTCTTTTTTCTCTTCCGCTTCTTTTACAGCTTCTTTTTCTTTATCAGCGTTAGCTTTTAAAGCTTCTTTTTCTTTATCTTCTGTATCTTCAGCTTTTAGAGATTTTCCTGCGGCGTCAGCTTGGCCTGCACTTTTTTGGTGTGGGTCACCTGTAATATGTTTGACCCCTTGTGCGAAATCCGATTTTGGATCACTTGGGTGCGTAACTGCTTTAGTCAACACTTGTTGAACAGTTGCAGCCAATGATTTGGGTGCTTCAGCTGGAACGGCGTTTCTTTTTGGCAAATCTGCCTGATTGTTAGCCATTGTTATTTTCTCCTTCTTTACTTTTACTTTTTAATTAATGTAATAGATCCACTACTCCTAACGGAAAGTGTCAATTACTATTTATAAAACTACAGCTTTTTAAGAAAAGACTCAAACACTTTAGCATTAATTTCTGCTCTATTGTTTCGTGCCTTTTGATCTGCTTGTAATTTTAATTCATTTATTTCTTGCTCTTTCAAAACGCCATTGTTCCAAATCCACTCTTTTCCTTCCATAATACCTTCTACAAAGGCATCAGGAGCTGATGGATCTGCGACTATATCAGCCGCTGTTGCAAGATAAAAATCGTCTTTGACTATGTTGGCAGTACCTGTTTGAATAAGTGTGCCCATTCCTCTACTTGAAACTCCAAGTGTTGCACCCTCATCTATTAAACTTTTCACTATTTTTCCATATGGGGTATCTAAAACTCGGGCTTCGCCTATAAAATTATTGCCTTCGGGATGTAGAGCTTTTATCATATGCGAAACTCTTTCTAGGTTAACGGTAGGACCGTCTGGATGGCCTAGTTCGCCAAATGCTCTATTCTTTTCTATGAACTCTCTATTATATCTATGAACTTCTTTTTGAAGAATCTCTTTAGGATAGATCCTTCCATTCTTATTTTTAACATCGGACTGTAAAAAAACACCTTTAATGGCGTAATTTTTTTTGCCATCTCGTTCTTCTACAATGTATTTTGCTTGTGTAACTTCCTCGGTTATTAATCTCATTTGTATCTATCTCTAATTTCTCTTTATTATTTATACAAATAACTATCTAAAAACCACTAAAATCGTATAATTATCTCCATTTGCAAAGTTTTTAGTAGATAGTAAAACATCACCTGTTGGTGCTGTTGCGTTGTTTAATATCTCATTACCATCGGCACGTAAATCCCAAAACCCTTGACCAGACAACAAAACACCTGTAGCGTTTGTTGTACCATCCCATATTAATTCAACGGCAGACTTTGAATTGGATGTATTTACTGACCAAAATATTTTTGATATTTTACGATTACCGTCTTCAGTCATAAAAGTTGTTGCCGAAGCGTCAACCTTTTGTACTAAAGTTTCACCTGTGCCATCTGAATAATTGGTTAGTTTAACCGCATATTTGACACCTGTAGTATCTGTTAATACCTGTGTAGATATTGTATCAGCCATTATTAGTTACCAAAGCCAACTGATTTGATTAGTTCCAAATAAACAAAACCGTCTGTACTAGTTCCTGGTGTTAATATTATATCAGCGTCTGTAGCATCTCCAGGTTGTGTTGCACCGTTAGTGATAACGTGTGAATCAAAACTACCTGTTGTACCGCCTGCAAGATCAATCGCCTCTACAACATTTGTACCAGTAAAAGTTATTGCCACTTCTGTATCTAAAGACCAAGATACTTTTTTAATATCTAGTCTATCACCTGAAGCTTCTTTATTTGCTAATGCTGAAGCGTCAATAGTTACAGCCGAGCCATGGTCATCAAAGTTTACTAAAACTTTAGTTCCATAAGCATTATCTGTTAGAACTCTTTGTGTTACTGCCATTTCTATCTCCTTAAAATTGTTAATGTTTCTTTATCAAAATATTTCATTAAGTCTTGTTTTTGTACGCCAAATTTCTTTGCAGCTGCATTAACATTTTTTTCAAAATTAGCAATTACATCTGCGTTCCTATCAGCGGCTTTAAAAACCATATCTACAGCACGTTTCATTCTAGGAGTTAATTTATTATACTGCCTAGTACGCTTGTAGTCGTTAGCTTCAGTAATCTGTTCTTTTATAAAATTACTGAGCCACTTCATCACTTGGTACCTCTGGTGCTGGTGTTTCTGCAGCCTGATCATTACCTGTAAAAGGATTAGCTTCAGGTGCTTGTACACCTTGCTGTCCTGTGAATACAGATTTAGCCACATCAACTTTAGCATCATCTAAGGCACTAGAAACTTTATCAGCAAGAGCATTTTTAATGTCTTCTCCTGCTTGTTTACTGTTGCCTTTTTCCAAGTTATTTACAAATTTGTCTAAATTTTCTTTACTCATATTATATATTTATCTCCTTATGTAGTGCTTTTATACGAATCTCTAGCTTTCATTTCAGCGTCTTTAAAATCTTTTTTGTCTGCTTTTTGTTTAACGCTTATACTATCTTTTTGTTTTACTGTTGTCGTTTCTTTTTCTTTCCTAGGCCCACCTGCCCCATTCGTTGTGCCAGGGACTGTTTCAGATTGCTCGGGCTCGGCACCTTCTTCTTCAATTTGCTGATTAATGTCGTTAATTTCTTGTTCATTTTGTTTTAATATTTTGGTTCTAATATACTCGTTAGAAAAATATTTACCAACGTATCCTTCTAATTGTTGTGCTAATAATACCCGTTCTCTCATCATTTCGCTTTGTTTTAACTCAGCAAAATATCCATCTTGTAAGAAAGTAAATGTAATATCTCCTTGCATTGCATCCCATTCTTCTGGCGCAATAACCCCTTTTAAGATTAATTGCGTTTTCAGTATGTCATGGAATAACATACAAAATTTCTTTCTTAAACGACCTACAAATTTAGTAAACTTAACTTCATCTCTACTAATTTCTGCAGCCCGACCAAGGTTAAAACCTTGACCACCTTCTAATCTACTAATTGGTATGTTTAATGAACGATATAATTTCTTTTGGAAATATTCTATATCAGCAATCTCACCCAAGTTTTGTCCACCTGGTAAAGTAGTAATTTCAGTTCCTCTCCCACCTTCTCTACGAGGTAACCAAAAGTCTTCTAACATACTCATATAATTTCTGTCATCTCTTATTTCACCAGTAGAAGCGTCATAGACTAACTTATTTCTATATCTAGCCATAACATCTCTTAAATATTGTTCAGCTTTGATTTTAGGTAAGTTACCTACATCTATATAAAATATTCTTCTTTCAGGTGCTCTAGCAATTCTGTATATTACAACAGCGTCTTCAATCATTCTTAATTGATTGACAGGTTTAATTGCTTTGTGTAAATAAGATAAAACCTGATTTTTTTGCTGGTCTATAAGACCAGAAGGACAATAAGTAATAGCGTCTGTAGCTATTCTTAACCCACCTGCATTTGATGTAGAAGATGGATGTATTCCTCTTTCATTGAATATATAATATTCCTGAAATTTATTCTCAAAGGCAAACGAACTTGGCATACCGTCCGTTCTTTGTTTTCTTATTTCTCTAATTTTTTTGATCTTTCTAGGATCAATATATCTTAATTCTGATACACCAAGTCTTGGTGAATCTTTATCTATAATTTTGTGATAGTATAATCTACCGTCCACATACCATCTTCTAAAGATGTCGTGGCCTTTAATATCAAAATTTAATAACTTTAATACTTCACAAAAAGAATCTCTTATTTTCTTTTTGATTGAATCACTATATTCTATTTTACTTAAATCTAATTGTACAGATTGTTGATTTTCATTTGATACAATTGCCTCAGATATTATATCCTCAATTGCAAGATCACACTCGGGATGGAGTGATACTTCTCTATATCTTCTAATTAAATCTAACTCATTACGAGCAGTAGCATCAAATCCTCCATAAGACGCAAAAAACCCACCAGCGGGGACGGTTTGTGTACCGTCTTCCGCTTGAGGTGGAACTATATTTTGTCTTGGATCGGTTGATGGACTTTTCAGTCGTTCTATCTTAAACCCAAACAGTTCAGCCATAATCTATTTTCTCCTATTAATACTTATAATGGTATTAACTAGTAGTATTTGTTTCAAAGTATTGGTATCTATGAGTAGCAGTAAAACTTTCTATAGTATTATTGTCCCCATATGATAATGCAATATCATCTAAAGTTGTTGGAAACATTCCTCTAAATGTATATGATTTAATCACGTTACCGTTACGGTCTAATTGGTCAACAAATGAGTCAACTTGATAATCTACAGGATTAACTAATCCTTCGTTATCTGACATATTGTTAATACCATTCAACCATCTTTCGTAAGCATTACGTATTAGGAAGTTAGTATCATTTAAAATAGTAGTAGTCCATGTAGCAAATGTTCTATCACCTGCAACATATAACTCCCTACCTCTAAATGGTACAGCTACTTCCGCAACTGTCATACCTGGCAAAGCTGTTGATGTAGTTAAGAAAGACATTGTTTCAGTCTCCCCACCTACAGCAGCAAATCCAGGGAAAGGCATAGTCACTCTAAATTGGTTAGCACGAGCGCCGCCGCCTCTTAATTTGGCTTTAAAATCATTTATATTTGGCATTTATTCCTCCTACGCTCCCACCACTTCTTCAAAAGCAACACCTGTTCTAGTCGCTACGAATTGTAGTTGTATAAAGTTAATTGATCTATTTGGTTTAACAAAAATGTCTGCCTTAAACTCATTTCTATCAATGACAGCAGCAGTATTATTTGAAGTATCACATACTACTAAAAAGTCTGTAACTCCACGTCTACCTTGTACATCTCTTAAAAATGGTTCAATTATATTTCTAAATTGTGCTCTAGTGAACTCATCATTGAACTCAAATAGTTGAAATTTAGAAGCAGTTGAGATTGCTTTTTCTAAAACGATAAACAATCTTCTAACATTTATTCTATCAAACGCTGACGGAGTAGATAATCCTGTTTTGTCTCCGAACAATACTGTTCCTTGACCTGGTAAAGTTACCACTGGATTGATTCTAGCTCTGTACAACTCATCTCTTTGTGTTTTGGCAGGGTTGAAAGCAAGTTTAACTGCCCCTCTAATTACTCCTCTGTTGAAACCAGCAGGTGAGAACCAAGAGTCTGCAATCATATCTGTTCTTGCAGCCAATCCAGCAATATCTCCATTCAATGGAATATATCTAAACACGTCATTGTATTTGTCGTAAGTATATTTGTAACCACTGTCAAATACAACATATGAAGATGATCTAACAGTATTAAAGAATGTCTTAACATTACTTAATTGTGTATTAGAATTAGTCACGTTAACTACGTCTGATCTTTCAGGTGAACAAAATACAACAGCGTCTTTTCTATTTTCAGCAATTGTGATTAAGTTATCTACGTGAGTAGCGCCACCTTTTCCAGAGATGATTAAATTAACATCTACTGTATCAGCGTCATTATATTTTTCATATGCAGTTTTTAATTCAGCAGTTGTAGCTGTTGAACCATCTGCACCATCAACAAGTGATCTACTATATGGTGCTGAAAGAGCTGTGGAAGTTGTTCCAGAAGCTGTACTGCCCCAATTTGAACCAGTTGCAATGTGATCCATCCAGTAAATGTATTGTGATTGATTATAAATTACATCTGGATAATAATTAACGCCACCTTGTGCTGTTTTAGCGTCAGAAGCTTTTGATACTGAATCATAAACTTCTAAAACTTCGCCAGCAGTACCTGTAACACCACCATCTTCATCTATAATTACAATGTGAAGTTCGTCATTTACTCCACTTCTTGTAGAAGTATATGTTGAAGTACCTGGTGCTTTATCTACTAGGTCATAATATTGCCATCTTCTTCTTACTTGTGAGCCATTTGCAACAGCTGTGTGTGTTCCGCCTGTACCTGAAGGGTGTCTTACGAAAGTTAAAGTGTTTGTTGAAACACCAGTAACTCTATATTCGTGCCCACCAGATTCGCCGAAGTTAACAATATCACCTACATTAAAATCAGTTCCTGATGTTAATATGATAGTTGTATCTCCCACTGCTGTTGAAGAGTCGTTAGTTGTTGTTTTATTTGTTTCTTCGTAAGCCGTTGCACTCGGACACGTTGAAATCTTTAAGCTATTACCCCAAGCGCCTGCTGTTCTTGCAGCCCACTCGCCAACGGATGCTGAACCATCGTTATAAGGTCCTGTACTTCCGTCACCTGTAGAGTAATGTTCTGTATTTTTTATTCGCAAAGCTGTTCCGCTTGAAACAGCGTTTACACTTGAAGTGTTTGCAACTCGTACCACTCTTAAACTTGATGAGTACTGTAGAAAACTAGCAGCACTAAAAAAGTATTCAAAGTTTGTAGAGTCAGGTTTACCAAATGTTTCTACCAATTCTTTTTCAGACGCAATAGATACTACTTCATCCATTGGGCCTTGTGAGAATTGTCCTGCAACAGCACCTATAGTAGTTGCTACTGCTGGTATAACGTTTGTTAAGTCTTTCTCTTGTACGAGAACACCTGGTGAAACTTGAAATGCCATATGTTTGTTCTCCTCTTAATATCTTATTAGCTAATAAGTATCATAAATCTCACTTATATTTATGAATAATATAATCTTTACAGGATTTCTCCCTTTCTTACTGTTATAGGTGTCCATTTCTCACCTTTATCATCTACAAATGAATCATCCTCTAATCCATCGTCCATAAATCCAAATGGTGCCATATCTTGTTCTATAGCGTGTGCTTGTTCTTCATATAATCTAGCACGTACATCTTGGTCTGTTAATTCTTTAAAATATCTTTGATTAGATAACCACGAAAATATAACTAAACACATAACCAAGTCATCATTTGTGCCTTCTTCACCTGCCCATCCAGAACCTCGTCTAACAAATGTTGACAATTCTTGTATAATTTCAAAATCAGGTACAATAATCTTATCACTTTCTATAAGTGTTTTTAAGTTTCCACAACCTATTCTTTTTACTTGTTTTGTCATACGTACTCCTAATTGAGTACCTCTTTTAGAAAAACCACCACCTAATATTTGACCTGCTCTACCTTTCATCATACACATTAATAAGTTTCCATATTCTAATTCAAATTGTAAAGCGTCAGCAACTTGATGTCCTATATCATTTACTTCTACACAAACATAAGCATTATTATATTGCCTTCCTACTTTTTCTATTGTGTGAGGAAATAACAAAGGTTTTATTTCGTTATCTCTAAATTTTGCTACTATCTTATAAGGCATTTTTGAAACATCAAATACAACAAAAGCAGAATAATCTCTTACAGTACCTCTAGCAACGTCAACTGTCATTACATAATCTTTTCCTTTTACAGGCCTTTCGTATAAATCTAATCCTGCATTTGAAACAATAGGTATATTGTGAGATAGTAATCTTATTTTTGATGGATTAATTAACGTATCAACCGAACCTACAAACTCACATTCAAACTCGGTAGCAAATTGTGCTTCACTTGTATTTCTTATTGTTTCTTGTTTCCATTTTTCATCTCTACCAGGTATTTCAGTCCAATGTACTTCTACAGGTATATAATCATTTCTTTTATGTATAGAATCATTCCAAAGTTTATAAAACATATTCATTCCATGTGGTGTAGATACAATCATTACTTTGGATTTTTTACCAGATGAAATTGTTGGATAAACTGAACTAAAAAATTGTTCAGATATATTGGCAGGTATGAAAGCAAAATCATCTAGGAATATAATATTAAATGATCCACCCCTAATTGCACTTGAAGATGTTGCAGCTGCGAGTATTTTTGAACCATTTTCTAATTCAAGTGAACCTTTGTTCCAATTTAAAACACCTTGTTGTAACCAAGTAGGTAAATTTTCATATGCGAGTTGAAGTCTACCTAATAAATCTCTAGCAGTAGAACTCTTATTGGCTAATATTGCAACGTTTATATTATCATTAAAGATAACTTGATGTAATAGATAAGCGATGATTGTTGTTGATTTTCCAGATTGTCTTGGAAGTTTACAAATTGAAAAACGGTTATTATGAAAAGTATGAACCATTTTTTCCTGAAACTTGTACATATTAAAAGGTACCAAACCTTCATCAATACTTACAATTTTAATATATTTTGTAATAAAGTATGCAGGCTCTTCCATACATTTAGCAATTTCAATTACTTGTTGTTCAGTATATTCTTGCTTTGTATTGGCTTTAAATAGATTAGGATTTCCTAAATATGCTTCACTATTATATTTCATACATCCTCCTTAATCGTATTTTACTTCATCTTGCCAATCAGTCTTTTTAAAATCTTTATCTTCTTTTGCTAATCCGTTTTTGTTTTTATTCTTAAGCATTTTATGTAATTCTGCTGAAGAACCTACAAAAAGAGCTTGTTTAATATTAGCTGTAGTTTTATTAGGTACATCTTTTAAATCTTTTAATTTCTTTTGTAAGTCTTGTAGTTTATCTACCGTTTGACCTACCGAAGTTATCAATTGGCCTGCAACTTCATATGCTCTAGGGTGTTGTCCTTCTTTTGCAATATCTAATATACCTTGTATTGCGTCCTGTCCACGTTCTATAAGATTGTAATAATTTTCTCTACTGTATTTGTAATCATTATCCACATCTTCTTTGTCCTTATCTTCTAATCTAGGAACTGGTGGAGTAAATTCTTGTTTAACTACTGCTTTTGTAGCAGGCTTCTCTGGTATGATACCTAGAGCCTCATTTATTTTGTCGTCTATTGTCATATTGTTCCAAATTATTCAGCACTATCATATGTTGTTATTGTTGTTGTAAATCCAAAATCATCATCAGCGCCAGCAGAAGTTGGATCTGGAACGACCACAATTCGTTCCTCTTTCTTTTCTGTTGTAGTTGTATCTGTATATACATCCGAAATAGCTTCTTTAATAACTTTGCTAGAGTATATAGGTCCATACAAATAAGTTTTTGCAGTAAATCCTAAAGTATAATTTACAGCACGTCTGTTTGTATAACTACCATCGTAAGTATCTTCGTAAGTAACACTATTTAGTGTAATCGGTACATCTCTTTTAATTCCCATACTTGGGATTACGTTTATTGTAACTGTATAGTCTGGTTGAAAGTAAGGTAATATTTGTTCAACAATTTGTAAACCACCTTCAGCAGTTGCTGTAAAACAGTATAAACTAAAACTAATATTATATGGAACAGGATTATATTGATAATACATTTTATTAGCGTCTGTAGTATTAACTGCTTTAAACTTTCCTACTCTTTGTAACTTACGAGTAGCGTCATATGTAATACCTGATATTTCAAATCCCATTCTAGGCAACGTAATAGCCATTTCTCTTTTTTCTAAACTAGGCTGTTGCTCTAATCTTGTTAAAAACTTTTCTTTAGGTGAATATGCTAAAGGCACTTTAATTTTTTGTACAACATCGCCTTCGCTATTTGTTCTATGAATAACAATATTATTAAATATTGTACCAAATGATACAACAACTTTTCTTAATGACTCGTGGTAAAATCGTCTTCCAAACATTAAATACTCTCCTCATCTACTTCACCAAATGGGTTTCTTTCAGTAAAGTCTAATATATCATCATCTGTACTTGCTGTACCGAAACCTGCGTCTGATTCATATGTATCATTGTCAGCATAATCTCTTGTTTGAGTTGCTAAATTAAATGTATCACTTTCTAATATTAAATAATCCATATTACCTAAAACGGAATCTGTACTTTCTAATAATGTTCCACCACCAGTTTCTAATAATGCTTGATGTTGTAATAAATCTATAGATAAATCTTTTTCTGCGTCACTAATTTCAGGTATAGCACCAGAAAGTTTTTCTGAACTGTACTCAAATTTAGTTGCTCTTAATTTATATACTGGTAAATTTCCTAATTGGAAGAATGGCTCTTGGTCTTCAACAAACTGTATTTCAAAGAAACTACCCATTAAAGGAACATATATTAAATCTCCTTCGTTAGGTCTTCCTTCTTTAATTAATGTAGCTGCATTATCAACTTGATTTTGCCAACGTCTTTTTGAAATCATAAACGTTGTATCATCTCTTATTTCTAAACCAAATTTAGAAACTAACTCCTGCTCACCTGCAAATCCATCAGTTGTCTCCACATACATTTCAAGTAAATAAGAATCATCAAATTTAGAAAGAGTATCCTCTCCTAAAATTAAATCCTGATTGACAATTGTTCTTGGTAAATAGTAGCAGTCGTGGCCGTAAATCTTTAAGCCTTCTATAATTATATCTTCGTGTAATCTTTTCTCTGCTTCATTACCGATTCCATCGCCGCCTTGAAAGTAGTGATTGACTGGCATAGCATTATCCTATCATATAAGTTATAGGCGTTTCGTATGTGCCTCTTATTTCATCTTCTAATTTTTTAACATCCTCTAATGCTTCTGAATATATTTGTTGACCATTTAATGATACGCCACCAATCATAGCCACACCATTAAATTTTGAAAGATTGCTCCCCCACTGCTTTTTAAACAAAGCAGTTGTATATCTTTTCAAATAAATGTCATTATAAACATCTGTAAATGTTGTTGGGTCTAATTTTCTAAAACACTCAATAACAAGAAACTCACCTACAGATATGTCTGTTTTCCAATCCATATCTACAAAAAGTTTATTATTATATTGATTAAATCTTATAGGTTTCTCTCCTACTAGAATATGGTCTAAAAAATCTAAATGCCTTAATACCATATCATAATGTATAATTGATGTTGAAGAAAAATCATAAAGGTCGTTTAATCTTAATTGGTATCTTATATCAAACAAGTTTTGATTACCTCTATTAGAAAGAGGAAAGATTCTAGTTACTGCTAATACAGCTTCTGGTACTACTATAAAATTATTTTGTTCGGTCCATGCAGTAGTTACTGAATTTTTAGTAATTGTTGTAGCAGTATCTCCTGTTGGAGTTTTTATTCTATCTACATCTGCTTGGGTAACTTCGTATTTAAGATAAGTACGCTCTACACCATCGTAATGATATTGAGCAAAGTATTGTAAGGCTTCATCTAATCTATCTTCTAACTGATCGTCATCAGCATTAATTTCAATAACTGGTTTGCCTAATGCTCTTAAAGCGTATTGTTTTAACGTTTCTCTCGTTGCTGGTTCTGCCATATAATAGTTCCTTTTTACTATTTATACTATTTATTAACTGTTAATAAGGCTCAATCCCAGTTTACGCATAAATGCGTTATGTAAAAAATAGTTAATTAAGTGATTAATTAAATCTTACGAACTAGTTCCGTATATTGTTTTCTGTACAGCATCGGATGAATTAATTATCTGTAATGACACAGCAGTAGCAAACATTGATGAAACAATGTTAGAAACCGTGTTGTTAGAACAGTTAATAGTTTTGTTCGTAACTGTTTCAGTATTAGTTGTAGATAAGACATTTACGCCACCCAATGTAGCAGTTGTTGCTTCTAAATTAGCAACAATTGTTCCAACAGCATAACCTGTACCACTTGTGTTTACAGTTGTTGTTGGTGCAGCTTGATTATCTTTAAATAACTTCCATTTAGTATCTGAAGCATCCCTAAACAAACCACCATAAAGGTCTTGTGAACCAGATGTATCGTACAACCCATAGATACCAATATCAACAGCATCGGATGAATTATTTCCTGTTGCAAGGGAAACTAATGGATCTTCTACTGCCAATGTTGAAGTATTAACCGTAGTAGTATCACCAGAAACAGTTAAGTCACCAGAAATTGTTACATCATCTGGAAGACCGATAGTTACTGTTCCTGAACTTTCAGCAACATTAACTTCGTTAGTAGTTCCAGCAAATGTCATTGTTCCACCTAGAGCAACTGCTGTAGTATTGGAACCATCTGAAACTGTTATTCCAGAATTGGTTAATGAACCATTAGCAATATTAGATAATGTGTTTGAAGAACCTGATATAGTTTTGTTTGTTAAAGTTTGTGCGTCATCTAAATCAACTAAAGTTGCGTCTGTAACTGCTGTTTGAAACTCAGCTAATGTTCCAGAAACAGTATTACTTCCTAATGCAATAGTTTTATTAGTTAATGTTTGTGCCTCAGCTAGTCCAGCAAAACTTTCACTTTGTAATGCAGTGTTAAATTCAGCTAATGAACCTGTAACTGTATTAGTACCTAAATCAATTGATTTGTTTGTAAGTGTATCAGTTGTTGCTTTACCAATAATTGTATCTGTAGCAGCAGGTAACGTAAGAGTTACAGTTGCTGTTGAAGCAGGTCCAATTACTCTAGCATAGTTTGTACCATTGTCTGAATCCTCATAGAAATCTATATAACCTGCACTTGATGAACCATTCTTTAAAGCACCACCTGTATTAATAATAGGTGTTGTTATTGTTGGTGTTGTAAGTGTTTTGTTTGTTAATGTTTGAGTTCCTGTTAAAGTTGTTACAGTTGAATCGATTGCTATATCATTTGCGTTTGCTGTGATACCTGTTCCGCCAACAACATTTAAAGTAACATCACCTGATGTTCCACCATCTGTTAAACCTGTTCCTGCAACAACTGAAGTAATATCTCCCACACTTACTTGTGTAGCGATATAAGCTTTAATAGATTGTTGAGTTGCTAATTTTGTAGATGAATCAGAAGCAAAATTATCTTCATCTAATATTGCTGTTCCAGATACGCCTGTATTAAGAACAGGACTTGTTAATGTTTTGTTTGTTAGTGTATCTGTTCTTAATACAGGCGTATCTGGAACAGCAATATTAGATG
>NYSS01000204.1 GCA_002683135.1 Planctomycetota bacterium | reverse complement strand
TTTCCATTCCAATTCTTCTTTAGTTAATAATCTATTTGAGTTTAAATCGCTATATTGATGCATGAATGTTGGATCATTTTGCGGAACTAAAGATTTTTGTCTTTTATTTCTTATTTGTTCCCATAACCAACCTTTATATAAATTTATCATTTGGACTTGTCTATATGTTACTCCAAGATTTTCACAAATATTTTGAAAAGCATAATAATATCTTATACTTCTATCTATCCAATATTCAATACCACCTCTTAAATCGTTGCGATCATTATTCCAATGGGATTTACAGAAAGTAGATTTATAATTACTAGGAAATTGTACATCTATAAAGTCACGTCTAGGCGCTGTTGACCAAGCAGGAATAACTAATCCTATATCGTTTATATTGAGGGTTTGTACTGTATCTACTAGTGAACTGTAAATGTATTCTTGTCCTGCACCAGACTTGGATAGATTGATACATTTCATATCTAATTTTTTTGCTAATAATTCAGGCCACTTTGGCCAAGAACAATCCATATCTGGATGTAAATGAGATGTCCATTGAACGTCTGAATAACTACAACCACTTATTAATAATATTTTATCCATAATATAAAATTATCTATCCTATTACATTCGACTTTTGCGGGAAAATTCTACCCCACCAGCTTTACCATAATGAGTTTCTATTTTTAATTTATCTTTATCTTCTCTTAATCTGCAATGATGTTTACAACAATGTAATATTTTATCCATATTTCGTTCCCTTAAATTTTTTTCAAATTCTTGCCATTCTTTTGAAAATAATATCTGTTCTATATCTTCTACTTCATTTATTTTACTTACTTTTAATAACTCTTTCATTATAGGGTGATTTAGGGTATTGGCGTTATCTAACCAACAACACGGTATTAAATGTCCTCTATTACTTACAGCTGCTTGTTGAGATTTTATTTTATTCTTAAACATACATCTAGGCATTAATTTTATTGGTCCTTTAGGAGTTAGATAGTTTGATGTTACACCTGCCTTAGGATTATTTTTTCTCATCTTTTTGTATCTAATCTATATTTTTGTGATTTTGGTATTAAAGGATCGTCTTTACTTGACCACCTTGATGATTGTACTTCTATAAATCCTAATCCATTATCAAATGCCATTTGTTTAGCTTTCTCTACATTATGTTCATTGTAACTGAAGATTATAAATTGCCAAGAAGGTGTAAGATGTAAATGTTTTTTAGCTTCTAATAATATTTGAAACATCTTTGGACCGTCCTGATTTATTCTATACTTATGACTTTCTTCTGGTAAACCATCAATTGCAAAAATCCATTTAGCGTTTTCTGGATAAGCTTTAAATGCTTCTATGTACCATTTCATAGATTTAAATGTAGAGGCATTATGTATGATGGTTTTACAATCATACCTACGTAAAATTTTTAACATTTCTATAAATTTAGGATGATGTACAGGATCAGAAAGTTGGCCACAGAAATTAAACTGGTGATAATATTTAGCTAATTTTTCAATATCTGATAAATCTAAATCATAACCGTGAACTTTTTTTCCGTGATTTAAAAATTCAGTTTGTCTTTGACAGCTAGGACACTCAAGCGGACACCTGTGTGTTATATCTATATTAATACCTTTTGGGCGTTTATAAAACCAAAAGTTTTTATATTCTCTACCTTTTTCAGTATCGTTCCAGTCTGCTTCTTCAACTTCCCAATTTTTTTGTGTTTTCCATTCTCCCATTATTTTCCGCAACTGGCGCCGTTTTTCCTCTTTCATAATTCCCCAATTTGGGAATAAAGCTTTCATAAACTACTGAACCTTGTTTTAAAGTATGTCATTTATTGCCTTTATAATTACTTCTACATTTGGTTTATTAACAGGATCAGTAAGACAGGTAGCAGGCCTTTTATAGTAAACAGGTCCACCGTCCTTTATATTATGATCTCTTAAATATATAAATTTCTTACCAAAGTATTTACATTCTTGCATTATTCTTGGTGCAGGATCAAAGTTAGGTTTTGTATAGACATATGTTTCAAATAAACCTAACAAATTTTTTATAGGTACAAAGACATTGTTGTAATCAGGATTAATAAATTTATCCTTGTAAGTAATAATGCCGTGTGATTGATACAACATATAATTATGACTTATTACATCTTCAACTTCTTTATAGTATATTTCGTTTGTTCCTAAAAATAAATGTTTAAATTGAATATCTGGTTTTGGAAGTTTGTAGATACTAAAGTTTATTATTTTTTCAAAATGTTTACCAACACCATTTGGATAGACTTCATAATCGCATAAGTCATAAACTTTTTTAGGTTTAAAAAATTCTAATGCTAATGGATAATCTCTTGGGTGATTTTCTGAATAAACAGATATTAAATGACCGCCGAATAATAAATGTAAAGTTAATTGTGTATCTTTATCGTAATCTTTAATACTCCTATATGCTAGACTTAACATACTTCTACCCATAATTAAAGTTATCTCATCTGCTGATGGTGTATAATCATTAAATATAATATTTTCAAACTTTATATAAGAATCATTTATGGCGTCAATATAATCCTGATCTGTATATTTGTGATTTGTAATAATAATTAGTTGACTTTTTATACCTATAGAATTAAGAAAACAACAATGTTCATAACTATAATGTAATAGCCCATCTCCAGGCTTGGCAGTACATACTATATTCACTATTTTCATTTAATTTAACCTATCTTTATTATATCACATCCTTAATTTAAGTCAATACTTTGTGCTATTATTTATGACCATTTAAGCACGGTATAAATGCTCCTAAGTCAGTATAGTATGTATAAATAGTATTATGGCCGCTACTGCAAATTTAGTAATAGAACAAGGAACGTCATTTAGCTCGGGAATAACGGTAAAAGGATCAGATGGAACTCCGTTTGATTTAACTGGTTATACTGCGACAGCAAATATGGCAAAAGGATTTACTTCTACGAATACTAGACAGGCCTTGACTGTGGAGTTTAATACTGATAGAACTACAGGAATTGTAAATCTATCTTTAACACCTGCACAAACTACAGCTTTAGACGCACCTTCAAGGTACGTTTATGATTGTGATATTACGGCAAGTAGCGGAACAGTTACAAGAGTTATTGAAGGTCTTATAACTGTAAAACCGAATGTATAACTAAATGAAGTTAAATAAGGAGAAAACAAAATGAGTAGTGAATTGAACTCAAAAAAAACTGAAGCAACTGGTAACCAAGAGCAAACATTTAATATTGATGGAAAAGATTATAAAAGAAGTGATCTGTCAGTAAGATGTATAAACTCTATTATTATCAGACAAGATTTGCAAGCTACAAGAGTCAAACTATCTTTAGAGTTAGAAAAAGTTAATATTCTACAAAAGCATTATGATGACATAATTGCAGTAGAATTAAATCTTCCGCCAAAAAATAAGATTGAGGCGCCGAAAGATACTAGCAATAAAGAAGCGGCAAAAGTGTAGTTAGTAAGCCTTTTTATATTACCTTGTAATTATAAATATATAAATATAGTATAACAAAATTAAGGTAAATATGGCTATAACCGCAACAATTAATACGACTACATCAGGACCAAATGCTGTTTCTGTTACGGTACCGTCTGCAACATCCTTGGCACAAAGTCTAAGTTCGTTGTCAGACATAGACCTATCAGTATTAAGTGACGGTTCTATATTACAATATAATGCAAATAATTCAAAATGGAAGAGTACAAATGATTTGTTAACTGAAAATGGTAGATTATTACTGAACGGTGGCACATTTTAGATAAAAGCTATTAAAGAGGGAGATATAAATGGCGACAATTATTAAAATAAAAAGAACCACGACAGGTAATGCACCTAGTGGACTGGAGCAAGGGGAGTTAGCATATGTTTACGATACTTCGGCTACAGACAATGGTGCTGGAGGTAATGGGTATAGATTATTCATAGGTGATCCAACATCTACATCAAATTCTGCAATAGAAATTGCAGGTAAATATTTTACACAACTTTTAGACCACACACACGGAACGCTAACAGCGTCTTCGGGTATAGTAGTAGATTCAAATAAAGCAATTGATGAATTGTTTATTGGAAATAGTGCTACAGTCGGTGGTACAATTAAATTTAACGAAGGCACAAATAATGGTGCCCATTTCATAGCACTTAAATCTCCCAATAGTGTTGCGGCTAGCGTTACATTTACATTACCAGCAACTGATGGATCAGATGGTCACGTATTACAAACTGATGGATCAGGTGAATTATCATTTGCAGCTCCAGCGTCAAGTTCATTTACACTTGCTGCTGATAGTGGTGTAAGTGATACATTTTCGACAGGTCAAACATTAACAATTGCTGGTGGTACTGGTATTGGTACAACTGTATCAGACAACAATATTTCAGTTGCTATAGACGCAACAGTTGCTACATTAACTGGTTCTCAAACACTAACAAACAAAACATTAACAAGTCCAACAATCAATACTGGTACTATTAGTTTAGGTGCAAACCTAACTATGGGTGCATATAGTTTAGTTTTTGAAGGTTCAACAGCGGACGCATATGAAACAACATTAACAGTTACAGATCCAACTGCTGATAGAACAATTACTTTACCAAATGCAACAGACACATTAGTAGGTCTTGCAACAACAGATACACTAACAAACAAAACATTAACAAGTGCTGTATTAAACACAGGCGTTAGTGGTTCAGCAATCAAAGATGAAGACGATTTAACTTCCGATTCTGCTACACATTTAGCAACTCAACAATCAATCAAAGCATATGTTGACGCACAGGTTACAGCACAAGATTTAGATTTTCAAGGTGACTCTGGTGGTGCTCTTTCAATTGATTTAGATAGTGAAACATTAAGAATCGCTGGTGGTACTGGATTAGATTCAGTTGGTTCTGGAAATTCAATAACATTAAACATAGACGCAACAGTTGCTACTCTTACAGGTTCACAAACTTTAACAAACAAAACAATTGATAGTGCTAGTAATACATTAACATTAGATTTAGGTGAAGGTACTTTAACTGGTACAACTGCTGAATTTAATAGTGCATTACAAGATGGTTCTTTTACTACATTAGCAGGAACTGAAACACTAACAAACAAAACTCTTACTGCACCTAAAATTGCTGACGATGGATTTATCGCTGACG
The DNA here is from genome assembly GCA_002683135.1 of Planctomycetota bacterium. Classification (GTDB taxonomy): domain Bacteria; phylum Planctomycetota. The sequence continues at coordinate 2,297 of NYSS01000204.1, read as the reverse complement.
CAAGTGGTAATGAGCAAATTCTTTTCCAAACAACAGCAGCTGCTGTTAATTATTTAGAAGTTACTAACTCAGCTGCAGGCAATGGCTTTAAAGTCGGAACTGCAGGCGGTGATACAAACATTGATTTAATACTTGATCCTAAAGGTTCTGGTGTTGTTGATGTTAATTCAAGTAGAATTACAAACGTTACTGATCCATCAGGTGCCCAAGACGCAGCTACAAAAGCTTATGTTGACGCAACTGCAAACGGATTAGATGTAAAAGATTCTGCAAAACTTGCTACAACAGCTGCATTATCTGCTTGTACATACAATAACGGTAATGGTACTTTAACTGCTGACGCCAATGGCGCTTTATCAGTTGATGGTGTTGCCGTAGCAGTAAATGATAGAATATTAGTTAAAAATCAAGCCTCAGCGGTACAAAATGGTCTTTACAAAGTAACAGCAACAGGTAGTGGAGGTGCGGCTTTCGTACTTACAAGAACTCCTGACGCTGACGCAGCTTCAGAAATTACAGGCGGCGCTTTCGTATTCGTTGAATCAGGTACTGCAAATGCTGACAATGGTTATGTATTCACACACGATGGTACTCCAACATTAGGTTCAACTAATATTACAGTTTCACAATTCTCTGGTGCTGGTCAAATTAGTGCTGGTGACGCATTAACAAAAACTGGTAACACTTTAGATGTTGCTGTTGATGATAGTACGTTAGAGATAACAGGTGACGCTGTACAGATTAAAACAACCTATCCTGGTCAAACATCAATTACAACATTAGGAACTATTGCAACTGGTACTTGGAATGGTACAGCAATTGGTAATATATATGGCGGTACAGGACAAACAACATACACTACTGGTGATATGTTATATGCAAGTGGTTCAAACACTCTTGCTAAATTGGCATTAGGTGCTAATGGTAAATTGTTACAGTCAAACGGTAGTAATATAGTATATGGCGATGTAGATGGTGGAACTTACTAATCGTCAAATTAATTAATAAGTTAGGTTTATAGAGATGGCGACAGTTATAAAATTAAAAACAGGTACAAGTACACCTACGACAGGTGATATTACGGCTCGTGAGGTTGCAATTGATACTTCAGCACAAAAATTTTATATTAATGACAGTGGAACGATTAAAGAAATAGGTGGTGCTGCTACTTCTACTTTAACTACTTTATCAGATGTAGATATTTCAAGTGCTAAAGCGACCCAACATATGTATTATGATGGTTCTGAATGGGTAAATGATTTTGATTTTAATATTGGTAAAAGAATTCCCTTTACAAAAGCAGATGGCACAGCACAGACTTTAGCTTTTGTCAATAGTAAAGATATGACTACTGTTAATGGATTTTTAGATCATACAGTAGTACAATCTTATTATGTTCCATTTGTTAATGCAAGTGAGCAAACAGTAACAACATTACGGCCAGGACAACACGCTGTAGTATTGGAAACAGGATAATAATATATGGCAAGTAAAACACCAATAAAGGCAACCTTTTCAGGATCAGATGTATCAGGTCTTGCTGAATACACTGCTTCAGATTTTATATCTTTAGCAGATGGAGGTCTAGGTGCTTCCTTAACAATTGGATCAGCAGGACAAGTATTAAAAGTAAACTCTGGTGCTAGTGCTTTAGAATTTGGTAGTGTAGAAGCTATCGTAAATATAGACGGTGCAACAGATTTAGAAAGTGCTACATTAGCAGTAGGCGATAAGATATTATTATCTGATGGTGGTACTGAAGGTAGAGTATTACTATCTCAACTAGATACTTTATTTTCTGGTACATCAAAAACTCTTACAAACAAAACTATCAATAGTAATGCAAATACTTTACATATTGATTTAGATGATTTAGGTACATTTACAGGTTCATTAGCTGAATTTAACGCAGGATTACAAGGAGATAGTTTTGTTTCATTAACAGGAACAGAAACATTAACAAATAAAACATTAACAAGTCCTGTTTTAAATACAGGAGTTTCAGGCTCTGCTGTATTAGATGAAGATAATTTTGCTTCTAACTCAGCAACCAAATTAGCAACACAACAATCCATTAAAGCATATGTAGATTCACAGGCTCATTTATCATTAATTGATGAAGATGATATGTCTTCAGACAGTGCTACAAGGCCACCTTCACAACAAAGTGTTAAGGCTTATGTGGATGCTCAGGAACACGCTGTAACTGCTACAAGTACAACAACATTTACAAACAAAACATTAACAAGTCCTGTTTTAAATACAGGCGTTTCAGGAAGTGCTATATTAGATGAAGA
>NYSS01000203.1 GCA_002683135.1 Planctomycetota bacterium | reverse complement strand
AGCACTCATTCAAATGCGAAAATACGACGTAAGTAGTGTGTTTTAAATGTTTTAGGATTCATGCAGTTTGTGGCGTGAGGGGCGTACCCGGATCTACGGCATTAGAGGCCCCGTCAGGAATTGTCACGGCCTTGGCTACGTCATTATTGACCCGACTTTCAGATTAGGTAATATGACAGGATTCACATTCTGTAAAGTTCTGCGCCGTCTAGGTTTAGTATCCACAAAGTTCTCTTAGGATCGATGAGGAAATAATCGATGGTATCTCGTCACTTGTCGCATGAAAAAACACAATTTCAATCTCGTCGACGAAAGAATTCTATTCGGACGGCAGTGAGGTCCTTGCAGGTGGAATCGTTAGAAGATCGTAGATTGCTCGCAGTCGACGCATTCAACGATGAATTTATTTATTTTAAAGCGGATCGACCGCATAGCAAGGAGTTGCCAGTCCTTCACAACGACAACGGCGAGCGTATCCGGGTCGTTGAAGTGGGCGAGGCCGACCACGGTGGTCGTGTTCGAATTGTCCGGGAAGGTACGATGCTCGCGTATTCTCCTCGTCCTGAATTCGAAGGCACCGAGACATTTGAATATGCGATCCGTGCACCCAACGGTGAATCAGATGTGGCCAAAGTTGAAGTGCTTGTGACTCGTCCGGCAGTCATCGCCGGAACGAACTGGGCCGACAAGAATGGTGATGGAGAGCGTCAAGAGGGAGAACATGGGATCCCCGGCTGGGTGATTTACTTGGACCAAAACAACAATGGCGAGTTGGATCGACACGAACCAGCGAAACCGACGGATCCACGAGGGGAATATCGATTTGTCGTTCCTCCGGGTGAATATACCGTCGCGGAAACTCATCCGGCAGGCTGGGAGCAAACGGTGCCTGAAAGCGGTACCTATCGTGTAAACCTCGAAGGCGGCGACGTGGCCGATAGACTCGATTTCGCCAATCAACGCCTGGGCGCGAATTTGCACGGCATGGCGTGGGCAGATCATAACGGTGACGGCGAACGCCAGGAACGTGAACCAGGACTCGCGAACTGGGTTGTTTATCTCGATTCAAACAAGAACGGTTCGCATGACGAAGGCGAGCCGGCTAAGCGTACGGACCCGCACGGCCGCTATCACTTTGCCGTCGAAGCTGGCGAATACGTGGTCGCGCAAGTGAATCGTCCCGGCTGGGAACAGACCGCGCCGGAAAACGGTTCGTATTCAGTCAATGTGGGGCCCGGCGAAAGTGTCGATCGTCTGGTATTTGGCAATCAACCGGCAGCCGCCAGGCTTCACGGCGTTGTCTGGGCCGACCATAACGGTGACGGCGAACGTCAGGAACGTGAACCGGGGCTCCCGAACTGGGGTGTCTATCTGGATTCAAACAGGAACGGCGCACACGATGAAGGTGAACCTGCAACTCGAACCGACTCGCACGGCCGCTACCATTTTGTGGTAGAAGCCGGTGCGTACACGGTCGCCGAGGCGCGTCGCCCGGGTTGGGAACAGACTACTCCTGAGGGTGGAACTTATAGCGTCGAAGTAGGGCCTGGCGATGTGGTCGACGGTCTTGCATTCGGCAATCGACCTCAAGTGTCGACGATCCGAGGCGCAGTCTGGGCCGACCATAACGGCGACGGCGAACGTCAGGAACGTGAACCGGGACTGCCGAACTGGATCGTCTATCTCGATTCTGACAAGAACGGCTCGCACGATGAAGGCGAACCTGCCACTCGGACCGATCCGCACGGCCGCTATCACTTTGTGGTAGAAGCCGGCGAGTACACGGTCGCCGAAGTGAATCGTCGTGGTTGGGAGCAGACCGCTCCAGAAAATGGCTCGTATTCAGTCAATGTGGAACCCGGACAACACGCTGACGGATTGGATTTCGGCAATCAGCCGTTAGCCGCCAGGCTTCACGGAGTCGTCTGGGCTGATCCAAATGGCGATGGTGAGCGGCAAGAACGCGAACCCGGTTTGCCGAACTGGGGCGTCTATCTCGATGCAAACAAGAATGGTTCGCACGATGAAGGCGAACCGGCCACTCGAACCGATTCGCATGGCCGCTACCATTTTGTGGTGGAAGCCGGTGCGTACACCGTCGCCGAGGCGCATCGCCCGGGTTGGGAACAGACTGCTCCTGAGGGTGGAACATATAGCATCGAAGTAGAACCCGGCGACGTGGTCGAGGGTTTGATTTTTGGAAACCAACCTCAGATTTCAACCCTGAACGGTGTCGCCTGGGCGGACCGCAACGGTGATGGAGAACGCCAGGAAGGCGAACGTGGAATCCCGAATTGGATTGTCTATCTGGATTCCAATAAAGATGGCTCACACGATGAAGGCGAACCGGCCACTCGAACCGATCCGCACGGCCGCTATCACTTTGTCGTCGATGCGGGTGAATATAACGTCGCTCAGGTATCGCGGCGAGGCTGGGAGCAGACGGCCCCCGAAAACGGTTCCTATACCGTCGAAGTCGAACCAGGCGAACGAGTTGATGGTTTGGATTTTGGTAACCAACCGTTACTCGGCGCCATTCATGGCATCAAGTGGTTTGATCGGAACGGTAATGCCGAACGAGGTCCGCGTGAACCGGGTCTGCCAGGCTGGCGCATCTATTTAGACCTGAACGACAATGCTGCTCATGACGAACAAGAACCGATCACTCGGACCAATCGACATGGCCATTATCAATTCCCGCACGTTGAACCAGGCGAATATGTGGTTCGCGAGGTGCAGCGTCGAGGTTGGGAACAGACCGCTCCCGAAGAAGGTTACCACCGAGTGACCGTAGAGCCGGGCGATGTGTTACACGATGTGAGTTTCGGCAACCGGCTGATTCGTCACGAGGGTTCCCGGGGACGCTTCAATATGCAGTTCTTCAATGAAGAAGGACAGCCCGTGAACCAACTCATGCAGGGCGAGCAATTCTATGCCGGTATTTTTGTGGAAGATCTCCGCGAAACACCTCGAGGAGCCAGTGCGGCTCACTTGGATCTGGTCTTCGACGATGATGTTCTGAAAATGAATGGCGAGTTGCAATACGGAGGTGATTTCGAATTCGACCGCAGCGGCGGAGAATCCGACGGCATCTTGCGACAAGTTGGAGCTGACGCCGGTGAAAGGGAAATAGGTGACCGACCGGCCCTATTGGCTCGAGTTCCTTACCGAGCGATGCAGGGTGGCGAATTTACATTCGATCCAATTCCTACCGAAGACGTCATTATGGGAGTGAAATTGGTGGGTGAAGACGACATGGTTCCGATCGAGTTGATTGAATTTACCAGTGCTGTGCTCGATGTGGTCACCAATCCTTATGTGAATCCCATCGAAGCGATGGACGTCAACCATGACGGCAACGTAACACCATTTGATGCCTTCGCAATCCTGAATGACTTTAGCGAACACGGTGCACGAAAACTGACGCTGCCGGAACCAGGCGATGACTTCAGCGGTCAAATGTATATCGATGTCAATATGGATGGCCGAGCTACTCCGGTTGATATTCTCACCGTAATTAATTACCTCAATGTAGGTGGCGGTGAAGGAGAAGCCGCGCTGCTAAGCGATGCTGAGCCATCTGTCGAAGTCCCGGTTTTTGATAACCTTCGCCAAACGGGGATCGAATCAACGGATCAAGCAACCACGACGTCCATCGTGTTTGATTACAACGAGCTATTCTCGCCATCGAACGATATCCCAATTGGCGTAGCCGAGGAGATGCGGAGTTTGGGCAAATCCGCCTTTGACGACGTCGATGATTCGTGGAATTCGGACGATCTAGCTGACTGCCTTGAAGATCTCATGGCCGAATTCACTGGTGAGGCTGGTTAACGAATTCGGTTGACTTGAATACCGACCATCATACCAACTCGAACCCTCCAGGGACCGAGTTGGTTTTTTTATAGAGCTATTGCCAGGGTACGACCAAGCGAAGATCTTTGTGCCGGCGCTTCGGCCCTTACGGGCCTGAATATTCCGGTGGAAAGATGCCGTCGAAGTATTTTGGGCCGCAGACGGCAGGCCGAGGTTGTTCTCTTTCTGAAGCCCAAAAAAGGGGCGTTGATGTATCAGTCCACGGCAACGCCCTTAGGTACCACCGTCAACACTAGCGCCGGCCCAAAGAGGCGAAACAAGTTCCACTAACGCGGCTTCCGTTTCTTTCTCGGAACAATGACCGGCGGAGTGAGTCCATCGTTCGGTTGGTTCCAGAGTCGGTAAGGATCATCCAGGCGACGCATTTCGGCCAGTAACAGCGATTCCATTTCAGCGAGTTGCTTTGCATAACGCGGATCGTCGGCGAGATTGACTTGTTGTTCGTTCGGTCGATTTCCGGTCCGAGCGATCACCTGAGGATCATGGTGCTGCAGCAGCAGTTCATTTGGGTTTTCTTCCAGGTTAAACAACTGAGTTTCTTGCACCTTGTCCGCAGTCGATTCATATTTAATCAGTTTCCAGTTGCCTTTCTTGACGCACCGCATTCCCGGCTTGGCTCCGCCACAATAGACGCCATAAAGCGTATCTCGAACCGTTTGTTTGCTGCCATCAAGAATTGGCTTGATGCTATTTCCTTCGCAAGTCGTTGGCACTTCTATCCCCGCAAGGTTGCAGAGAGTTGGCAATACATCCAACAAGTAGAGGTTGCCTTGGGCGCGGGAGCCGGGTGTGACTCCTGGACCCTTCACAATGAACGGCACACGCCAAGTGTGCTGATAAAGATTCTGTTTGCCTTGTAAGCCGTGTCGGCCGATTGCCATCCCGTGATCGGCGGTGTAAATGATCCAGGTGTTCTCGAGCTGTTTCGTTTGTTTGAGTTTATTCAGGACCCGTCCAATTTGGATATCGATATTTTCGTTACAAGCGAATTCGCGACCGAGTTCGTTTCGAATGGTCCGCTCATCGCGTTTGTTCCAGACGCCACTTACGGAGACTTCATCTCGAACGGACATATGAGTATTGTCAAACGGATGCTTGGGGAGGTAGTTAGCCGGCAGCTTTGGTTGTTTCGGATGAGCGAGTGGAAGTGTTGCAACGTCTGAGTGATTGACAGCTCCGTATTTTTTAAGTAATTCCGGTTTTCCATCGCGACGATCGTGTGGATGAGAAAACCCAAAATAGATTAGAAATGGAGCCTGTTCCTTGGTCGCTTCCCGTTGACTGAGGAATTTCAGGACCTGGTTGGCATGCCAGGCACTTCCCGTTTCGTCTGTTCCGCCTCGTTTAGTGGCATCATGCCGGACCGTAAATTGTCGATTGGCGGCTTCATAACTGTTGCCTCGTTTGCAAGTCCGCATGGTGTGATATCCGGCGCGGTTGAAAACCGGAGCCATGGTGAAATTTGCCAAGTTGGCCGGCACTCGTTTAGGGTTGGCGATGTTGGGATTCAGCGTGCGGCCGGCCACGTCTGGAATATGCCAGACAGTTCGTCCTGACATGATCATATGTCGGGACGGAGTGCAGACGCCGCCGACCCATGCCCCCATGTGATAGGCGGCGTCAAACGTCATGCCTTCCGCAGCCAATTGGTCGATGTTGGGCGTCTGTAATATGGACTCGGAATTATAAACTCGTAAATCAAGCGGTGATTGATCATCAACGAGGATGAACAGGATGTTGGGTTTTGCGGCAGATGCCTGTTCAAGCCAAGCCGAGCCATTCACAGCAATCAGAAATGTCAACAAACGGAAAACGAGCTTTGAAGCAAACATGTGCCTTGTTCTCATAAAGTTGGAGTGTTCGGTGCGGGTGGTCATCAGGTGCTCGATGAAACAACTTGCTATCCGTAAATTGAGGACCGTCTCGCATCAGTTATAAGAGACAGTCACGGTGGTGGGAAGAACCGAAGTACAAGACAGTTGATCGTACCAGGTCGGAATGATCGTGAATCGCCGTGCTCGTCGGTGGCGCCGCAATCAATAATCTCGCGATGAGGTGACCGATACATACACGCCGATGATTCGAGCGATGGCGTCTGCATACAAACGCGATTCCGTTTGATCGGAATTCTTGACGGCGGCCATATAGTCGTCCGAAGATATCCAGGAAGGTCGCTT
>NYSS01000202.1 GCA_002683135.1 Planctomycetota bacterium | reverse complement strand
GGGCTATCTTCCAACCATCGTCAGCGATATTGAGAACTCAATCGTGCAAGTGATCGACGAACACTTACACGAAGTCGTCTATACTTTGCGGATTGCTGGCAAGACATTTCGGCCGCCAGTCTACCGACATTCGAAATTCACGGTCCGAATTGGTGAAGGTGACCATCTGATTGTGAAGCGTGGCGTCGAGCCACTTGTACCAAAATCAGCTAAAAACGACACGCAAAAAAAACGCAAAAAGAATTCGCCAAAGAAAAACAAAAAAGAGTAATTCCCTACAGAAAACCTTTCCGAATTCGGTTCACGACCACCGTTTGTGCAATCTCACATAGCCCTTGGGAGCCACGTCATGTCCAGATCCACTTTTTCACGTTTGCGCCTGGCCAAATTAGCCGCCGGCATTCAGTTTGTGATGCTCATCGCATTGTGCGTGGGATTGGTTGCAAATAACGTCTCGGCCCAATCCCAACCCAAGTCGATCCAAGTGCTCTTATTGACCGGGTTTGACGTCAAATCGCACGAATGGCGAAAGACGTCGGCTTTGGTCCGAGAGGTGCTCGAAAAAGATGGCCTGTGCAAAGTCGTGATTTGTGAAGACCTGGGAATCTTGGAGTCTTCCTCACTAAAAAAATACGATGTGGTCTTGCTCAATTATGGATTCTGGAACGAGCCGGATCCATCGAGCGATTCCAAACAAGCGCTGCTGAATTATGTCCGCAGTGGCAAGGGCATCGTTGCCTTGCACTTTGCCTGCAGTGCTTTTCAAGAATGGGAAGAGTACACCGACGTCTTGGGTCGCGTCTGGAAGAAAGGGATCGGCGGCCATGGCCCGCGTGGCGAATTCAAAGTCGAAATCAAAGATTCGAAACATCCGATCACTCGCGACATGAAGGGATTTCATATCGACGATGAACTCTATGCTCGGCTTTCCGGCGAATCGTCGATCGAAGTACTGGCGACTGCCTATTCCGAATGGAGCAAGAAAACTGAGCCGATCGTCTTCGTGCAGAACTTCGGTAAAGGACGGGTCGTCCAAAATGTACTCGGACACGATCTAGCCGCTCGAAAACACGACTCCTATCAGGTCCTATTGCGGCGGAGCGTTTCCTGGGCTGCCAGACGATAGCCCCAAGTAATAACCCATCGCATCTGGCTGGTCCGGGATGTTCAGCATACCGAAAAGAGAGTTCCGCAAATGAACCTGCTTCGCTCAATGAGCCATGTAATTTCGTTCGTCTTCGGTTGCGTGTTCTTCATCGGCATGGCATTTCAATGCATCCGTCAATCAGATGCCCAGCAGACTCGCCCCAATATCTTGTTCTGTATTGCCGACGACTGGTCCTTCGGTCATTCCGGGAGCGATGGCTGCGATTGGGTTCGCACCCCGACTTTCGATGAAGTCGCACGCCGAGGAATCCGGTTTACTCGATGTTATACCCCCAACGCCAAATGCGCGCCCGCTCGGAGTATCTTGCTCACCGGTCGCTATTCATGGCAATTAAAAGACGCCGCGAACCACGTCTGTTTTTTTCCAACGGAATTCAAGACGTATCCCGAAGCGTTAAAGGAAGCTGGCTATTTCGTTGGTTTTACCGGTAAGGGATGGGGGCCGGGGATTGCGAATGATGCCCAAGGGAAACCACGGCAGATGACCGGCGTCCCCTTTCAGAAACGAAAACAAAAACCACCAGCCGGCGGCATAAGCGCCAATGACTACGCCGGAAATTTTTCCGAATTTCTTGCCGCCGCGCCGAAAGACCGACCGTGGTGTTTCTGGTACGGCGCGACTGAGCCACACCGAGGCTTCGAGTCCGGCGTCGGGACGAAAAAAGGTGGAAAGCAACTCGACCAAATCAAACATGTCCCTTCATTTTGGCCCGACAATGCGACGATCCGCCAGGACATGCTCGATTACGGATTTGAAGTCGAACATTTCGACCGGCATGTCGGTCGAATCATCACGCAACTAAAGGACCGGAAACTCATTGAAAACACGCTCGTCGTGGTCACATCCGATCATGGAATGCCATTTCCAAGGTGCAAAGGTCAGGCATATGACTACTCAAACCATGTGCCGATGGCGGTGATGTGGCCCGATGGCATCAAGGGTGAGGGACGGGTCGTCGACGACTACGTCAGCTTTGTCGATGTCGCTGCGACATTCGTGGAAGCCGCCGGCTTGCCATGGAAACAAACGGGAATGGCGTCGCACTCCGGACGCAGTCTGTTCGATATCTTTTCATCAAGTCAATCCAATCAAGTGAATCCTGAGCGGGATCATGTGCTCATCGGCAAAGAGCGACACGATATCGGTCGACCACACGATTGGGGCTATCCAATTCGCGGCATCATCAAGAACAACTGGCTATATCTGAAAAACTATGAACCTCTCCGCTGGCCAGGCGGCAATCCTGAAACTGGTTACCTCAATTGCGACGGCAGTCCCACAAAAACATCGATCCTCGAGTTTCATCGCGCCTCGCCTAATGACCGGCATTGGCAACTCTGTTTTGGGAAGCGCCCGCCCGAGGAACTTTACGATCTCACCAAAGATCCCGATTGCGTGCATAATCTCATCAGTCACCCAAGTCATGCAAAGATGGTCGCCCAATACAAACATCAGCTTCACGAGGAACTCACGCAGCAACAAGATCCACGTATGGCTGGTAAGGGCAGTGTCTTCGATGAATACATCTACGCGTCCCCCCAGACACGGAACTTCTTTGAACGCTTCATGCGCGGTGAAAAAGTAAAAGCGGGCTGGATTCGTTCGTCGGACATCGAAAAAACTCCTCTCAAACGGACTCCTTAAAATGGTAACCGCAGCGCCATGAACATCGTCTCCTTGTTGCCCAGCGCGACCGAGATCATCTGTTCGCTCGGCTTGCAAAGTCAGCTTGTCGGCGTCTCACATGAATGCGATTATCCCACGTCCGTCGCACTTTTACCGCATGTAACTCGGTCCCAGATTCCTTCGGCCGCCACCAGTGCCGAAATCGACGAAATGGTGCGGAAGGAGTTGCACAACAACCGAGCACTTTATTCGCTCAATGAAAAAACACTCAAAGACCTTCAACCTGACTTGATCGTCACCCAGGCTCTGTGCGAAGTCTGTGCCGTCGCCAAATCGGAAGTTCTTTCCGCGGCAAAGCAACTCGCGTCGCAGCCGAAGGTCGTCAACTTGGAACCCGAGACGCTAAGTCAAGTCCTCGATTCGATTCGGATGGTCGCCGACGCGGCGGACGTTTCCGAGTCCGCTGAGTCGGTGATCCTCGCACTTGTCGCTCGCACCGAGCAGGTTCAGACCTGTGTCGCAAAGTCAACAAAGCGTCCACGCATCGCCTTCTTGGAATGGCTCGATCCTCCCTTTTCCAGTGGCCATTGGACACCAGAACTGGTCGCCATGGCCGGAGCGATCGAAATACTCGCCAAACCAGGACAACGATCGCGAACACTCACTTGGAATGAAATCGCTAGAGCAGAACCCGACATTATTTTCATTGCGTGTTGCGGATTCGATGAAGCCAGAAGTTTGCAGGACGTCCGTCACATCGAGTCGCTGCCACAGTGGAAGTCGCTTCCTGCCGTTCGCAATAACCAAGTGTACGTTACCAACGGGTCCGCCTATTTCAGTCGACCGGGCCCAAGATTGGTCGATAGTCTCGAAATGCTCGCGGCGACGTTCCATCCCGATTGCTTTGAGCTTCCCGCCGGCGTGCCATTACCAACTCGCGTTGTTTAGCACGACACGGACTCGTAGCGCAAAGCTAGTTCAGAAATCTCAGAACGCTCAACGGTCCGATTCAATCGCCGCTTTCGATGGCCGTTGCCAGGGGACGGCGCCACCTCGCTGAATGTACATTCGCATTGCGGCGGCCAATTCCCGGAATTTATCGACTCGCTTAGAAGCCAAGTTATTTGTTTCTTGTGGATCTTCCTTCAAGTTGTACAGTTCTTGAGCGGAAAACGGACTGTTTTGCAGCAACTTCCAATCTCCGATCCGCACGGCCTCAATGGTCTTCCCACCGTACCGCACACCACCTTCGCGCCGAGTAAAAAACCACTGTTTCCTCAATGGCGGCTGTTCCTTTCCCAACAACGTCGGCAAGAAACTCACACCATCGATCGGATGATCAACCGTAATTCCGGCAACATCGCACACCGTCGCAAAGATATCCATCGACATCGCCGATAGATTGCTGCGAGTTCCCGATTGAATTTGGCCGAGCCATTGACATCCGGCCGCCACTTTCAAACCACCTTCATACATACTCTGTTTACCGTCGCGCAACGGTCCATTGTTGGCACCGACATTCAATTGACCGCCATTGTCGGACGTGAAGATCACCAGCGTCGAACGATCCAGTTCAATCTCCTTTAGTGTTGCCATCACTCGACCAATCCCGTCGTCCATATGTTCGATCAGAGCGACGAGTTTTGCGCGTGATTCGTTGATGCCAGATTCTCTGGCCACCACTTTTTCCAGGAACTCCTTCGGTGGCTGTATCGGCGTGTGCGGCGCGTTGTAGGCCAGGTACAAGAAAAATGGCTTGGACTTTCCTTTGCGAGTCTCCAAATAGTCGCAAGCCCATTGACTGAACAGATCGGTCGCGTGGCCTTCGGGTTGGATCACTTTTTCATTCAGTCGCATGTAGTTATTTCCGTGTCGGCGATGATGCCAATAATCATCCATCATGTCACCGAGGAACCCATGGAAAAAATCAAACCCTCGTCGATTGGGGATATTTGGGACCGATAAACCCAAATGCCATTTGCCAACCATGGCGGTATCGTATCCCGCTTGAGACAGCAATTGTGGCAACATCACGGCATCCGGGCTCAAGTAACCCCAATTATTATTTTCAATCGTGCGGATCACTCCGGGGACACCGACAACATTTTGATATCTTCCGGTCAGCAGTGCGGCCCGAGTCGGAGAGCAGACGGGGCAATTGGCATAAAACTGATCAAAACGCAGCCCTTCAGCAATCAGCCGGTCGGTATGCGGAGTCCGCAAATCCGTTGCGCCGTAAGAAGAAAGGTCTCCGTATCCGAGATCGTCGACCAGGATGATCAGCACATTCGGCGGGCTCTGGCTCCGAGTTTCTCCCGATGCCGGAAGAAGCGGAGCACAGAACAAAAAGATCGACAACGACAAAACACTACGCCCGCTCATGATAATTCAGCTCTCTGTCATGGGAACAAACACCTGGCAAACCGCCAACATTTTCTCGTTGAATTTAATCTGTTATTCAAGACGCTCTTTAATCGGTCCACGTTGCTGCCTTCATAAACCAATCGCCCGGTAGTTTCGATTCGCGAGCCCAAACACCTCGACAGCAATCCGATTCATTGTCGCGATTGTCAATCGCAAAAGCAACGTCCTCTCGACTCAGGGGCATTTCCCAAACCGGATCCCAAATGGTATGAATATACCCGGCGCCGGACCTCGCCCAATCATCCAGGCCAAGAAACAGAGCCTGCGGAATGGGATCCGCGTGAATCGACAAGCTGACTCAACGCTCGAGACTTCAAAAGGAAAAACCATGTCCGCGAAAAATACATTACGTTCGGTGATGATCCTGCCGCCGAAAGAGCTTCCCGGTTTTCAAAGGTCGGTGTTATCGATGATCGCAGGGATCGCCATTCTGACCAATGTCTTTGCGGCTCTTAGCTTCGGTCAGTCTAAGTCCTTACCGAACATCGTGGTCATTCTCGCCGATGACCTGGGTTACGGCGACGTATCGGCGATCAATCCACAAAGCAAGATACCAACTCGGCACATTGACCGGATTGCTCGAGAGGGCATGACGTTTACCGATGCCCATACCAGTTCATCAGTTTGCTCTCCGACTCGGTACGGACTACTCACCGGCCGATACAATTGGCGCACGCGGTTGCAAAACGGTGTGTTATGGGGGCTCTCGTTACCGTTAATCGCACCCGACCGACTTACGATCGGTGGACTATTACAACAGCAGGGATACCACACGGCCGCCGTCGGAAAATGGCATTTAGGATTGCAATGGCAAGACCAGCAAGGGCAGGTAATCGAAGACAGCGACCGCTGGGATCCCAAATTCAAGGGCGGAGAACGCGTCGATTTTACGCGGCCGATTGAACAAGGCCCGATCACTCGCGGCTTTGACTATTTCTTTGGCATCACTGCATCACTCGACATGCCTCCTTACGTCTATATCGAAAACGATCGGCCGATTGTGAATCGGCTGGTTAGAAAGGGATTCAATCGTCAGGGAGTGGCGGACGAACAATTTGAAGCGGTCGATGTGTTGCCGAAACTAACCGAGAAAGCAGTGGCCTATCTCACCAGACGAGCTGCGCATCCGGAACAACCTTTCTTCTTGTATCTTCCGTTGACAGCACCGCATACGCCAATCGTTCCGACCAAACCGTGGCGTGATAAAAGCGGCTTGAATCCATATGGCGACTTTATGTTGCAAGTAGACGATACGGTCGGTCAGGTACTCTCAGCGCTCGATCGACTGAAACTCACCGACAATACCATCTTCATCTTTACTTCAGACAACGGCTGTTCTCCGGCCGCTAAAATCCCTCAGTTACAGGCCAAGGGCCATTATCCGAACTACATTTATCGCGGTCATAAAGCCGACATTTTCGATGGCGGGCATCGAGTGCCATTTCTGGTCCGTTGGCCTGGCAAAGTCGAACCAGCCAGCCGCTCAGACCAACTTGTTTGCCTCACCGATATCCTGGGGACTGTCTCAGAAATCACCGGCCACAAATTGAACTCCAAAACTGGCGAAGATAGCTACAGCTTCCTCAGTAATCTGGTGGGAAAATCCAGCCCTTCCGGCCGGACCTCAGTCGTGCACCATTCCATCAATGGCTCATTCGCTATCCGAGAAGGCAAATGGAAGCTGAATCTGTGTCCTGGCTCCGGGGGTTGGAGCCCGCCACGACCGGGACGAAACAATCTAAAAGACCTGCCACCGGTTCAGTTGTACGACATGCAAGCCGATCCAAGTGAAAAAATCAACGTGTACGATCAACATCCTGAAATCGTGAAAGGCCTCCGCACGAAACTGGAAAAGCTGGTTGCTTCAGGGCGAAGCACTCCCGGCTCAGTTCAGACCAATGACGCCGAGATCGAACTGATCAAGAACAGGAATCCGCGTTAGTTTTCCGCTGGCCCTCGCGGTGGCTTGGAGAATTCCGGATCGGTGATCGCGGTGTACATTTGAGGACGACGATCTAAAAACCGATCGATTTCGTGCTTCCCTGG
>NYSS01000201.1 GCA_002683135.1 Planctomycetota bacterium | reverse complement strand
GCCAGCGAAGCTGGCCATGCGCTTGCGACTGCGTCGCCGCGAACCGGCGACCCTCAGCTTGGGAAACCGAACCAAGGGTAAGAAGTGACGCGTAGTTACAACTGCTGCCTTGCAGGGGGCCGGAAGGAGCGGCACAGAGCGGCACCGGTGACGTCGCACGTCGCCATACTGCTCCGAATTTTTCGGCCTCTAAGGAGACAAAATGGACGATGTGATTCGCGACGCGCTAGGCCGATTTCAGCCTGGAACTGCCCCTGGACCCGGTCGCACCATCGGATCGCGTTCGCGGCTCGTGACGGCCCTGAGACAGGCGCTAGATGAGGACTCGACCCTCGAGAAGCTACGGGACGTCGCGATCGAGAAGATGGAACAAGGGGACCCACAGTTCTGGCGCATGCTGCTGGATCGCGTCTGGCCGACGAAGATGGCCCTCTCTGAGGAACAGCCCCAGGTCGTGACGTTTCGCTGGGTGAGTCCTAATGAGCGCGAGAACGACCTGGGATGAGACTGCCTACGGGCCTCAGCCCGCCCCCCATCTCGCCTTTATTTGACATAATGTCGCTTATCGGACCCAAGAAGGGGCTTTGAATTTCCTATCCGCACGGCCTTTACGGTGATCACGCGCGAGGGCATCTCCAAGCCTGGACACGCAACGGTGGACTACTTCGATGGCAACCCCTCGGACTGAGCGCAAGCCGCGGCTCGCCTATGCGGCCAACCGCCGCCTGGGTGTGCGGGGCCTGGAGCTCCTGTTGGAGCGCGGCTGGGAGCCGGTGGCGCTCCTGCTGGCAGAGGGGCGCTCGGAGTCCCATGCCGACGAAATGGCCGAGCGGCTTCCGAATGTCCCGGTCCTGCGAGGTCAGTCGTTCCGGACCGACGACGGCTTGGCGCGCCTGCGCTCCCTCGAACTCGACTACCTACTCTCGGTCCACTTCCCCTACCTGATCCCCAGGAAGGTGCTCGAGCTGGCGCGCGTCGGGACCCTCAATCTCCACCCGGCCTACCTTCCGCACAACCGGGGCTGGCACACGCCTTCCTGGGCCATCCTGGAGGGCACGCCCTACGGAGCCACCCTGCACTGGGTGAGCGAAGGCGTCGACACCGGAGACATCGCGCTGCGCAAGCCGATCGAGGTGAAGCCTGACGAGACGGCCCACCGCCTCTACCAGCGCGTGCTCGGCCTCGAGGAGGATCTTCTCTCGCAGGCCCTGCCGCTCCTGGAGAGCGAGAGTCTGCCGCGCGTCGCACCGGAACGCGGAGGGGCGCGGCACCGAAGAGCGGAGCTTGCGGCGGCGCAGGCGCTGGACCTGGACGAGCGATGTCCCATCGGCGAGGTGATCGATCGCATGCGCGCGCTCACCACCGACCGCTGGGACGAGGCAGCCTATTTCGAGAAGGACGGTGTGCGCTACCGAATCCGGGTCGAGATCCAGGAGGAGGGGTGAATGGAACCGATATACCTCTCCCCGCCTCACATGGGCCCGCAGGAGCGGGCACTTCTGCTCGATGCGTTCGACTCCAACTGGATCGCACCCCTGGGGCCCCACGTCGATGCGTTCGAACAGGAGTTCGCTCTTCGGGTCGACATCGGCCACGCGGCCGCGCTCTCGAGCGGGACCGCTGCTCTCCACCTCGCGCTGCTCGTCCTCGGTGTGGGTCCCGGGGACGAGGTGGTCACCTCCTCCCTCACCTTCGCCGCGACGGCGAACGCCATCACCTACGTCGGCGCGATTCCGGTCTTCATCGACGCCGACCGCTCGACCTGGACCATGGACCCCCAGCTCCTGGCCGAGGAGCTCGACGCCTGCGCCGCGCGCGGCCGACTGCCGAAGGCGGTGATCGTGGTCGACCTCTACGGACAGTGCGCCGACTACGATGCCCTACGCGCCTCATGCGAGCGCTATGACGTGCCGATCATCGAAGACGCCGCAGTGGCGCTGGGCGCCACCTACGGCGGCAAGGCGGCGGGGAAGCTCGGTGATCTCGGTGTGTTTTCCTTCAACGGCAACAAGATCATCACCACCAGCGGGGGGGGCATGCTCGCCTCGGATCGCGGGGATTGGATCGAGAAGGCGCGGTTTCTCTCCACGCAGGCCCGCGATCCGGCCCCCCACTACGAGCACTCCCAAATTGGATACAATTATCGGATGAGCAACCTGCTGGCCGCGGTCGGGCGCGGCCAGCTCGCTCTCCTGGATCAACGGGTCGAGGAGCGAAGGGCCAACAACGTGTTCTACCGCAGCGCCCTTCGTGCGTGGTATGGGATCGAATTCATGCCGGAAGCGCCGTACGGTCGATCCAACTGCTGGCTCACCTGCCTGCTCGTTGATCCGGAGCGGCTGGGAGTGACGACGGAAGACATCCGGGCCCACCTCGAGAAGGTGAACATCGAGGCCCGGCCGGTCTGGAAGCCGATGCATCTCCAGACCGCCTTCTCGAACCATCGGATGCGAGGAGGAGAGGTCTCCTCGGACCTGTTCCAGCGCGGGTTGTGTCTGCCGAGCGGGTCGAGCCTGACCGAAGCCGACCGCGCCCGGATCCTCGACGCGCTTGCATCCGTGCCTGGTCTGCGCGCGGCCTCACGGCCGACGCCCGACGAGGAGGGTTCCGCGTGCAGCTGACCTTCGCCCGTGCGACCCAGCGAGTGATCGACGTGTCGGTATTGTCCTTGGCTCTAACGCTCGCGTTCTTCGGGGGATAGGACATACAAGCTGGGTTCTGGCATAACGTCCGAGTATGGGCGTTACGTTAAATACCCAAGGGGAGCCCCGTGACGGGCCGCATGGGAGAGGTTGGCGTGGTGGGGCAACGTACAGCTGGACACCAGGGTCGTAGAGTGCGCCCCCGGAGGGGGCCGAGTAGCCCCGTCGGGGCCTGGTTGTCAGAGTGATACGTATCGGCTGTGCTGAAAACGGGACTTGTGTTGCTTATTCACCATGTTAGGATTTCACTAGTCTCCAAGGAGCGGTTACACGCTCTCGCGACTCTCGTACTCCTGGCTGGATTTATTTTCACATTTGATCCGATGAAATGAGGCAGGTCTCCTATGGATATTAGTTATCGCCACGCTATGGCCGCAGGGGCAGCTTTACTGGTTTCGCATGGGGGCAGCGAAACGGCGTCAGCCACGACAGATTTTCGGACGACCACTACATCCCAGTCCGGCGAGTCCATCGACGTGCTCTTCGCCCCAGTCGCAGATGCGACCGAATTAGTCTCGGTCAGCGATGGCTCGGTATATACCGGAGAGGGCGCTAGTCTGGTTGTCTCGGCGATCACCGATGGAAATCAAATCATCCCGTTGACTGGTTCGATATTCGGTGGGTTTGCAGTCACGAGCTCGCTGTTCGACATGACGCTGGATGACTTCACGGCATTCCCGGCGCAGGCCATCAAGGGGATCCGCTTCTCAATGGCAGGGGTAAGCGGCTGCTGTGGTTCGGTGACGATTCCCAGCGGAACCCAATTTACCTTCACGATCCCGGAGCCGCAAACAGCGCTGTTAGTTGGTCTCGGCCTCTTGGGGCTCGCTGCTCGAGGGGCTCGCCGTTCGCTCTGAATTTTTTTGCTGACCTTATGGCAAAGGAATTTGTCTTTCGAACTCTGCGAACTTCCCGTTCGGCCCGCGCTCGATTCCCTCGACGTACTCAAGCGAGACCGTGAAAACTCCACCCAGAGCCTGCTCGGCGCTCTGGATGATGTGATTCTCTTCCTGCGGCTTGAGCGCGCGTGAAACAACAAGCTGAATCGTGACCCGATCAATCTGCGTCTGAACAACGCGATGCTGGCGGATGGATCTGACTTCCATGACGGCGCCGTGCCCGTAGTAGGGGGGGCGTAACTCTCCGGACGGTAGAACCAGCAGATCACGTGCCCTGCCCGCAATCGATTCGAGGATCGGAAGAGTTCGCCCGCAGCTGCATGGCCCTGTCCCGACCGTCGCGAGGTCTCCGATCTCGTACCGAAACAAGGGCGTCGCGAAATTATGTAGCGGTGTCACGATAACGCGGCCGGTGTTCCCTGGAAGGCAGGGCCTGCCCTCCGTGTCGAGGATCTCCACCAGGGACTTTTCGGACTGGATGTGCCAACGCTCTTCCTCCCGGCAGCGGAAGGCGAGGGGGCCCGTCTCGGCTGCGGTGTAGGTGCTGGAGAGCGGGGCCTGCCATACCTCGCGGCAAAGGCTTTCCAATTCGGGTGGACAGGCCTCACCTATGGCGATGGCTTCGCGTAGCGGCGGCAGCTTGAGTCCGTGTTCCCGCACGTGCCGAAGGATCTCCAGCAAAAGCGAGGGAAACGTACACAGGTAGTCGGGCTCCACCTCGCTGATACTCTGGACCAGGCTGGCAATCGGCGCGCGATAATCAAGCAGGAAGCTCGGGCCGGTAGGCCAAACCGTCGAGGTGGGTGGCCCCCAATCCTGATTCTCGACGAGATGTACGTTTTCCGTGTTGTCCGTCCTCTGCTCGTTTCGGAAGATCGACAGGAACTTGCCCGCGAGGTCCCGCTCGCGCCAGACATGCTCGCGGAGTTGGAATGCCTGCCAGTAAAGGTAGTCGAGAGTACTCCGGGTAATTCGGACGGGCCGGCCAGACGATCCCGAACTCATGCTATCTACGAAGTCCCCGTGTCCTGGCGGCAGGCGAGAACTTCTGAGCGAGACCTCATGCTCCTGCACCTCTTGGCGTGCAAGGATCGGCAGGTTGGCCCAGCGGCGGTCCCATTCAGCGGGGTCCAGCCCCGTCTTAGGCCGTCGGGCTGGGGATAAGCCAGCGTGCTCTAGGCGCTCTCGCCAGAAGACAACATGGTCAAAGGCGTGGTCGATCAGCAACTCGAGCTGAGGCTGGCGGGCCTTCGCGAGCGCTGTCGGCGACATCGACTGCGTCTGTTCCAACTGGCCGAGAACCGCGAGCAGCGCGGCGGCGGCCTGTTGGGGGACAGCCGGCCACGCTCCACCAGGAAAGGCGGGGTGAGGGGGAGGAAGAGTCATTGCTGTGTGTGCCCGAGCCTTTCGAGTTTTTCGAAGTGAAGTGGCGTTGATAGACGAGCGAAGGCTCGGTGAAGGCGAACCTTGCAGCCCTGAATCCAGCATTGGATCCATTTGCATAGCATCTCGGCGGCTACGTCCCTGACACGTACTTCGGTCTTCAACGTGGTTTTGGAGTCTTTAACGGTGTGGAGTCTTTCCCGCGGAAGGGGCCGAGTAGCCCCATCGGGGCTTAGTCGTCAGAATACCCAATATAGGCGGTACGCTAAATCCCGCTTGTTTTCCCTATCCCCCGGATGCTTCAGTCCGAGATGGGTCAGGACGTGGTGCCATGTGCGTTTGACGCCTCCTTTCCGGCAAACCATTCCGTCGAGGCCACCGAGGTGCCAACGCCACCAACGCAAGACGTACTGCGGTAGGCGTTGCCAATCGCCCTCTCGCTCATAAAGCCGGCGAAGACGTTCACGCCCGTCACGGGGCTCCCCCTGGGCATTTAACATAACGCCCATACTCGGACGTTGTGCCAGAATGCAGCTTGAATGCCCTATCCCCAGCATCTCGTGCTGGATCCGAATCTGGGCATCATCCATCCCACGACCGATGACCATCAGAAAATTCACCAGCAGTTGGCAATACTTTGGAACCTCGACGCGTTCCGCTCCCTCGGTTGCCCGCTTCTAGTTTATGCCGCGCGTAAGCCGGAACGACTCGCCCGAATCATGACCGCTTCCACTTGCTTGCATGCGCGGGCCGACTATATCCGGACTCACACGCCGGAAATGATCTGGCGCCTGCACCTAAAAAATGGCTAACGCTAGGGCTAACACTGCGGAAGTTCCGCCTTCGTCCGCAGACTCAAACGGTCGCGTGTCCCTTGCGACCGGCGCTGCCCATAGACTCGCCCGAGAATGAGGCCGAATCGCAGCTGGTCGGGGTGGAGGGATTTGAACTCCGACTTTGAACCCCCAAAGCTCACGCTCTACCAGACTGAGCTACACCCCGACGATGATTCGGCCTCTCCTATCACGAGAGGCGCGGGCAATTCGTATGTTAACGGATCATCGACAAATGCGTCTGCGCATTCGCGCGATTCACGCCGCGCGGGCGAACGAGGCGATCGGCCGATTCGCCCTTTCTCTATTTGGCATTTAGCGCGAAGGGGCCCTCAGCCAGCCAGCTCAGTAGATCCCGAAGTGCATTCTGGTTGATCTCGTGACCCATCTCGTATTCACCCCAGGCGGCTTCCAGCCCCATCCCCTTCAGTTTTTCGAGGGACTCGCGACCGTTGTCGATCGCGACCATCGGATCTTGGGTGCCGTGGATAATCAAAGTCGAAAGCGCAGCACGCGCTTCATCGTCCAGGAGTCCCTCGACGACGAGGTCCGGAAGCCAGCTAGAAAGTGCGATGAGTGCGGTGAATCGATCCGGCCGGCCGAGCGCCAAGTCGTACGCCATCACCCCGCCTTGACTGAAACCCATGACGACGAATCGTTCAGGGTCAATCGGGTATTGCGCAAGCGCGTCTTCCACGAAGCCTTCCAACACGCCGCGTGCAGCGACCAGCGCCGTCGGGTCGAGTTCGCCGCCGCCGGTGATCGGAAACCACGCGTAAGCGCGTTGGCCCGGAGCCAGCTCCAGCACCGTCGGTCCCTGCGGACACAAGAAGAGGACATCCTCGCCAGGTACCACCTGACTGACCATCGGCGCGATACCGAGCAGATCATGTGCGCTCGCACCGAATCCGTGCAGCGCGAGGATCGTAGGGAAGGGCCCGGATCCAGTGGGAATGTGGGCGGTGTGCATCAGCTCCATGTCGATCGAATTCCTCTTTTACAGCGAAGGGCGCAGGATCACGTCCGTTTTTTGGCCAGCTGGCCAAGCCTACCCCCACTCAAGCGCAGGAGCGCAGCAATAAGATGGCGATGCGCCGTGTGCCTGGCGAAAGGGCGTGATGGGGTTCTTGTGATCAGGCGGATTGCGTCGGGGGATAGGGCATTCAAGCTGCATTCTGGCACAACGTCCGAGTATGGGCGTTAGGTTAAATACCCAGGGGGAGCCCCGTGACGGGACTGGCTAACGCATCCGCGCTAACGAAGCGCGGTACACT
>NYSS01000200.1 GCA_002683135.1 Planctomycetota bacterium | reverse complement strand
TTCGAGGGGCGGCATCTCGCCCTGCGTGATGTAGATCTGGGCGATGAAGATGGCGGCGATGCACTCGTAGAGGGCGGTGCCGTCCATGTTGACCGTGGCGCCCAAGGGCAGGACGAACGAGCTCGTACGGTTTGAGACGCCGGCGCGCTGCTCTACGCAGCGCAGCGTCATCGGCAGGGTGGCCGAGGACGAGGAGGTGGAGAAGGCGGTCAGCAGGGCGGGGCTCATGGCCTGGAAGTGACGCCAGGGGTTCACCCGGCCGATGAGCCTGAGCATTAGGGGAAGGGTGATCCCGGCGTGAATGGCGAGGCCGATAAAGACGCAGAGCGCGTACCAGCCCAGGTCGATGAACACCTCCGGGCCCGTCTCGGCGATGATCTTGACGAAGATCGCGTACACCCCAGCGGGGGCGAGCCACAGCAGGGTCCGGACCATCAGCAACATCACCTCGAACAGCCCGTTGAAGAACGTGGAGAGCGTCCGGCGCATGTCCTCGGATGGCAGCCGGTTGATGAAGTAGCCGATGAAGAGGGCGAAGAAGATCAACTGGAGGATCTTCCCGTCGACCATCGCCTTGATCGGGTTGGTCGGGATCAGGTTGCGGAAGAAGTTGAACAGGAAATCTGACGTCGATTGGTTCGCGGTCTCTTCGAACCCCGAGGGCTTGTCTTCCAGGGTGATGACGGCGCCGTCGCCGGGGGCGACCAGATTGACGATGATGAGCCCGACGACGATGGCCAGCAGACTCGTCGTCATGTAGTAGAGGAGGGTCTTGCCGCCGAGTCTGCCGAGGCCGCTGGATCCCAGGCTCAGCATCCCCGCGATGATCGACGTGAAGATGACGGGCACGATCATCATCATCAGCGCGTTGATGAAGATGTCTCGGAGGAATTGATGGAGATCGCGGACGGTGGACTGGGCCGATCCAACGCCCGTGCGGGTTTCGGGAGACAGCCCCAGCAGCCCTAACCCGCCGCCCCCGCCCAGGGACAGCTCCGCCGTATCCCCTTTTGCCGTGCTGGTGACCGAGACGCGATCCGCCTCGTGATACGCGCGGATGCCGAGCGCCGTGGATTCCCCATTCGCCCCCACGACCTTGGTGTGGTTGATGGCGACGACCACCTCGGCGGCGCTCATCGTCGCGGCTTTGTCGGAGATGACGACCGTGACGGCACCGTCGCCCACGTCCGCGGTGAACGATGACCCGGCCGGGACCTGGAATGGTCCGGCAATCGACCCGTCTGCCCTCGCGGGTTGTGGGCTGAACGTCTCGATCGAGAAGTTCCGGAAGCAGGATCCGACAAGGATCCCGACGCCCATCATCGAGAGGATCCAGGTCGTGAGCGATCGCTTTCCACCGCGACGGCTCGACAAGACATGAGGCGTGATCGCGATCACCAGGCCGACGATCACGAGCACGGCGAAGCTGACGGTACCCATGGCGGCGCATCCTACCCGCGACCGATCTCCTTGGACCTCCTTCTACCCTGGAGGCGAGGGGGGCTGGATTGTCGCTTCGTATCCTTTTCCCCGTATTGAGCTTAGGTCGGGGCGATGGGGTGACCCGTATGGACAGCCACGATGCTCTTGCCTGCGGGCTGCGCGCCGCGCGCGCCCGGGGCTGCTCCCGAGAGGAGAAGCTGGCGTTCGTGATTCTGCGCGGATCGACGCGCATCGATTTGCTGCTGCTGTTTGGCGATGTCGTTCGATGTCGTTGAGTGACGGGCCCGTCAGCACGCCCGCACTAGGCGTGCTGACGCGTCGCGATCCGCGCGATCTGAGTGCCGATGTGTAGCGACGCGGTCGCGGCGGGGGAGGGGGCGTTGAGGACGTGGACCTGGCCTTCAGCCTCGACGATGCGGAAGTCGTGGACCAGGGTCCCGTCCCGTTGCAGCGCCAGGGCGCGCAGGCCGCAGCCCGCGCGCTGGACATGGGAGGGCTCGAGCTCCGGGACCAGGCGCTGCGCCGCGGCGATGAAGGACCGCTTCATCATTGACCGCATCCACTCGGATGCCCCGGTCCTCCAGTAGCCGCGCAGCAGGCGCCAGAAGCCCGGGTAGGTGATGGTGCCGAAGAAGTCCCGAGGTGAGAACGCGAAACGCCCGTAGTGGCCTCGACTGAGCGCGAGTACGGCGTTCGGTCCCGCCGACACCGTCCCGTCGATATGCCGGGTGATGTGAACGCCTAGAAAGGGGAGCGCCGGGTCCGGGACGGGATACACCAGGTTCCTCACGAGCCCGCGATGTTGGGGCAGCAGCTCGTAGTACTCGCCACGGAACGGGACGATGCGCACCAGCGGGTCGACACCGCACCGGGTCGCGATGCGGTCCGCGTGCAGGCCGCCGCAGTTGACCAGGACATCGGCGACGACCTCGCCCGCGGTCGTCGTGACGACGGTGCCGCCGTCTGCCCGTTCGGCGTCGACGAAGCTCTCGTTAGTCCGGACCTGGCCGTCCTTTTCGCGGACATCGGACGCGTAGGCGTGGGCGACCTCGACGAAGTCGACGAGCCCGGTCTGGGGGACCCACAGGCCGGCGACGCCGGTGACATGGGGCTCGTATTCGCTGAGCTCGTCTGCTCCCAGATGCTTCACGCCCTCGAGCCCGTTCGTCACCCCGCGGCGCTCGAGTTCGTCGAGGGCGGCCAGCTGGTTGGGCTCCGTCGCGAGGACGAGTTTGCCGCACCGTTCGTGACGGATGCCACGCTCTTCGCAGTACTTGTACAGGGCGTCGGCGCCCTCGCGGCAGCCTTTGGCTTTGGCTGATCCGGCGGCGTAGTACAGGCCCGAGTGAATGACGCCGCTGTTGTGGCCGGTCTGATGGGTCGCGATGCGTTGTTCGGCTTCGACGACGACGACCTTCTCGCCGGATTCAGCGAGCGCTCGTGCCGTCGCCAGCCCGACGATGCCCCCGCCCACGATGACCACGTCGCAGCGGGTGGTCGGCACCGATCACTTCCCTTCGTTGACGCAGTGACCGCACCAGAGGACCAGCGTCTTGGGATGGCGCTTCTTCCACTTGCCCCAGGAGATGGCCTTCTCGACCTGTGCGTCCTTGAGCGCCTTGAGCGCCTCGCCCTTCAGCTCGCCTCTCAAGGCCTCACCGTTCATCTGCAGCCACCGGGTATCGGTCTCCTTGTCGTACATGATCAGGTTGCCGAGCTTCACGGCACCAGACATCTCGAGCTCGAGGACCTTGTCGCCGACACGTCGGTCATGAACCATGACCGTCTGTTCGCTGCTTCACCAGGAGGGGGCGATAGGGATGCCCCCGAGCCAGTCGTTCACGACCTGGTGCTGGTTGAGGATCATGGTGGGGTAGGCCTTCGCCTTCCCGTTGATGACAACGCCGATGACATTGAGACCGTCTGGGAGCGGGACGTCGTCCGCGGCGCGGAATTCCGGCTTGTCTAACGCGGGCTTCGAGCCCTTGGCGCGATAGGGGATCGGGTCGGTTTCGAGCACGCCGCCGGTGGGGCTCTGTGCTCCGTGACCTCCACCATTGTCCGACGGGGTCGGGTCATCGCCGCCGCAGCTTCCCATGAGGAGGGCGAGGGCCACGGCGGGAAGTGTCTTGATGCTGGATCTGATCATCTGGGCTCCGTGACGGTGATCGTCTTCCCAGTGGGAGGTTGGGACACGACTTGCGTCTTGCCGCTGACCGGCCACGTGACCAACAGCCGCTTCGGGGTCGCGTCCCCCAGGCCAAAGGATAACGTGAGGGAGTCGCCCGCGAGGTAACTCGATCCACAGATTACCTGTCGGTGGAGGACTCGATCGCCGAGGTCGACCTCGACTACGGCGCCTACCCCATCGCGGTTTGATTGCTGGCCCACGAGGCGAACGCGCATCCATGACGCATCACCGGGGGAGACGTTGCGCAGCAAGCGCGCGCGGCCGTTGTGGACGTTGACGACCGCGTCAACCCGCCCATCCTGGTCGAAATCGGCGAATGCCCCCCCGCGGGCGACGATTTGTTCCTCGAAGAACGGTCCGGCGCCGGCGCGGACATCGGTGAATTTTCCCGTGCCGTCGTTCGTCAGCAGCATGGGCCGCTGCGGGAGTAGCTTGGGATCGGTGAACACCTCTTGCGTCAGCTCGTCTTCGATGGTGCTGCCGTGGAACGCGATGATGTCGATGTCCCCGTCGTTGTCGAGGTCCTGTAGCGCGGTGGCCCAGCCCACGAGGCTGCGATACCAGGCCCTCAGCAGGCCCGACTCGTCGGCGACGTCCTGGAACAGCAGCCGGCCGGGGCGGTCGCTGCCCGGGCGTCGCGAGTCGTTGCGCATCAGCGCGGGCGGCTCCTGGACGAAGTGTGTCAGGTGTAGGTCGACGTCGCCATCGCCATCGATGTCTCCCACGGCGACGCCCATGCTCGCGCGTGGATCCCACAGACGGCTCTGCATGCTGACGTCGGTGAACGTCCCGTCGCCTTGGTTGTGAAAGAGGATGTCGGCTGACTGATCGTTACCGACGAACAGGTCGGGGTAGCGATCGCCGTCGAGGTCGACGAAGACGGCCTGCATGGAGCGACCCTGACCGTTGACGACCCCCGCTGGCGCGGTTTGGTCGGAGAACTTCAACCCGCCCTCGTTGCGGAGCAGGGCGTTCGGCTGGGCGGGGTAGCTGGCGGGAGTGGTCCACGGCTCAGGCCGTCCACCGACCATCCGCCGGTCGCGGGCCTTCTCGGTGGGGAAGGTGACGTAGCACGGGACGTACAGGTCGAGGTCACCGTCGAGGTCGTAGTCGCCCAGCGCCGGCCCGAGAGCCATCCCCTTGATGCCGTCGACGCCCGATCCCTTCGTCACGTCCGTGAACGTCCCCCCGTCGTTTCGGAACAGAGCACAGCCGTCGAGTCCGGTCACGACGAGGTCTGGGTCTCCGTCGTTGTCGAGGTCGGCGAGGAGGGCGGCGGCGTCGCGGGCGCTGCGCGAGAGACCCGCGGCTTCGGTGATGTTTTCGAAGGTGCCGTCACCCTGGTTGCGGAAGAGGGCGTTGCCGGGGCGTCCCTGGAGCTCCTCGAAGGACGCGAGCAGGGGCCCGGCGTAGTTCACGAGGTAGAGGTCCTCGAGGCCGTCTCCGTCGACGTCGCCCCAAGCCGCGCCGGACCCCATGTCTTCCGGGAGCACGGAGTTTCGAATCGCGTTGAAGTGGGCGAATTCCACCCCCGATGCTGCGGTCACGTCATCGAACACGATGGGACCAGGGGTGGGCGTGACCTCAGGCTCGTCGTCCCCGCAGCTGGCGAGGACGAGGAGGAGGCAGGCGATGGGGCTGGCGCTTTTCATTCCTGCACACAATATCGGCAAGGATGTACCGAAAAAAGCAGGTTCCCGGAGGGAGCCTATTCCCGCCCTGCGGGGCGATTGCGTCCGGATCGTGCCGGTCCCGTGTAACGTCCGCCCGGCTCGTTACGGTCTTGTGACCTGCGGTTATCGGCAGGAGCGTAGATAAAGGAAGGAGGAGCAGCCCATGCCGCTTTCCAGCATCCTCGTAGTTGAAGACGATCCCGCCATTCGCCGCGGGCTGGTCGACGCCCTGACCTTCGCGGGGCATGACGTCCGTGAGGCCGCGGACGGAGCAGCCGGCTTGCAGGCAGCGCTCGGCGGCGTGGATCTCGTGCTGCTCGACATCATGCTGCCCGTCATGGATGGCTTCTCCGTGCTCGCGGAGATCCGCGCCAGCAAGCCGGGCCTCCCGGTCATTATGCTCACGGCCCGCGGGACCGAGGAGGACCGCGTTCGTGGCCTCAAGGGCGGCGCTGACGATTACGTGGTGAAACCGTTCAGCGCTCAGGAGTTGTTGGCTCGTGTCGAGGCCGTGCTCCGTCGTTCTCCGGAGAGACCGCAGACCATGGAGGCCCTTGAGATCAACGGGCGCGCCGTCGATTTTCAGCGTCGCGAGGTCCGCTTTGCGGATGGGACGGTCACCGAACTCTCGGAGAAAGAGACCGAGCTGCTCCATTATCTGGCGACGCACCGGGGGCGCGCCATCGCGCGCGATGAACTGCTGTCACGAGTGTGGGGGCTCGACCCACGGGGTATCCAGACGCGCACGGTGGACATGCACGTCGTCCGGATGCGTGAACGCCTGCGGGACGATCCCAACGAACCCAAGGTGATCGTCACGGTTCGCGGTAAGGGTTACATGCTCGCCCGTGAGGAGAACGGGTGATGCAGCGCACGACGCGGGCGTGGGTGATGTTCGCGCTCTGCGCCATGGCCTTGCTGGCGGCGATGGGGTGGACGACCGCGGAGGCGCTGCGTCTAGAGGAGCAGGAGGCGCGCGCGTGGAGCCACGCCGGTACCCAGGGGGCTATTCGCGTTGCCCTCGGCCGGCTCGAGGCGGTGCTCGCGCCGCTCGTGGCGCCAGAGGAGGCGCGACCGTATCTCCACTATCGCGCGTACTACACACCGCCGCGCACGTTCGAGTCGCCCGGTAACCCAGCACGCCAGAGCACGGTGTTGCTGCCCTCGCCGCTGCGGGACTCCACGCCCCGGTTCGTGCGCCTTCACTTCGAGGTCGGCTCCGAGGGGGTCGTCACGTCGCCCCAGATCCCTGAAAACAAGAAGAAGGTCGTCGCCGCGCCCCAGCTGGTTCAACTCCGAGGGCTCGCTTCTGTCTTCAAGGACATCTCATTGCCGGACCAGTGGTCGGAGGTGGAGCTCGAGCAGGCTGAGGTGTTCGATGGGAGCAACCTGCAGGGTGGCCAGAAGCGCCAGCAGCGCGGGAGGGTACAGACGGCGTGGACACAGAACGAGTACATCGCCCGCAACGCGATGCAGAACAGCGTGCAGGGGTTCATCAACAAGCAGCGAAACGAGGCGAATCGTGCGCTCGTGGACCTGGCTGTCGAACAGGGCCCGCTCCGGGCGGTGTGGGTGGATGTGGAAGGCGAGCCTGAGCTGTTCTTCCTGCGCAGGGTCGAGGCCAAGGGGAGGTCGTGGGTCCAGGGGATCTGGTGGGACTGGGCGGCGCTCCGCTCCTGGTTGCTCGAGGAGGTCGCTGACATCTTCCCTGAGGCGACCCTGGAGCCCGCGCGCACGCCGGCGACCAAGGACGGCGTGCCGTCCGCGGATGCGGGCCGCAGGCTCGCCACCGTCCCCGCCGTCCTGAACCCGGGCGCGCTGCTCGCGCCCGAGCCGATCGGCTGGTCGCCGACTCGCGTTGGCTTGCTCGTGACGTGGGTCGCTATCCTGGCATCCCTCGGTAGCGTCGCGCTCGTGTTGCGGGCCTCTCTCGAGCTCGGAGAGCGACGCGGGAGGTTCGTATCAGCTGTGACCCACGAGCTGCGCACTCCGCTCACGACGTTTCAGATGTATGCGCAGATGCTCGCGGATGGGATGGTGCCGACACCGGAGGCGCGTCAGGAGTACCTGGAGACGTTGAAGGGGGAGTCGTCGCGGCTGGCGCGCGTCGTCGAGAGCGTGCTCCTGTATTCACAGATAGAACGTGGTGGTCGCAACGTTCGCAAGGAGCGGATCACGGTCTCGGACCTGGTGGACGGTCTGCTGCCGCCCATGTCCAGCCGCGCCGCAGAGGGGGGGATGCAGCTGGTCGTGGCGCAGGATGTGGCGGATGGGGCCGCCGTTGAGGTGGACGCCCAGGCGGTGGAGCAGATCCTCCTGAACCTGATCGACAACGCCTGTAAGTACGCGAGAGACGCAGCCGATCGCGGCTTGCAACTCGACGTGGCGACCGGGGGGCGCGTGGTGGAGATTCAGCTCCGCGACCATGGACCAGGCGTCCCCGACGACGTCCGATCGACGTTGTTTGAACCCTACCGGCGCGCCGAGCGCCACGAGGCCGGGCCCGTGTCCGGCGTCGGTCTCGGGTTGGCCCTCGCCCGGGGCCTCGCGCGGGCCTTCGGTGGCGACCTTGAGTTGGTCCCGGAGGAGGAGCTCGGCGCCGCGTTCAAGGTCACGCTGCCTCTGGCGTAGGGGCCGCAGGCCAGGCCACCACCCCTCCAGAGATATCTCGTCTCCGGGGCGGAGACGATGACACGTCCTCGCAGCGGGTCCCAGATCTCATAACCGGAGTGGTGTCGACCCACGTAGACGATGGCGTGCTCACCGGGGCCGTCGCGACGACGTCCAGCGGTGAACAGGATGGCGGGGGGTGTGACGTCGGCGAGGTCGTGCCCCTGGATGTCGTGAAAGCCGATGCCGAGGGCGTCGAGCGCGTAGCGGATCTGCCCCGGGCTCGATCCAAAACGAGTCGTGCCGAGGAGGCGCGCGGCTGCCAGCTCGTCCACGTCCTTGCCGAGGAGGCGCCCCACGTTGGCGACGCTGGCGGCGGCGCAGCTGGCGTCGTGTGATTGCAGGACGATCCCGTCGATCGTCTCCTTGCGTTCGAGGTGGTCCGCGATGGGCTCGACACGGGGCCATGCGGACGCGTTGAGGGCAGGGAGCAGCATGGCGACCGCGAGGAGAAGGCCACGCCTCTTGTGGTGACCGGTGCGTAACGCGATGGTGAGAGAGAACCCGGCCATGCCGGCGAGCCAGAGCAAGGTCATCGACCAGGTGAACACATTCGCGTAGCGCTGAAGTAGCAGGGGAAGCTGTCGGGCAGCGTCGTCCGTGAGGGTCGCGATGAGCGACCCGCCGAGCAGCACGAGGGACACGAGGCCGGTTCGCAGCAGCGGCGCCTGCCGGTGGACGGTTTCCACCGTTACCTCGGGGAACAGGCGGTACGTGCGTTGGCCTGCGAGCACGCCAAGGGTGAACGTGCCCGCCTGGCAGAGGATGATTGCGGCGGAAAACATGACGGGGAGGGAAGCAAAGGGCGGCGCCCCTCCTTCACGTCTATCGACCGCAAGTGAAGGTGCTATTCACCCACCATGGCGGCGGTGAATTCGAGGTTGGCCAGCGCCAGCGCGAGTATCGCTGTGGCGTAGGTGCGGCCCCCTTCGGCGCTGAATGGGTCTTCCGGATCCCAGCTCCCCCTGGCGTCGCCGGACTTGCGCTGGTGCGATCCGAGGAGGGAAGGGAGGTTCTTCCAGTCGCTGGCGCGGTGGATCGTCTTGCCACGGGTCAGGCGCCAGGCTCGGAACAGCGCCGTTGCGTGTTGCCAGTAGTAGAAGTCCAGGGTCGAGAGGCGGTTGATTTTCCGTTTCTCGCCGTAGCTGAGCTTCTCGAGCAGGACGGCTCCAGATCGCGACTTGAACGTGAACGTAGGAGGGCATCCGATCACGATGCGGCGTGCTTTCTGCAAGCGCTGGTCATTTGCCTTGAGCATCGGGGAGTAGAGCAGGACAGACGTCCCGGCCGCCGTCATCGATTCGCTGAGTTTGGGGAGGAAGCGATCGATGCGGGCTCCAGTGCGACCGGTTGGTGCGCCCTGTTTCTCGTAGCCGATGCGCCCGTCCTTACCCATCATCGTTTGGATGAACGCCATGCCTCCGCGCAGGGTGTCATCCTCGACCTGGATGCCGGCCATCTTCGCCGCGAGCAAGGCGCGTAGGGCCCACACCGTCACGGACGTGTCACTGTCGCCGGGCTTGAGTCCGTAACGCCAGCCGGCCGCCGCGCCGGTGTTACGGGCGGCATCGATGAGCCCGGTCGCCTTCCTCGCGGGCATGCGGAACTCCTCGTTGCCGAGGAGGTGGGCCGCGAGGGAGAGGGCCTCCGACGCGAGCACATGGTTGTAGATCCAATGCTGGCTTGGGTCGCCGATCTTCCCTTCGGAGTCTTGTTTTCCGACGAGGTACCGCGCCGCGCGGATGACCCACGGGCTCGCGTCACCAGCGCGGAGGGCGGCGATGACGGACAACGCTGTCAGTCCGGCGCGGTGTTGATTGTGGCCGTTTCCGCCGTCAGCCGGGTCCTCGCTGAAGCGTTTGTAGTCAGCCTCGAGCACGGGGAACGAACCGTCTTCGAGTTGGTGCCGTCGCAGCCAGTGGAGCGCCCGGTCGAGCGGTGCGTTGCTGGTCTCAGACCCGGGGTGGATGCGCCGGACGATTTGCAGGCGGCAGCGGAGGGTTTGCTCAGGGCAGCCCGGCGCGGAAGCCACGAGCGTGAACGGGCGCGGTCCCCATGAGTCGGACGTCGAGCCGCGCCACCTG
Organism: Planctomycetota bacterium; assembly: GCA_002683135.1. Classification (GTDB taxonomy): domain Bacteria; phylum Planctomycetota. Next base: position 4,569 of record NYSS01000200.1, on the reverse strand, counting down.
ATCTGCGCCGAACCGTTATCAGCGGCCTTGAGGGACAGCCCGGACACGCGTTCGTGATTGTGCAGCGCGACGGTGAACCGAGCGTCGGGGATGTCGGGGTCGGTGATCGTCAGTCGCGCATTCAGGCCCGGACTGGGTGAACCACGCAACAACGTGGCTTCGTCCGCCGACTCGGCGGGGATGACCTGGAAGGAGCTGTTGCCGAGATCCCACGTGATCTTGATCGGGTGGTCGATGTCGGCAATGAGGATAGGAACGGACAGCTTGGCCGCTCCTCCGACGTCGTCTTCCACGTAGATCGATACGAAGAGCTCGGTGTCACCCTGTTGTCCCGGGCGGTCCTTCGCGCGCAGGATCAGCTTGTTGCCGACGAGGGAGGCCTCGATGCCCTCCGGGGTCTCCTGCACCGCGGCGGACGTATCGTCGTTGTCCGGGTCTCCCGGGTCGAGGGTGACGGTGATCGGGTCGCCGCCCTCCTTCAAGACGATGGGCCCGACAGCGTCTGTCCTCGGATTGGGCGAGCGGTTCTTGTCGTCGATCCCGATCCAGACCTTCTCCTGCAAGGGTGGCTGGGATACGAGGATCGCCACGGTCTGCGATTCGTGCAGGGGCCAGTACGGGGCGGTCCATGTCAGGTTCACCGTCGTGTGGTCCGTCGGGTCCCGCTTGACCGCGGGCATGTTCACGGACGCGCTGATGTCACGACCTTCCGCGTCGAGCACCTTGATCAGGGGTTTCAACGCGACGGGCAGGTTGGCGGCGGTGACCCGGATGGTGAACGTCTCTCCCTCAAGGACCTGAACGGACCGCGGCGAAAACTCGAGTGATGGTGGCGCCGATTTCGGTGGCTTGGTCTCGGTCGTGATCGGATCGGGCTTCGGGGGGGTGGATGTGGGAGGATCGGATTTGGGCGGGGCTGGTTTCTCGGGCTCGGCTCTCGGCGGCCTGGGGTCCGTCCGCGGCGGTTCGGGATGTGGGGCGACCTTCCGAGCGTCGCCCGTCTCATCGGGGGTTGGTCGCTTGTCTGGCTGGGAGGCGACGTAGAGCGCGATCGCCCCTCCTAGCACGAGGGCCGCGAAGGCGACCCGCGCGGCAACGGTTCGCCGCGATGGGCGAGGCGCGGGTGTGTTGCCGATGACCTTCTGGACGGGTGCGCCTGCGGCCGCCTTACCCAGGGCCTTGGTGAGCGCCTGGGGCGACTCCGGCCGTTGGGTAGGATCGACGGCGAGCAGCTTCTTCACGAGCGCTGCCGTGGAGAGTCCGATCTTTGGCTCCCGCTCCTTGGGGTCGGGACCGGCTTTGTCCGTTCCCTTGGCGATGGGTGGGAGACTGGCGGTGAGGAGCTCGTACAAGGTGACGCCGAGGCTGTACATGTCGGAGCGGATGTCACCCTTGGTCTTGCCGCTCTTGACCTCGGGGGCCATGAACTCCCTGGTACCCTCGATCTTGTCCTTCTGGCTGTCCTCGCGAGCGAGCCGCGCGATGCCGAAGTCGATCATCTTCACCGACCCGTCGGCGGCGATGACGATGTTCTCCGGTTTGATGTCGCCGTGCACGATGCCGTGATCGTGTGCGTAGGTGAGCGCCTCGGCGACCTGCTGCGCGATCTTCAAGACCTCGCGTTCAGGGAGCGCTCCCCGTTGGGTCATCAGGACCTGCGCGTCGGTCCCCGAGACGAACTCCATCACGAAGTACCACAGGCCTTCGTGCTCCTTGACGTCGATGCCCTGGAGAATATTGGGGTGGTGCAGCTTGGACTGCAGGCGGGCCTCGGCGAGGAAGCGTTGCTTGAGGAATTTGCTGTCGGCGTGCTTCGGGGAGAGGACCTTGATCGCGACGACGCGGTGCAGGCTCTTCTGGCGGGCTCGGTAGACTGTCCCTTGTCCACCTTGTCCCAGGATTTCACGGATCTCATAGCCCGGGATGTGCGGTAGGTCCACAGGGGGCGTGGGTCTAGGTTGCTCGCTCACGATCGCCGTCATGATAACGTGCGGCCCTGAAGGAAAACCGCGAGATTTACTCATGCCCGAACTCGTCCTCCTGCGTCACGGCCAGAGCCAGTGGAACCTGGAGAATCGCTTCACCGGCTGGTACGACTGCGACCTGTCAGAGCAGGGGCGCCACGAGGCGAGGCGCTCGGGGGAGCTGTTGAAGGCGGAGGGCCTGGGGTGCGATGTGGCGTACACGTCGCTGCTGAAGCGGGCGATCCGGACGCTCTGGATCTCGCTGGATGTCCTGGATCGGATGTGGATCCCGGTCCACCGGACCTGGTTGTTGAACGAGCGCCATTACGGAGCCCTGACGGGCCTGAACAAGGCGGAATCCGTCGAAGAGCACGGCGCAGACCAGGTCCATCAGTGGCGTCGGGGCTACGAGGTGCGCCCGCCGGCGCTGAACGAGGATGACGAGCGCCATCCCCTTCACGATCCCAGATACGCGAGCCTGGGGGCCGCTCGGACGCCGGGGACCGAGTCCCTCGCGGACACGGTGGCCCGGGTCGTCCCGTACTGGGAATCGACCATCGCACCCGACGTCGCGTCAGGTAAGACCGTGATCGTCGCCGCCCACGGGAACAGCCTTCGCGCCTTGGTCATGCACCTCGACGGCATGGACAACGAGGCCATCACCAAGCTCAACATCCCGACCGGTTTTCCGCTCGTCTATACCTTGGATGAGGGGATGGCAGTCCGTGGGAGTCGCTATCTGGGTGATCCGTCGGAGATCGAGGCGGCGATCCACGGCGTCGCCAACCAGACGAAGAAGTGATCACCGCGAGAGCTTGCGGGTGTTGTAGGTGCGCTGGTAGGCGTCGTGGGCGGGGGACTTCGGGTATGCCTCAGACGGCGGGTAGGGGTAGCCCGACATGCCGTGGAAGGGGAGCGGGCTGACCGTTTGCGGGTACGCCGTGTAGAGGTCCATGTCCTTGCAGAAGCCGTCGCTCTTGAGGATGAACGACCGTCTCCGGCCTGTGGCCGGGGGTGAGAGCGCCTCGAACCCGAGGAGGACCTCCTCGGCGCGCCCGAAGATGACATACCGATCGTCCGGCTCGTCGAGGAGCTCCTTGACGTCGCCGAAGCGCGTGTAGGCGCCCGCCATCGTCTTGTAGTCGATGGCCGGGTCCATGAGCGCGTAGTCGTAGAGCAGCGGCTCCTGGCCGTCGGGCGAGTATTCCCGTGGGTATCCGGCCAACTGGAGCTTCGCGGTGCTTGCCTTCAGCTCCGTGACCGTCATGCCCTCCATGCCGTGGTCCGGTGCGAGCCAGACGCGGTCGATGTAGAGCTCCTGGTTGGTGCGCAGGCGGAGGACGCATTCGCCGTCGCGGGGTAGCTCCGATACGTCCAGGGTCATCACCCGAGGCATGCCCCCCGGATAGCCGAAGTCCTGGCGGAAAGTTTGCCACGCTCCGTGCTCATCACGGCGGTCGAGGGACAGGCTGCTGAGGGCGAGGTCCGCCTGCCATGCGGCGAAGTTGACGTGCGAGTACGGGTACTCCACCCATCCGTCGAGGAACAGGATGAGTTTCTTGCCGTCGGTGTCCGCGAGCGCTTCGCCGAAGTCGAGCACGATCTCCTGAGGCGCGGCGAATCCGATAAAGCGCTGATCTGGCTTGATGCCCGGTTGGTATTTACGATCCGAGTGACGGACCAACGCTGCGTCCGCTTCTCCTTCGAGGGTGGAGAGCTTCTGGGGGTAGATGGCCTCGTCGGGACGGAAGGACACGAGGCGCCCGTCGGGCGCCTCACCGTCGGTGGCGAGACGCTCGTCCGGCAAGACGATGAACCCGTCAGGGTGATCCACGACGATCAACTTCGCCTCGTCGAGGTAGCAGATCTCCTCCATCGCCTCATGGATGCTGAGCGTCCACTGGCCGTCCTTTGCTTCGAGTGAGGGGATCCACACAAGCTCTGTCGGATCAGGAGACGAGTACTTGCCCGGCTTGATGAAGAACCCGAGCCCACCGACGCCGAGGAAGTCCGTGACGAACGCCATCCGTTCCCCGTCCCAGGCGAACAGCAGCGGGCACGACGATGACTTGCGGTAGACCTGGGTCAGGACCTTCCTCGTGTTGGCCGAGATCTTGCTCTCGCCCTGGAGCAGGTCGTCTGGCCAATTGACGCTCACGTAGTCGACCTCCGGGCGGGGGCCGAGGCCGAAGTGCAGGCGGGGCGGGGGGCAACCGAGCGAACCGGCCGAGGTGACCATCTCCTGCCATTGCTGGAGTGGACCGGAGATGACCGTTACGCGCGCGCCGATGCCGCCCGTGTTCGCGCGCATCTTGCCGGTCTCCCGTACGCCTTTGAGCTCGATCTCGATCCAGTTGTGGTTCTGGTGGTCGAGCGTCGCCCGCATGATCGCTGGGGGATTGCCTGCGCGGCCGATCACCGCGTCCAGCACCCCGTCGCCGTCCATGTCCGCGGGCACGATGGAGCGTACGTCGGTGAATGGGTGCAAGGACGAGGCGATGGGCTCGTCACGCCACCCCTCCGGGGTCTTCAGCCTCAGGTTGTCGAGCGTGAGGAGGTCCTTGTCGCCGTCGTTGTCGGCATCGAGCACGCAGCCCGGCCAGCG
>NYSS01000199.1 GCA_002683135.1 Planctomycetota bacterium | reverse complement strand
TCACCTTTTTCCCGAGAACCTTCTGGAGGTCTAACCAAGCTTTATCCTTTTTTGCCGTTGGTGAAAAAATATAAACAATTGAGTTTTGAAAGTTTTTCTCAATAATTTTGGCAACTGTATACGATTTTCCCACACTCGAACTTCCGACGACAGCCGTATGAAATGTACGGACACCCATTTCATGACGCGGGTAGTAAGGCCAGAAGCTGCACGATTCGCAACGATATTGCTGTTTTATGCGCTGGAGCACCAAATCTTCGACCTCGGAAATGAACAAACTCTTCTCCAGCGAGATCTCGTCACCGATGTCAAAAGTATCACTGTTCTCTTTCCAGCATCGCTGAATCTTGCGAATCAACGATTGAGGGGCTCGGTACTTCTTTTTTAAGTAAAACAGCTCTTCAGAACTTATCATGGACATAGGGTCGCAATTTCCAACATTTAGGGCAGGTAGTGCGCTATCGGGGACATAATAAATTTCTTCAGGAGGGTCTTGAGACACACAAATCAGATAAGGATCCTTTGTGTATTTCAGCGCAACTTGTTTCGAATTACTCAGCATTTTGTTTCTAGTGAAGATATTTTTTTCCTCGTCTTTTCCGAACGACATCAGGGAATTTATGAATAGCCCCCGCAGTTTTTTCTTTTATCTTCGGAGACCGTGGAATTTCAACGGCTTTTTTAGGTGCAATAATCGTCTCTTGTTTTTGGACTTCGACCTTCTTCGGTTTCTTCGGCCGCTTAGCTTTCCGAGGTTTTCTGGTTTTGCGGTTGGATTTCTTTCGTCCTTTCCGTTTCATAAGAAGCGCACCAACACGACTACGAAACCCAGACCCAACGGGGGGTTTTTTCGGTTTGGGAGGAGCCCTTTTCTGTTGCGCTTCGTGCGCCTCTGCTTGGAGTCCTGTAAGTTTCTCACTCAGTTCAGTTTTCTGTTGTTCTAGTCTTTCGACCTTCTGACGTGCTGAGAACAATTCCATTTGTTTGTCTTGGATTTTGCGGGGTGCAATAAGCTGTAAAACATTAAGAAACTTTTCCACTGTTAGACGATGAGGCATAGTTCTCAGCAATCCGAAGGCCTTCGAAGCTTGTTCAATTTGCTGGGCGGTTACTCTATGCTCTGTGACAGGTTCAGAAATTTGAACCCAATCCACTTGTTTGACAAGTGGTTCAATAGCATCGTACATCCGTTGAGCGAGCCCTAGTGACACAATTTTATAGTGTTTTATAGTTAGCCACGGGAAAGAGTCCAGAATTTTGGGAACTTTGTGCAAGTCCCTGCGGGGTGTCGGCCATTTTAGTCCAATTAAGTGCTGTTGATATTTGTTTCTAAAATCATCAACCGAAACTTGGAGTTGCATAGTTGTATTGTCGAGATTTAACTGGAGAGCACGTTTATATTCTTCTTTTGTACTGGCGCTCAGACTTAGGGGCGGCATCTCGGGCATAACATCAATGCGTTCAGTCACCAGGGAAGCGTCACGTTTTCCCAACAGCTGCGGGTTCTTTTCGGGTGAGACTTTTTGGATAATGTCTTGCCACAATAGTTTTGTACCAGTCGGAGTCTTTGGGGGAGAAGATAATCTCGACGCTTCTAGAGTTCCTTTATGTTGTTTCGAGAAACCAGCCATCCCCGCTTCTAACCCTGCAACTTTCGTAGTGATGTCGGGACCCATTTCCATTGGTTCTCTATCGAGCATTTTTCGCAACTCTCCAGGGTTCTGAGACCCAAAAACAGGAGTACTGGGTCGTGCAATAGCTGTAGAATATCGAACAATTGCAGGGTTATGACCACCACCCACGTCAGGGGGGCCAGGACCTTTCCCAAACGACTTCGGTGAATCCGCAGGATCTTGTGTACTTGCTTCGCTGCTTCCGAGTCGTTCCGACGCAGAGCCTTGCGCGATTCTATGAGTTATGTCCTGGTGTCCCTGAATATCTTGAGCGATACCAGTTTCACTCGGCAGCTGAGGAACAGGAGCTATAAGACTTGGTGCCTGGAATTCAGGAGGGTCTACAATTGCAGTAGAATGCTGTGAAAGAACTTCAGTTGGTGCGTCTTCTAATACTGGTGGCTGTTGTCGTTCAGCCTCCAAACCTTTACGAACCTCGGTTTCAAGTTGTGCGATATTCTCTCTTTCACGTGCATGTTCTTGGAGTAAAGGACCCTCCTCGGCTGCCGAGTATTGAGAAGGGTCTCTGTGGCTTGGAAAAATAGGCAATCTACTACCTGGATCCCTTTGTACAGCTCGTAAGGGCTCCCCGCGTCTCCCTGGGTCCCCCCTTTGTATTGGGGGTTCCCTAGGCTTGTCATCGCCTGGTTGTGTTACTTTCTTTTTCTGGGGTACTACCTTGGGAAGTTGCGTTAGGTTTGCGACAGGTTTCTCCTTGTCCTTTTCTGGACACGGTAACCGAGGGGGACATTTCGGAACCTTAAACGTGTCACAAGTTATCTTGCCCGCCAGTGGTGCTTCTTTGTCTCTGTTTTCCAAGGCTTTTATAGTAAAAATGTCATTACTCCAGGCCTTTTCGTCGAGAACTTGGTCGTGTCGCATGCTGGCCAGAGTGTAATCCTTTCCAAGCTTTCCTTTTTTGTTGGCTAACCGCCGCGCCAAGTGTTCCTTCCCTTTCTTAAGCCGCAGAGTTGCGTTTTGGTTGGCTAGGACAGCTTTCAGGAAATCACGGTCTTCTGGTGCAGTCACTTGTTTGATTTTGTTCAACTTACCAGCTGGGTTCTTCCCAAAGGACGCCAAGAAGTCCCCGTTGGTATTTAGTCGATCAGCTTCCCACACTCGAGTCTGGTATTTTTTAAGGTCTAAGGTACATTTCAAAAGGTTCAGTTTTGCACAGTTCAACTTTCGCAACGCATTTATTCGATTCAGTTCTTTGCGTTGTGTTTTGCTTAGTCTGACAGTTGTCAAAGAGTCAGGTACACATCCACAAACATCTTCTTCATCAGACAGAGCGTAGCAATCGCGCCTTTCGTCGAAGGATTCTTCTACGTCCGCTTCTGGTTTTCTGCTTTCCTTGTCGGGTAGCTTTGGTGGAATTCTTGGTTCGTCCTGTTCCGTTTTGACGGGCTGAGTAATTTTCGGGATTATTTTGGGAACCACTGCAGTTCTCTCTTTTGGAACTATTCGCTGCCTAGGTGGGTTTTCGGAAACTCGTTGCACTATTGCGGGAGGATTCACTATTGGTTCAGGGATGTCGGGAACTGGAGGAACATCCTGTTCGAAATGCTCCTCAGCTTCAAACAAAGGCGGGGGGCTTCTTTCATGTTGCACTACGGCAGGACGTCGGATTCCAATCATTTCTTCTTGGGAGGGTATGGACTCCACTGGGTCATTCACGAGCTTACCCAATGGCAAGACGGGGGCAGAACTTCCTGAGCTGTCTGTAGAAGTAACTATATCCCCATCTGGATCGCGCCCTTGAATTATATGTGCTTTTTTTTTGTATTTGGAGCCTTTCGGTGGACCTCGGCGCCTACGTTGGGCTGGTTCTCGAAGACGCAACCCCGCTTCACTCTGTTGCCTGCGGGGGTAAATGCTCGATCTCCTTCTGCGGTGACTTGTATGGGCTTTTTTTCTTCTTTCCTCCAGTGCACGTCTCTGGGTTGGGTTCAGCTTTTCCATCCACTCAAACTCTTCGGGCTCATCGTCAGAACCACGTTCTGGATTGCTCGCGTAACCTGTGGGAGCATCATGGGCAAGCATCCCGCCTTTCTTCTCTTCGGGTTTCTCGATACTGGTGTCCGAAAGAAACAACACAGCCTCCCAGTGATTTTTTCGAGCAATCGCCGCGAGTTGCGTTTTATTTTTCTTCATGACCTTGGGCACATCGAGAATACCAAGCTCCTTCAAAAACTCTAAAATTGTTTTTCTGAGTTGTTTCGTGGTTTGAGTTCGTAGCTCAGTCGCAAAGCCTGGGCGTTTCCCCTTCTTGCACATCGCAACACGGCTTTTCTTTTTTCCGTAGCCACAGGCAGCCTCAAAAAACGCTTGGCGTCGCCTTTGGAATTCTGTACGTTCAAGAAACCTATCCAGGCTCTTTCGATTGGCACTTTCGAACTTTCCCTTCTTTAAAGAGAATAAGGCCAGTAAATCGTCCCTCAATTTGGTCATTTTCTTAACTGGAGAAAGTCATCCCGAGAAACATGTGTTTTTTTTACCACGGTCGCCAATTTATTCGTTAAATGGATATAAAAATTATAATTTTTCTTTTTAAAACACCATAATCTAGCGAGGAGAGTGTTTAAAACCACATTTAACACTAAAAGTAAGAAACATTCAATTGTAGCAGAGGTTAGCGAAGATGATGCGTAAGAAGCGCTCAAATTCCAAAAGTTCATTCATTTCACGGGTGTACCTTAATATAATTGCTTGAATATCAGTCGGCAACTGTTCAAAGTTCATTTTTTCTTTGTTATTTCATTGACAAATGGCCAATATAGGTGAGAAATGCCACACAAAGGTCTGGTGAAAGATTTACTGAAGCAATCCAATGGTCATATTCCCCGTTTGTCAAGTCTTGCGTTGCAAACGCCACCATTCGAGCAATACAGTGCAGTCCGCACGATTTGATGAAGTCAGTGGAGCGCTGGTGCTTTTTTTGATTCACATCCGCCCGAATCCTATTAACAAAATCAGCGAAGTAGCCGCCGTCGTTCATATAATTGCTTAGAGTGTGCGGACCTAGCGCCAAACTATCATAAAAGCTTATTTTTCCATTCTTATGACGGAGGAACACAGTCCAGTGCCTATTCACACGTGAGTTTAGTCTAGCTGTCAGTAAACAGAGCCCCGCGTTGACTTTTGTGGGTAGTATATCAGAAAGCGAATAATTATTATGGAGGGTTGCGAGATCCGTGTACTTGACATGCAAATTTTTACATTTCCCTGCGAGAATAATTTGGATTTCGCTGAAGTCCAAGGCTCTGTCCTCCACTGTCTTGAGTTCTTGCATAAGCGTTCGCATTTTTTATTTATCCTTAATAAAATGACAGAATTCGTTGCGCCCTATTCAAAACAACACATGTTTATGGTTCTTCATAAGTACAACCCAGACCCTGAACCAATCCTCGCGACGGCTCAGGTAATTCGCGACTCTAGTTTCTTTCCTGCGAGCACCTCGACTTATGTCTCGGCTGTGTCGCTGCGGTTGTCCATGTTTGGAAACCCATCATCAGGATATAGGTACCAAGACGTAGAACCCGACTGGGTAATACACGCGGATATTGATCAGGACACCGTCAATTTGCAGAAAAACGAAGCCACCGTACTGACACCTGTAGCATACGATTTTACGAACAGTAAAAATGATAACCACGGACATGTCACTATGATAAGTTCTAAAGCTGTCTACAATAATCACCATATTAGCGCGTTAAGCACAGCGAATATGTCTCACATTTTGGAGGCAATTGCGGGAGACGTAAATGATTACATGTTAACGAGTAACGCGTTGTGTCTTGTTCCGCATGAGACCACGAAAGTTGCAATGGTACGTTTTACAGAAAACCCGTCACACAAACTAAGGGGCCCAGGTCTAGGTGCGGCTGGATTAGGAACTCTTGTGGGAAAAACAGAGATTGGTTCATATGCCTTCGACTCGGGTGAAATAGACCCAGACTATCGAATAATAAGTGAGCAAACGTGGAATACAGCACAGGGTCAGTTTAATATGCCACAGTACGTACAGGTACGTTTTTCAATTGACCCGAGGAATTTCAGCGATAAATTTACAATCGAGGAATTTGGTAATTTTATGTCGAGTGGTGTTAGTCTCTATAATAGCGCTGTGCCAGGAGGCGCGACCTTGGACGTACTGGGACCCTATCGTGTGAATAACTTCTTTGAAGAAGAGGACGAAAAGCAGACAGAACTTTATTTCCTTGGGAAAGATTCAGAAGGGGACACCACTGAAACAAAAATACCGAAAGTTCGCATTGTGATGAATGCTGGAACTCGGTTCAAGACTGGAAATTGTAACTACACCTTGCAAAAAGCTGATGGCACGTATGATGAACCAGACCGTGCGTACGTGGACGTACCAGACGACTGGCTTCAAAAGTCAGCAGTGTGGAGTGCGTACGTAACATGTAGGATAACGAAACACGGCTCTGACGCCGATACGTGTTACGACCTTGCTGGAAGTTTTTATCGCGGTGCAGGCCACCAAACCGATCCGCTACATAACTTTGCTATGTTCCCCCTCGACGAACATGAACCAGAGGGGGGACGTTATTGGTACGCCTATAGATGCCAAGGCCTTATTCGCGACAGTATATATTTCGACAAAGTTAATGTCTCTTTGGAAGACGCCTATGTTGTCGATACAGAAGCGCACCAAGACTGGGATCCCACGTGGTTAAAAACTGATTCAGTACCGAATGCACGACATGTGGAGTTTGTTACTAGTACTGAGAACAGAAACCGAATAACTGCACGTTCGTTTGAGAATGAGCCCGTTGGTGTTTACACCGTCAACGAGATGTACGAGATGTTTAACGCTCCAGTGTACTCAAACAACAAAGATGGTTATTACGAACTCCAGACACATGCAAACGGGGGCTTCTGTATCAAGATTAAAAAGCAACTCGCCCGTTTCCAAATTTCCAAAGCGCTGTCAGACCGACTAGGATTAAAAACGAGTATCACAACGATCGGGAGAGGTGGGATGGACGTTGAGGGCCAAATTCAAACAAACTGGATTTTGATGCGTACCATAGAAATCAACGAATATGATAGAGGTTTTAT
>NYSS01000198.1 GCA_002683135.1 Planctomycetota bacterium | reverse complement strand
TAATCTTTGATAATCCCAGTAAGCCTTAAGGTCTAGGTATGATTCTTTTGATATAGCCATGTACATATTTATTCTTTCACCATACACTTTCTTTGGCACATTGATGGTGCTGTATCATAATTACCATCGCTAATACTTTCAGGTAATGTTTTTGTAAACCATTTACTATTTAAAATAGTCTTTAATGTTTTATTTTTTACATTGTGATCCTCTATATTGTCCAAATACTCTTTCATAATAGGATGTTTTTTTGCCTTAAAGGAGTTTCTCTCAAAGTGTATTTTTAAATAACAACATCTGAAAACTTGTCCATCAGGTTGCACAATACATTTCCCATCTCTTTTCCATTGACAAATTATTTTCTTCATCTAGTCTTCCTAAAATACCATCTCCATATAGCAGACCTTGTCATTGAAACAACTGTAAATATTAAAGCAATCTGAAAATTCTCAAATATTGTAACCCTTAAACCAAATAATGGAAATATTAATAACTGTATTAATACAGCAAGGAAAAATCCACTACCAACATCTAATATACTTTCTTTAATATCTCTTTTATTCATTCGTTCCTGCTCGCCATGCTGACTCTGGTCTCTCTAAAAATTCTCTTTCACCATCTTCATTGGTAAAATAAAATCTATCAATATTTTTTGCATTAGGAAAATAAGTATTGACAGTAAATCTATCTGATGGATAAGATACGTGGTGATGAGAACCATTATCTAAGCATAATTTTTTTATATCATTTCTATGTTTTTCATTATGTTTAAATAATACTGTTTGAGATAGTGGTATGGCTTTTGTTTGTGATAATGCTCTCAATGCAGCCAATGATTTTTTCAATGATGTTCCTCTTCTATACTTCTGGTGCATTTGCTCATCAATGCCATCTACATCTATAACCATTGACAATCTTCTACCACAATAATTGCCAAGGTTTAAATAAAATTCTTCTTTACGAATACTACCATTTGTTGTTATAATAATTTTTGCTTTTGAGTTATCAATAATATAATGACATATTCTTCCTATATCTTTTGCCATTAAAGAGTCTCCCCAAAGACCACAGAAACTATAATTTTCTATATCATCTAAACTTTCTTTTGGAAACATTTTTTGAAAATCTGCAAGTGACCAAGTTGTTAATGGTAAATATTCTTTAGTTTTTAAATTATTTACAATATCTGTTCTTTGACATTGTGGACATCTAGCATTACATAAATTTGTAATTGCTACATCAACTGTGTGAGTCTTCATTTTTTAAATACTTCCAACTGATAGGGAAATGGTCTTTAATATTCCCTGAAATTTCCTTTGCAACCTCTCTTGTTTCTGATTGAGCATTATCGTGGTCTCTTAAATTACATACTCTAGCAAAAGCATATAAAGTGCCTGACCATATCCACTCGGTCATCATACATTGAGGCAATACTATTCTTGCCATCTCTGGAGCAATACCTTCCTCTAACATATCATCATAAGTTTCTGTTGCAATGTTTATTAACTTCATAATATCATAAGGTACTTCTTCATCACTTGAACCTTGTTTAATACTTTCTTCTGGTCTCTTTCTCCACATAAATGGTATCATAAATTCTGGTTTATGATCTACGTATCTTCTACTCACTTCGTTCCACGCTAGACCCACTTGATGTTTTACTAACTGTCTTGCTACAAAGACAGGTGCTTTAATTCTAAATGATAATGAGGCGTGAGCAAATGGTGACCAATGATTATGTTTAGCTAAATATTTTATTAACTTCTCATCTTTTTCTTCCCACGCAAATTTTCTTTTATTGAAAGAAACTCTAGCAGCATTTACTACTGATAGGTCACTTCCCATTTTATTAATTAATTCAACTTCCATTAAAATAACGTTGCCCTTCTGCTGTGCCTAAAGTAATCTAATTTTTCCTGAAAATTTGATTGAAAATGATTAGGATTTTGTTTTTCTACTTGTGAAAAACACCATATGTTTTCAATGTAGATACGATTCATAAACTCTAATTTTTCTTCTGCACTCTCAAATAGTTTATCTGATTTAGGTCTTTGCATAATTCTCATTCCTATTTGACCTACAAAGTTATCTTTTAAACTACCAACTAATTCATCACAACTATAATATCTTTTACCTTTTATTGTAGGGTCCATTATGTTAATAAATGTATGTTTGGATCTCTCAAAAGTTTTTTGTGATACAGGTAAATAAAAATCATCACGCCATTTTAAATATTCATCAAATTTTTTCCAAGATTGATTTTCTTCTTTTTCACCACCCTCATTATATCTTTCAGTAGAAAAATAAGGTGGACTTGTAAAAGCACAATCTATATTATCAATTTGTTCCCAAGGTAAATCTTCAGCACCGCAATTATATATTGTTACCTTTTTAGGTGTAGATAGAAAACTGTTATATGTTTCTATTTGTTTAAAATATTGTTTGTAAGTATTTGGATTAGGATCACAACCAATATATTCTTCAGCGTCTGAAGCAAAGAAACCTGCAAGTCTATCACCCCAACCACAACTTGTATCTAATACTTTTTTAGCATTTGTCATTTGATATATTGCTTTTGCTACATTAGGTTTAAATTGTGTTGCAATATAAGTCTGTAATCTAAAAGCAGATACATAACTCTTATCATCTAATCTGCCACCTCTTAATTCTTCTTTACCTTCTACTAAAACAGGTTTCATACCATTAATACCACGCCACATAGGACCTAAACATCTCCATATATCTTTCGCTGTACCATTATACCATACATCTAATGGTGATTTAAAACTATAACTTGAACAGTTTAATCTTAAATGTTGATGAAAATAATTTGATGCATCATTATGAATAGATGGTGCGTCTATAATACCAAGTCCATATTTTTTAAAATTATATTTGTAATCGTCATATTTTTCTTTTACATTTCTATCTATTTGTTCTAATGGTTTAACATATTCCCATACATCTTGTTTTTGTAAACCTTTAAATGCTTGACGCATTGCTTCAAATGAAATCTCCTTTAGAGGAAACTTTGGTCTATTGTCTGCAATATACTGTGCCAAATCTTCTCTAAATTTTTCTTTACCTATATCATTCGTAATACGCTCAAACGTACTTTGATCCATTATAGGTAATTTATTTTCATCTGCATATTTACTTAACATCTTCATCATTCCATTTCAATAATAACCATACCACAAAGGCATATATTATTATAACATACAAAATTGATATTGTCAATTCTAACATAATAAGGGTTTATCTACTCTTTTTTTTATATCTTTTAGATATTTTTCTGTCTTTTCTATTAAATAATATTTTCTACCTTCTAAAATCGCAGCCTCACCAGTTGTACCTGTACCAGCAAAGGGGTCTAATACAATGCCATCTTTGGGTGTAATTAATCTAACAAGGTATTTCACCAACTCTAAAGGTTTAACTGTTGGATGTCCACTATCTCCCTTTTCCTTTTTACTTGCTTTAGCACAATAAAAATATCTTGCCCAATCATCTTCCAAACCATCATGTATTATATTAGCTGGCCATCTACCATTTTTTGTTCTTTCTTTAATTTCTTCAGCACCAATTTTTCTTATTTTAAAAGTATCTGTACCCATATAACCTTTAGAACCATCTGAACCTGTTTTATGCCAACCACTTCTATCATTTTCATCTCTATATGGCACTCTACAATCATCTAAATTTAATTCTTTATTTACACCTTTTCTAGCCACACATATTGGTTCATGTGCTGGTTTTAATAAGTTTCTTCTTTTAGGAAAACCACTACCATATATCCAATTAATCATATCAACTACTTCAAAACCTGCGTCTTCTAATGCAACTGCCATTCTATGATAGTTTCTAGTAGCTGCAAATGCTAAGCATACGGCACCTGGTTTTATAACTCTATATACTTCTTCCCAAAATTCTTTTTGAAATGCAATGTCGCCACCGTCCCAAGTTTCTCCCATAAATCCTTTTGCCGCTCTATGATAAGGACCACTGCGTCCTTCTTTCTCATCTTGGTTATTAATACCTTTTTGTCCTGGTCCAAATCGTTTAACTATTGAAGCTAAATGATATGGTGGATCAGTTACACACGAATCAAAAACATTATCATCTAAAGTTTTTAGATGTTGTAAACTATCAGCATTTATTATCTTATTTGAGTCCATAAATTAAAAAAATATATTTTATTATTCAAAAAAACTTTCTAAACTTGCTTCACGTTCAAGTTTCCAACCAATAGAATTTAAAATAAACCTTAATGGATCAGTAAATGTTTTTTCAAATTGTGTATCGTAATCAACATATTTGTGTAAATCAAATTCTTCTGGTATCCTTGTTACAAAAGCAATGACAGTATCTTTAACTGTATTAGGTTGTTTTAACATTAAGAATTTAATTTTATCACCATCTCTTATCAAAGGATATTTTCTTTCAAGTTTATTTCTATGTATGTAATGATTATAAATCAAACCCCCTTTAACGTGAATAGGAGTTCCTTTATTATAAATTTGGGATGAATTTTTAAACTTGTTTATATTATTACAAGACCTAGGAAAAGCAACTTCTTCTGGTGTTAATGTTTTAAATACTTCTTTAAAGTCGCTTACAAACTTAATTAAAGCGTCCTCATCTTCATTCATTATTACACGTATAGCATCCTTAATTTTTCCTCTACACACTTCAGGCGTAGATGATTTAACAGCTTCAACACCCATAATTTTTAGTTTAGATGTTTCATATCGGACACCTTCTTCATCAAATACGTTCATCATATATCTTTTTTTGGCAACCCATATAGCTTTGTTAGCAATTAATTCTCGTTTCATAATCATTTTTTGGCCAAAAGCATTTACATACTTAGCAAGATTTGAAAAACTATCATCAATTACCTTTTGTATTTTATCTTCAGCAGCCTTATCAATAAAATCTGTAACCTGTTGTGTTGTTTTATCTTTACAAACCTTATCAACAAGTGTATCTAATTTAAGATAGATAGAATCTGTATCGGATGCTACAACATAGTTCACATTGGTTGTATTTAAAATCTTATTCATAAACTTATTAACATCTCTTTCAACCCAGCGAATAGATAACTGACCACCAAGTGTAATCGCTTCTGCTTGTTTTACATCAAAATATCTAAAGTATTGATTGCCAATAGCACCGTAAGCACTATTCAATGCAATCTTTTTTGCCATTTGAATATTATGACACCTTGAAATTTCATTTTTATAAATTGGGTCTTTTGTTTTTTGGAATTCTTTTTTAGCTTCTATTGCTTTCTTTTTAAATACAACTCTATCACTATACATCTTCTCCATTAACTCTGGAAGAAAGCCTTGCTTATCTCTTTTAAACATAGCACCGTTTGGTGCGATGGTCACATCCTTGGATTTTGCAAAATTTAAATCTAATTTTTCTGTTAAAAAGTTTTCTACACCAACTGCCTTTGTATCTACTCCAACAAATTTTTCAGGACTTATATTATATTGCATAATCAAATGTGGATAAAGTGAATTAAGGTCAAATGAAACAATCCATTTATGTAAACCTAATTGTGGATCTTTTACATATGCACCTTCGTATTGTGTATCCTTTTCGTGGTCTTCTCTTGGTGGAATTATAATATTCTTTTTAAGTAAATGATTATAGATTAAAGTATCCCAACATCTTACTTGTGAATATACATCAATATAATTTACTTTATAATCATAAGCCATTGTTAAGCACAACTCAATTAATCTCATTTTATCTTCTAACTTGTCAACTAATTCTACATCTTGGATATTATATTCTACAAATCGCTGATAATCTTTTGTATAAAAATCTTTAAATGTTTCATATGGATTTTCTAACTTTTGCTCACCTAATTCTACTTTAGCAATATAATTTAATCTATAAGACTCTTGTCTAACATAAGTAAATTTTTTATATAAATCAAAATAATCTAATATAGAAACACCAAGTATATTCCAATATTGAGAATTTTTATTTCCTAATTGAACTCTATCAGCATTAACAAAGTTCCAAGGACTCATTTTATTAATCGTATCATTATCAAAAATAAATCTCATACGATTCATTAAATAAGGTACGTCAAAAAACTTAACGTTCCAACCCGTAACAATATCTGGATGATTTTTACACCAGAACTTTAAAAACTCCATTAATAGATGTTTTTCATTCTGACATTTAACATAAGTTACATTTGTTTTTTTAGAAATAAAATCACCAGTACCCCAAGTTATTAGCTGTTTATTACTATGATTTTTTACCGTGATACATATAATCACTTCTTTTGCAGTGTCTGGATCGGGAAAGCCGCCCTCACACTCGGTTTCTATATCAAGTGTGAATAACTTGATATGATCTTTATTCCATCTCACCTCATCTCTATATTCGTCTGCTATGTACTGATAGTTGTATCTATTCATACCATAGATTTTATATTCAGGTATAGTACTATACTCACTATAGAAGTGTTTTGCTTTTGGAATAGAATTAAAACTTTTAGGTTTTAAATTTATGCCGTCTAATGTCTTATAAATGGATTGTTCTTTTGTAGGTAGGAATAATTTAGGGGAATAATTAATACGACTCAAATATGGTTTGCCATTATTGACGCCTCTAATGAGTAATTTGCCCTTGTGTTCAACGACATTTGTATAAAAAGTGCTTGCCAAATTCATAATATATTATAACAAAGAAAACCTAGAAAGTCAATAACTAGTGGATAATTGATTTTTTGTTTGGTTGTACTATTGAGCTAGTATTTTTTTCATAGGCATCCACCATCTTATCATCTGGTAGTGTTTCTGCCATTATATTGTTTTTCTTTATTTTAATAACTTGATCTTTTGTATATGGTATATAAGGATGAAAACCAATCTGCATTGGTTGTCCTGGTTTACCTTGCATTGGAATTAATACAAAAGGTTTTTTGATTGCTTGCCACGTAGAGGTTGATTGTTCTTCAATTGGCACGCCAAGCAGATCCTCACCTGTTGTGAGTCTGTATAATTTAATCATAATATTTACTTTTTATCTATTCAGTTTTTTCAGTTGTTGTTTTTTCAGTTGTTTGTTTTTTCCCAATATTATATTTCGCTTGTAAATTCCATTCACTCTTTTCTTTAAAAGCAATTATCTTAATTTGTGATAACGGTGCTTTGTCTTCAGCATTCTCTGGTTTTACAATTGATAATAAGCTCCAGTCTTGTAATAAAACTGATATTGTGTTACGTCTTTGTATATCGTTTTCTATTAGAGTGGCTTTTTTGCCATCTAAAGCAAACAATTCTTTAAAATGTACTATGTAATATTTACCTTGTTTATGTAAAATGTGGCAAGATTGAAATAACGTTTTGTCTTTCCTACTTGCAACACCTATTCGGGATAATGTCTCCCTAATTTTTAGAAAGTCATCTGGCTGTTTAAGTGTTACTTCTAACATCTGCTCAGGTGACCAATTAAAACTTTCCTCACTCATTTTTTTCTCCCACCTTTATCTAATCTCTCTTTGATAAAGTTTAATTGTTTTTTATCTAGTATGTCTAGGGCTACCTTTGCTTTCGTGTTGCTATAACCATAATGTTCTTTCACATACTCTAAATTTTTAGATTTGGATGTGGATATCCACTTACCCCCAAACCGTTTTCTTTTTCTTATACTATTTAGTAGGAAGTGAAATTGCAAACGTTTAGTAAGGCTGTGTCGCTGATTCATTTCGTTTGCCATCATTATTGAATCAACGTGTTGTGATAAACACCGATTTATTACGTAGGGTGGGAATTTCTTTTCCCAAGTTAAGTCAGTTCCATCAAGTAAATTAACCTTTGTCCAGTTAATCGCATTCAAATAATCACTTAATTTATACTCAATCATAATATACTTTCTGGTGCTGCTTCACGGAGTTGAACCGCGGACCTACTGATTACAAATCAGTTGCTCTACCAGCTGAGCTAAAGCAGCTCTACTTTCGTTTTCTGCCCATATAGTTTTCTGAAGGTTCATAGTTCCATTTGTGTCCGTGATGTCCTCTTATATCAGCATACCACATTCTTAATTTTACTATCATTACTCTCCATAATGTTCTCTTTGCCATTGTCTTTCTTATTCATCTATTTAAATTTATTTAAATTTACATTCTGCCATGATTTGAGTCAGGCACGCAACCATATTTATCTCGTGGTCAGCCACAAAAGCGGATTTATATTGGTAATCAGCAATTGTTAATACGGCAGCAGGTATAGATTGAGGTTGAAGATGTTTATACAAAATATCATAAACATTACTAAACAATGAAGAAGGATCTTGGTCAAGGTTCTGAATAACCCATTTTCTCATATCACTAAATCTTTTTTCTTTTAATAACTTAATTAATTCTTTGTTATTAATATCAGATAATGATACAAGTATGCCACTATCAAGTTTACCCCTTACGGAATATCTTTGAAGTTCATTAATCGTTCTTCTAAAATCTGGATAATGTCTTTGTATTAACTCGGCTAATACTCTTTTATCGTATTCTATATTTTCTGATTTAAGTATTTCACCTAGTCTACCTAAAAATGCAGTAGCAGTTTTTACTTTTTGACCATTTGTAATACGAAAATCAATAACAGTACACCTACTATGTAAGGCAGGTATAATCTTATTCTTAAAATTACAAGTAAATATAAATCTACAATTCTTATAAAAAGTTTCTATAAAATTTCTTAACGCAGGTTGAACACTATCAGCGTTCATATAATCTGCCTCATCTATAATAACTACTTTATGTTTAGAGCTTTCAACTAAAGACACCGATGAAGCAAAGTTTTTGATTGTGGTTCTTAATGTATCAATATGTCTACCTTCGTCTGACCCATTGATAATTATATAATCTGCTCCAAGTTCCTCACACAAAGCACGAGCAACTGTAGTCTTACCAGTACCAGCAGTACCAGATAATAACAGATTAGGTAACTCATTCCCTTTCAGAAATTTTGTGAAAGTATTTTTTAAATCGTCAATTAAGATACAATCCGAAATAGTTTTCGGCCTATACTTTTCTACCCAAAGAAAATCTGACATTGTTTTTCACCTCTTTCATAATATTATAATATAATATGCCTGTTTTAATTGTTGCCTCTCCAATATTGTGTTTGTTTTATTCTTGCTGGTATTACCTTCGTTGTATTACAAGAATCACAACACACATCACCAATATTTTTTCCAAGCGGTGATGGATTATTAAAAGTTGGTTGTCCTTTAGAAATATCTTTCGTATTACGAGTCATTAAAACTCTACATAAACAACATTTTATTTCCATATTATATCACCACCTTAAAATGTTGAGTCAGCTTCTAATGCTATCCAATATTGTACTTTAACTTTCTTATTAATAAAATGAGCAATTTTTGCCTTTGATAAAGCCACATCATAATCACCAGGAACAATTTTCATATTCTCGGCCTTGATATATGCAGTAAACTCTATATTGGAATCGCCCACTATAATAGATGATACATTTGAATTGCTATTTTTCTTATCTAAAGCAACTAACTTAATTTTGCCACCTTCGCCTTTGAAGGCAATATCAGGTAAACTTAAATTAGTATATAACTTTTTGACAGACTCATAGTCTTCATTTTTTAATGTAAATGTTACAGTTTGATCTGGCATTTTAATTTCCTTTGAAGGAAATCTTAAAGTTGACTTGTCAGCAAAAGCATATCTTGCTGAAAGTGTTGATTTTTCATCTTGTATTTTAAGATTAGTATTGCCAGTAAACTTTAAAACTGGTTGTTTGAAAGAGTCTAATGCTCTTAAAAACTCTGGTAAATCATATACACCAAATTCAGTTTCAAACTCTTCCTCAACATCAGCTTTCGCCATAATGTTTTTCATAGTTGATACTGTATTAAGCGTGCTACCAGGCTTAAACAAAATATTAGCATTTATATCCGAAAAATTTCTCAAAATGCTAATTGTATTATCACTTATTTTCATTTCATCTCCTTATCATAATTTAATAATAATATAACATAGTGTGCTGCCTTTAATAGATCAGCACGGTTATGTCCACCCTTCTTCCCATACCTACACAAATATTTAATTGCGTTAGCGTGGCAAAAATCTTTTCCTATCCTTAATGTTTTTAATAAATCTAAAACTTGAAAGCCGCCTTTACCTGTTGAGTAATGCTCGCCATAAGTAGATTTAATATAATCACCTAATTCTTTAAGGATTTTGTCTTCATTGAATTTCATAATTTTTTATAATATAATTATAACATTAATCTTTGTTAGAGTCAAGCTCCTCTAACTTCTTTTTTAATGCTTTGACTTCTTCCACTTTATCTTCCACTTGTTTGGCAAGTGACTTATTATCATATTTTAAATCGGCATTTTCTTTTTCCAATTCTCTATACGCAATTTCATCCATAGTGTCCAACGGTCTACGCATAGCTTCTGCCCTTCTTACTTTGTCCGTTAATTCTTTTAATAAAAAGTTAATTTTTGATTTACTTTCATCAACTTGTCTAGTTAAATCTAAAGGTCCTCTATCGTCCACTTTTGTATGGTCTACTTCTATTCTAATTGCTTCTTTATTTTTATCTACCATATCGTTTCTTTTGTTCTTTTCGTAAAAGTTTCTCTCTTTTATGCCAAGCCCACACACTTGTTCCGCTGGCTATTTTTTCTATCCAATGATATATATAGTTATACATTATTTTATCCCACATAAAGGCCATATTTTTCTACAATCTTATTATATTTTTTTAAATTCTCTTTTTTCACTTCTCTATTACACAAGCAACAAATTTCTTTTTTTGGTAATTGATAATTCATTTTTTTTACAATATACTCTACCACAGCTCCTCTATTCTCAATTAAATATTCTGCTGATTCATAATCTTCACCTGATGGATGAATATGTCCATCTTCGTCCTTATGAAAGGTATATGATTTATTATTATATTTTATTATCTTCTTCTTTGTCATTTCTTTATTTGTTTTATTTAACTTTTTTTTATCTATTACTAATTATCATACGAAATGGAATCATGGATGAACGATTAAATTTGTGTTGTTTGTAAAATTTTTGTGCTCGTATATTCATTTTATCAGTAAGTAAAGTAATTCGTTTACATCCATTTTCATTAGCATATTTTATAGCATGATCTAATAGCATTGAACCGATACCTGACTCTCGTTCGTTTGGAGAAACAACCATGTCTTCAAGCAAAGCAACTCGTTCACCCATTGCTGTTGATACTGTATATAAAAGGATAACCATTCCAATTATTTTTTCGTTTTTCTTGGCAACAAAAATATTACCGATATTGTTATTGTTGAGTACCTTTTCTAGACCACGACTTTGTATTTCATGATTGGGTTTAAACTCAACTTCTTGAGAAAACAGATGATCAAGAAGACTACATAACGTAGGAATGTCCGCCGTTGTAGCTAATTCTATTTTCATAATTTATTCTCCTTCAATTTATATGGATCATTATATACTAAAAAGGGCGGCCTGTCAATAGGCCGCCCTATCTATATTACGTTATTATTTAACGTCTATTTTTTAAAAATATTGAACAAGTTAGGTTTTAATACATCTTCAAACCAGTCTTGCCAAAATTGTTGTG
>NYSS01000197.1 GCA_002683135.1 Planctomycetota bacterium | reverse complement strand
CTTCAACTTCATACCGGTTATAAAAAGAGGGGACTTTATGTCCCCTCGCTGTACTTTTTTAGTTTCAACGCTGCAAATATAATAATAATTCCCGAGAAAGAAAACCAGGCATTTAGGCAAAAATCTTTGTAAATTTAATATAGAAACAAAAAAAATTAATTTTTCCCGAAATGCAAAAGATTCTTGTCCCAACAGATTTTTCTAAAGAAGCTGAAAATGCTTTAAAAACCGCTGCCTTAATTGCTAAAAAATTTGATGCAGAAATTTACTTACTTCATATGCTAGAGCTGCCTTTAAACCTGATTGACCCCGTACAGGGAAACAGTCAGAATGTACCGGAAGCATTATATTTTATGAAGCTCGCACATATGCATTTTAGCAAAATAAAAGAAAGTGATTACCTAAAAGGCATCGCAGTGACGGAAGCTGTTCAATTCAATCATGCTTTTAAAGGGATCACTGAATTCGCGAAAAATAATAATTGTGAGCTTATCGTTATGGGATCCCATGGAAGCAGCGGATTTCAGGAAATGTTCATCGGTTCCAATACCGAAAAAGTGGTACGCCAGTCTGAAATTCCTGTGTTAGTGATCAAAGAAGCAACACCAGATTTTAATATTGAGAAGTTTATTTTCGCTACAGATACCGAAATCGACAATAAGAACACACTGGTTAAAGCTATAGAATTCGCTAAACTTTTTAAGGCCGAGTTGCATCTACTCTTTGTAAATACCCCGAATAATTTTACCACAAGCAAACAAGCTTATGCCGATTTAGATGAATTTCTTAAGGAAATGAACCTAAATAATGTACAAAAACATATTTATAATGATGTCAGTGTGGAAAAGGGAATTTTAAATTTCGCAGAAAAGTTTAAAGCAGATCTCATAGGTATTAGCACCCACGGTCGTAAAGGCTTAGCTCACTTCTTTAACGGAAGTATTAGTGAAGATCTGGTCAATCATGCAAAACGGCCCGTTATAACCTTTAAGATTTAGGTAAAGGTTTTAAGCGCCCCTTTTTTGATACAGGACCAAAGATAATTCCAAAATGATTTGGTTTTATCCCGCTCTATCTCCAAGCCTTTGTTTACATTTTCACCACTATCGCCATTGTGTTTTACAAAAATATTGGCGATAGTGGTTAAGAATCCGCTTTTTTGCGTACCGTCATTTTTTAAGACTTCAATCTTAAAATCTTCATAAGCCATATTTAAACCACCGCTAGCCACATTTCTATTCCCGGAGAAATTAAAATTCATATTTGTTATATCCCCTTCTGCCTTTACATTCATTCCGGGTGTTAAAAAAGTATTCATATTTTGCGCGGAAAGCGTCCCCATATTACCGGAAACAGAAAACCAATCGCTGGGATTATTTACTTTAAAAGCCCAGTTCAACTGCAAAGCCGCCTGATTCATAAAATCGGCCTTGGCGATAATCCTGGTGGTAGGAAACTCCGTTGAATTGCTAAAATTAGTAAGGTTGGATATTTCCCCCTGTACTTTTGCAAAGACTACTTTACCTGGCGCTCGCCCTGCCTTCATTCGCTCTTCATAAACGATCCTGGCATTGTCAACATTTAAAGTATCGATTTTAAGCAAAAATGGTAATTTCCTAAGCATCTCGCTATACATCGGCTTCACAGTATTATCATCAGGTTGCGTTTTGTCCCTGTAAATTTCAAAATCTGCATTATGAATTGAAAAGTGCGAAGCCACATACTTCAGACTGTCATTTTTAAAGCCAAAATCCTGATGGTCGATAGCAATACTATCTGCACTTAACTGATACCGATCCTTTTCTATAGGCGTATGTTTCTGAAATTCCTGTTTGGAATATACCGATGTCAGCAAAAGTCCTTGCAACCTACTTTTATTTTCCTCGATCCCAATACGAACCACCTTCATTTGATGTCTTTCATCCACTTTTAAAAATATGGAATCTGCATGCAGGCGAAACGCTCCAAACTCAAAAGGAATTTTATTTTTGATGCTATTACTATCGATCTGCAATTCATTCAACTCAAAGTCAAATTTTTTCACCTTGATTTTATCTTCAGAAACACTATCCAATAAAGCAAATTTACCCCGATTCAGGATAAGCCTATCAACTGCGATCTGCTTCTCCAGCCCTTTTTTCTTTGAACTGGCCTTTGTGGCGGAAGCATGTTTCTCATTCGACTTATTTGCTGGGGTCTGATAGATGATTTCAGGATCACTAATTCTGATGGTATTCAGATCAATATTCTTATCAAAAATAAACTTCCAATAATTAAGTCCGCTTACTTCCAGTTTCTCTGAGTGAATTGCTACTTCCCCCCGCTTTAAGTGAATATTGGATAATTCTGCAGTATTTTTAAAAACCTGAACTTCCAGTTGATCAAATTTCAGTTCCGGCAACTGTTCTTCCAGTAAGCTTATCGCTTTTTTCTCGACAAAGGAATTTAAAAATAGCCCAACAACAAGAAGGACTATTACAACAACTAATATCGGGATAAACACTTTGGTTTTCTTATTCAAAATAGCGACTTTTAATTGAAATTTACGACACTTAACCCCAGCTGATCGCAAGATTAAGAATATTTAACTAAAAAGTTTATCCACCCTAAAATGAGCGCGTTAAATTTACGTCAAAGCTGATGATTGATTACCAAAAAACGGAATTAGAATATATATTTGCAATTCATAACTAAATAACCAATGATCCTTAAGCTATCCATAAAAATTCTGTTTATTATTGCTGAGATTTTTCTTGCATTTTACAGTTTTGCCATGAGCGATAGTTTATTGGTAAAGTTTATTTTCTTTGCCTTTACCGCTGTAATTATTGCATTTGCACTTACCAAAATTACCAACAAATTTTTACCGGTAGATAAAGATTATATTTCCAAGGAGCAGGAAGACGGTATTGTAGATGGCGAATAAAACTATCGATGCGTTTAATCTCCATTTCCGACACTCACAACAAGCATAAAGATTTAGAGCTACCCGAAGGAGACCTTCTTATTCATTGCGGAGACTTTACTGAAGGCGGCACCAAATCGGAAACTCTGGATTTTCTAGAATGGTTTTCAAAACAGTCTCATACCCATAAAATTTTGATTGGCGGAAATCATGATTTCTTTTTAGAAAAACACCAGCACGACTTACAAGACCATATTCCTAAGAATATTCATTATTTAAAAGATAAAGGAATTACTATTGAAGGCGTAAAGATTTGGGGTAGTCCATACACCCCAGGCGATGGGCATTGGGCTTTTAACCTGGAAAGAGGAAGAGCAATTCGAAAAAGATGGAATCTTATTCCACAAAATATAGACATCCTCATAACGCACACCCCTCCCTATGGGATTTTAGATGAAAGCCAAACCTATAAGAACATTGGTTGTGAAGAATTATTAAAACACGTAGTGGATATAAAACCCACACTACACCTTTTTGGGCATGTTCACGATGATTTCGGAAAGAAAAACATAGGACCTACATTATTTGTAAATTCCGCCGTGATGGATAGTAGAAATAGGTTGATAAATGGGGTAAGCATAAATGAAATCTAAAAAAACCATAAGCAAGGAACGGCGTTCTCATATTAAAACCCCACAAGAAAATAGTTAGCAAATTAACCTCCAGCAAGCTTAAAAAATGAAGTATCGTATTCAGCGATGGGATTACCAGTTACGTTAATATGGTCAATTATGCCGAGAGCCAACTAAGTTCAAAATCAAGCAGGGAAAACACAAAAGAATCTTTTAAAAATGGATGCAAACGACAATAAGCAATGCAACCAAACATTGCTAAGCATTTGTCACAAAATAAAAGGAAAATATTTACAAAATTACCTGGATAAATTCTGCTATAAACTGAACAGAACATAGTATAACAATCATTTCTTCAAGAGACTGGTAATTGCAGCAACCATGAATCCTTATGTAATAAAAGTTTAATCAATTAAGAAATAAAACAATTTCATTTTGATCTAAAAAAGTATCAATTATTTCTATCATCTACTGCCTGTCATAACCGAATAAACCTTAGGGAATATTTGTTTTAGAACTTTAGCAATAAGAACACATATACAAATAGTTAAAATAGGAGCTAAAAAATAAAACATCACAATATAAACTTGATGATCAGCATTGAAAAGAAAGAACAAACTCTTCTTTATCATTGTTAGGATAGGCTCATGAGCCGCGTAAATAAAAAAGCTAAAACTTGCTAAGCTTAGTAAAGATTTACTTTTAATTTCTTTTCCCTTTGCAATTAAGTCATAACTAATCCAAACAGAAAACAGTCCTAATATTATACTTAATTTGTGAAGGATATAAATGAATAAGTCAAACTTTATTGGCCATTGCATCAAAATAGTTTTAAGAAGAATTACAACTAACCAAAAAATTGGAAAAAATAAATATTTACTGTTCTCCCAATGCTTCCCCAACCAATTTCTTTTAAAGATGCCTAGATAACTTCCCAGAGTAAAAAATAATAAAGATTCCGGTCTAAAAAAAAATAAATTAATGTTATCAAATTTAACTATCCATAAAATAAAAACAATAATAACCAAAATAAACTTTAGCCTTTTAACCAATAAGTAGATTAGTGGAGAAAACAATACCAACATCATTAAATCCCTGATAAACCATAATTGATACGGTATTGGATGAAGAAGTAAAGTATCAACAACTTCTACAATGGAATACGAAGAAAGCAACTCATTAGTAAAAAATTTCCGTGAAAATGGTAGGCTCTGCAAAAGAAAATAAATAAAAAAGCCCCATAAAGACCAAAGAAAATAAGGAATAAAGAGTGTCATAAATCTTTTCTTCCATTTACCCAGTATGGTTTTTAAATCAAAATTAAAATTCATGAAAAACAAAAATCCTGAAATACAAAAAAATATAGGAACAGCACATTTAGTAATTCCTCCCGTAAAAAAATCTTGAATAAATTCAGCAATATCATAACTAATGGAAGAGTTTGATTGAAGATCCAAATTCTTGGCGTGCAGCAAAACGACCATAAGAATTGAGATAAAAGAAACTATTTTCAATTTTTCACTCACGTATTGCGTCATAAATTTAAAGATTAATTATTATTATCAATGGAATAGAAAATGCGCAAAGCAGCACCAAAGCTAGAACTATCCTTGTTAAAATCAGCAGCACCTATTACGTCTAAATCAATGAAACTTCTTAGTAAGCTAACTTTAAAATAAGTCGAAACAACTTCAGGCTGAACCTTAAATAAAGAGCGCTCATCATTAGATTCATAATGTTCGTATCTGGAATATCCTGTATTCCTATTAAAACCATAATTTCTCCTATAGCTCAATTTAAACTCATAAGGAAAATATAATTTACCTTGAATCCCCAAATGATGCGCAATCAATCTATTATTACCAACAGTAATATAGTTGCCACCATAATCTGACAAGTACGTACTGGTAATAAAAGGAACTCCAATTACATTTTGCTGATACGTCCATCCACTAGTATAAATAATATTGTTAAAATAATTATCCCAAAGGTGCGGAGCTGTTTGACTCTGGTTCTTTGTATAAATGAACTCATAGACAAACGAATTGATGATCTTATCTGACTTACCTGTATCATAAAAAGCACCGTACCGACCATCAGGAAAATTTTTCATTGCACTTCCAGAGCCATCTTCAAAAATACTATTATAAAAAAATTCAAACTCACCTTCTCCCCTGAGCTTCCTATTATAGGAAAACTCATAACTTCCTATATGATTTCCAATAGCATTTTCGCGGTCTGTAGGTAGAGAATTATCACTTCCAGAGCGACCAAAAAACACTCTTATATATTCAGAAAAACCTATTGACTGATCGTCGATATTAGGATCAGATGGCTCCCCACCATATTGAGCGACATGTCTCATTCCTAATTTTAAAGTTGAAATAGTACTTAGTTTATAAACCAGGGCTAAATACTTATGGTGCAAATGAGCATCCTTAGTGGACCTGTTATCGTTTAAAAAATATTCACTAAATAAAGCTTCAAAACCAAGCTGTCCACCAAAGAGAAAATAAACAGGCTTAGCTGTTTTTATCTCTATCCCAGGCAAGGAACGCGCATTGTTTGACCAAAGAAGACTTTGATTTGAAGAAGCAAGTCCATTATACTTTAATTCATCATGTTTCACTCCAATTGTAGCAATAATATATTCTGAAGCGAATTGAGCATATAGTTCATCTATAAAAATATCCTTAGCTTTCCCTACTTCGTT
This sequence comes from Planctomycetota bacterium, assembly GCA_002683135.1. GTDB lineage: Bacteria > Planctomycetota. The sequence goes on along the minus strand of NYSS01000197.1, from coordinate 15,388 downwards.
AAATTTATCTCGATAAGCAAATGCCGATTTAAACGTGAATTTTGAATTTTCATTAAGATACAAATCGTAAGAAGGCGCAAGCACCGCATAAGCATTTGTTTGCCTACCTACTCTTCCGTAATTGTTACTTTGTAACCAAAATGGCAGGGCATCATCGCCATTGACAAATGCTGTAGATTCCACCTCTAATTGAAAACCAGATTGGGAATACATCATAAAAGTTATGAAATAAAAAAATCCCATTAGGAATATTTTATACAATTTTAAGCTGTGTCCCATATTTAAAAAATTTTCAAAGTAATTCAACAAAATACCATTTCAATTCAAAATTTAATTAAGGCCTCGGTCTCTAGAAACGCTCTTTAAATTTTTCCCAAAAGCTTTTTTTATCCGCTCCATAAGAATATCCATACTTATTACCATAACCAAAATTTGCCAAATCAACATCGTTAAGTACAAAACTAACATCATGTAACTTTCCGGCCTTTTTAGAATCAATTGGGAATTGCAATAAAGCCTTTTCTGTATAGGAGGCTCTTACCACATAAAGCGTCAGATCTGCATATTGGCTTATTAGGAAAGTATCTGCTACTAACATACAAGGTGCCGTATCGAGAATTATGTAATCATACCTTTCTTCCAATATGCTAAGCATTTCGCCCAGGCGACGATGCCTTAATAATTCAGAAGGATTTGGCGGTATACTTCCTGAAGTTAAAAAATCTAAATTCTTATTATATTTTGTTTGCTCTACAAGGGTATGTAAGTTCAAATTTTCATCAATTAAATAATCACTAACCCCCAGTTGCTTTCTAGAACCTACATCATATCGCTGTAACTGAGGATTACGTAAGTCAGCACCTACTACAATTACTTTTTTCCCCATGTTCGCCAGGGTTAAAGCCAGGTTTATCGAAGTAAAGGTTTTCCCCTCTCCCTTAACCGTAGAAGTGACCAACATTTTAATTCCTTTTTCCTTATTGGTCTTATTGATCAGCAAATACTGCATATTAGTAATTGCAATTCTAAAGGATTCTGCTAGAACAGAACGATCGGCCTCTGTTATTAAATGACTTTGCTTTTTATCAATTCTAGGAATTTCCCCAACAATTGGAATCTGCTTAGCCTTCCTTTCTAAATCATCCCTGTTCTTAACTCTATTATTAAGAATATTTTTTCCATAAATAATTCCAAATGGAATCATCAATCCTATTAGCAAACCTCCAAGCATAATTACTTTAGACTTAGGAGCTATTGGAGAGCCTATAGTATAGGCATTATCAACAATTTTCGCTTTAGGAGCTGTTACCGCAAGAGAGAGTGAATTCTCCTCTCTTTTCTGCAATAAAAATAAATATAATGATTCTTTTATTTGCTGCTGCCTGTCAATCCCGCGATATCGGCGCTCTATTGAGGGGACCGATGAAATACGTGATTGAATCACTTTAGCCTCATTATTAAGCTCCTTCATAGAGATATCAAGATTTGCCCTTAACCGCTGCAAACTTTTTTGAACTACTGAGCGCATTTGCTCTATTTGCTGATCTAATCTTACGATCACCGGGTTCTTCACCGTAGAAGCTTCAAGTATACGATTACGCTCTAAAACCAATTGATTGTAATCCGAAACCTGCTGATTTACCCCATCACCTTCTAAACCCAAATTAGCTGGTAAAAGGTCTGAATTAGATCCTTCTCCCAAATAATCCAACATCGCAGAAGCCAATTGTATCTGCGTTGTCACTTCCTGACGTTTCTTTTTATAATCGCTTGCATTCTCAAGAAAAATTTCAGACTCCGCCTGAATATCCGTAAGCTCACGACTCTCCTTAAACGCTTCTTTATCAATTTCTACCGAGTCTAACTCAAAGTTTATAATTTTAAGGCGTTCGTCAATAAATTCTGCCGTATTCGATGCTACCAAATTCTTATCGACTATCGCTTCTTTGTTATATTCTACTATTAATTGGTCTAAAACATCCTGAGATTTGGTAGGCACCGCACCTTCCAAACCAAGCTGAATTAATGTTGAATTTTCGTCCACCAATTCGGCCATCAAACCACTCTGATAATAAGCTACTACAGCTTCGACCGGCACAATTCTAAAACCATACTCTAATGGCTCAGCAGCCTCAGTAGCACTGAAATCTTCAACCTTTCTTATTACTACTTCGGCAAATCCTATATTAAGAGGCTCTCCAAATCTTGAGCTTTTCTTATTCCCAGTTTCTTTATTTATTAAAGTGATGGCCTCTCCTTCCCACGAAATTTTAAACTCATTCTCCTCATCTTTTGCATATCGAGACAACTGATCAGGGTCTAATTTTAAAATATCCAATTTAAAGGGAGCATTATTATATACCTCACGAGTAACAAATAAATCATAGGACAAATATTGAATATTGAGATCTAAGGAATTAATGGTTTTGGTCATCATCCTCTTAGACTTTAGCAAACCAATCTCATTTTCTATACTACTGGTTTTAAGCCCTTCAAGTATACCCAAATCTGTAAACGAAGATAAGCCGGAGGTAGCTGGTGACTTAGTATCTTCATCCTTAATGATAATTGTAGCATTTGTTAAATATACCGGTTTCGATAACTTTAAATATATAAAAGCCAAAACAACTGCAACAAATACCGAGACCAGAAACCAAGGCCAGTACTTTAAGTATTTCTGAATCTCCTCCCTCAGATTAATTTCTTCTTCCTCAAAATTTTGATATTCGCTATTCATAAGTACATTATCGTGTTAATAATACGGCTAAAGAAACCAGTACAGAAGCTATAGAGATATAAACTGAAGCATTACGATTATAGCTTGCTGATTGCAATTGGGGACCATTAGGTTCTACATACACCACATCATTCTGTTGTAAATAATAAAATGGAGAATTTACAATACTGGCATCAGTCAAATCCAAATAAGCATGTTCTTTCTTCCCATCTCCAGATTCCCTAACAACTAGCACATTTTTACGTTTCCCATAAATCGTCAAATCCCCGGCCAGACCTAAAGCCTTTGGCAAACTAAGATATTCATCACCAATTGGAAATGTTCCCGGTTGATTCACCTCACCTAATACGGTAACCTGAAAATTTGATAACTTTACAATAACAATCGGGTTTTGTATATACTTAGAAATTTTTTCCTCCAGCTTTTTAGATAATTCTTTCCTGTTAAGACCTTCCACTTTAATAGTTCCTAAAACCGGAAACTGGATTTCTCCTTCAGCATTTACCAGATAATTTTGCAAAGCAGGCGTTCCACTTACTCGCATCTCCCCCATACGACTTCCCATCATATTACCAATAAAAGGTAGATTAAATGGCATTGCAGCCTCCATTTCTTCCGCAGATACGGTAATATTGAGTTGATCATTCGGTTTAATTTCGAAATTATCATAGATAGAAGAAGAACCTTCTTCTACCTTAAGTCGATCTAAGTTTTGAAAATACACCATCTCTTCCCGAGAAACACAAGAAGATAGCAATGATACAAAAAATAGGTAAAGAAAAAATTTAGGTTTGAACATCAAAATCAATTTTAGACTAAAATAAATTATAAAATAATTACAAAATTAGAAGGAATCAGTAGGCTTTTTCTTCTCCTCCAATTGCATTTAATACGGTTTTCACTATAATCTTCACATCGAGTAATAAAGACCATTTTTCTACATAAAATATATCCAAGCGGGTACGGTTCACAATATCAGATTTAACCACTACTTCACCGCGATAACCTTTTATCTGAGCTAAGCCGGTAATACCGGGTTTTGCATAGTGTCTAACTAAATATTTATCAACTGAACTTTCATACTCCCTTGTATGAGCTTCCATATGTGGTCTTGGCCCTACCACACTCATATCACCTTTAAGAACATTAATAAACTGTGGCAGTTCATCTATACTTGTTTTTCGAATAAATTTTCCAATCTTAGTAAGACGAACATCGTTTTTTGTCATCATTTTTGTATCTGCATCTTTATTTACTGCCATCGACCGGAACTTATAACAGAAAAACGACTGCTTATTTACACCATGCCGTCTTTGCTTAAAAAAAACAGGACCACGAGACTCCATTTTTATTAAAAATCCAATGATCGGCACCAGCCATGATAACACCAATAAAATAACCAAAGAAGAAAAGATAATATCAAAGGTACGTTTTGTATAACGTGCTACATCTGTGTCTAGGGGTAACTTTCTTAAGTTAAGAATAGGAACATTTCCAAAAAGTTCTACATCCATAGCCCGAGTGTAGATTTCTTTATTATCCGGAACCATTTTAATTTTAACCAGGTTGTTATCACAAAACGCAATAAGTTCATTAATCTGATCGGAAGATAATCGGGACACCATACAATATACCTCATCTACCGTATTATTACGAATAAATTCAAACGCCTGATCTATATTCCCTAAATAGGTAATACTTTTGGAAGGATTATTATCAAAATAACCCCTATATCTATATCCTAGTTCTGGCTGATCAAAAATCTGCCGTATCTTTTTAAGCTTCCTATCCCTACCGATGACAACGACACTTACAAAATTCCCTCCTTCCACACGATAAATATCCCTTAGATAATAAAAGATATAACGATAAATCATGATGGTTGAAAAAATGACCAATAATACTTTTAGCTGGTATTCAGGAGAAATTACAAGGTTACGAAAACTAAAATTGGTAAAATAAGCCAAAGAAAAAATAAAGAATAGACCGAGCACTTTATGAAAACTAGTAAAAAAGCGCTCATTTCTTTTTGTAGGATAAAAGTCTATAGCAAAAGTAATTAACAACCAACTAAGATTATAATACACAATTGCGACAACATCATTATAAGTATCATAGCTTAACGTAAATAACGTCAAGTTAATGATAATAAGATGAATGACTATTGAAACAGGTATGATTAAAGAAGCCCTCTTCATATTTTTTACAACTAAGACACGAAACTACTTAATTATTATGAGTTTATATTACAATGTGTTCTTCTATCCTTTTATTTTTTTCTTTATCATCAAATATATAAACAAAGAATTCGTATAAGCATATCGCTTAAACAAACGCTTTGGCTCCTGAGATAATCTAAACAACCACTCGGTAGAAGTTTTTTGCATCCATACTGGTGCCCGTTTTTGTAATCCTACCATAACCGGGAGAGCGCCACCTATACCAATCATACAAGCGTTAATTTTACCCTTCATACCAGCCATCCACTTCTCCTGCTTAGGACAACCTAGGGCCACAAAAACGAAACCTGCTCCACTTTCGTTTATAATTTGAATATAATCCTCCTCTTCTTCTAGGCTTAATTCTCTAAAAGGTGGACTTACTAGACCTACAACATTTAAATTTGGATAATTTTCAGCACAGTATTCTTGAGTCTTATCTAACATTTCCTGTGTTCCACCATAAAAAAACACATTTATATTTTGCTTTTGCGAAACACATAATAAATCTGGTAACAAATCCATTCCTGCCACCCGATCCTGTTTTATGCCATAAAGCATATTAAGACCTTTAACCAGCGGCATTCCATCTGGCGTTACCATATTTGCATTATTTACAACATCTGCAAAATCCCTATCATTATGTGCCTCAACCAACATATGAACATTAGCTACACAAGTATAAGATGATGTTTTGTTTAGGGCAAAGGTAGTTAAATCTTTAATAAAATCTCGGTATGGCTTAATAGATATATCAATACTTATAAGTCTCTTTTTCATTAAGATTTTAGGGTTTATTGAACTATTATAAATTTGACATCAATATTTGGAACAATCTATTCTCGAAACAATCAAGAGTGAATTCCTTTTGAAATTTCGATCTACCTTTATTTCCCATTTCTTGAATCATATGGGGATTAGCTATTAGAATCGCTATTTTTTCAGCTAATTCTTTTGAAGCCCCCTGCTTAACTAGGTATCCATTTTCTTGTTCTTTAACAATACTCATTATACCACCTTCAGGCGTAGTCACTATTGGCAGAGCATATTGCATAGCCTCTAGCAACACTAGAGGAAAACATTCTTTTTCATAAAATGTAGGAAAAACAAAAATATCTGCTTCAGAAAATATTTTCTCCTTTTCACTGCCATACTTTTTACCCAAGTAATCCACTTTCCCCGACAAACCGAGCTTATCTAATTTTGAATAAAATTGGTTTGAAGTCACATCACCTTCTCCCCCCACAAAAACTGCTTTAAACTTGATATCCCTATCACTAAGTTCATTTAAAGCATCCAGCAAAACATAAACACCTTTCGATTCTATCATGTTAGAGAGGAATAAAATTGTTTTGACTCCATGTTTAGCCCTACTACTATTTAATCTATCCACCTCCAATTTTTCTGCAATTGCAGGAATACCATTAGGACAAATATAAATATCACTTCTCGGCACAAATAATTCTATATCAGAATATAAGTACTCTGAAAGAATAATCACTTTTGTATTTTTAAATACATATTTATAAAGGTCTTTATGAAATGATTTTTTTGCTGCATTTGCCACTCCTTTATTATGAAGGTGAAATATACATTTTACACCAAATAATTTAAGTAGAAAAACCAGCAAAATATCTCTATAAAATGCAATGCCCGTAGTTGTCAATGCGAAATAACAAAGATCATATCTCTTTGAAAAGAGCGTTTTAAATAACTTAAAAAATGTAATTAATAGTGTATATAATTTTCCAAAGCTTATTTCACCTGACTGTCCAACATCTTTAGAAGCTAAGAGATTTAGATAATCACAATCAAATTCACGATTTATTAGAACACTTTCTTTTATCCATTTGCCTACCATTGATGACCCATGTACAGGAGGAGGGATATGCAATAGAAAAAGTATTTTTTTCACAATTCAATATATTAATTATCAAGCATATGTCTTTCAACTAATTCTTTAATAAAGTCATAATGCTTTTTACTTTCACTTGTCATATAATTATACTTATCTAAATCATAAAGTTCAGAAAGTAATCTATTTTCCTTTTTGGAATAAAATTCTAAAAAATTATTGATATTAAAATCTTCCTTGAGTATTACTTTACTGCCCCCTATTGAATTAAGAGCTGATATTGTTTTACCCTTCCCTTTATAGCTAAAAAATGGTGTTCCAAGAGACAACGCTGTTAAACCTAAATGTAATTTAGAAGAAATCACCAAATCCAAGTTTTTTAAAAGACTCAAAGTACCTTCCACTGAAGTGTATTGATGAATTTTGACGTTATCATTTTCTTTATTAGGCACAAATTCATAATCCTGTTTATATTTAGGCAAATGCGTTTTTATAAAAAAAACTTTAAGATTATTTCTTTTCTGTGCAATTTCTATTAAATCGAGATGCCATTTTTCATTCTTTAAATTTTTATTAATCAGATTAACACCCATCCAAATTTCATTTTCAGGTTTTTCAAGTGTTTTCCCTAATTCGAATTGATTCTTAATATCAAATAGTATATCAGGATAATAAATAAAATTCTTATTGAAGGTATGAACAAATGGAATATCCCCTTTTAATCGTAATGTGCCTCCCGGCACTGAATCCGATTTGAAGAAATCGCTTCTACTCTTAGATAAACTAACCTCCATTTTTTCCTCCCCTCCAATAGTTATTGGATATATTTTCTTACCATGTGCTTTTAAGCTTTTATTTAAATCTTTAAAATCTCGCTCAAACTTTTTGGCTATAGGGCTTAATAATCTTTTTACTAAACTATTCCCTACAAGCATACCGCCCCCTCCAATTAGCAAAAAATCGGAATCTCTAACTAATTTATCAACACTCCTTTCTGAAGGTATATTATGTTCTTTAGAAAGATCTTCGTCTAATCTATAAACAATTGTTCTATGGCCATTTTTTTTTATATACTCCGCAATAATTATAGCCATTAGATCATCTCCCCAATTACCATAATTATAATTTCCCCAAATCCCTATAGTAAGCACCTTATTTTGAATTGACATATTCTACGTTTTTAATTCTATTCGCTATTTTATTTTTAAAAGGTAATTTATTTAAAATCTTAAAAATAACTCTATACATCTTTCTTGTTCTAGACCTTAATTGTAATTCTAGATCCTTCTTGATTTCTACCTTATTTGGAAGACTAAATTTCTTCTGCTTAGTATTATCGAAGGCCACTTTAACACCGCTTATAGGATCTTTACAATGAGTAGCATTTTCTCCAAAACCAATATTTTGTACTTTCGAAATTACAGGAGCTACAGTTACTTTGTTCGACTTTATTTGGTAGTAGGTAAACCGAATCGCCCATGAATCATTTTTACCGTCAACGTGGTCGATCAACATTTTTTTTAAATCGTAGCCATATCTATTCAACTCCTTAAATGAATTGGTTTTTTTTAACTCTTCTTTATTAACTTTCCAATCTACTAATTGCCATCTATCTTTCCAAGTCGCCCAACCCCAAGAAGTCGCACGTCCTTTAAAATAAGCATCATATGAATAATCTAGAGGAAATTTTAATTTTTGAGAATAGCCAGATACTGAAAAAACCAAAGAATTGGATTGGTATAAATGAAGCGACTGGTTCATAAAATTCAAAAAATTTCTGGATAATATAAGATCATCCTCCAACACAATTACATTATCAAAGTTTTTCAAAACCTGAGAAACACCAGAAATAATTGAATTTGCCAAGCCCATATTAAATTTAGACTCAACAACTTTAACCGATTTAAAACCATTTATCGTCTTCAGGAATTCCCTTACTTGATTTACGCCGGATTCAGCAGCCTTATGCTTTGCTCCATCGGAATAAATTATCAAATCGCTTTCTGAGGCTAAATAGTTTCGTTGAAGGGACTGAATCGTCATTCTTGTTTCAATTAAGCGATTATAGGTAAAAAGGCATATTGGGGCTAATCTCATTTAATTTTCGTTTACAATTTGAAGGAATGAGATAATATACTTTTCAATCTTCGCAAACCAGATTCAAATGAAAAGTTTTTATCATAAAGATCCTTTATAAATTCATTATCTATATTATTATTTTTAAGATACAGACTGGTTTTTTTAACGCCATCTAGAAAAGATTCCTGATCTTTATAAACTCTCAATGCACCATACTTTTCAAAAACCTCATAACCTCTAGCGGAAACCTTATGGCTTATAACGGGTAAACCCAAACGAAATCCATCCATAATCCTTAGCTTTAGTCCGCCGCCAATAGATGTAGGACATAAATAAATATCTGCTTTACAAACAACCTCTTCCATTCGCTTAGGATTCGGAATAACATTAATATTTTTAAATTTTCCGCATAATTCCTTCAACCTTTTAGAAGGATTTTTACCAGCAATTATTAAATTACAATCTGGATATTCCTTTATAAGCAAAGGAAAATAGAATTTTAAAAATGGAATAATGGAAGCTTCTGTTTGATAGGAACCTAAGGAACCGGTGATAATAAATTTAATTGATTTTTCATTAAATGCTGGCTTTACAAAATTAAATTTCTCCACCTGTTTGTTCCTATACTCAAAAACACCAATTTCTTGAAAATTAGTATTCTGACCAGAACCATAAGTATGTTCTAGTAACGAAGTATCCTGCGTCGTTAAAGTTAAGTTTAAATCACTAAGCAGAACTGCACTTCTTTCGGCTTTTCGCATAAAATGTAATAAAGGTATTCTCCAAAGAATATTTGGTGGAGTTCCTTTATAATACTCCATCTCATAATTATGATGAATAGTTATTACTTTTATTTTTGCTTTTTTAGCTATAGTAAGAAGCCCAGCTGAAGCCCTACTATTGTCAAAGACGACCATATCAGGTTTAAAGTCATCTATTAATCCATCGAATTGACCATAAAATCTATTTATTTTACCAATATAAATATCCCATAATTTTGATAAATCTGAGTTCTTATTTGGCACTCCCTTGAAAATAATCTTATTTTTTAAACTAAAATGTTCAGATACATTTATGCCATTATCCGGATAAAGTAGTAGAAATTGGTCTGCAACTTCAGAAAAGGCATTTATGTATGCTCTAGATGCGAACCCCCCCCCCCATTACCAGAAAGTACGTGATTAGTAATGAATAATATTTTCATTTTTTTGATTTCAAATAACTATATAGAGACAAAGATTTCTCCCCTACTGAAATTAGCCATTTCGGAACGCCTCTATACTTATGATAATAGTAACTTTCACTCTCAAATTGAAACTTTTTCATTGCCTTAGAACTAGCATTTTTCGAAATCGTTGCTCCATGCTCATGTAATACAGCTACCGTGGGGAGGTAATAAACGGACTTATTAATTGCTTTCATTCGCTCTGTTAAAATTGCTTCTTCAGCATACAAAAATGTATTAGAATCCATCATTCCTACTTTAACGAAATCTAAAGCTCTCACTAAAAAGAATGATCCCATAACCTTATAATATTCTCCTTCAACTGCTAATTGAGTATATTCAATCTTAAGTAATTTCCGCTTTATTTTATTTGGAAAAAAAGGATAAACCCAATAGCGTAGGAAATAGCGGTGCACGAATGAATAATATGGTTCTGGACTTTGTTTTTTACCATCCAAACCTACAACTTTAGGTCCCAGTATTCCAACATGAGGTAATTTCTTTATCTTCATAATCATTTTTTCGACAACATTATCGTCCAAAAATCGAATGTCATTATTACTAAAAATAAAAAAATCAACATCAAAATATCTTAAAGAAAATTCAGCTCCCAAATTATTTCCTTTTGCAAAACCTAGATTATCTAAATGTGGTATAATAAAAATCTTTTCATCAGTATTTTTCAATTCATTTTTACAAACAATTTTAGCATTTAATTCCTTTGCAAGAATTTCATTCGAAATTTCTGTTGCTGAATTATTTACCACAACCACTATATGCTCCAACGTAACTTTGCTTAATTCAGATTTCACATAAGCTATAGTTTGTTGCTCATTTTTATAATTAACTATTATTATTGATAGCATTCTTTTATAGATCTATTATTCTCATTATGATATGCGTACATATAAAATATTATAATAAATAGGTAAACTCCAGGGTTAAACCAAAATTGAAAAATTGTAGGAACAGCAATAATATGAAAACAAATAAACTTTAAATATAATGGAAATTTTTTTTGATAAATTATTTTAAAGATAACAGCATATATAGTAACTAAAGGAATTAATCCATATGTAGTCCACATACCAATCATTCCGAGATCACTAGCGTATATACCTTTTGTAAAATTATTCCACATTAAATCTCCAAGTTTAGAGTTTCCTCCACTAGGCATTCCATTACCAAATAAATATGTAAACCAATTGGGTGAATATTCATTAAAATAATAATAGAGTGATTTCCAGCGATTATATTTATCACTATTTAATTGATGTTCAGTAGCTTCTATTAAATTTAACCAAATTTCTTGAGTATATATTACAATAAAGCATAAAATGCCGGCTATAGATAGGATAAGTCCTCCTTTATATCTTGATCTAAACCTAAATAAAGAATAAAAGACTACAATGACTGCTCCTATAAGAATACTTCTATTCTGATAAATTAATAAGAATGAGAATAATAGCATGGCTTTCAGAAAATCTTTCCATTTAAATTTCTCAATATATTTCTGCACAACAAAATAAAAATAAAAAACTACGAAATGAATACCATTAACATAATATCCAAAATCCGTTTGACTTTTTACAACCTCATCATCAGCACCTTTACCTAACAGTGCCGGATTAAAAACCCCTAAAAGCCAAACAAGAAACGTACAAAAAGAAATCCATTTTAAAGCTTTCAATATATCTTCTTCACTTGGTTGAATATACAATAGAGGAATTAAAAAAATAAAAGCATAAATAAAGCGTTGAGCTATAAGAGTAGTTAACAAGTTTTGATCCCAGAATAAATCAGCATTAAACATAGAAATCATAACACCTATTAAAATCCAGTAAAAATACTTTTTATATTTAATTGTATATAGTGATTTTCTTTGCTTTTTTGGAAAAAAAATAAAACCAAGAAATCCCCATAAGATAAATAAAACCAAAAAAATATCCCTATTTAAGGGTATAAAGGAAAGATACCAAAACCTAAAACTCAGTAATAATGATACAAATAGGAAGGTAGATTTTTTCATATAAATTTAATCACTTTTACCTCTTAAAAATTACATTAAGTGCATTTTCTATTCATTACTGCTTCCTGATCAAGGATTTTAAATCTTTCGGTTTTATTATTAATTTAAAACTGAAAACTAGAAACAATATAACAAATAAAACAGAACGCAATAACAGCTCAAAATAAATATTATCTAATTTTATTATGCTAAAAACAAATGCTGTTAATACCCAACTACCTGTACCTATTAAGGCTGGCGGAAAAAAACTTTGAAAAAACAACCTCCTACTATTAAATTTCAAAACTTTATTAGTGTAATAGAAATAGTAAAATCCAATCTGGAATATCATATATACGGCATAACCGATAACAGCAGCTCCGACATTATAATTGTATGCAAGAATTATTGTTATTGGTATTGAAGCTACACAAGCTATTGCTGAAGAATAAACTAGAAATTTAGTTTTACCTGTAGCTAAAACTAAACTAGCGACTGGAGCATTATGCATGGAAAGTAAAACAGTAATCAACCAAATAATTAACCACAGTGCCAAATCATCATAACCTTCCCCCATATATATGTATAATATCAATTTTGCATTTAAACATAATATAAAAACAATTAAGGATAATAGGAGTGTTATATACTTAGTACCATCATAAACGATTTCATCCAGTTTTCTTTGGTTACCATCGGCGTAGTGCTTTGAAGTAGAAGGAAGTAGAACCTGCATAAAAACCCCTCCAATTGCTATAACAAGCATGGCTATTGTCTGTATAACCCGATAATCGGTAAGAACTTCCACCCCATCTCTAGAGAATCTTCCTAATAAAAGTGGTCGTAGATTATTCGCTGTCATTTGAAAAATTCCCATAGCAAATATTGCTAAACTATATTTTAAAATTTTTCTAAATGGATACCAATTCCAACCAGGTAATATTAACGATAATAATGGTAACTGATAACTATTAAGCTTATAAATATTAAGAGGTATAATTATAAGCATGGAAATCGTATAAAAAAAGAAATATAATTCAAGACTAAAAAAATAGTTTATTGCTAATAACGCTGAAATCAGCATGCATACATTACTGAATATTTTAACCCTACTAACCCAACCAATTTTATCATTAGCTATTAATAATTGATTTACTACATTGGAAGCCCATTCAAAAATGGTAGTAATTGCCAATATATACATAATAGATTTAAAAACATCAACCTGCGATTCGTTAATTCCAAATAGCTCTACACCGAAATTGGCTAATATGAAAAATACTATTGCATTAATAACCCCTAGTACACCATAAAAAGTCACACTAGATCTAGAAACTTCGCTTATTTGCTGATAATCACTTTCCTTTATCCATAGAGAGAAAAAACGAATTGATCCAATATTTATACCCATATCCATTAGACGCATATAAGCATTAAGAGAGAACACCAAGGCTATCAAACCATAATCTGATTTCCCATAATATCCAACCAACATTGGGATTGTGAAAAATTTTGCTCCGGCATCAATAATTTTCGCTAAAATCCCCCAAAAAGAATCTGAAACTAATTTATTCTTTAGTTTAATCACAAATTAATACGTTAGAACAATTCATCATACTTTACACACCTACTAACAATTTTTAATCTTCAACTATTTGCTGCAAATCTTTTCTTTTTTTCATCAGTATTTCTTTATCCATTTCCCACCATTTTATATTCTCTAAATCTTTAATAACAGTACTATTAAAACGCTTCTTAATTACCCTTGCAGGATTACCAGCAACAATATTATATGCTTCTACATTTTTAGTTACAATACTTCCCGCACCGATTACCGCACCATTCCCTATATGGCTAACATTAGGTAATATGACAACATTTTGTCCAATCCATACGTCATTTCCTATAATCAATTTTGTTCTTTGTAATCTTTCATTATTTACATCTCCATATAAAGGACTGTAAACAATTGGATGCATAGTAAAGCTATCATAAGGATGATTAGCATTGAAATGACTAATTTTATTAGCAAAAGAGCAATAATTACCAATTATAGTTCCAGGCTTAAAACTATTAACATCTGAAAACATAGCGCCATATGAACCATAGCCAATCTGGATTTTGTGATATTTGTTTATTAAATGTCGTAAAGAATTAGACCACATTACTCCACCTTCAATTTTAGCGATTTTTGACCTAATCAATCTTCTAATTCTAGAATTCTTTATACTATAGAGTTCAATTAAAATTTTCACCTTTATATTTCTTTTCATACTAATGATTTACGGTCCTATTCGTAGAACTAAATCTGTAAGAATGAGGAACTTTAATTATTTCATCAGAATAATTCCCAGCTAGTATCAACATTATAGGAATTTCATTCTTAGGAATATCTGTAACTATATAAAACTTTTTATCTAAATCTGGTTTTCTTATGTACATTTTACAACAAGTTGCTATTTTTTGTACATGCATACCCATAACAAATTGCATAGCAAACATCCCTCCATCAATGTATGGTTGATTTCTTTCATATACCGAGCCAAAAAAATTTAGGTCTGCAGTTACAACAAATAATTTATTTGCCTTATGAGCCCACCCCTGATTACCCAACTGAACATCTAAAATATCATTGAAATTATCACTAAAAACATGGATTTTACATGCTTGGCGATTACAAACTGATGGTGCCGTTTGAGCATACTTTACTGCATTTTCAATTTCCTGAGAGGTAATATCTTTTTCAGAATAATGTCTAACGCTTGATCTAAGTGACGCAACATTATAGAGTTCTTGGAAATTGAAGTTTATTAAATCTTTCTGAACAAATTTTACCCCCCCTATCAAATCTTTCTTTTCAATCCCTATTTGCTTTAACAATTCCACATTATGAATTAAGGTTTCAGATTTCCCTGTTAATGGATCATTGATAAAGGCATCCAAAACTCCCACACTTAACCGTGCCAAATCATCAATACCGCAATCAGTAATATATTTGTGAGTGTATTTAGATAATAAAAATGCTTTTTGATAACCCCAGCCCTCTCTTGGATCTGGAAAAGACAGCCCCTTTTCTAAGGCGTGCAAGTTTAACAGAAGCTTAGCTTGTCGTTGCTGTTTCGTAATTCTATCACTATCACGTAATGAAAACCTCAACCAACGGAACAAGTCATATTTAAAGGCTATAACCGTTTTAGGAATTATAAATATCAATAATCTAATCAGAGATTTAATTTTTTTCATTTGATAATATATTAGATATTTT
>NYSS01000196.1 GCA_002683135.1 Planctomycetota bacterium | reverse complement strand
TATAATTAAATTATTAATATTAATTTTATATTAAATAATGAGAATTATTCATATAAAGCACATCAAAATTAATAACATCCAAAAATAATAGTTCTCTACTCATTAAATTGATATAATCTTTTCAATTACTGATAATATTCTTTCATGAACAATCTAGCCCATAGGGAAATTACCCCTTTATCTCTGCAAGACAGTTTTCTGGTATTCGACCGGATTAAAAGTGAATTTGACTTTCCTTTACATTTTCATCCTGAGTTCGAGATTAATTTTATTGCTAATGGCAGGGGAGTCAAACGAATCATTGGAGATCATTTCCATGAAATTGATGATTACGAGCTGGTACTTGTCGGATCAAATTTAATTCATGGATGGGAACTCCATCACTGCAGGAATAAGGATATACACGAAATAACCATCCAGTTCCATAATGATCTGCTAGATGAAAAACTCCTTAACAGGCATATTATGGCTCCTATAAAAAATTTATTTCAAAGGTCATCAAGAGGAATTTTGTTTTCCCAGGAAACAGCAAAAAACATTGCACCACGTATAAAGAAAATCTCCAAAATAAATGGAATAGATTACTTCTTCGAATTAGTTTCTATCCTTTATGATCTTGCCATATCAAGAAATCAGCGACTGCTTTCTACAAACTCTTCGGAGCTTGAAAATTTCGATAATAGCGATAAGATCAAAACGGTATACGATTATATCCAGGAACATTTTGGAGAAAAAGTGACCCTTAAAGAAATCTCTGATCTTATAAATATGAGTGAAGTTTCTTTTAATAGGTTTTTAAAAAAACGAACAGGAAAGACTTTTATAGAATTTTTAAACGATACAAGGATTGGCTATGCTTCAAGGTGGTTAATTGATAAGGATTTAAGTATAGCCGAAATTGCCTATATGAGCGGTTTTAATAATATAGCAAATTTTAACCGGGTGTTTAAAAAATGTAAAGCCTGCACACCTACCCAGTACAGGAATGAATTCAGTGGCATAAAGAGGATACTGTAAAAAGGTGAACCGACAGTTTTGCAGGTTCACCTTTTACATATTATTACTAAAATAAGTTAATCAAAGTCTATGATAAGCAGGATTTCTTTGCCCGCATCCAAAGACTTACCTGCGGCAACTTCGATCCCTTCCCTTGTTTTCTCCTGGCTGAATTCTAAATTAAGGGGATGAAAAGATTGCACCTCATAACTTGCATCTCTTAACTCGGGAACCTCAACATGATAATTCAGAGCTTTATCTAAGGGGTTGTATAAATAAATAAATATTTTATTACCACATTTGACCCCAAATGACTCCAGCTGGTTCCCCGTTTTAAAACTAACCTTTTCGAATTTCCCGTTGCCGGCTTTTAGCATCATATCGTTGATCTTGCTGACTCCTCTAAAATAGGAAGTCATTCCCCGCTCATCAAAATACTCCCACCACCAGGAAAGCGGCAGAATGGGCGTAGATGTGAACATCCCATACCATAATCCTCTTTTAAAATCCGAATCCATTTCTTCGGGGAATTCATCAAAATTTTTAGACCAGTCCCATTCGTAGCTGAACTCTCCAATGACATATGGTTTCCCAAACCTCTTTTCATAATCTATTATTTCCCCAGGAATATCTTTTGTTCTATTATAAATATGCTTTTGGTTAATGTCAATGGCCGGTAAGGAATTTAGACCTTCAAGGTCTCTATGGGAGATACTGGTGGTAATAATATGATTATAAGGATCAATTTTATCAATGTAATTACTCATCTCTTCATGCCAGTCTACAATAGTTTTGGCATCGATAGGATTGTCCCTGTTTCGGTATTGTACATTATCTATTTCATTGAAAAGTTCCCAGGCCGCAATACTGGTACTGTACCCCCACCTGGCAATAATATATCGCAACCTGTTTTTATAACGCTGTCTGGATTTCGGATTGACAAAAAAATCAGCGGTTGATTCTGCAAATCCTCCATCTTCTTTACTGTAGTTCCCGGGTCCGAGAGTTAGCATCATATGAAGATCAAGCTTCTTTGAAAGATCCACCAGGCTGTCAAGTTTGGCAACCGCACTGGGGTTATAATAAGCATCTGATGCCGTGTACCTGGAATTGTTAAAGTTATCTTTCCAATCCAATGGTAAATTCCAGCTACATATCCATGTCCTAAAGAAATTCCCTCCATTTCTGGAGAGCTCTCCCAGTAAATAGTTATAATTATATTTTTTCTTTTCGTGCAGTTCATGAAAAAATTTAGAGTCGTCGTTGGTTCTTGATTCCCAACCGATATTTTCACCTATCCCCCGAAAGGGATCGCCGTTGTCATAGCGCAAGATCCAGTTATTTTCAGCATGTAAGAAGCCTTTATTCTCTGAATTTTCAACAGTAAACTCATTTTCATCAAAAACCATTTCCTCCCCTTTCTTTGAAACCACAAGGTGGTAGGTATACCTGCCAATTTCCTGAGGCGCAAATCGTGCCTCCCATTCAGAGGCCTCACCACTTTCACCGGAGACATAGAAGCATGGCAGCAGGATTTCTTTTCCAGAGGGAGATTGCATTTTAATATCTACAGCAATATCTTCGGCCAGGTAAGGATTTTCCCATTGCTCATTCAGCGAAATGTTGAAATCTGTTCTTTCATACAACATAGGTTGGGCTGTTTTTAATTTCACGGATTTAATACTCGAGGCACACCCCGTTATCATTAAGACTAGTATTAAAAAACCAGATCGTGCATGTGTTTTCATATTTTCCAGATAATCTTTAAAAAATTATTCACTTTATTCAACTCGTATGAATTTGACTTCATCTACTAAAATATCCCCGTTGGAATAGCCAGACCAGGTTCCAACCTGGATTCCTATGTATAATTTTCCGGTTTCCGTGGCTGTATATATTCCTCCTGTAGATGCTCCAAGCCCATATCCTCCATTTGCCTGTACAGCCTGGTAAAGATCTCCGTCTACCGGTCCCATCCATCCGTGCCAGGTGTTAAGAGCCAGAAAATGATTAGTATCTGGATTTGAAACATCTTCAATCCAGGTATTGGGATCTTTGGAAATATAAAACTGAATATAGGTTTGATAGGCTCCTTCGGGTGCTTTCACTTTAGCCTCCAGGCGATATTTACCACCTGCAGTTACATTTACTTCCTGATAAATTAACTGATTTACGGAATTATCCTGGGGAGCCGTAAAATTATTAAATCTTAAACTGGCACCCTCGCCTTCCTCAGGACCATCCCCGGTATATCCGAATTCTGGCGGATTTGAATTTTGACTGGACCAGTTTGTCCAAAACGCTTTTGCTGAATTTTCCATATCCGAGCCTTCTAAAAGATTGATTTCTTCTTCATAAACATCGATAGTCTTGATAAGCACCTTAGTATCTCCCAGTAAACCGACAACGGTAAGACTCACCTCATAAGAACCTTCAGCGGGAAACTCGTGTGTCAGAACCATTGCCGTTTCGTGTGCACTTCCATCCCCAAAATCCCATGAAAACGAGGCTGCATTTTGTGAACCTGAAGCATCGAACCTTCTAATTAATTTAAATTCATTTTCAACGCTAAAAGCAGCTGAAGAGGGTCCGGCTACGAATAGCTCTTTACTCATTGAATCTGAATATCCTGCAGCACTTCTGGCATTCAGCGTTACGTTGTAGGTGCCTGCATTTGCATAGATATGTGTTGGTGAATTCTCTGATGAGGAACCACCATCGCCAAATTCCCAGTAGTAGGAGTCTCCATCTTCCGATAGGTTGGTAAAATTAACTTCCAGTGATCCAGATGAACCGGAGAAATCTGCACTTGGCTCAGCACCTTCCACAATTTCATTTTCAAATACCTCGTCTTCCTGGCAGGCATTACATACCACTAAAATACCCATCAGACCGGTAAAATAGAGCTTCTTGATAATAGCTTTCATTTTGGTAAATTTTTAATTTGTTCATTCTAAACCAGACAAAAACGGCCTGATTGCCTCTACATCAATTATAACAACAGTACTTGCATACTCCTCAAGGATCTCATAGCCTTTCGGGTTGGACAATCCTACAGTTACAATGGCCTTTTTCCCTGCATATGCTTCCTCTTTTAACGCCTGTGCATCAATTGAGAGATAAAAAGCAGCGCTTGACTCCCCTGCTTCCACAGAGACGGTTTCGGGTAGCTCATAAAGTCCTTCCGGAAGTACAATCCCATTTTCTATAAGTCCCTGCTCACTGATGTAGGCAGTGGTATCGGTGCGTGATATTATATCGACACTATAGGCCTTTGCAGGAACTTTTCCTGACCTGATCACCCCTAAAACAATATCTAAACGCTGAGAGGCAGCATCATAATTGAAGTTATAGGTGTTTTCTCCTCCCCCGGAGGGGACCTGGTAATCGGCATTTAACCCCCCTGATGTTGTAGCCTGAGGCATGTACAGGTAAGCATAACCATAATCTTCATCAGCATCATTACCCTCACATGATGCCAGCAAAAGGCCGATTAGAAAAAAAAACAAAGTCTTTACTGTAATATTCATAATATTATTTTTAATATCCATCATTTTGAATTATTGTCCCACCGGAATTTACTATTTCAGCCCTGGAGAAAGGCAATCGGTAATTCCGTTCGTTAAAGCGCCTATCCGCGACATCTATTACCTGATAGACATAATTCCCGGAACCTGTTTTTGAAACTTTAACTCCCTCTACCGGTTGATTCAGTACGGTTTCAGCATCTTTCCACCTCAAAAGATCCCAGTAGCGATGACCTTCAAAGGCTAATTCGATTCTTCTTTCATGTTTTACAACATCTCGAAATGCTTCAACGGAAACCGCAGTGATATCCGGAAGCTGCGCACTCGCCCGATCCCGGATCATTTCAAGTGCCTGCCTGGCGCTCAATGCATACCCGGCGGGAACGACATCCGGTCCATAGGCTTCATTCA
The DNA here is from genome assembly GCA_002683135.1 of Planctomycetota bacterium. GTDB lineage: Bacteria > Planctomycetota. The sequence continues at coordinate 15,158 of NYSS01000196.1, read as the reverse complement.
TGGCTTCTGCATAATTCAACAAAATTTCTGCATAACGGTATTCCACCCACTGGTTCTGCACTGTGGAACCTTGTACGAGATTAACATTGTCTGTAAGGAACTTTTTTAAATAATATCCTGTTCTACTGGTATTGGGTTGATCCATATCATCAATTCCTCCGTCTGATTGGTCTATCACTCTACCATTCCATTCACTACCATTTGTCACTATAGAGGCTTTTAACCTTGGATCTCTGTTTTTATAGGGATCTGCAGGATCCGGTTCTGCAGTATACTCATAGGAGCTTACCAGATTTTGTGTTGGAGTGATACCACTTGCACCGCCAGGGGTGGCAATGGGATAGTTATTTGCTTCTACCAGATTATTGGGATCACGTCTTATGGCATAAATAGTTTCAGGGCTGTTCAAGGGTGTATTACCAGTAAAATAGTTATAATACCCTCCCTGGTCGAGACTGTAATTCAGTATGTCAGAGTTAATGATATCATTAGCTGCCTCAGCGGCTTTTTTCCACTTTTCAATATCATTTTCAGGGTTATTCAGGGGGCTGGCGGCGTACAGGAGAGCTCTGGATTTGATGGCCAATGCAGCGCCCAGGGAAAATCGTCCATCCTGATTTGAAAAATTCGTGCTATTCCAGTTCAGCTGTAAGGAATCTTTGTAAGAATCAATTTCCTGTACGATATAATCTACCACTTCATCATATGGGGTTCGGGCAATGAATTCATTTTCTTCTCCAAAAGTAAGGTCCACTACAGGTACCCCACCATACATCTTCAAGAGTTCCGTGTAGTAATAAGCCCGTGCCACATGAGCCTCTGCCCTGTACCATTTCAAAAACTTAAGATCCCGCTGATAGTTAACCGCATCCGTTATGGTATCCCTGTTTAAAGACAAAAGTTCCTTGCCGTCTTCCGAATAATCCAGATAGAAATTTGCGGCTCTTATTCCTTCATAATAATTTTTGTATAAATAAGAAATAGGATTAATATTTTCATTTATAGTTCCATTATTGAAATAATTCACATTTGCCGAGTAGGAAGTCTGTTGTGCTTCATCACTGGCAGCAGCAAAGAGGTTGTTATCAATTACTGAAAAGCCGTAGGTCATGGGAGCATAAAATGCGTTTCCGAAAGTCCATAGGGTTTCTCTGTCCGAAGCAGCTGCTTCCGGAGTCTTGAAGGTGTCTATTTTGGTATCCAGAAATTCCTCTTCACATGCAGTGCAAAGGATGATAAGGACTAACCAAAAATAATTGCTGGTTTTGCGTAAAGATATATTGTTCATTCTCCTTTCTATTTAATTAAAAACTAACCGTAATTCCAGATACAATGCTCTTAAGTCCGGGGTACCCCGAAGTCGTTTCAGGATCGATATTATAATTTTTCAACAGACTGCTCCAGGTCACCAGGTTGGTAGCACTTACATAAATGCTTAACTGAGACAGGTTCAGCTTATCCAGTAAATTTTGTGAATTGAAACTATATGCCAGTTCAATGTTCCTAAGCCGTAGATAATCTGCACTTTTTATCCAGTAGGAACTATTTTGATAATTATTGTTGTTTTCCCGGGTGGTCAGACGCGGATAAGTTGCTGTTGCACGGGTGTCAATTCCCTGTTCCGGATAATATGCCCAGGCACCTTCTGCTATTTCATGAATGTTCCCATTGTTGACGAAAGCAACTGTTTCACTCCAGTTATTTAAAAGATTGAAAGAAGCCCCATGCACTCCCTGGAATAGAACATTCAGTTCCAAACCTTTAAATCCGAGGTTGCCTCCAAATGAATAAACCATCTCCGGGAAAGGAGATTTTCCTATAGCCGTGAAATCAGTTTGGTCTATAAAACCATCATCATCCAAATCCATGTACCGTACATCCCCGGGCTGAACCAGGCCAAAGGCGGGTTGTGGAATATTAGCCTTAAGGCTTCCATCTGCATTAAAATCATTAAGTTGATACAAGCCCTCTGCTTTTAGACCTATTGGGGTTCCAAAAGATCTTCCCGTTTGGGCATTGTAAGGATAGGCGGGGGCTAATTCTGCCATATAATCTATAGTATTTTTACTGTAGGAAAGCATGCCGTTCAAGGCGTAGGTGAATTCTCCTATCTTATCCTTATAAACAGCTGTGGCTTCAAGGCCTTTATTTGTCATTTTCCCGATGTTACTGTAGTAGTAATTATTACCATAATAGTTTGGTATCGAATTATCTACCGTTAGAATATCACTCCTCTTATCGAGAAAAATATCTATACTGGCTTCAAGTTTATTCCAGATATCCATATCCAGCCCAACGTTATACTTCAGACTGGTTTCTGCAAAAACATCCCTGTTGGGAATAAAAAGAGGTGCCAGTGTATTTTGCCAGGTTGGCGTGGAATTGCCTGTATAAAAAGATCCGGTACTGCTTCCATTGTAATATTGCTGGTATAAATAACGACCATTAGAAGAAAAATTACCCAAAGCTCCGGTAGCGTCGCTATCGGCACCACCTAATTTCCCTACAGAGGCTCTTAGCTTTAACAGGGATATATTATCCCCAGAGAGAAAGTTTTCATTTGATATCAGCCATGCAGCGGAAACAGCAGGATAAAAACCCCAGCGATTTTTTGGCGCATACGCATCATTACCAAAATAGGAAAAGGCAGCTGCCAAAATATACCTGTTATCGTAATCATATTTGAACTTCCCATTCAGGTTGAGATAATGGTATTTATATCCAAAAAGTCCATCTGCCTTATAATCGGAACTGTGAAAGCCTATAGCAGCATTTATATCGCTTTTATCAAAGCTGTTTTTATATCCAATAGTAACTTTCGCCTGTTTCCAATCTTCCATGCCGGCAGAACCGTATCCACTTGCAACAATTGAAGAGGGTTGATCTGTGGTAGTTAGCTCCCCATCCTGATATCTTCCATAATTACGGGTTTTACTATAGGTGCTTAATGCGTACGAATTAAAAGAAAAAGCCTCTTCTGCGTATAACCCGTCCAGAATAAAATCAAGATTTTCCCGTAAAGAAAAATTCCCCTGAAGAATCCTTCCCTGAGAAGAAAACCATCCCAGACCGATCGATGATGCCACCGGGTTATTGGGAAATAGATTTGTACCTGAAAAATATCTTAAATCTTCATTATCGTATACAGGATAAATATTGGAAGGATACCGCGACAGATCTTCAAAAAGATCTGAAGTCTGGTAATTTGGTCTTTTTTGCTTTTGTAAACGCCCTCCTATATCTACTTTGGCATCAAAAATTGAAAATAATTTAAAATCAAGATTTGCCCGTAAGCCCATTCTATAGAATCTATTATTCGAGGTAGTATCTGTATTTGTTGCATTGTAAAGACCTTCTTTATTTGCATAATCAAAAATTACAGTATACTTCGCATTTTCATCACCTCCATCAAAGACCACATCCCCTGAATAGTAGGTCCCTGTCTGGCTTATGGTTTGATCATACCAGTCAACATTTGTTCCCTGCCCATTTCTATATCCTTCAATTTCATCCTCATTGTAATATGGAGACCAAAGCATTCCATTATCATTGCTTATAGCTTCATTATAGTACCTGGCATACTGATAGGCATCTAGTGGCTTATTGATATTAATGGCCGTTTGAATACCGGATTTAAAATTTACCTTCATCCTGGATTTGCCTTCTCTTCCCCTTTTGGTAATCACCCATATAATACCATTCGAGCCCCGCATTCCAAAGGGAGCCAATGCCGCCGCATCCTTGAGAACTGAAATACTCTCTATTTCGGCCGGTGAGAGGTAATCAAAATAATTCGCATTTACCTCAAAGCCATCGACAAAAATTTTGATATTATTATACCCCCCTACTCCGTAAGTCCCGTTACCTCTTATTAGTAACTGGGCCCGGTCGTTTCCAGGTTCTCCAGAAGCCTGCGTTACAGTAAGACCTGCCAGGCGACCATATAAGGTATTGGTAATATTCATCGTAGGGATACGCTCCAGTTCGCTACCCTTGACAGTGGAAATAGCGGCAGTACTAGTGCGTTTTTCAACCTTTAATAATGTTCCAGGTATACTATCTGTTTCAGGATAACCAATTTGTAAAGTATCAGCAATCTCCTGGCTATCCTGAGCCCGAACATAAGCAAACGGACCTAATAGTATCGCTATTAAAAAATTTCGAATAAAGAACTTTTTATTCATGATATCTATCTTTCAATTATATTAATATTAATATCCCGGATTCTGGACAATAATTCCTTTGTTGACTTCCGATTGTGGTATGGGTTCGAGGAACATTTTTGGGTTCCAGTAGGCTATATAGGCGTTACTATCCCAGTAATATATCAGTGATGAAGCCAGGTTTTTATTGGAAGCCGTAGGTTCCACTTCAAATTGCATTTCTCTCATCTGTCCTCCTATAATACCATCTCCAATATCTTCAAGCATCCAATGCTTAACATCGTAATAGCGTTGGTTCTCCATATAAAATTCAATTGCCTTTTCTCTTTGAATAATTTTGCGCAATGCACCCTGATTGGTCTCAGTGATAGCCGGTAAGCCCGCTCTATTATGTACCACATTGAGGTTGCTTAGTGCTTGTGAGCTATTGCCCACTTCATTATAAGCTTCAGCTAAATTGAGATAGGTCTCCGCAAGCCTAAAGAGAGGGGGTTCAAACCAGGTTCTTGAGCCCGCCTGGTAGAAAAATTTCACCGAAAATCCACTACCTTTTCCGAATCCACTACCGCTTGGAAATTGAGCTCCATAGTTTCCAAGAGAACGACCCCATCCCTCTACAGAGTAATTAAAATCCCCTGGATTATTAGCTGCATCAAAACCTGGCCCTATATGATCTGCTTTAAAACGTGGCTCCATAGCATCAATTCGAGCTAACCAATCACTTGCCGGCCTTGCCGCATCATCTCCGACCTGTGGCCAGGATTGGTCCGTTCCGTCTTCACGATAGTAGTTGGAAAGAAAATTACTGAGAAGGCCCAGATTATCTGTGTCCCAACGATTTGCAGTCCAATAAGGGGAATAGTTAAGATAATAGCTTAGATAATTGTTCCATTGGTTCGTTTCATCGTACTTATAGGCGAGGATTACCTCTTTATTGCCTGGTGTAGATGTTGCAGTAGCATAATCTTTGAAAGCATTGGGATTAGGTTCTCCGGAACTTCCTCCGGAATTAATCAGCTCAAAACCATTTAACTGTGCCCATTCCAGAACCTTTTCATTAGCTGAAATAGCATCCTGCCAACGGTCTTGATCAGCAGTCCCAAAAGAAATCAGTTCGTTATGATCATAACTTAAATAAGGGGTGGTGGAATTAAACAGTGGTCTTGCAGCATACATAAGAACCCTGGCTTTCATGGCCATAACAGCACCTTTGGTTAAACGTCCTGTTTGATCGGCAGGCCATTCGGAAGGCAAACCTGCGATAGCCTCTTCACATAGTTGTAAAGTATAATCCAGAGTCTCCTGCAGGCTGGCCCGTGCTATATTCAAGTCATCATTTGAAGTCAGACTTTTTGTTACGATAGGAACACCTCCATACCTGTAAAACATTCCCATGTAACGATATGCTATCAACCCGGTACATTCTGCTTTAATAATGGTTTTGGTATTTTCGTCCATATCTGGAACCATGTCTATATTCTCCTTTACCAGAAAGCATTTCCGTATAACATTCCAGTTGTTTCCGAAATTATCGGCTCCTCCACTATCATTGCCATCCAAAGGATTTGGACTTAAACCGGAATCAGAAATTACCCAGGTACCATGCCAGTTATATCCTTTGGAATGGATTCCCGATATTGAAGCCAGAGCCCCATGTCCAATACCGATTCCACTGGGCCAGCCTTGAACCAGAACCGATCGGTAACAATTCATAAGCGCATTTCGTGCATTTATGGCAGAGGAATAAACCTCGTTCAGATCTACGGTTCCGGATGTATTTGGCTTTTCCAGAAATTCTTCTTCACATGAAGACAAAAGTGAAACAAACCCAATCCATAGTAGTACTAATAAACTTCTCCTTATCATAGTTCTCTCGTTTATCATAATTAAAATTGAATATTTACTCCCAGGGTATACAAGGAGGTAAGGGGGTATATATAGGTATTCCCATCTGGAGATTCTGGATCTATCCCTTTGTCACTGAGTTCATTATTGAAAGTAAACAGGTTGTTACCATTAGCGTAAACCCTGAAGGAGTTAATTTTCGCTCTTTCAAAAAATCCTCCCTGGGAGAAAGTATACCCAATCTCTATATTTTTAAGACGTACATAATCATTTGAAACAAGCCAGAAATCGCTAGTCAGCCAGTTATTATCTGAAGAGGTAGCATCAAAAGTTGCCCGAGGATAGGTGATTTCCTCTCCTGCTGCTACCTTTTCAGGAGTCCACCTTCCTTCATACATCCATTCCCATACATTACCAGCCCTTTTATAAAAAGGCAGTGTATAACCTGTGTTTAGGTAGTATGAACCATTATGGGATCCTACCAGTAAAGCACTCAGATCGAATCCTTTATAGTCAACACTGAATCTCAAATTCATGTGATACAACGGATTGTTGGGAAAGCCTATTGGGCTGATGTCTTTATTATCGATCATGCCGTCGCCATTGATATCTACATATTTTATATCCCCAAGAGTTGCCTTATTACTTGTGAAGGTGTTATATGGTCTGTTGGCCAATTCCTCCTGGTTATCAAAAAACCCATCACTTGTCAAACCAAATTTCTGGCCTATACTAAAACCCGTCTGATTCATCCATGGATAGGGATTTGGAGCTTCAGCTCTATAGACGATCTTATTTTTTGCGTAAGTGACATTGCCAGCAATCGAATACCCCACCTCCCCGATTCTGTCATCCCACTTTAAAGAAAGCTCGAAACCTTTATTTTCAGTAATCCCGATATTTGCCGGGGGAACAGAAGAGGATGGAACGCCATATACTGCAGGGATGGTTCCTATAGTAGTTAGAATGTTGTCCCTGCGTTCCTCAAAGTAATCATAGGTAAAATTCAACTTATCTTTGAAAAACCTGGCCTCGATACCAAGGTCATATTTTTTAGCCTTTTCCCAGGTGACAAAGGGATTTCCTAATGTTCCTTCCGTTACTCCGGGATAATAATCATTGGTAGAAGATCCATTGCTATCGCCTAACCAATACCCGCCTTGATTAATATTATAGGTATTGGGAAAATACAGATATCTTCTTCCGGTTCCGGCCAAAAGGTCATTCCCTACAATTCCATAAGAACCTCTTAACTTAAAAAATGTTAAATAATCATTTTCCGGAAAGAAAGGTTCTAAGGAGGGAACCCATCCCACAGAATATGCTGGAAAAAATCCAAAGCGCTCACCTTCGGCAAACTGCTCCGTTCCATTATACCCCAGGTTAAACTCCAACATGTACTTTTCGAGATAGTTGTAAGTCACCCTTCCTACCAATCCCATTATACCTGATGGAGTATTATTTGAATCATTGGGTAAGGTATATTTTGAAGCTTTACCAAGAAAAAGCATACTATAGTTATGATTTTTATAGGAACCATTATAATTTATGCCTGCATCCACGTAAATTTTATTCCAGTTCCCATAACCGTAGGAATTGAAAGTGTTATTATATATGGCGCCTCCAAAGAAATCGAGTTCATTAGGATCGTTTGGATTCCGCTGCACAGTATAGGCCGGCAGGGAAGGCACATAAGTAACATAGCGGTTATAATTGTCCTGATAATTTACAGTCCCATGAATTTTCAAACCTTCCAGTAAATAATCCATAGTATGTTCAACTCTTACCGTGTTATCAAGTAAGGTGTTATACAGGCTGCCAGTTCCGCTGTTCAATAAATTGAATACCGCATTCTGATTTCCTATTTGGCTATCGGTTTTAAGAGCCAGAGGATTTTGAGGGGTACCAGGAACACCAGCATATCCGCTGATCAAATGCCCATTCATGATACCGGGGGTCATAAAAGGATTCCCATCATAGATATATTGCATAATAACCTTATATCTTCCCGACAAATCGTACGGATCAGCATTAGTTCCAGGCCCCTGGGTTTGGCCGAACTGGCCCGCCAGATTAAGTGATATCTTGAGATTTTTTACTACATCAATATCAAAATTTGACCTAAAATTATAACGTCGGAAGTTGGATCCGGTATTGGCCCCGTAATAATCAGTAGCTGATGTTATTCCTTTTTGAGAAAAATAGCCCAGGGACACAAAATAGCGGACTCTCTCCGTACCTCCGTTTATATTAAAATTCAATTGAGTTTGAGGTGCCAAATCTCCAAATTGCTCTGCATATAAATCCCGATTTCCATAGTATACGGCAGGGCTATTTTTTAAAGCGTTTTTTTGTTCCAGGGTCAGATTAGCCATGGCATCAACCTCTTCAGGAGTAAAATCCCTATTGTTCATGAACTTCCATAAGTCATCCTCATTATATATATAAGCTGATAAACCATCAGTACTGGGATAACTGTTCATCTCATTTTCAATACCCTCGTTGCGCATAAGCGCCCATTCATAAGAGGACACTCCTTCCTGTACACTTGTTGCCCTTGTAAGACCGTAATTGGCTGAAAAATTAATTTTCGCTTTTCCTACCCTACCTCTTTTAGTGGTCACAATGATGACCCCATTGGCTCCCCTGATCCCGTAAACTGCAGTGGATGCAGCATCTTTAAGGACACTTATACTTTCTATTTCATTGGGGTCAATGGCATTCAATTCGTCAAATGCTCGCTCTACGGCCTGTTCCACACCATCAATCACAATAAGAGGCGTGGTATTACCATAGGTTGCCAACCCTCTTATTCTAATATTAGTTGAATTTCTCCCAGGCTCGCCACTCGTCTGTAAGCCGGTAATTCCCGCTCCGCTACCAACGAGTGCATTGGTTATATTCCCTACCCTGTTGTTGACGATCTGTTCACCTGAAATTTCTGAGATGGCCCCGGTCACATTGATCTTTTTCTGAGCCCCAAAAGCTGTTATGACCACTTCATTTAAACTCTCGGCTTCAGCTAGAAGCGTAACATGGATAGGCGAAGATGTAGCCATTATTTCCTGAGGGCGAAACCCAACATAGGAAAATACCAGGGTTGTATTTTCATCAGAAACAGAGAGTGAAAAATTCCCATCAAAATCAGTGATCGTTCCTTGATTTTTACCTTTTACCGAAACCGTAGCCCCAGGAATAGGAACACCTTTTTCGTCCTTCACAGTTCCCGTCACCGCAGTTGCTTGTGCATAACTCACTAATGTAAAAAAGCAAAACAAAAAACTTAATAAGAACCTAAATAGTTTCATCATTATATAGTTGATTAGCATATTCATTACAATATTAGCACTCATAACTATGTTTTTTTAATACTTTTTCATCAAATGGTAATATAAAATAAACATATGGTATTAATGATAATATAAAACGTTATCGTAGAGCTAGCAGCAGGAGTACCTACTTGAGTTTTTCAATAAAGACAAATTATTTAAAAAGGCTTTTGTCAGCTCTAGCTAAACGGTATTTTTAATATTCAACGATAACTGCCGACTTTCCACTTTATCCATTATCCAAATGCTTTCTGGATCCAACAAAAGCAGGCAATGTTGAAAAAACACAGCTCCTTTAATTTCTTCTTTATAGTGCGATAAAAAAATTGACGCCTAAAATAAAGCATCCTTGTATCTTAATGGAGTTTTCAATATTACCTAAAAAATCGGAAAGGGAAATTCTGCTTTAGCTGTTTGAAGAATATAGGTTAAGCCTTTCATAGCTTCTTTTAGCTAAATAGTGGTCCCTAGAAGTTGTTTAACAGCAAGTAAACCAATGAAACGACCTTCCCGTAATGCGGAACGTCATTTGTCATGGCCGTTCCATTTTCCTAACAGGAAGTGAAAAATAAGAGGAAAGCCAATTTTCAACATCAATCACATAAAACCGCTTTGTATTTGGGGGAAATGATCAACGGGAATTCCGGCAGCGTGCAGAAGAAAGGAACGGGAACTGCACATGCTTACCATAAAGTAGGACTGGCCAATTATGGAATCCATGGTAGCATTTTTATAGTGGAACTCCCGGTATCTCCCTCTCCTTCTTCGGTTTTATCTTTTTGATCCTGTATCTTTTATGCAAAATTCTGATTGAATTGTGGTGCCGAGTTACTCTCATCTCCAATTTCCGGATTGTTTGTTAAGCCTTCTAAATTTATATTTTACATCAGTAAACCGCTGATTTAAAATTATTACCATTAGACAAAATTGTATTATTCATTGAGAACATTTAGTTCTATTATTGGATATAAAAATCCGCGTAAAATTTCCCATGAGTTTAGTACAGTCCGATTAAATAAAGAAGCATGAACAGAAGAAACCTTTTAAAAGTAATAGGCATCTCCGCAGTTGGAGTAGCCACTGTTCCTTTATGGTTGAATGCCTGGTCTACAGAAGATCTGCCTCAGGATTCTCTGGAATTAAACGAGGAACAGAAACTTATGTTATCAGAAATTGTTGATACTATAATTCCAGCCGGGGAAATTCCGGGAGCAAAAGACCTTGAAGTGGATAAATTTATACAGGTAATGGTTGCCGCTTGTTTCGAAGAGGACGTGCAAAAGCAATTTTTAGCAGGTTTTAACGACCTGAAATCTCTTGCAAAAGACAAATTTGATCAACCCTTTACAAAACTTTCAGATAAAGAACGTATCACCCTTCTGGAGACAATGTCAGCTTTTGACGACCAGGAAAAGAAATTCAATTTTGTGGCTTTCATAAAAGAACTCACTGTTACTGGATATATGAATACACGATACGTAATGGAAAACCTATTGGAATATGAATTCATACCTGCACGGTTCGATGGAAGTTTCCCTGTGGAGAAAACGGTTTACAGCAATACATAAACATGGCAAACTTAAATTTAAATGCAGCGAAGCAGCAAACCTATGACGCAATAGTAATAGGCTCCGGAATTAGTGGAGGATGGGCTGCAAAAGAATTGACCGAAAAAGGATTAAGAACCCTTGTTCTTGAAAGGGGAAGAAATGTAGAACATATTAAAGATTACCCCACCACCCAACTGCGCCCCTGGGAATTTGAATTGCATGGAAAATTGTCTTTGGAGGTAATTAAGGAAAATCCTATTGTCAGCAAGTGCTATGCTTTCAAGGACGATGCAGACCACTTTTTTGTAAAGGACAAAGAACATCCTTATGTTCAGGAAAAACCATTCGACTGGATAAGAGGATACCAGGTTGGTGGAAAATCTTTACTATGGGCCAGACAAGTACAGCGCTGGAGCGATTTTGATTTTGAAGGACCTGCCCGTGATGGATTCGCTGTAGATTGGCCTATCCGATATAAAGATTTGGCTCCCTGGTATAGTTATGTGGAAAAGTTTGCAGGTGTTTCGGGAAATAGGGACGGACTTAAAGAACTACCTGACGGGGAATTTCTGCGTCCTTACCCTTTAACCAAAGTAGAAAATTATTTTAAAGAGCATGTTGCTGAAAATTATAAGGACCGGCACGTGATCATTGCCCGGTGCGCCCATATTTCTGAACAAAAAGATATACACCGAGAACAAGGCCGTGGCCAATGCCAGAACAGAGTAATATGTCAACGAGGCTGTCCCTACGGCGGATATTTCAGCAGTAATTCCTCAACTATTCCTTGGGCAGCGAAAACGGGAAATCTCACACTACAACCGGATGCTGTAGTAGAATCCCTGATCTATGATGACCAAAAGGAAAAGGTGACCGGCGTTCGTGTAATTGATGCAAAAACTAAAGAAACTTCCGAATATTTCTCTAAAGTTATTTTTGTCAATGCATCTGCTATCAATACTAATTCCATCCTTTTAAATTCTAAATCCAGTCGATTTCCAAACGGGCTTGGCAATGATAGTGGTCTTTTAGGTAAATATGTAGCCTTTCACAATTATCGAGCAAAAATACAAGCTGAATATAATGGTTTTCTTAATTTCACAACGGATGGAAAAAGGCCTACCAGTGGATATATTCCGCGGTTCAGGAATGTTCATAAACAGGAGACAGATTTCCTCAGAGGCTATGCTTCCAGTTTGGGTTCGTACAGAAGAGTGATTTCCAATACCGAAGGTATGGGATCTACTTTAAAAGAAAATTTATTTAATCGTAAATTGGGGCCATGGCAAGTAGGCAACCATATGATGGGAGAGACTATCCCGAAGGAGTCGGGTTGCGTCAGTTTACACAAGTCTGAAACTGATGCATGGGGAATGCCTCTGATCAATTTCTCTGTAGATTATGACGAGAATGATGAAAAAATGATTCAAGATTATTTTGAGCAAATGACCGAAATGTTTGAAAGTGCCGGGTTTACTAACATTAAGACCATGGATAGTCACCAGGCCCCGGGACTGGATATACATGAAATGGGCGGGGTTCGCATGGGAAAGGATCCGAAAACTTCCCTACTCAACCAATGGAACCAAATGCATCATTCTAAAAATGTCTTCGTGACAGATGGCGCCTGTATGACCTCAACTGGAACACAAAATCCATCGTTGACCTATATGGCCCTAACTGCAAGAGCCGTGGATCACGCGGTAAAGGAAATGAACAAAGGAAATTTATAATAATGAGTAATATTAATCTAAACAATAAAAACATGAAAAAGATTCACCTGTTGCTGTTATTACTGATATTAGTAATGCAGCCCATTTCCGCACAACAAAATCCCGAGGGTGAAGACCTCGACTGTAAGTTAGGAGTTCAGGCATATACATTTAAAAATTTTACTTTTTCAGAAGCACTCGACAAGATCAAAAGCATTGATTTAAATTATGTTGAAGCTTATCCTGGACAGAAAATAGGTGGTGGAATAGAAGGCACAATGCATTATGATATGGATGCACAAACCAGAAATAAAGTACAGCAGTTGTTGGATTCAAAAGGGATAGAAGTGGTAGCATATGGCGTGGTCACGGGGAAAAATGAGCAGGATTGGAGAAACCTGTTTGAATTTGCCCAGGATATGGGAATCGGAATCATCAATTCCGAACCTGCACCTGAAGATCTTGATTTGGTGAACAAATTAGCCGGGGAATATGACATTACGGTTGCCCTTCATAATCATCCTCTGCCAAGTACTTACTGGAATCCCGATACAGTACTCAAGGCTGTAAAAGGAAGGGAGAATATTAAAGCCTGCGCAGATGTAGGTCACTGGATACGTTCCGGGATGAATTCTGTTGAGAATTTGAAAAAACTCGAAGGACATATTGCCAGTCTTCACTTCAAAGATCTTAATGAGAAGTCAAAAGAAGCACATGACGTACCCTGGGGAACAGGAATTAGTGATGTGGAAGCATTAGTAGAAGAATTAAAACGGCAAAGTTTCGAGGGGGTCATTTCAGTTGAATATGAGTACAACTGGGACAACTCCCTTCCTGAAATAGAAAAAAGTGTGGAATTCTTTAAGAAAATTGCAAAATAACTTTCTAAATTATCGAAGGTTACCGGAGCTTTATTTTCAAGCTCTTCTTCCTTTTCATGTGGAAGAGAATATTTTAAAAGTTTAGAGACAGTTTCTATAGGTACTTCATTGGAAAGTGTAATGGTTGTAGCAAAAGTATGCCTGGCCCATATGAAAGGTTAAATTCTTCCTGATGTCGCAAAGATCAGCTACCTCATTTATAAAGATTAACCTTAACATTGGTTATAACGGGTAAAAGACTTTGGTTCATTTCAGTCATTGGATGTCCTTAGTATTTACTGATAATCTCTAGCGCCTTATATAATAACGGAATCTTAACTTTCGTTTTGTTTCTTTGTACTGATAACCTCAAAGGCTTTACAGAGGCGATCTTAAGTGTGTATCCAAAAACCCAGGTTCAGCTTTGTATTGTACACCAAATCCGTAATTCGCTGAAGTATATCGCCTCTAAAGATCAAAAAGAGTTTATGAAAGACCTGAAAAAGGTCTATAAAGCCGTCACTAAAGATGTAGCCGAAGATGAGTTATTGAACCTGGAAGAGAAATGGGGTAGTAAATATCCCGTAGTCATTGAAAGCTGGCAGCGCAATTGGGAGCAGCTATCACAGTATTTTCAATACACTGAACCTATTAAAAAAATCTTTTACACCACTAACGCAGTGGAAGGATTCCACCGCCAGATCCGGAAAATCACCAAAACAAAAAGGAGCCTTCACCAATGATATTTTCCTGCTCAAGCTGATTTACCTGGCCACGAAGAATATTGTGAAGAAATTGACAGCTCTCTTGCATAATTGGAGCCTTACAATCCTGAAATTTTATATTAAATTTGGAGACAGGATACCCTAGACCATAAATGCCAATTCCCCTGGGGCTAGCCCCAGGGGAATTGGAACATCAGACAGAGTTTAATTACAGATCCTTAAAAGCACCCCTAACTTTCACTTAATAAATTTCAAATTCCGGATAAGATGGGTTTGGGTTGAAATCAATTTTAGATAAAACCTACCTTCCCCATTTAAACATTGTTTTTATACATTTTTATTTTAAACCGGAATTTTTTAATTAAGTCCTATACGTTTTATTCTCATTACTGCTACCAGTCCGGCAGCTACAGTTATTCATAAAAGCACCAAAATAAACCACCAGTATGGCAGTATCTAAAGAAAGAAGCGTTCCAAAGTCCGCGGCAGGATTTCTAATTGATTTCCGTCCAAATTTTATATATTTCCTTCCCTCACTAATAGCAAATACAAAATCTATAGTAAGTTCCTTTCATCATTAGAAAATGCGATTTTTTACCTTCATTTATTCAGTTTGATTTAAAAATCTTTTCTTTCTTCCAGACCATATCTAAGTGGATTTATCAATCCCAAGAAGTTTTTAATCTTTTAAAATAAGGTTGTTCATTCCAATTATCCCTCAGCACATTTCCCTTCCGTTCCTCCAGGAAAAAGCGCTTCCTTGTAAAAAGTCCCGGACACAACTGCAAAAGCAGCAGCAGATCATTTATGAATAACGTGTCCTTGTACGAAAAGATACTGACTCTTCTCCTACTCCTGCTATGCTTTTCCACTTAAGTCTGGACTTGCAACAAAAAACTGGACAAATAGTTGAATGACTACGCTGCTAGTTTAAGGTTATACATGTCTAATTCAAATTCTCTTATAGTTCTATT
>NYSS01000195.1 GCA_002683135.1 Planctomycetota bacterium | reverse complement strand
TCAGTTGTCGTAGAACCGCCACGACGTCTCGTGCTCGCGCGGCAGCTTCGTATGCGAGAGGGCCGCCCGCAGCATCTCGATCGGAATCGAACCCTGGTGCAAGACCGCGTCGTGGAAGGACCGCTCCGTCATCTTGCCGGTGGCGACGAGCTCACCGTGGAGCGCCCGTAGCTGCAGACCTCCGAGCATGTACGCTGCCTGGTAGAGCGGCGGGTAGCTCCCGCGGACCGACCGGCGCACCTCGGCCTCGGCGTTGCGACGCTCGTGCCCGACCCGGCTCACCAGCAGGTCCACGCATTGCCCGGACGTCAGCGTCCCCTGGTGAAATCCGAGGGAGAAGATGATGCGGGCGCAGCGGTGCTTGCGCCAGAAGAGCATCCCGATGCGGTCCTCCGGGCCCTGCGGAAAGCCGAGGTCCCACAGGCGCATCTCCCAGTAGAGCGCCCAGCCCTCGAGCCAGAACGGCGTCCCGAACGGACGCCTCCAGGTGCGATGGCGCGAGGTCATGAACATCTGCAGGTGATGCCCCGGGATCAGCTCATGGTGGACCGTGGCGCGGCTGAAGTGACGGTTGTTGCCACGCAGGCTCATGAGCTTGTCGTTGTGCTCCATGGTGTCCGTCGGGAACGAGACGCTGATCACCTCGCCGCCGGTGAAATAGGGGTTCACCTTCTGACGGCTCGGGGACATCATCTCCATCCGCCACGTCTCCTTGCACAGCTCGGGGATCGTGACGAGCTCCCTCTCCTCAAGGAAAGCGACGGCTTCGTGGGCGAGGTCCCTGATAAGAGCTGGCTGCTCGCCCGGCGCGACATGCAGGTTCTTCACGTGGTCCTGCGCCTCCCGCCAGTCCGCAAAGCCAAGGGCCTTCGACGCCTTGTCCATCTCGGCCTCGCACCAGGCCATCTCCTTCTCGGCGATGGCGATCAGCTCCGTCGGTGTGTAGGGGATCATCTCGCGCTTCAGCGCGGAGAGCAGCGCGACCTCGCCGCACGGCTCACCGATGATCGCGTCGCTCGCGGCGCCGCGCAGGCCACCGCGTTCACGTAGCCAGCTCGCGTGCGCGTCGATAGCCCTGGTCGCGCGTTCGTAGGGCTTCTTGGTCCACCAGGACAGGAGCGGGTCGTACCCGTCATGGAAACGATGCCATGCATCGAGCATGCGGCGGAGCGCCCTGGCCTGTTCCGCGGCCCGCCACGCCAGCTTCGGATCGACGTCACCCTTCACGGGGCGAGCCGCCTCGGCGATCGCCTCGAGACGCTCGGCCGCCTTCTTCCCGTCCGTCTCCTTCATCGCCCGCCGCTCGAGCGCGAGGAGGACAACGCCCTCCTTGAACCGCAGCAAGGGCGCGCACGCCATGTCCCGCCCTCTATCGTGATCGAGCTCGGCGAGCCGCCAGCGGAGGCGCTCCGCGAACAGATGCCAGTCGACGCGCTCCTCGACGGTCAACCCGTCAGACCACATCTGATTCAGGGCGTCGAACCACCGGGATTCGAATCGCTTGAAGCGCTGGTGACGCTCCGTGGAAAACCGCACGGTCGAGCGATCGAGGTTCGCGCGATCCGTCCGGTACCGCTCGATGAACGGCTGCAACCGGCTGGTAGCTGCGACGACCACGTCGAGAGCTTTCCCCGCATCGGCGAACCCATTCGACTGCGCAGGCAACGGGAGGACGGCGCTCAAGCACACCAGCGTGAGGATCTTGTGACACATGGCCGCACCGTACCCGATTCCAAGCGCGCCTCACCCGCTCCCAGCCCCATAGGGGCCGCAGATCCCCCGACAAAAGGCGCCCCGGCGTGCATGTTGAGCCAGAATTCCCAGGCATCCGACCCGGCGCCCAGCCGGGGGGTAGGTTTCCCGAGAACCCTAGGGCCCCGACCTCAGTGCGGCTCTATCCAGAGAGACCCCCCATCATGGACCTCAGAAAAAAGGACCTGCGCGGACCGGCGCTACAGGAAATGATCGAAGCTGGTCACGATCTCGTGGGAGCCGATCTACGCCGTGCCGATCTACGAGGCGCTGATCTACAGCTCGTAGACCTTCGTGGAACCGACCTGCGTGGAGCTGACCTGCGCGACGTCACTCACCTGACCCTCACCGAGCTCGTCGACTTCGTCAAAGGCGAGTGGATCGGCCTCGTGGCCTGGGATCGCAAGACCCAGTTCCCCGAAGAGTTCGAGCAGAAGCTCTGGACCCTCGGCCTCCGCGAGACCAACGGGACCAGCAGAGATGCGATCCGACGCGGCCTCGCGGCCGTTGCCCGAACGCCGCTGGTAAAGGGCGACTGGCAGGATGTCATCCCGCACACCGCCTACGACGGTTAGACCCCGGGCGCTCCTCGCAACGACCCCGGGCTGACCGTCCCCGCCACCCCTTCATCCCCGGCCCGGTGGGACGCTCCTCCGTCAATGAAAGTCCCGGCTCCCGACGTCTACGGGGCGCCAGTCGAGCCGCGGGATCCACGCTCGCTCCACGATCAGGTGGGTCGAGCATGAAAGCAAATGACTGCTTTCCAAGCACACCCGACCAAGGCAGGAGGACACACCGCCCTAGGGGCAGATGATGGTGGTCCAGGCGTTGGTCAGGCGCCCACCCGAGGCGCCGAACACGATGGCCTGGCTGTAGATGGGGGTCCCGATGATCGAGGGCGGCAGCCCGACGAGGGAGATCGGGAGGATCAGGGTCCCGGAGGCCGGAATGGACACCGGTGCGGCGTCGATGATGGTCAGCGACGCCAGATCCAAAAGGACGTTCCCCTCGGTGATGAGGACGTTCCCCTGCCCCATGCTGTAGCCGCGCTGCACCAGGTCACCCGGCGGTCCGATGACGTCGTATGAGACCACAGGGAAGGCCAACGAAGCCGACGTCGCCACGTGGCGCACGTCGTTCACCTCGTCGGCGCCGATGTCGGGCACCCGCACTCCGGAGGACCCGGCCAGCTGCCGCGGGTCGTCATCCATGTCCGACGCCAGGAACGACGGCAAGGAACCTGTCCCGGCGTCAATGCAAGGTGATCCCGGCATCAGGTGGAAGTCGTTCAGAGCCGCGTTCACGAACATGGGGTCAGCGGAGATGCTGTTGGCGCCGGCGACGAGTCCGCCGCCGTAATCGGTCGTGTTGCCGAACACGCAGTTGTTATCGAGGGTGTAACTCGATGACGCCGACGGGAACCCGGCGAGGCCGAAGTCGAAGATCCCGTTCACCGAGCTGTTGACGATGACGTTGTTGAAGACCGACCAGGTGCCGCCCTGGAGACGGATCCCGTTACCGTTGCCGACGAACGTGTTGTTGTAGACCTCTCCCCCGCTCGTCACGGGCGCGCACGGGTTGACGTTTGGAGTGATATCCGAGCACCAGAGGCCGTTATCGAAGTTGCCGACGAAGATGTTGTCGTGGATCTTCAGCGCCGCCGAGGCGCCGAACGTCGCCACGCCCGATCCGACGGACCCCTCGAAGATGCAGTGGCTGATCTCCACACCGTAGGCCTCGTAATTCGCCGAGACGCTGCCGAGGCGGATGGCGCCGAGGGTCCCGTTGTAACCGCGGAAGGTAAAGCCGCGGACCTTCGCGCCGGCGGCGAGGAGGCGGAACCGCATGATCCCGAAGCCGGAGGCCGTACCGCCCCCATCGACGATGGTGTTCGCGGCGCCCGCCGTTCCGATGATCTCGACGCCCAGCTGGGAGAGGGAGGCGTTGGCGCCCCACTGGTACGGGAACGTCTCACCAGCGGCGGGGTCGTAGATCCCCGGCGCGACGAACACCCGGTCATTGTCGTCGGCGACGGTGAACGCGCTGCCGATGGTCGGGAACGGATCGGACTTGGTCCCGGTCGCGGACAGATTCGTCGCCGCGACGTCGACGAACCAATCGGCCCGGGCGGGGTTGGCGTTGACCGACGCGCAGGACTGCGCCGGCAAGACCGGCAAGCAGACCGCACACATAAGGACGAACAGCGAGGTTCTCATGGGGCAATCTCCAGACGCGATGATACCCGTTGCGGGACACGCCCAGGGAATCTCCATGCCGTTATCAGGACAGGGATCCGCGAGGGTAGGAGACGCCTTGACGCCGGCCTACAGGTCGATGGGAACCGGGTGGCGATAAACGACGCCGCCGTCCTCGAGCTTCAGCCACTCCTGCTTCAGGATGATGACGAGATGGCCGCCTTTCACCGCCTTTCGCGGGACGGAACCGACCAGGGTCAGGACCCGCTCCTCTCCCGCGGCGATGCCTTCATCCGGGAGGAAATTGGGGATGTCAGGGCCCTCGACCATCTCCCCGTCGGCGGCTTCGAACCTCAGGTGGAGGCTGATGCCCTTGCGCCACCGGCCACCTGACCAGTGCTGCTCGGAAGTGTTCTTGACCGGGACTTCGAGCATGACCGTGGTCCCCTTCGCGAGCGCGCTCTTGAGTCGCACCCGCCCTGTTTCGACCTCGAGCGCGAAGGTCTTGGGGTCGATGGGGAACGGGCTACCGAGCTCGGCGATGCGACGGCGCGCGACCGCGCGGTCGGCTTCGACGTCCGAGTTCGCGGCGATCTCCTCGAGCGTCTCACGGGCCTGAGCGTCGCGGCCGGCCATGACCTGAACGCGAGCGAGCCGCAGCCGCGCGTGGCTGTTGTAGAGGGTGCCCACCTCAAGCGCCCGCCGATACTGGGACACCGCGAGCAAGAAGACTCTGTTCTTCGCAGCGATATCGGCGCCGATCTCTGCGCCCATGGCGTCCAGGTTCTTCGCCAGATCCTCGGCGGACATCCGTTTCCGAAGCAGCTTGATCGCATCCTCCCGGATGTCGGCCTCCTTCTCCTGGGCCAGGCGAACGAGCAGAACCGTCGCGTCCGGATCATCGCACTTGGACAACCCCTCGACGAGCGCTTGCCGCATCTGGTAGCTGATCTTCGGGAGCGTGAAGCGGCTGCGCACCAGCCGAGCGCCGCCCAACTCGGGGTAATTGCCGATGCACCGCAGGGCGTGGCACAAGGTGGTCCGCGACACCTCCCGCAGGTTGGCCTTCAGCCATTCGAGCCCCTCAGGGTCACCCAGGTATCCGAGCGCGACGCCGCAGTACTGGTCGCCGTGTTGGCGCAACACCGCTCGGCCCGTGTCGTCACCGGCGAGGGCCAGCGCGCACGCGATAACGGCGCGGCCATACCCCTTCGCCGTGACCAATGCCGTCTTCAAGAACGGGATGTACTTGGGGTTTCGCCATCGAGCTATGTACCGAACGATCAGGTACTTGACCGCCGACGGGCCCTCCGCGTGCATGGCCACGAGCTTATCGAAGTAGCCCTCGACTCCATCGCGGCCCAGCCAGCGCTGCGCCGCTGGCACCAGGTTCCCATACGACGATACGAGCGTCTTGTACAGATCACGGAACGCGGCCTGGACAGCCTTCAAGTCGCCGCGCCGAATGGTCTCGAATTGCTTATCGAGCGTGGCGAGGTACTCGACGCGCATGTCCTCCGGGTCCACCGCGTTCCCGAAGTAGCCGTCGATCTCCTTGTCGACGGCCTGGATCATGCTGTAAAGACGCCGCTCGAGGACCTCGTCCTTGCCGACGAGGGAGTCCTGCTCGCCGGGGTCGGCGATCAGGTCGTAGATCTCGTGGGTCTGTTGATAAGGGCGATAGATGATCTTGTGGCGACCGTGGATCAAAGCCCGCTGGTCACGGGCATGCTCCCCGGACATCCAACCGAAGACCTCCGAGTAGCTGAAGCCTGTCATCTCCTGGTCGGTCTCAAACATCATGGGGAGGAGCGACCGGCCGAAACGACGCTGATCGTCCTCCACCCCGAGCAGGTCGACGAGGGTCGGGAGCACGTCGATGAGGCCCACCGCCTGATCGATCCGGCGCCCCGGAACACCGGGGATACGGATGAACAGGGGGACGTGGATCTGCGTTTGAAACACGCTCGAGTTGTGAAACTGGACTCCGTGTTCGCCGAAGGCTTCGCCGTGATCGCTGAAGAACACGATGATCGTGTTGGACAGGTGCCCCCCCGCCTCGAGGGCGTCCAGGAACTCGCCGACCTGGGCGTCACAGAACGCGATCTCGCTGTCATAGAGCTCACTGGGGCTGTCGCCGCGCTCGAAGCCGGGTTGATCCAGATAGGGAGCGTGGGGCTCGAGATAGTGGGCCCAGAGGAAATAGGGCTTCTCTTCGGGGCGATTCTGGATGGCGCGCAACGCTGACGCGTTGGTCTCCGCAGCCTTGGCGGACTCCTCCAGTTGGTCCGGATTGAAGACGTCGAAACCATCCACGAAGGTGCCGAACCACTTCTGCTTCCCCATCGTCTCTTCGTTGAACGCGGTCACCCCGACCGAGTGCCAGCCATGCTTGCCGAGCAGCCCGGACAAGCTGGTCGTCGGCGCGTACGTGTTGTCGAGGCCGCGCACAGCCTTGTACGTCGGCGTGATGCGCGGATAGAGCGACGTCAGGATCGAACTGTACGAATAGTTGCTCGTCGGATACGCCGCCTGGGCCTGCGTGAAGACGAAAGACTCCGCCGCCAGCTTATCCATGCGAGGGGTCGTACCCCCGCCGTACCCGTTGAAACCACAGCGGTCGCCTCGCAGCGTGTCGACCGACAGCCAGAGCACGTTCATCTTGCGACGATCGGGCAGGATCTGGTCGAGGCGCGCACGCAGCTCCTCCGACGTCGCGCCGCGCAAGCCCGACACGATGTCCGAGACGTCGATGGTCTCCAGCTGCGCCGGGGGGCTGATCTTGTCGAGCAGGGCCAGGCCCCAGGTCGCGTGGTACGGCAGCGCCTTGGCGCGGCTCAGCGCGGCGCTGCGCGCCCGGCGATACCCGTCGGTGTCGCGCGTCACGATGGCGCCGGTGAAGACGCACGCCGCGAGCACGGCGACGACCGCCGAACGCCACCCAGAGCGTGCGCCGTCGAACATCGATCCAGCGCTCAACAGGAACAGGCCGACCGCCGCCGCGATGATCGCGATGGCGACTTGTTGCAGATGGAGGAAGTCGTAGAGATTCGAATACAGTTTCGCGTTGGTGAAGCAGAGCACCGCCGAGCCACCAAGGCAGACGAGGCCCAACAGCCGGTGACGCAGGGTCGCCTGCCCACCGATGATCGAGGCGATGCCCCCCATACCGACCCGGACTCCAAGGACCACGCCAACCGGGATGGCGAGGCGCAGGATCCACTCGGCTATGGGGCGATACCACTTGCTGCTCATGGACCCGCCAGAGAACAGCGTCAGGTTCGCCCATTCCAGGAACACGATCAGCCCGAGGGCCGCCACGACGACCCCGTAACCAGCCTCAACGCCGCGAACGCGGACCGCGCCCAAGGCGTTCAGCGCGACGATCGCCGACAAGGCCACGGCGAAGAGCAGCCCGGTGAAGACCGCGGGGCCGAGGATGGCGAAAAAATAGCTCCCCTGCTCGCTGATGCCGGAGACGGACGTGCCGGGCAAGGACAGGCCTACGAGCGCATCGCACAGGCTGACCGCGAGGGGGGCCAGAACCCCAGCCACGAAGGCAGCGCGCAAACGATATGACGTTCGACTCCTCGACATGTTCTTCCCGCCGGCCCGCTGTCGGCCGCACCCGTCTCTTGCCTATCGTCTCCCCATCGTAGGGAAGGTGACGCTCATCTGTAGATAGCAGTTCAAATCTAGCTGTGAAGGGGTGTTTGCTTTGACGTCTCGGCCACCCGCGGCGTGGTAGATTTCCGTGCGTCGTACAGCGCTGCCTACCGATGAGGATCTCCACCACACTCTGCGCCCTTCTCCTGGCGATGACGGGCGCTCACGCCCAAAAGATCCCGGGGTTTGAGGTCCTCGGGATCGAGGACGTCAACCAGCCTCAGGGGACCCAGCTCCCCACCGTGGTGATGCCCCACGTCCCCATTTACCGCACGGATGCAATGGGTTTGCCCGTCGTGTCCTGGGCCGGGTATCTCCAGCTCCGCCATGAGGGCGCCGGCTTCGTTTACGCGAGCATGCTGCCCACGGTCCCGGGAACTCGGAACTTCGCCCTGAAGAAGAAGCACGCGAAGCAGGGCAAGACGGACACCAACAACTGGGGCGACGTGGATTGTTTCCGCCTGGCCGCCTGGACCATACGCCGCTGGCTCGCCTTCCGACCGGACGGGCCGCCGCTGGTCATCGGAGACATCTCTGCCGAGAACGGCGGGTACGGCGACTACAACGACAACGGCCTCGCGGACCACCGCACCCACCAGCTAGGGATGAACTTCAACTTCCACCTCCCAGGCACCGGCGCGCAGGTGCGGGCGTTCCACATTGGTCGGTACTCGGACGATTACCTGGACGTCAACGGCACCCGCAAACTCATCACGCTGCTGGCGCAGGGGGGAGCCAGGATGCTGACCACGAACATCAACGTGAAGCTCAGTGATGTCAACGTGGGCTCCGATCCCATCGTCCTCAGCAACCCGACCAGGGATGACCATCGCTCCGTCACTTATCGCTACCTGGGCTGCTCACTAAACCTGCTCAGGAGTGTCGGCTCGCACGGCGAACACATCAATGCGGGCTTTTACCCCCGGTAGCATGCGACGAACCGTCCCCCTCATCGCGCTGCTCGTCAGCGCCTCAGCGATCCTGGCCTTCGTCGGGCCGAGGACCGCCGACCCGCAACCAGCCACGAAGGCCGACACCGCGCCCGCAACGTCCATAACCCCCTGGGCCGCCGGTCCCCGAGGCGAACTGCAGCTCTCGGCGGATGTGGACGACGTCCAGATCTTCATTGATGCACGCTTCGTCGGCGAGACCGGCAGGGCGGGCACCCAGCTCCTCGTGCGCCTGCCCGTCGGTCCCCATGAGGTGCGTGTCACCGCCACGCGTCACGCGGATCTGGTGGGGCGTATCGACATCGAGCTCAACAAGCGCATCCGCGTGCGGGGGCACCTGATCCCGCTGGCGGGAGACGCCATGCCCCCCCCGGTGCCCTCCCCACCCCTCATCGGAGTAGGACAGACGGTGCGCACCAAGCTCGTCGCCAAGCGAGGCGGGCCGCCGGCGCGAGCTTCATGGCGATTCGAAGCGGAGGCCGGCGATCGCATCCTCCTCGGAGCCCTGTACGGATCAATCAAGCTATTCGAGGTCCGCTCCGACAAGTCCGGGGCGACCCCGGTCCTGATGGAGCAACCGGAGCACCTGTCCGGCCCGTTACCCGTGTCCCGGACGCGGGAATTCACGGTGCCTGAGACAGGGACCTATAACCTCACGGCGACCGCCTCACCGCCGAAGCCCGCCCCCCTGGTGTTCGGGCTGTATCGTGCGCCGCCGCCCATCCCCGACCCCGCCAAGTTCCCGAAGGCGCCGCCGGGGCGGCGGCTCCCCTCACCCAAGCGCTGAGCCGCAACGACTACGGCTCATTGATCTCGTAGCGCAACAAGCGACACGAGATGGGGCCGTTCATCACCGGGTATCTACGTGATGCCTTCATCCCGAGATGTCGGGTGAGTTCGGGCTCCCCCGAGAGGACGTAGGCCGTGGCGCCGGGGCAGCGTTCGCGCAACAGCCTCCCCAATTCTCGCCACGATTCGATGAGATCTTCACCCTCGCCGAGGCGCTGACCGTAAGGCGGATTGACCATGACGACGGAGGGGGGCTCCGCGGGTTCGAAGGCGCGTACGTCCGCCCTGTCGAAGTGCACGAACTTGTGCACCCGCGCCGCACGCGCACCATCCGCCGCCAGCTGCAGCGCGCCGGAATGCCGATCTGATCCATACAGCGTGAACGGCAACGTCGGCTTCGCCCGCGCGCGCGCCTCGGAGCGAAGGCGTTCCATGAGCCCGCGATCGTAATCTCGCCACCGTTCGCACGCGAAACCGCGTCCGAGGCCGGGCGCCCGCTCGGACGCGATCATCGCGGCCTCGACGACGAACGTCCCCGAGCCGCACATCGGGTCCAGCAAGGTGCTTGCCCGATCCCAACCCGACAGGAGCAGCAGTCCAGCTGCCAAGGCCTCGTTCAACGGGCTCTTCACCTGAACGGGCCGCCAGCCGCGCTTGTGGAGGCTGCTCCCGGCGAGGTCGCGGTAGATCCTGGTCGTGCGCTCACCGAGATGCACGCGCAGCGGCAGATCAGGCACTCGCCGATCTACGGACGGACGACGCCGCTCGAGCTCCCGAAACCGATCGACGACGGCGTCCTTGACCACCAGCGCCGGATACCGGAGATCGTTGAACGCGGAGTGCTGACCCGTGGCGCGGACGCTCAGGGTCTGATCGACGCTGATCAAACGCTCCCATGGAAACCCCCGGACCAGACGATAGAGGTCCTCCTGGCGCGCCACCTCCCCCTTCAGGAGGCCCTCCTGGATACGGATACCAGACCGCACCCAGAGGCACGCTCGATAGGCCACCTCCCGTGACCCGGAGAAGTCGACCGCGCCAGGGCGGACGCTGACGTCCTTGGCGCCGAGATCGCGCAGCTCTTCCGCCAGCACCTCCTGGAGGCCGAGCGGACACGGGACGTGGTAGGGGCTCTTCATCGCTCCGGATGGTACCGAACCGGTCACCAACTCAACCGTCAGTCTGTTCGACGTGGCCCGCCAATGCAGACGAGCCGGAGCGCCATCGGCGACTCCGGCTCGTTTTCCCGGGTGCGCAGCCGTCAGCCAGCACCGGGGGACGACGTGAAGGAAAACCTCAGTTGTTCTGTTCCGTCACGTCCTCTTCGGCCTCGAGCTTCTGGATGGAGACCAACTTGAGGCCCTTGTGCTTACGGAACAAGAAATTGACCTTCTTCTCCGTAATCGGCTTCTTCGTCGAGGTAAGGACCTTCACGGTCTTGGTGTCGCCAAAGGGATAGGCCGCGATGACGCCAGGTAAATTTTCGATCGCCCGCCGGACGACCATGCACGTCGACGCTCAGCCAAACCCTTCCATGCGGAGGGTGAACTCCGAGCGCCGGGTGGGGAGCTTCTGCCGACCGATCTTGCGCGCGCGCAGCTTGACCTTGGCCAGCGCGGCGTCGAGCGCCTTTTGAGTCAGCTTCATCTTGGGGTTGTCAGTGCGGATCACCGCACGGGCGGTCGTATCAACGATCGCCGAGCTAACGCCATCCATCGATTCCAGAGCCACACGGGCCTGGGCAGCTTTCGCCGCGGCGCCTCAGCCGCCAACGCCGAGGATGGTCGCAGTCCAGACCATCTCGGACTTCTTCGGAGTGTCCTGCTGACCCGCTGCCATCCCGGCAACGAGAAGGCTCAAGGACAGCCCCGCAAGCAAAAATCGCATGGTTCTCTCCAAGGCGGGGGCGCGGCCCCCAATCACAACAACAGTCCCAAGCCTATCAGACGCCCTTCCCAGGGCGCCCGCTGCACCTACTTCTAACACACCGGGACCTTTCGGGATTTCTGGTTTCTCTACTGAAACAGGAGCGTTTCGGCGTCACTCATGGCACCGATGGAGGTCGGGGCCGTGGCATCGATTACTCCCACCTGCATGTGAACCCGGACTCCCGCGAACGCCCCCGCCGGGAACGGTGTCAGGTTCAAGGTGACCACGCCCTGGCCGGAGCCATCGAGCGTACCCACCCACCCCGCGGTGATTCCAGGGAAGCCCACCCCGAAGCTCTGCACGAACAGCGAGTCGGGATTCAGAGGCGTGCCACGCGGATCCCCACCGCCGAAGGGGATACCCGGGAACAGGCTGCCTGAAACCACGGTGGTGTACGGCATGTTGGGGTGGGCCGGGAAATCGATGGCCAGGCCAAACAGCCCGTTAAGAGCCGTGCCCGGCGCGATGGGCGCGTTCAGATGCGGGGAGTGGGCCGCGCCCTGGAAGAACCCCAGCGCCGCGTTGCCGAGGACCTGGCTCACATTGCCTCCCGCGTCCACCTTCATGAGGCGAGACCCGGTTGCGCCGCCCGCCTCGGTAACGAAGAACCCACCCTCGCCGTCGGCCACCAGATCCTTGATGTTGCCGAGCTGTGATGACGGCACCCAGACCGTCGCTGGCCCACCGCCGCGGGGGATGCGCACGATATCGTCGGTGGCCGACAGCGCCACCGCGTAGTCGCCGTTGGGGAACGTATCGACGCCGATGGGGCCCGCGAGCCCGGTCGCCAGCGTCGTCACGCCGCCCGCGCCGTCGACCCGGATCAAGTGGCCGAGCAACGGGAGCGTCACGAGGAAATCACCGCTCGGCAGTGCCCCCGTCCGCTCAACCTTCACGTCGAACGGGTTGCCTGCCAGGACCGCGATGGTCGTGATGATGCCGAGTGAATCCAACCGCATGAGAGAGGCCGGCGCGTAGCCCCAGGCGTTGCCCGTGTAGACGAACTCGCCGTTATGGTCCTGCGTGATGCGGGTGGGCTGGTTGAGCAGCCCTGTGGCCAGGGTCGTCAAAGTCCCGAGAGCGTCCACGCGATAGATCGAGATCCCGATCCAATCCGTGAAGACCACATCACGCTGATCCGTGACGATACAGCCGGCAGGAATGACGAGCGTCGGGTCGGCCGTCAGCACCGCGGTGGACCCGGTGATCGGGTCGTAGAGACTCACGGACGGGGGCGACGAGTCGGTCAAGACGACGCTGCCACCGGGGATCGGCAACAGCGGCTGGGCGCTGACCACGGCGGCGGCAAGAAGAACGACAAGAGCGATGCGACACATGAGCTTGCCTCCGAGGGCGGTGAAGAAGGATCGCCACCATTCTGCTCCCCCCGACCAATGCGGTCAAAGAGGAGTCGGCGGGGCCGCATGCGCCGCGCGGCCCCGCGAAAATCCAGGCGTTGGGCCCGGTGTTTACTGGAACACGAGCGTGCAGAGGTTGCTGATACGGGCCAGGCTGCTTTGGGCCATCGGGTCGAGGATCGCCACCTGGAAATGCAACCGAATGCCGGCGAACGAGTTGCTCGGGAAAGGCGTCAGGTTCATGGTGACGGCGCCGCTGCCGGAGCCACTGAGACCGCCGATCCATCCGGCGGTGATCCCCGGGAAACCGACACCGAAGCTCTGCTGGAACAGGGGGTCGTTAAAGTTGAGCGGGGTGCCGCGCGGATCGGCGCCGAAGCTGATGCCGGGATAGACCGTACCGGACATGAAGGTCTGATACTGGCCGCCGGGGTTGCCCGGGAAGTCCAGCGTGAGGCCCCACAGCCCGTTGAGACCGGTGCCGGCGACGGGCGGCGCGATCACCGAGGCAGCGACGTTGGCGCACTGCAGGTACAAGCCCTGGAACGCACCGTTGCCGGCGAGCAAACTCACGTTGCCGCCCGCGTCGACGTGCTGCAGGCGGTTGCCGGTGAGCCCACCCGCCTCGGACACGTAGAAGCCGCCCTGGCCGTCGGCGACCACATCCTTGATGTTGCCGAAGCTGCTGCCCGGGACCCACACGGTCGGTGTCCCACCACCGGCCGGGACACGAAGCAGGTCGTCAGTCCCCGCCGCGGCCACCGCGTAATCGCCATTGGGGAAATGGGCAACGCCGGTCGGGAACGATATGCCGGTGGCCAGGGTCGTGATACCGCCCGCGGGATCAACGCGCTGCAGTTCACCCTGCAAAGGCAAGGTTATGACGTAATCGCCCGTGGGGAAATTGCCGGTCGGCTCGAGGGCAATCGCGAAGGGGTTGCCTACGAGGACGGCGACGGTCGTCACGAGACCGAGAGTATCCAGACGCATCACGGAGCTCGGCGCGTAAATGAGCGCGTTGCCGGTGAAGATGATGTCCCCGTTGTAATCCTCGATGAGCCGGACAACGTTGTTGAGCAGGCCGGTGGTGAGGGTCGTCATCGTGCCGAGGGCGTCGATGCGATAGATCGAGACCCCGGTGAAGTCACCGAAGATGATATCTCGGTTGGTGCTGACACAGATGCCTGACGGCACCACCAGCGACGCGGCTGAGGTCGGCGTCGTCAGGGGCGTGACGCTCAGCGTGAGCGGGTCAAACAGATTCACCGCAGGCGGGTTCGACTCGGTGAAAACGAGCGAACCGCCCGGGATCGGCAGGAGCGGTTGGGCGCTGACACTGGCAGCACAAAGCAGCATGGCGACGGCGAAACGGCGCATGGCAAACGACCTCCATCGGGGGGGACACTGGGGTTAGAGGCTCTATTGTGCCCCCTCTGCCTCTATCGCGACACCGAAAAAACCTCCCCCCCCCACTGAGGGTGTGGCAATACGGCACACTGCCTCCGCCGTCCCGCCCATAAATCGAGGAATAACCGGCTCGAAGCGGGAATCCCGGCGGCGGCGTACCCGAGCAAGCGGGGCCGAGTCCGGCCATGCGCCGGCCTCCCGAGGCTGCTCCGCTCAGCCGATGCGGGCATTTCCCGCGATCAGCACCCCGTGCACATGAAGATCGCGATGCCCGGAACCCTGCTCCTCGCTGACCGACGCTGTCGGGCGCGGCTGTTCATGAGCCTGGGAGCGAAGACGGACGACGCGGAGCTGAACCCGCCGCCCGGGAAAACGAACCGATGAACGGGAGGACGGCGCCACCCTTCGCGACGGAGTACGGGCTTTGCGTGACATCGGCGCTTCTCCTACGCTGGCGCGATCATGCGCGCCATATACACCCTCTGGATTTCGCTCTGCGCCGCGACGCTCTCCGCCCAGGAAGCGCAGCGACCGAACGTCCTCTTCCTGTTCGCGGATGACCTGCGACCGGACGCCATCGGATCGTTCGGCAATCCGCATATCAAGACCCCTCACATCGACACGCTGGTGAAGCGGGGCTTCCGCTTCGAGCGCAATTACTGCATGGGCTCGATCCACGGCGCGGTGTGTCAGCCATCCCGTGCCATGCTCATGAGCGGGCGATCGCTCTACCGGGTCAACATGAAGTTGCAGGGCATCCCGACGCTGGGCCAGGTGTTGGGGCAATCGGGATACGACACGTTCGGGACGGGCAAGTGGCACAACGGCGGGCCATCGTTCCTCAAGACGTTCCGCAAGGGCAGGGCGGTCATGCTCGGCGGCATGTCCGACCACACCAAGGTACCGATCCAGGACGTCAAGGCGGACGGCACGTTCACCAAGCGCCGTACGGCCAAGAAGTTCTCCAGCGCGCTGTTCGTCGACGAGACGATCGCGTTCCTGGAGGGGCGCGGCGACGCGGAGGACCCGTTCTTCGCATACGTCGCCTTCACCGCGCCCCACGACCCGCGCCAGCCCCCCGAGCCCTACCGCAAGATGTACTACGAGGCGCGCCCTCCCCTGCCGAAGAACTTCATGCCGCAGCACCCGTTTCACAACGGCTGGATGACCGGGCGTGATGAGAGCCTGGCGGCGTGGCCGCGCACCAGGAGCGTCGTCAGCGATCAACTCTGCGAGTACTACGGGCTCATCACCCACATGGACGACCAGATCGGGCGTCTGCTGCAGGCGCTCGAGCGTACGGGGCGCACCAAAGACACCATCGTGGTGTTCGCCGCCGACCACGGGTTGGCGGTGGGCAGCCACGGGCTGCTCGGCAAGCAGAGCGTCTACGAACACTCCATGGGCTGCCCGCTGGTCATCGCCGGGCCGGGCGTCCCGCAGGGCAGCTCCCGGGCGTTCACCTACCTCTACGACCTCATGCCGACCCTGCTCGACGTCGCCGGCGTGAAGGCCCCGGACGGCGTCGAGGGCAAGAACCTACGACCGGTATGGACCGGCACATCGGAGCGCGTGCGCGACAGCGTCTACCTGACCTATGAGAACAAGATGCGCGCGGTGCGGGACGACCGCTACAAGCTGATCCGCTACCCGCTGATCGACCACGAGCAGCTGTTCGACCTGCAGGAGGATCCGGACGAGCTCGTCAACCTGGCCACGCGCCCCGAGCACAAGGAGCGCCGCGCGCAGCTCTCCAAGCTGCTCGGCGACTGGCATCAGCGGATGGCTGATCCGCACCCCTTGAAGGTGAAGCGGCCCCGCTCCATGGAGATCGACCTCACCGGTCGCAAGCGCAAGCCCGACCGCCACCAGCCCGAGTGGATCCGCGAGAAGTACTTCAAGAAGCAGGAGGCGCCCAAGCCCAACCTGCTGCTGATGATGGTGGACGACCTGGGGCCCGAGTGGATCTCGGCGTGCGGCGGTGGCTTCGAGACACCGCACATCGACAGCATCGCGCACGATGGCGCGCGGTTCACCAACGCGTACTCCATGCCCAAGTGCACGCCGACCCGGGTGACGCTGCTCACCGGCCAGTACCCGTTCCGGCACGGCTGGGTGAATCACTGGGACGTCCCACGGTGGGGCGCGGGCTGCCACTTCGATCCCAAGCACAACCCCACCTTCGCCCAGGCGCTGCGCGCGGCGGGCTACCGCACGGCCATCGCCGGCAAGTGGCAGATCAACGACTTCCGGGTGCAACCGGACGTCCTCGCCGCCCACGGCTTCGAGGACTGGTGCATGTGGACGGGTGGAGAGGGCGGTAACCCGAAGAGCAACGCCCGCTACCAGGACCCCTACGTCCACACGAAGGGCGGCAGCAAGCTACACAAGGGCGCGTTCGGACCGGACCTCTACACCGACTTCCTCATCTCGTTCATGAAGCAGCACAAGGACGAGCCCATGCTGCTCTATTACCCGATGGCCCTGACCCACGGGCCGTTGATACCGACGCCCCTGGACCCGGAAGCGAAGGGCAAGATGCCACGGCACCGGGCCATGGTCCGCTACACCGATCACCTGGTGGGTCGGCTGCTCGGTGCGATCGACGACCTGGGGCTGGCGCGCCGGACCCTGGTCGTCTTCACCACGGACAACGGGACCGCCGGTGGCATCACGGGCCGTCTCGGCGACCGCGACGTCAAGGGCGGCAAGGGTCGCATGCGCGAGGCGGGCTGCAGGGCGCCGTTCTTCGCTCGCTGGCCCGGGCAGGTCCCGGCGGGGCGGGTGGTCCCGGCGCTCACCGACTTCACCGACCTGTACCCGACCCTTTTGGAGCTGGCGGGCGCGTCGGCGCCGAAGGGCCATCACGTCGACGGGCATTCTCTGGTCGACCCCTTGCTCGGCTTCGGCAACAAGGGACGCCGCGACTGGATCATGGCCATGGGTGGCGGCGTGGCGCGGCAGCAGGACGGACGGGTCGTCCCCGCCCGACCCCGCGCCGACCGCGTCTTGCGCGACGCTCGCTTCAAGCTCTGGGTCACCGACGGCAGCCCGACCCGCCTTCACGATCTGCGCGTCGACCCGGAAGAGCAGCACAACCTGATGGCCTCCGAACGTCCGGACGCGGTGAAGGCCCGTGATCGCCTCGTGGCCGCCGCAGCCACCTTCCCCGCTCGAGACGCCCACCCCCGCTACGACCCCCTGCCGGCCCAGCCCTGGGACCGCAAGGCCCGGTAATCGACGTCGGCGCCCAACGCCTTGTCAGCTGGCGTCTTTGTACCTGCGGTTCACTTCCTTCCAGTCGATGTGATCCATGAACTTCTCGACGTACTGCGCCTTGCGGTTCTTGTAGTCGACATAGAACGCGTGTTCGTAGACGTCGATGACGAGAAGGGGCGTGGCCATCCAGAGCGGGCCCATGGCGTGTGCATCGCTGACCACGTTGTAGAGCTTGCCGTTGACCGGGTGGAACGCGAGCATGGCCCATCCGGCGGCGGCCTTGGCGCTGGCCTGAAAGTCGGCGGCCCATTTGTCGAGGGACCCGAAGCGCTTCTCGATGGCGCCGCGCAGTTCAGCGGTCGGAGCGACCGTCTTGGGGACCATCGCGTCGAAGTACAGTTCATGCAGGAGCACGCTGTTGCCTTTGGTTGCTCTGGCCCGCTGGATCGCCCCGTAGGCGCTCGAGTCGATTGCGCTGCCTTCGACGATGCTCCCTTGCAGCTTCGCGTCTGCGGCGCCGTAGCCGCGCAGGGCGCCGCCGTAATGAGCGGTGTGATGCGGCGCGATCTGTTCGGCGCTGAGGAAGCCGGGGATGGACGCGTAGCGCAGGGGTTTGGGTCGGCCGGTGATCAGGCCGCTCTTCGCCGGTTCAAGACGCTCGTCGGCTTCGGGGAGACCGGTGACAACGAAACTACCTGCGGCCGCGCCGGTCGACGCGAAGAGGAAACCGCGACGTGAGAGCCTGTCCATGGGTGTCGCCTCTGTGTTGCGTTTGATGCGTTTTCGCTACCTGACGGGAATGCGGCGCCCAGCGTAGTCCTCGAAGCGGCGAGGCGCGAGGGCCTCAAAACGACCAGGCCAGGCTCTGCAGTGGGCATGGCGCCTGGTACGCCTGAATCTCAAGCGAATAGGTGTTGGCAGGCACCGTGAAGCACTCAGTGAGAACAGTGCCGGGGATCTCCGCCGTGGACGTCAACGGCTGAGCCGCACCGTTGACGAACACCGTCACATTGGGACGACCTGGTCCTGGGCCGCTCACAACTACGCAAACGTCATCACCTGGCGTAGGCGGG
>NYSS01000194.1 GCA_002683135.1 Planctomycetota bacterium | reverse complement strand
TTCCAAATCGGTTCGTTTGTCACTGTAGAGATTCCGACTTGCATCGCTGTCACTGGCGTCGGGGAGATTTTCGGTTATCAATTCGATTCCGAAAACACTCAGGCAGCTCGAGCAGATCTATTTTATCGCATCTTTAAGGCGCTCGTTCCTGGCGGCCAATTGATATTCGATATGGCTGCGAGCGATCGTGCTCCGATTCCGAGTCCTGCCAAGACCTACTTTGAAGGCGATGATTGGATCTGTCTGGTGGAGTCGGATGTTAATGAGGAAAAACGGCGACTCACCAGAAACATTATTTCGCTACGCCGGGAAGGTGATTTTTATCGCCGAAGTCACGAAGTTCATCAGCTGGAACTCATTGAGCCGGACGACATCGTGCGATCATTGGAGCGAATTGGTTTTGCGGTATCCGTCAGCTGCGTGTACGGTCAATTTTCATTGCCGAAGGGACTGTACGCTTTTTTTGCCACGAAACCGCGTTGATGTCATTGTTTTATTCTGGTGTCACGTATGCGGCAGTGAGTCCTCCGTCGACTAGAAAATCTGTGCCGGTGATATAAGACGATTCATCGGAGGCCAGAAAGACCGCCGCTTCGGCCATTTCCTTCGCTTCACCGAAACGACCCATCGGCAAATGAACTAATCGGCGATTCCGTTTTGCTTCGGTGTCCAGGAAGTTCATCAAGAGTTCGGTATGTAGCGGGCCCGGACATAGCGCATTGACTCGAATATTCTCGCGGGCATGGATCATGGCCAATTCTCGAGTCATCGCCAGTACCCCGCCCTTACTGGCCGTATAAGCGATCTGCGGTGTCGCCGCTCCCATCAAAGCAACAAAGGAGGCGGTATTGATGATCGAGCCACCGCCGGCGCGTCGAATCGCCGGAATGCCGTATTTGCAACCTAAAAAGACACCTCGCAGATTAACCGCCATCGTCTTTTCCCAGACAGATTCGGTCGTGCTTTCCGCGTCGCCGTCCTCCCCTAGCATGATCCCGGCATTGTTGAACATCACATTCAGTTTTCCGAACGACTCTTCCGCAGCGACAACCATTCGTTGGCAATCGCTGGCCTTTGAAACATCCGCTTCCACAAAGATCGCCTTACCGCCATTGGCTTCAACTTGTTCAGCCGTTTCTTCACCTGCTTGCCGATTTAGATCGACGGCGACGATGTGAGCTCCTTCAGAGGCGAATCGTATCGCCGACTGACGACCAATCCCGCTGGCCGCTCCGGTAATGACAGCTACTTTATCTTTTAATCTCATGCACTTCCTCGTAAGTTTTCTCGAAGGCCTTTGATTGCAATCACAAATTCGTTGAACAGTTTCTGTTGAATCGTATCGGTTGCGGCGGTTAATTCCGGGTGCCATTGCACGCCGATTAACCACGGATGCCCTTGCAGTTCGACCGCTTCGATTGTGTTGTCGGGAGCGAATGCGACAGGTTCGAGTCCCGGTCCAATATCCCGAATCGCTTGATGATGCCAGGAAGCTGCCGAAAAATCGGTCGCGGTGAGGATCTTTGCCAAGCGGGACTCAGGCAGAACACGGATCGGATGTTCGGTTGGTTCGCGTGGCGGTAGCCGGTGCACGACTGCGTTACCGACGACGTCGGGTAAGTGTTCGAATAATGTGCCGCCTAAAGCGACGTTGACCACTTGTACTCCGCGACAGATTGCCAGCGTCGGCATTTTGGTCGCAATCGCCGTTTTAGCGATTTGCAATTCCATCGTGTCGCGTTCGGCGTCCAGCATGTAAATGCTGGAATGGGATTGACCTTGATAATGTTCCGGATTGAGGTCGCCACCTCCTGCCAGGATCAATCCGTCGATTGCAGCGAAGAAATCATCCAGATCCACTTCGCCGGGCGGCAGTAACCACGGCAAGCCACCGGCTCGACGCACGCAATCTACATATTGCCGCGGGATCTTGAACTGAAGATCTTCATCCTGACCGTAGGTTGTGATCCCGATGATTGGCCGTGTCATGGTCGGTTTTTTTCGAAGGTGAGATTGGTGAAGTGAGTCGCTCAAATTCGCTCGAAATAACGTCGTTTTTCCCAATCGGTAACCGCTTGATCGAAAGCCGCTTGTTCCGTGCGGAAAAAATGAACGTAATGATCCACGACTTCGTCGCTCAGTGCCTCGCGTGTGAACGCGCTTGCTTCGAACAAGTCGGTGGCTTGACCAAGCGTCGTTGGTACGTGGAGAAGTTCTTCGGCTTGATAGACATTGCCGTCGAACATTGGCGGCGGCTCGAGTTTTTGTGCGATGCCGTCCAAGCCTGAGGCGAGCGCCGCGGCGTACGTGAGATAGGGATTGCAATCGGCACCAGGGATTCGGCATTCGATTCGTAAACCGGACCCGCTACCGACCACTCGGAACCCAGCCGTGCGATTATCACCGCTCCAGCCAATGCGTGTCGGTGCCCACGAGCCGACTTGATATCTTTTATACGAATTCACGGTTGGCGCGTACATCACCATCATCTCAGGAACATGCGCGATCCAGCCGGCCAAGAAGTGCCGAAACGTATCGGAACAGTTGATGTCCCCCAAAGTTGAATCGCCGACGAATGCGTTTTGGCCATCCTGCCAAAGACTGATATGCACATGGCAGCTCGAGCCGGCATGTTCGTGCGAGTACTTTGCCATGAACGTGACGCTGATGCCTTGTTGATCGGCGACTTCTTTGAGGCATTGTTTGTAAATGGCGTGGTTGTCCGCCATGTTGAGGATTTCGGAGTATTGGACATTGAGTTCATGCTGGCCTTTTCCCCATTCTCCTTTCGTACATTCGACGGGAACCCCCGATTGGCTCAAGTGTCGGCGAACGGCGGCGTTGAATGGTTCCTCACGCGTGCCCTGTAAGGCGTGATAGTCTTCGATATACCAACCGGCGTGTTTCAGCGAGTCTTCGGCAAAACCGGTTTCCCAGGCGTCGCGATAGGTCGTATCAAAAATGTAGTACTCCAATTCGGAACCCGCCATGGCTTGTAAATCAGCCGCCGACGCTCGATCCAACTGCCGACGGAGCATCGACCGCGGCGCGCAAGCCACCGGCTGATGTGATTTTGGATCCACGACATCACACAACACCATGGCCGTTCGAACTAGCCAACTGGCGATCCGCAACGTGTTGAAATCGGGAACGAGGTGAAAGTCGCCGTATCCTCGATCCCAATTAGCGGTGGCATAACCAGGCACGGGGCTCATTTCCATGTCTACGGTTAGCAGGTAGTCGCAGGCGTGGGTTCCGTTTTCGGCAACTTTGTCGACGAAGAAATTCGCGTCGAATCGTTTTCCCACAAAACGGCCATAGCAATCCGTAAAAACCACCAGTACGGTTTCAATGTCGCCGCTGGCGGCGGCTTCTTGCAATTGGCTTACGTTTAACATCTTGAGTTCCAATTCTATCGATGAGCGAGTTCGCGTTCGGCTTCGGCGATTAACGCATTCTCCTCTTCGGGTGCTTGAGCGACCAGACGATGACGGCTGTACAACAAAAAGTAAATGGTTCCGGCGATCAAGAACAGTACGACGCCGACCACGGCAGGTCGATAAGCTTCGACGGCAAACGTTGCCAGTAGTGCGATCAGTGACAAAATACCGCCGATCGCAGCGCCTGGGATTCCCAACGGACTGCGGTAGGGACGAGGTAGCTCGGGCCGTCGGATGCGAAGGATGATAAAGCTGAGCATCACCAGAGAATAGGAAATGACCGCACCAAAAACTGCCATATTCAGCAGCGCTGCACCGACTCCCGTTTTCTCGAAAAACTGGAGTGCGAGGGTGCATAATAATCCAACCGCAGCACCGAGGATCAGAGCCATATACGGAGTCTGGGTCTTCCCTGTGAGCGAAATCCATCGAGGCAGATATCCAGCTCGCGAGAGTGCAAACAGGACTCGGCCATAGGCATAAATGATGGTATGAAAGCTGGCGATCAAGCCGGTGATCGCGATCAAGATGAGCACTTTGCTAGTGGAACTGATTCCGAAAACGGCTTCAAAGCCTTCGCCCAAAGGTGCATCAGACTCTCCAATGGCTTTAGCTCCACCACCCACACCCGTGTTAATGACCAAGGTAAACAGTGACAATACCAACAATGTCAAGATGCCGAAGACCAGCGCCTTGGGCATGTCGCGGACGACGTCGTGAGCTTCTTCGGCGGCTAACGGCAATTGTTCAATCGCCAGATAGAACCAGATCGCAAATGGCAATGCAGTGAAGATCCCCCAAATGCCATGCGGAAGTCCCGTTTTCGAATGCCCTGGGTCCGGCTCAATGTTAAACAACAGATCCCAATTAAATGCGCCGACTAATGGTGCGCTGACATAAAACACAATCAAGACGGCCATCGCAATTCCGGTGACCACTAGACCGACTCGCAAAGTTAGCTCGACGCCGCGAATGTTGATGGCAACGAACATCGCATAAAACAACAGCCACCAAACGAAACTAGGGACGCTTTCCAGCCCCGGCACGCCGTCTACGAGTTTCTGCATATAACTGCCGATGAAGAACACGATCACGGCCGGAGTGATGACGTATTCAATAGTGTCAGTCAGTCCGCAAATGAAACCGCCGGTCGGTCCGAGTGCATTTCGAGTAAACGAGAAGAAGCCGCCGGCGTGCGGTAGTGCCGCCGACAGTTCTGCAATGGTGAATACCATGCAGACGTACATGACAGCCATCAGGAGTGTGGCAATGGCCAGACCCCAGAATCCGCCGTGTTTTAAACCCGTATTCCAACCGGCGAAATCGCCGGAGATGACCGCGCCGACTCCAAGTGCCCAGAGCAGAATCCAACCGGCGTTCTTGCGTAGCTTACGGCGTTTAAGGTATTCATCGTCCACCTGCTCATAGCTGGCGACCCCGGACGATTTGGATTCGGATTCCACTGCAAAACTCCTAGCAAAGATGCCGCACGGTCACTCTCATTTATACCGAAACCGCTGGCCGGACTTCAAAATGTGCAAGTCGATATTCGATCCGCTTTGCAGCATCTGCGGTTTGCCGATGTGGATCGTCGATTTCCGGGCGTCGATGATCACCACGCTGCCAGTACCGATGACGCGGAACTGGCCATCTCGTACGACGATCGCAGTCGATTCTCCGATCCCGACACCAATGAGATCTGGTTGGTCCAGGACCGCGCTCAATAAACGGCTAGTTCGCGCTCGGGCAATAAAATGTTGGTCGAGGATGAGTTCGGGTACTAACCCCAGACCTTTTTGAATTGGCGTATTGCCAATGATCAACTGTCGTTCCTCGGGTGCTCGCGGGATCATTCGCTCGGACATGATCGCCGCCCCCGCACTCGTACCGCCAAACGGAATACCGGATTTGTGGCGAGCTTGCAGATGATCGATCAAGCCCGCTTTGGAAATCTCTTCGTAAAGCTGTGCCTGACTTCCGCCGGGGAACCAGACGGCAGTTGCTTTGTCGATCAGATTCTTGGATTTGGCAGAATCGTCGAATCTGACAATGTAGGCCTCTTTCGCGCCAAGCTTAAGAAATAATTCTACCGATGACTGGCCACGCTCGGCACGACTCGAAGCTTGAGGCAGTACGGCGATGATCGCCTGTTTGCCTCCGCTAATCTCCAGCAAGGTGCGATGAACGCTAGCCGGCGTCGATCCTCCGCCGACAATCACCAGCGGTCCCGGCTCCGCGCCGGTAAGACTCAATGCTAAACAAATCATCGTTGTGAGTAATAAGCGGTTCATCTTCGATATTCTTACGCGAAGTGGATGCGATGGCAACGGTTGTGGCCGAGGGCGCGAGGTGCACTCGTCTCAAACAACCGGTCACCGCAGTGCATCCAAAGCGATTCCGCTCCGGCGCCACATTCGGCCAATCGCGATTAACGGGACTGGGGGGCGAAAAACCGATATATGAACCAGATACCAGCTTTTTTTCTGGTTTTCGCTATTTGACGAGTCAACGATATTCTT
>NYSS01000193.1 GCA_002683135.1 Planctomycetota bacterium | reverse complement strand
TAACTTTGGTATCCTGCGCACAAAGTAGAGTAACGGTGCTAATCTGTAAATGGGTACGCCAGACTATATTAGAAGAAACCGTTTTCACCTCAACTAGACGGATCTAATCTGCCTTGCAAAGGCCCAATCCAACCTTTGTCACCCCCTTAACAATACCACCTCTCCCAACCAGGAGCCTCATATCCGCAACCTAAAGCGATTGGCTCACTACGCTGCACAACATAAATGGATGATCTTCGTCTGTACGGTGATGGTCTTCCTGACCAATGTCGCAATTCTGGTCAGCCCCTGGATCTTGAAATTAGTGATCAACAATCTTGAGGAAAACCTTGCTACCATAAGTGAAATTACTTACTATGCCACCGTCCTGTTAGGATTAGCTTTAGTGGCCGGAGTTTTCCGTTTCGGCTATCGACGTTTGATCGGTGGCTTAGCTGTTCGGATCGAGTACGACCTCAGAAACAATCTTTTTCAACATCTCCAAAAAATGCCCAAGTCCTATTTTGATGATGAGAGTACGGGTGATTTGATGTCGCGTGCTACCAATGACCTGGAGTCAATTCGACGCTTGATCGGATTCGCCATTGTTTTTATGGTGGATTCGACAGTCTTCTTTTTTATGGCCCTGGTGATTATGCTCTGGATTGATGCCAAGCTAACACTGCTGGCCCTTCTGCCTTACCCTCTATTGGCAATTTTGGTTCAACAGATGACAGGTCGTCTGCACAATATGTACGAGGCAATCCAAGAGGGATTTGCCGACATGAACACCAAAGTTCAAGAAAATCTGTTGGGCACAAGAATTGTCAAAGCCTATAATCTGGAGCAACGAGAACTTCAGGATTTTGACCAACGGAGTCAACACTTTGTCGATCTAAATCGGGTTTTCTATCGACTTGAAGCGATCTTATTCCCCTTATTTCGCCTATTACCCGGTATTGGGACTATCATTTTACTGTGGGTCGGTGGTATCCATGTGGTGGAAGGTAAAATCACTATTGGCGATTTTGTGGCCTTTACCGCTTACCTGGCTATGTTGACCCGGCCGATGATCATGTTGGGTTTTATCATTAACCGTTTTGCACAGGGATCGGCCTCAATGGATCGGATTTACGCTATCCTGGACACTCCACCCCTGATTACGGATGGACCGGACGTTCGACACGATATCAGCCAAATTAGAGGGGAAGTCGAATTTCGAAATTTGACCTTTTCCTATCCCAATCTACCACCAATTCTGAAGAACATTAACCTTAAGATTACGGCCGGTACAACAGTCGCCATTATCGGTAGTACCGGATCTGGGAAATCGACGTTGGCCAACCTGATTCCCCGTATCTTTAACGTGGAAGTTGGGTCTCTGTTCATCGACGGAATTGACATCAGCCAACTTCCGCTAAAGATGTTGAGATCCCAGATCGGTGTGGTACAACAAGAAGCCTTCTTATTTTCCGATTTACTGAAAAACAATATTGCGTTCGGTGTAGATATCGCCTCAGAAGCCGAGATTAAAGACTCAGCACACAGCGTAGATCTGCTGTCACAAATTGATGAGTTCCCTGACCAACTGGAAACTTTCGTCGGTGAGAAAGGCAAAACTCTTTCCGGTGGCCAGAGGCAGCGAACCGCCATTGCCCGGGCCATTCTAACGCAACCGAAGATTCTGATTTTAGATGATGCTTTTGCCAGTGTTGATACCCATACCGAAGATACGATTTTGCAACGTTTGGCTCAGGTAATGACCGACAGCACAACGATTATCATTTCCCATCGTGTCTCAACAGTCAAGTCCGCAGATCTAATTGTTATCCTGGAAGATGGAGAAATTGTCGAACGAGGGACGCACCTCGAACTGCTAGCACAGGATAGCCACTACGCCAAGATCCATCAACGCCAGTTGCTGGCCGAAGAGATAGAAACAATGGAGACTATCTAATTAATGCACGGTACTTTACACGAATATAGTGAAGAAGAAGACGAACTTAGTAAGGTTTACGACCATGTCTTGATGCAACGATTGATCCGGTACCTGAAGCCGTATCAGCTAGAGGTGATCATGATTATGTT
Source organism: Planctomycetota bacterium (assembly GCA_002683135.1). Taxonomy (GTDB): domain Bacteria; phylum Planctomycetota. The sequence goes on along the minus strand of NYSS01000193.1, from coordinate 3,498 downwards.
GGTGACCGTTTTGGCGACCGCTACTCGTCTGGCTACTCCTTACCTGATCAAAATCGCTATTGACAACCATATTCGGCCCCGCCAACTGGATGGTCTAAAAAACATCATTGGGATTCTCGTCGGACTGGTCATACTGGAGTTTTTTTTCGCCTACATTGAAACCTTCCGTCTCGAGATGCTAGGTAAGAAGATCACCTACGACCTCCGCAACCAGGTGTTTTCTCATTTACAGAAACTGGGGATCGGCTTCTTTGACCGCACCCCGGTGGGACGGCTGATGACACGTGTCATGGGTGATATCACCCGTCTGAACGAGTTGTATGCTTATGGGATTATTACCGTTTTCGCTAACCTACTGACAGTTTTTGGCATTATCGGTGTCATGCTCCAGATTAACTGGCAGTTGGCTTTGGCTACTTTTGTGGTATTTCCGATTATCTTCGGTATAACCACCGTTTACCAGATCTACTCTCGCCGCGCTTTTCGCGATCAACGAAAGTTCCTGGCACAGATCAACTCCTTTTTGCAGGAAAGTCTTAGTGGCATGACGACCATCCAACTCTTTACGCGTGAACAGCGTAATTTTAGGCAGTTTGACCGGAGAAACCAAGAGTACTTTGGAGCCAGTATCCGGGCAATTTTTTACTTTTCGGTTTTCTTCCCTATGATCGAGGTGACGGCTGCCTTGGCTACCTCGGTGGTCATCTGGTATGGTTGCGGCCAAATCATTCAAAACACGCTAACCTTCGGTGCACTGATCGCCTTTCTCCAGTATGCCCAACGCCTATTTTGGCCGATCCGGGAACTGAGCGAGAAATATACCATCTTCCAAAATGCAATGGCCTCCTCCGAACGGGTGTTCGATTTACTGGACACCCAACCTAAAATCGTAGATTCCCCCAAATTAGGTTCGAGGACAAAAGTTCAAATTGCGCAGCCTGAATCGGTCGATCCAACAACACCAGGTGCAATCAAGTTTCGTCATGTTTGGTTTGCCTACAACCCAGACGACTATGTGCTTCGTGATATCTCTTTTGAAATCAAGGCAGGAGAGAAAGTCGCAATTGTCGGAGCAACTGGAGCTGGAAAAACTTCGATCATCAATCTATTGTGTCGTTTTTATGAAGTTAATCGGGGGGAAATCCTAATTGATGGACAAGATATCCGAACGCTTCAAATGGAGGTTCTCCGCCGGCAAATAGGCCTAATCCAACAAGATATTTTTTTATTTAGCGGTAACATTGAGAATAATATCAGTTTAAAGAATCCACAAATTTCTGCTCAACAAGTTACCTCTGTTGCCAAAGAGGTCCATTTAGATCACTTTGTTTCTCAGATGCCTGACCAATATCAGACGGAAGTGAAAGAGGGCGGAAGTGGATTATCAGTAGGGCAAAAACAGTTGGTCGCCTTTGCCCGCGCTTTGGCCCACGATCCAGCCATCTTGATTTTGGACGAAGCCACTTCGAGTGTGGACACTGAAACCGAGCAACTGATTCAGGATGCTCTGGCACGGTTGATGAGAGACCGAACCACCATCGCCATCGCCCATCGTCTATCAACTATCCAAAACGCTGATAAGATCCTGGTTATGCACCGGGGGCAGTTGCAAGAAGCCGGTACGCACAACGAACTCCTCCGTCAACGGGGATTGTACTATCGACTCTACCAACTTCAATACAAAGACCAAGACGTGGCCTGAAATTCTCTCAGGTATCCAGTTCCGAACTTACTAATTTCCTCCGACCGCAGCCGAAGGTAGATCTACCACATTAGTGCCGCACTGCCACATTCATCGCGAATCGACTCAAGTCTCCGGGCAAATGGACCACACCTTACGTTAGATCTCCTGCTGCTAAAAAAATTGGGATAGGAACCGATGCGTAATCGACATCCTCTTTTGATCCTAGTAGTCGTTTTATCACTTCCTGTACAAAACATCGCCACTGCCACTACAATGGAGCGACGAACTAACTGCCTTTCGTTATATCATTCGAGAGGTGGAAATTAAATGACATTAGGAACGGCGGTTATTAGTATAATCTATTTGCTAGTTGTAGAGAGTGCATTATGGGCCAAAGGATTTTTGGCCTTGGCTACTTTCTTTTTAACCACCTTTTTTACTTGGCCGAAACACTGATAGATAAACACGAGGAAAAGCGGCGAATCAACCGTCTATCAAATGCTAAGATTGAGGCTATGCTGCAAGACTACGAAATGCGAATGAAGTAAGACCACTGGTCTGACTTCATTCAGCTAATCGCTTCTGATCTGGGCCCAGCAGATGGTTAACTTGTCTCGAATATCAACGACTTGAGGTGTATCCATTACTTTTTGGACATCGGCGGCAGACAGAGTTTTATCGTAGATTCGAACCTCGTCAATAATGCCAGGGAAAAAGTCGGTGGGGCGGCCAAAATCGTCACCTCCAATCCACAGTTCCAGATCGGAAGGCGCAATGGGCACACTATTTTTGGCTTCGCCGTCCAACTTTCCATTAATATAGACTTTCATTGTCTTGCCGTCGAAAGTACCAGCGAAGTGGTACCATTGGCCAACTTTCCAGTTGGTGGTGTTCGATTCGGCAAAAGTATTGTCGGGTTTGACCAGCAACTCAATCCCATCACCACCAAAATCAAAAATAACGAAGATTGAGTTATTTTTGACCATCATTCGCCGCTTGGTTAAGACCGCACTTGGGTTGAACCAAGCCATAAAGGTCAGCTTTTTGGTAAAATCGAGTTTGTCGTTATCCGCCACCACAACGTGTTCGGTTTTACCATCGAATTCGAGGGCTTTGCCAAATTTTCCATCGACCCATTTGGGATTGCCGGCAAGCTTACCGTCCAGTTTATTACCTGATACATCGGTTGCAACTTTTCCTTTGCCTTCGTCGAACGACCAGTAACCGACCAGTCCATCAGTAGCAGGATTAGCCCGGGCTATAGTTGCCAACAGAATACCCATCAGCGCTATTCCAACGACAATCAAATTCACTTTTATCCGCTGCATGTGCATTGTATCCCTATCCTCCATTTTTTAGCAATACGCTCACGCTCAGGTATTTCTACCTTGATTATAACTCAAATCCCCTGCCCAGAGGCTTTGCATTTCAGGGCTAGTCTGCAAAAGATCATCCAACTTCCCTACCGCTTCGACTGCTCCGTCCTTCAAAACGACAATCTGGTCGGCCCTCTGCAGCGCGGGTCTTCGGTGTGAAACCACTAGGCAGGTGGCCCGACGGCCAGAGACCTCTGTTTCAGCCGTAGCAAAAACGCGTTTCCATAGTTTTTGTTCTGTTTCTACGTCCAGTGCTGACGATAGATCGTCGAAGACGTAGAGTTCAGCCTGACGGATAAACATGCGTGCGGCAGCAGCACGTTGCATCTGTCCACCAGACAATATGACCCCCCTCGGACCAACGACGGTTTCTAAACCTTTATCTAGAGTGAGGAGATCATCCTCCATCACCCCTAGCCGAATCGCCTGATCAATGGC
>NYSS01000192.1 GCA_002683135.1 Planctomycetota bacterium | reverse complement strand
TTGTTGGTGACGATGTAGCCATCCCGGGACATCACGAAACCCGTGCCCCAGCCGGTGCCCACATGTTCCTGTTCGACGCCCTCGGCTTCACGTGTCTTGTATATGAACCGGGCGTGCACCAAGAAGATGGACGCGTCCCATTGGCTTTGGATCTTGTGGAACGCGGCCCGGTCGTCCTCGAACGCCATCTTCATCTTGTCGAACCGCTCCGCCAGGCGCGAGTCCAGGTCCTTCATCCGGGCACCCATCTGCGCTACGGCTGCGTCTCGTGCGGCGTTCTGTCGTTCGGCGATGGCGAGGAGGAGCTTCTCTCGACTCGTGACGAGCTGCTCGCGATCTGCCCTCCCTGCGGCCAGGTCAGCCTGCATCTCCTCTATCCGATCGGTCGTACCGGTGACCACGTCTCGGAGCTGGCGCGCGGCGTCCTGGGCGGCCCGCGTGCCGACAAAGCGCGCGTGTGCAACCTCTACCCTCAGGCGCGTGCTTTCCGCGGCGTTCTCGCTCAGAGCCGCCCGCACCCACAATCCAGCGGCGGCCAAGACGGTCACGGTCAGGCCATTTATCCAGAGGAGCAGCCGCGACCGCTTGGTGGCCCGCTCATCGGTGCTCTGGTTCTGCCGCCCGTTGTGGTCCATTGCCCCTTCCTCTAAATCCGCGCGAGTACGACATCACCGGATGCCGTCGGGATTGCCGGAAGTGACTGTATCCACGGAAGTTGCCCCGCTTCTCACTCCGCCGATGCCCCTCTCGCCCGTGTCGCTTATCGGCAGAGGTGGGCCCGGGGCTCCTGATTTTGCGCCGTTCCCGACCAGGAAAGATCTATGGAGCGCCGTCTTCTCGGCCCCGGGCCATCGGTCCGATGGAGGCTTCTACGGCGCGTACGATCCGACCGCTACCAATCAATCGTGCGACGGCGCGGACGTCCTTGCCAAAGGCCCGGTCTTCCCCCGGCGGGCCGACGAACTCGGCGATGACGTCGACGGCGGCCTCGACCCCTTCGCCGGCGCGCAGCGGGCGCCGCCAATGCAGGCCGAGGAACCCGCAGAGCAGCTCCACGGCCAGCACGTTGGTCGCATTGACCGTGACCGCGTCGAGTTGGCGCGCCGCGATGGGGCTCATGCTGACGTGATCTTCCTGGTTCGCAGACGTCGGGATCGAATCCACGGACGCTGGGTGGCTCAGGACCTTGTTCTCGCTGACAAGGGCGGCGGCCAGGACCTGAGCGATCATCAAGCCCGAGTTGACGCCCGGTGCCCCACCAGCGAGGAAGGGGGGTAAGTGCGAGAGATCCGGGTTGACCAGGTTCTCTGTGCGTCGCTCCGAAATCGACGCCAGTTCGGATACGGCGATCGTGCAGTAGTCGAGGGGGAGGGCGAGGGGCTCTCCGTGGAAGTTTCCGGCGGAGATGACCCGGCCATCCTCGACGAAGAGCAACGGGTTATCCGTGACCGCGTTGATCTCACGGGTCAGCACGCCGGTGAGGTGACGCAGGGCGTCGCGAACGGCGCCCTGCACCTGGGCGGCGCAGCGTAGCGAATAGGGGTCCTGTACCCGGCCGCAGCCCTCGTGGCTGGGGAGAATGTCGCTGCCCTTGAGGAGGCGGCGAACGTTCGTCGCCACCTCAAGGTGGCCAGGGTGGGCGCGGAGCTGGCCGACCCGCTCATCGAACGGCGCGTCACTCCCCATGAGCGCCTCGATGGTCAGCGCGCAGCTGATATCGGCGGTGGCGGCCAGGGTCCAGGCTTGCCCCAGCGCGACCGTGGCGACAGCCGCGGTGAATTGCGTCCCATTGATGAGCGCGAGACCCTCCTTGGCTTGCAACTCGAGCGGGAGCAAACCGGAGCGTTTGAGTGCTTCGGCACCAGAGACGCGCTCGCCGTCGACGTCGGCTTCCCCTTCGCCGATAAGCACCAACGCCAGATGGGAGAGGGGCGCCAGATCCCCTGATGCTCCGACCGATCCTTGCTCCGGAACGACAGGCAACGCGTCGCGGGTGAGCAAGCCGAGGAGCTGGTCAATGGTCTCCTCGCGGACACCGGACCGTCCCTGCAGCAGGGTGTTCAAGCGATAGAGGATGAGCAGGCGAACCACCCCCGCAGACGCGTCGGGTCCGACCCCCATCGCGTGGGAGAGCAAGAGGTTGCGCTGAAGGGCGCGGACGTCGTCAGGCTCGATGTTGATGTCCTTGAGCCGACCGAAGCCCGTCGTCACGCCGTAGACCGTGTCCCCCTTGCGGACGAGGTCGTCCACCAGAGCACGGCATGCGCGCACCCTTTGCCGTGCCTCGTCCGCGACCCGCACGGCCCCTCCCGCGCCGTTCGCGACGCGGAGGGCGTCTTCGAGCGTCAATCGGGTGCCGTCAAGGATGATGGGTGTGAGGTCCAAGGGTCGACATGGTAGGTACCGTCATCGCTTTCGTCCAAGCGTTACCATGCGTCCATGGGTCAGGGACGCGTCTCACGCAGCCAATCCTGGCTAATCGGCGCGTGGGTCTGCCGGGTGCTGATTGGCCTGGGGATCACCGCGTGCCTGGGCCGTTTCCTTGATGCCAGCGCGTTCGGTTTCTATGCGTTCATAGGCACCTTGCTCCTGCTGGGGCACGTACTGATTGATCTCGGCACGGGCGCGGTGGCCGCTCGAGAGATCGCACGGGACCCGGATCGGGAACGGCCAGTTCTCGAGGGGATCCTGGGATGGCGCTGGCTCGTGGCGATCATGGGGGCCCTGGCCGTGGTGGTCCTGGGGGTCTCAGAGCCTGACGGAGCCCGGCGGGGCATCTTGCTCGCCGTGGCCGGAGTGCTCTGTCTCATGCCGGTTGGCTTGGGCGCGGTGGTGATGCAGGTGCGGCAATCGCAGGCGCTCATCCAGACGCTGGGCGTCGTCGTGCAAGTGGCTGTCCTTGGCGGTTGTTTTCTGCTGCACACCCTCGGGGTCGCGGGGGCCCTGTTCGCGTCCCTCCTTTGCTTTCGAGACGTCACCAACCTCGTGGGGACGATGCTCATCGCGTGCCGTCGCCTCGGATATCGGCCGAGGCCGTCTCTGCGCGATCGAGGACTGCCGCCGCTCCTGAGGAGCGCTTTCATTCAGGGGCTCGCCGTCCTCGTTCAGATTACTTATTTCCATATCGATGTGGTCCTCGTTCGGATCATGCGAGGCGAGGCCGAGCTGGGCGCATACGCAGCGGCCTTTCGTCCGATCAACCCACTCTTGTTGCTGCCGGGGACCCTGATGGCGCCGGTGCTGCCGGTCCTCGTCGCGACGGCTGTGAAGAACCTGAAGCGGTTCCGTGAGCAAGTCGTTAACGCGGCAGTCCTCCTCCTTGGCATCGGGGCCTTGGGCGCGGTCGCGGGCGTCCTCGCGGCGCCTGAGCTCCTCAACGTGCTGTACGACGGCCGCTACCTGGGCGGCGCGCTCAACGCTGCCCCTGCGTTCGCGTGGCTGTGCGCTGCGTTCTTTTGCGTGTTCGCGACGGCGCCCTTGGGCACCGCGCTCTTGGCGGTCGGACGGGAAGGCTCCTTGCTCCGCATTGCGCTGGCGGGATTGGCGCTCAACGTCGTGGGCAATCTCCTCCTGATACCTCGCATGGGCTTCGAGGCCGCTGCCCTGACAACCGCCGCGACAGAGGCGTTTGTGCTGGCCTGCACGGCCGCAACGGTGATCCGCCATTTGGGGAGGGGCGGCTGGGCGCTGCCTGCGTTTGCCGCTCTCGCTCCGGCGTGCGCTCTCGCCTTGGTGATTTTGGCTTTCGCGCCTGACGGAATCACCCGCGTCGCGGTGGCGGTCGTCGGCGGAAGCCTCGGGGCAGCGATGATCTTCCTTGGCCCGACGGGGCGGGCGTTCCGCCGCACGGTCGACGACGTCTGATATCCTCCGCGGCTTGCTGACCGTCGCACTGGATTACCGTCCCGCGCTCTTTCAGGGCTTCGGGATCGGCAGGTATGTGAGGAACTTGGTCCCGGCGCTCCTCGACGCTGACCCCGAGTTGCAATTACGCCTTTACGGGGTCTTTTGGCGCAACCGCAAGGAGGTCCTTGCCGCGCACGAGTGGCCTGACCCCCAGCGTGCGGAGTTCTGTGGCGCGCCAATCCCGGCGCGATTGATCCCCCTGCTGGGACGCGTCCTCCCGATCAGCGCAAGGACATTCACCGGCCCCTTCGATCTGTTCCACGATACGGATTACGCGGTGACCCCAGTGCGCGGCGCGCCACGCATCGCGACCTTGTACGACACCGCGTACCTGCGCGACCGTGGATTCGTCAGCGAGACCCAATCCCGCCACATGCACGAGATTGTCAGGAACCTGGTCAAGGGGGTGTCCAGGGTCATCACGATCTCCGAGTTCGCGAAACAGGACCTGGTGGAGGCGTTCGATCTGGATCCGGAGCGGGTGTCCGTGACGTACCTCGGCGTGGACCCGGTGTTCCATAAGGAGCACAGCGCCGACGAGGTCGCCGCCGCGCTGGATGCGTATGGGCTCACGCCGCCCTACTGCATGTACCTGGGGACTCTCGAGCCGCGCAAAAACCTGGTGCGCCTGGTCCGGGCGTTCGCCCGCATGCTCGAGATCGCTCCGGAGCAACACCTCGTTCTGATCGGCCGCAAGGGGTGGGCTCACGAACGGGTCTTCGGGATGGTGGAGGAGCTGGGGATCGGCGACCACGTACGCTGGTTGGGCCAGGTCCCCGACCAGGATGCGGCGCTGTTGCTCAAGGGCGCAGCCGTCATGGCTTACCCGTCGTTGTATGAGGGTTTTGGGCTGCCGGCCCTGGAGGGGATGGCCGCCGGTGTGCCCGTCCTCTCCTCGGACAGCCACGCCCTCCGCGAGGTGTGCGGCGACGGCGCTTTGCTCGTGGACCCACACGATGAAGACGCCATCTATGAGGGGCTGCGGATGCTGGCCCTCGATCGCGGGGAGGCCCACGAGATCGCCGAGCGCGGGCGGCGACGGGCTCAGAAGTTCACGTGGGCAGCGTGCGGACAGGCGACCGCCACGGCGTATCGTGCGGCCCTCGAGGGGGTATGACGTGCGGGTGACGTTTGATGCCACCGCGATAGGGCGGCGCCCATCCGGAACTCGGACGCGTATCCTCGGGCTGGTGCCGCGGCTCCTGGATCGAAGCGTCGCCGTGCGGATCGTCTGCAATCAGGGCACATTCGGCGACGCCCCGGAGATGGCGCGCGCCGAGTTCATCACCCCTCCCCGAGGGCTCCGCGGGTCCGGCTACTTGACCCGATGGTTGCGGGGACGGTTTGGCTTCGGCGCTCCAGAACACACCGATGATCGCCTGGTCGTCGATTGCTTCCCATGGCCTGGTGGGGCTGGGTCGGTGGGGGTGATTCACGATCTACGCCACCTCGACGAACCCGGTTGGCGCGGGCGGATCGCCCGCCGTGTCATCCGCAGGGGTATGGAGAGTGTGGGACAAATCCACGTCGTGAGCGAGGCGACCCGCGATCGACTGGCGCGGGAGTACCCGGATATGGACACCCCCGTGCACGTGGTCCCCAACGGGGTCGATGCGAGCATGTTCAGCCCCGGAGATCCAGAGGGAACGGACCTCCCGACCCTGCGCGATCGCCGGTTGGCCCCGCTTTCATATCTCCTGTGTGTCGGGCACCTCGAGGCTCGAAAGGCCCCGGATATCGGTCTGGCTGTTCGGGTCGGCCTGGCGATGCGCGGGATCGACCAGCCGATTGTGTTCGTCGGGAAAGGTCCGTTCCTTCCCGAGGAGTCGCTGGCGTTCCTCCGCGCCGACTACCCTCGTCAAGAGATCGGACGTGTGTTGCGCGATGTCGACACGGTGGATCTACCGGCGTTGTACCGCAACGCCGCGTGCGTCATTGCCCCGGCTCGGGAGGAAGGGTTCGGCATGGCTCCCCTCGAGGCGCTCGCCTGCGGTGCGCCGGTCGTCGCCTCGGATCTGCCCGCACACCGAGAAGTCCTCGGCGACGCCGCCCGGCTCTGCCGGACCGATGATGTCGCCGCGTTCACCACAGCGGTCCTCGACGTGATTGAGGGCCGCGATGACGCACGGCTCCGCGCGGCGGGCCCGTCGCGAGCCGCCAACTGGACGTGGGATCGCGCCGCGGACGCCTTCATGGCAACGACCACGGCATCGGCCCGTTCGCCGATGGGCCCGGGAAAGTAGCTAACCCACGACGGCGAGATACGCGAGGTAGCCGAGCCCGCCTGCCAGGAGCACGAGCCCGCTCGTCAACATGGCGCGGTAAAGACCGGACACTTGCGCCAAGTCGGTGCGCAGCCATGCCAGGCTTGTGCGGGTGACGCTACGACCAGAGCGACTGCCCTTGCCACGTGCGTGCGACCGGGTTCGTATGGGGTCGGCGCTGACGCCGCTCGCAGCGCGAAGCTGGATCTCGGGTGTGCGCCCGGTCGAGGCCGCGGGGGCCTGCCGGGGGGCGTTGGACGCATCCGGCAGCTCTGGCTCGAAGTCGATCCGCATCCACGTCTCGCCGACCAGGACACGGTCGCCCGGGCTGAGTTGTGCCTTGCTGATCGGCTGGTCGTTGACCTGGACTCCGTTCTTGGAGTTGAGGTCGGTAACGAAGTAGGTCCCCCGGCTCTTGTAGATCCGCGCATGCTCGCGGGATGCTCGGGTGTCGTTCAGGGTGATCGCGCACCGCCCAGCGCGTCCGATGACTTGGCTCTCGGCTAGGGGGTGCTCCTTGCCGGTGTCGGGTCCGGAAGTGATGGTGATGGTTCCCACGGGCCGCCCTCAATCGCAACGCCCCACATCGTAGGAACGGGGGCACATACCAGCAAGGAACGCCGGTCCTCGTTACTCTGTTGCCGATGGAAACTCCCGTAGTGGCCGCCGCCGGGCTCGGGTTCGCGTACGGGCGAACGACGGCGCTCGAAGGATTTAACCTCGATGTCGCGTCGGGGCGCATTACGCTGCTCCTCGGCCTGAATGGTGCCGGTAAAAGCACCGCCCTAGCCCTGCTCTCAGGGAAGCTCAGGCCCCGGGAGGGCAGGATACGCATCGCAGGGTCAGATCCTCGCCGTGCATCGGCCCGGCGCCGCCTGTGGTTGCTCGAGGAGGTCGCGGCCCCGCCCCCACACCTCACGGCAAGAGAAGCGGTGGGCTTCCACCTGGATCTGTACGGACGCACGGGGTCACGCAAGGACGCCATCGTGGCGGCGCTTGACCGCGTGGGGCTAACAGCCGTGGCGAAAAAACGGGCGGGGACGTTCAGCAAGGGAATGCGGCGCCGGCTCGAGCTCGGTTGCCTCCTGGCCGTTGACCCCGAGGTCTGGCTCCTGGATGAGCCTCAGACCGGGCTGGACCCCCGCGGCTTGCGGTTGCTCAAGGACCTGTGCCTTGAGGCGCGGGGACGCGGACGAAGCCTGGTCATCGCGTCCCACGCCTTGGCCGACGTCCCCGCGCTCGCTGACGATGTTCATATCCTGCGCGGTGGCCGGACAGCGTTCTCCGGGACTCGTGACGGCCTCCTCGCCGAGGTCGGCGCCCGGAGCTTCGTCGTCTCGGGGAACAAGGACGCGTTCGACCAAGCTCTGCGTGAACTCGCGAGCGCCCACGGCGTGACCCTTGACGGGCCCCAGGTCCCCCATGAACAGCTTGAGGAGCTGCTGTTTCGGGAAGAGGACCGCACTTCGTGAGGCCATTCGGCGCGCTCTCCGGGTGGCTCGTCCGCCGGCATCTGCGCGGGCCTCTGGTGCCATTCACGGTCATCTTGTTTGCGGCGGTCGCGCTCGCCCAACCCACCCTCGGAGACCCCGGGTCAGCGCTGCGCCATCGCGGCATGGTGGCCCTCGAATTGGGCGCCGGCGGGCTCGTGCTGACGCTCCTCGCCCTGGTCCTTCCCTACGCGTCGCTTCGACTGCGGCGGGTGTCCGTGCCGGGCGGCGGCCCCACCATCGGCGTCCGGCAACTCGGCGCCTTTTGCGGGCACGCCATCATCGTGCTGACAACGGCTTGCCTGCTCGCCATCGCGACCCACGCGTTCGTCCTCATGAAGGTCGGTGATCCGGATCAGCGGGGCCGGCCTCCGCTGGTGCGGCAGATCTGGGCCCGTGTCCCTGACAAGGAGACGTCCTTGCCGCGCGTAGGTGACGCGCTCGATTTCGAACTGCCCTTCTCCGCGTTGCCTCGTGAGCAGCCGATCGTCCGCCTACGGTTGGCGCCGCGTCTCATATCCGACGGCTCACGATCCACGAACCGGGCCCACGGCGGATTGGATGCGGGGGTAGATCTTCTGTGGCGTGTGAAGAAGACCGGAGGTTTGGTCGGCCCGCTGCGAGACCGGGACTTTCGGAACCACGAGATCCTCCGGTTTTCCCGTGGTCGTCCCGAGATCGTCGAGCTCCGGCTCGCGGACGCCGGCGATATCCTGCGGGCCGGCGGCGGTGATTGGCTCGCGGGGAGTGTCCAGGTGCGCCTCCGTCGCCGCGGGGGAGGTCAGGTCCCGCTGTTTGATCCAGGGTCGATCCTGCTGTTCGGTACCAGGGGCAGCGCCCTCGCCACGGTGTTCCGCTCCTACCTGCTGCTCGCGGTCAGCGCCCTCGCGGTCCTCGCCACCTGCCAGTGGTTCTCGGGGTTTGTCTCATATCCCTTAGCGGTCGCTGCCACGCTTACTATTGTCCTGGCATCAACCACGGTGGCCCCGTGGTTGCCCGGCGCGCCGATCCCTGATCCCGCGAAACAAATCGGTTTTGGGGGCGCGGTCGACTGGACCGACCTGCTCCCAGCGCTGGCGAAGACCGGAGTCATGTGCGCTGTGATCGGCGGTCTTCCGTTGGTTGACCGCCGGATTGCCGGGGGAGACTCATGAGGACCCTGGCGCTCGTAGCCCTCCTGGGCGTGGCGCAGTGGGTGCTGCGTCCTCCCACGCCGTCAACCGCGGCCCAGCCGGTCGCCGAGCGCTTCTCGGGCGCGGTGCACAGCGCGTTCCTGGGGGGCTTCCGTCCGATGCTCGTCCAGTACCTGTGGTGGGACGTCGAGGCAGCCCAGACCGAGGGGCGTCATCATGACGTGCTCCAGAACCTGGCGCTGCTGCAGCGGGTTGATCCCCGTAATACCAAGGCGATCCTCTATATGGCCCGCTTCGGAGCCTTCACGCTCTCGGCCACGGAGACGATGCCGACGCGCAAGCTTCAGCGCATCATTGAAGCGGTTGATCTGCTGGAACGGAGCGAGCGACGGCTGCCACGGGAGGTCACCCTGCCGTTGCTTCGCGCCATGATCCTGACGGCGGAGTGGGGCTCGACAGATCCGAGGCTTTACCTCGCCTGGAGCAAGCGACGCGGCAGAACGCCCTACACGGAAGCGCTCCGCGCCATGGAGGCCGCGGCTGCCTTGGCGCCGAATGCGCGAGTAGTGCGGCGCCTCCTGGCGGAGACCATGCGATATCGGGCAACGGAGATGGCGTTAGCTGATGGAGACCTGGAGCGGGCTCACCAGCTCATGGCTCGGGCCGTGGCCATCGATGCCGCGACGTCCGGGGCGGCGGCTACGCTCGGGGCGCGCCTCATCGTGGCATGGGAGGGGATTCTCTCCGGGTTGGCCCGCTCCGATGGGGCGGCCAACGCGCGCGGCCTGGACCAGCTCCGTCTGACCATCGCGGGCCTGGACCCTCCGGGGGCCGACGGGGACGCCCGGGAAGAGCTCCTGGCCCTCGCCATCCTCCGCCCCTGCCTGCACTTGGGCCGTTCTGCTGTGGCTGCGGGAGAGATGAGGGACGCCTTGTCCCTTATCCTCGCGGTTCATAAGATCCAAGCCGCTATTGAGGAGCGAGTTGCAGCGCGTGGTGGTTCGGGCCAGCGAGAGCAGATCCTCGGGGATCTGAAGAGCCTCGCCGCCAATATCCTCGAGCGCGCGCCGCAGCTCGGCGACCGCATCCCATCGTCATTGCGTTAAGTCTTCGGCTTATCGGAGAGACGAGACCCTTCGGTTTCAAGAGTGGAAAGCGACACATGACCACCCTCTATTATGGGCTCGGCATCGCCGGCCCCGCGCTGGCGATCTTCTGGGCCTTGATCCTGACGCGCAAGATCAACGCCGCGGACCCTGGGTCGGAGAAGATGGTCAAGATCTCCGCACAGATCCGCGCCGGCGCCATGGCGTTCCTCAAGACCGAGTACACCTACCTCGCCGGGTTTGTCGCCGTGGTCTTCCTGCTCCTTTGGGGCGGCTTACCGGAGAACGCGCTGGGCACGGCCGTCAGCTTCGTCATCGGTGCATGCGCCTCCGCTTCCGCCGGCTGGATTGGCATGCGCACGGCTACCAGCGCGGCGGTGCGGACGACCCAGGCTGCCCGAACGAGTTTGTCTTCGGCCCTGGATGTCGCGTTCTCTTCCGGCGCGGTCATGGGCCTCATCGTGGTCGCCCTTGGCGTCGCCGGCATCACCTTGCTCTACGCGTTCTTCGACATGGACAAGAACGCGGCTGACACGATCTTCGGCTTCTCACTCGGCGCGTCATCCATCGCGCTGTTCGCCCGCGTCGGGGGTGGCATCTTCACCAAGGCGGCTGATGTGGGCGCCGACCTCGTCGGCAAGGTCGAAGCAGGGATCCCCGAAGACGACCCGCGTAACCCGGCCGTGATCGCGGACAACGTCGGCGACAACGTCGGCGACGTGGCCGGCATGGGTGCCGACCTGTTCGAGTCGTTCGTCGGCTGCATCATCTCCGCCATCGCCCTGGCCTGGGCCATGAGCAACGTCGACGCCGCCCAGCTCTTCGGTGATGGCACCCTCAAGGGATTTGCGGACCCCGGGGGTTTACAGGAAACGCTCACGTTGTTTCCGGTGATCCTGGCCGGGCTCGGCATCTGCTGCTCGGTCGTGGGCACCCTGTTCGTGAAGACCAGTGACGAATCCAAGATCCACCAGGCTCTCGAACGGGGCCTGCTCGTCGCCTCCGTCCTGGTGGTCGGCGGAGCCGCGGCCCTGACCGCTTACCTCGAGCTCCCGTGGGGCGTCTTCGGCGCGGTGATCGTCGGGCTCGTCTCCGGTGTCGCCATCGGACGCATCACGCACTACTACACCGCCATGGAGTGCAAGCCGGTCCGCCACATCGCGGAGCAATCAAAGACCGGACCGGCGACGACCATCATCGCCGGCTTGGGCGTCGGCATGATGTCTTGTGCGCTGCCTGTGCTCGTCATTTGCGCCGCCATCTTCGGCGCTTATGAGCTCGCCGGTCTCTACGGCATAGCCATCGCCGCGGTCGGCATGCTCTCCACCCTCGGCATCAGCCTCGGGGTGGATGCGTACGGTCCGGTCGCGGATAACGCGGGCGGCATCGCCGAGATGAGTGAGTGCGAGCCGGAGGTGCGCCAGCGCACCGACGCATTGGATGCGGTCGGCAACACGACAGCCGCTGTCGGCAAGGGGTTTGCCATCGGTTCGGCGGCGCTCACCGCCCTGGCCCTGTTCTCCGCCTTCCAGGGGAAAGGCCTTGCGGCCCTTCGTGAGGCCGGCCGAGATGCCTTCGATCCGGAAACGCTGCGTAGCGGCTTTGACCTCGGCCTCAACAACCCGACCGTCCTCATCGGTCTTCTGATTGGCGGCATGCTGCCGTTCGTGTTTTCCGCGCTGACCATGAACGCCGTGGGGCGAGCGGCGAACCGCATGATCGAGGAAGTGCGTCGTCAGTTCAGGACGATCCCGGGCCTCATGGAGGGGAAGGCCGACCCGGACTCCGAGACCTGCGTGTCCATCGCAACGGCGGCGGCCATCAAGGAGATGATCATCCCCGGGATCCTCGCCGTCATCGCCCCGGTGGTCGTCGGCTACATGCTTGGTTTCTCTGGGCTGGCCGGGCTCCTCGGGGGCGCGCTCGTGGCCGGCGTGTTGATGGCGATCATGATGGCGAATGCGGGCGGTGCCTGGGATAACGCCAAGAAGTACATCGAGAACGGAAATGAGGGGGGCAAGGGCTCGGACACCCATCATGCCGCGGTCATCGGCGATACGGTGGGCGACCCATTCAAGGACACCTCCGGACCTAGCCTGAACATCCTGGTCAAGTTGATGAGCGTTGTGGCGGTGATCATCGCGCCCCTCGTCGTTGAATGGATGAAGAAGTGACCGAGACAAAGAACATTCTCACGCCTGCCCAGGTCGCCCACAAAGCGGCCGATATCATCCTCGACAAGAAGGGCGAGGATCTGGTGGTCCTGGATATCTCTGGGACCGCCACGAACCTTGCGGACTACATGGTCATCGGCACGGGCACCAACCGGCGTCAGGTCCAGGCCATGGCCGAAGCCATCAACCTGGATATGAAGGCCGCTGGCGTGCGCCGCCTCTCCGTAACCGGCAAGGAGTTTGGCTGGTGGGTGTTGCTCGACCTGGGGGATGTGGTCGTGCACGTGATGCAGGACGACGCCCGCCGGTATTACGACATCGAGACGCTCTGGGCTGATGCGCCGGTGGTCCGGCGGGTCGATGGGGGAGAGGCGTCCCCGCCTACTCCCGCTGATCCTGACGCGTTACCGGCCTGAGCTCGACGCGTTGCCCAGCTATCCCGAGGATCAGGGCAACAGACTTCTCGGTGACCGTGCCGATGGCGACGAGATCTGGCCCGCCGTGCGCGCGGACCCTGTACGCCTGACCGCCTGAGGTGATGTACCCGAGGGGCCGATCACGGTTGTCGTAGACCCGCTGGACGAACTCCGTTGGGTCTTCCCCAAACCGGTAGGTGCGCATGCGTCCGATCCGCCTCTTGCCCTTCATGACGTCGGCGAGGGCTACCAGCGTGGTCTCAGGGGTGTCGGCGCGTATGACGACAGGACCTCCGACGTGCCGTTCTTCGACCTGACACGCCGTGGCGACGAACGCGAAAACGAGCATCGAGGAGAGGTGCTTCATGCGTCGGTATCGGCGCGGGATGCTATCATCGCCCCCGCGCGTTCGCCACCTGGCGCCCCTGTGCTGCATGTCGTCACAGCTCTCCATTAAAGATGTTCTCGGTCGTGGCGGCGTGCTCTCCCGCCGGCTTGACGGTTTTCGGGAACGCCCGCAACAAGTAGAGATGGCCGATGCGGTGCTCTCCGCGGTGCATGACGAAGCCCACCTGGTCGTCGAAGCACCGACCGGGGTCGGCAAGAGCTTGGCGTACCTAGTCCCTGTCCTCCTTGGCGCCATCGCGACCGGCCGCAAAGTGGTGATCTCGACGCACACGATCGCTCTGCAGGATCAACTTCTCGAGAAGGACATCCCGCTCCTGGCTGCGTGCCTCCCCATTGAATTCACCGTCACCAAGGCCCTCGGACGCAACAACTACCTCGGATTGCGACGCCTTGGCCTCGCCATGGAGCGCGCCCCGGACCTGCTCGCAGACGATCCGGCCGTGGTGGCGCTCCGCCGCGTCCACGGCTGGGCAGAGTCTGCCTTCGAGGGGCGGCGGCAGGAGCTTGATCCGCCTGTCAGGCCGGAGATATGGGATCAGGTCCAATCCGAGACGGACAACTGCCTCGGCCACCGGTGTGAACAGTTCAAAGCCTGCTTCTATCAATCAGCGCGGCGCCGCTTGCAGACGGCCGACATCATCGTCACGAATCACGCCCTGTATTGCACCGACCTCATGCTGCGCCAACAGGATATGGGCCTGTTGCCCGAGCATCCTGTCCTCGTCATCGACGAAGCTCACCATCTGGAGCGCGTCGCGCAGGAACATTTGGGCCTGAGCTTGTCCCGGCGAGCGCTACGGCACTTTCTCCGCCGCCTGCTGGGCGGCCGCGGCACCCAGGGTCTGTTGAAACGGCTCGATGGGGATGGGGTGGAGGCGGCGCAGACCCTCGCGCGCAAGATCGGCGAATCCGGCGACCGCTTCTTTGGCGACGTCGATCGTTGGTGCGCCTCCCGGCCCGGCTCCAACGGTCGCTATCGGGAGCCGGCACTCTGGGACGACGTCCTCTCCGCCGATTTGGCCGCCCTCGCGGACCGATTGGATGTGATCGCCGGGGGGCAGGAACGCGACGAGGTCCGCATTGAGGTCGAGGCGTTCGGTCGCCGATCCCTCGCGATCTGCTCCACGGTGAGGGGGCTCCTCGCCGCAGACGATCCGGACCTGGTGTATTTCGTCGAGAGGGACTCCGTGCGTCGCCACGTGGAACTTGCCGCTCGCCCCCTCGACGTGGCGACGATTTTTGAACGTGAGCTGTTCGACAAGATGGGGACCGTCATCGCGACATCCGCGACCCTGGCGTCCGGCCGTACGGAAAAGGACCTGAGTTACTTCGCGAAGCGACATGGCTGCTCCGGCGCGCGCCAGCTGGTCCTGGGCTCGCCGTTTGATTATCAGCGACTGGTCGAAGTCCACGTCCCGCCCGACATTCCGTTCCCCGACGAGGACGGATTCGACGCCGCGGTAGCGGACGTCGCGTTGCGCTACGTCGACAGAGTCGGAGGGGGCGCGTTTATCCTGTTCACCAGTTATCGAGCCCTCGAGGCCTGCTGGCGACGGCTCGCCGGTCCCCTCAGCACCCGCGGGCTCATGGCGTTACGGCAAGGGGACACGATGGACCGCGCGACCATGCTGACGCGGTTCCGGGCAGACGGGAATGCGGTGCTTTTTGGAACAGAGAGCTTCTGGCACGGGGTGGACGTTCCGGGCCCTGCGCTGCGCCTTGTGGTCATCACGCGCCTTCCGTTTCCGGTCCCGACCTTGCCGATGAACGAGGCTCGCGCAGAACGGCTGCGCCGAAACGGGGAGGACCCATTCCCCCGTTTCTTCCTTCCTGAAGCCGTCATCCGATTTCGACAAGGCTGCGGGCGTCTGGTGCGCACAGAGGACGACGAGGGGCTCATTGTCTGCCTGGATCGTCGGGTGGTCGAACGACCCTATGGGCGACGATTTCGGGACTCCCTGGACGACGCGCCGTGGAGCAGCGGCGCTGAGGACGCCAGCGACGTCTCCCAAGACTGAGTGTGCTGCCGCACGTTGTGGGACCGAAATCGTTACCCGTGTCTCCGGTGGGGGACGATCTGGGGCACCTGCCCCGGCCGCAGGGACCTCACCAGGAAAACGCCTGAATTGCCATAACCCGTGTTCTGGCAATTAGTAATTGCTCAACGCGTCACCGCGCCATGGCGCTGGGTCCTCGAGTTGCTTTATGAGGTGACTGGAGCATTTACGGCAGATCAGGCTCTGGGGGGAAGACCCATGCAGCAAGCCATGAAGGACCTGGCGAAGATTGACGGAGACCGGGAGGAGAGCGCCGACGAAGCGCGGCGGCGGCGCGAGAGAGAGCGTGCGCTGATACGCCTCTGCCAGGACGGCGACATAGAGGCCTTTGAGCTCTTGGTGCGCCGCTACGAGAAGAAGGTCTATTGGATCGCTTTCAACCTGGTGGGCGATGTGGAGGACGCGCGAGACCTCGCGCAGGAGGCGTTCCTCCGCGTCTTCAAGGCGATTGGGCGCTTCAAGCTCCAGTACAACTTCTACACGTGGCTGTATCGGATCGTGGTCAACTTGGCGATCGATCACCTCCGCAAGAAGGGCAAGCAGCAGAAGGTGAGCCTGGAGGAATGCCAGGTCGACCCACCGCTGGGCGAGGACGCCGCGCCTGAGCGCGACCTGAGAAACACGGAGCTTGCGGCTCAGATACAGGCCGTGCTGGGTAGCTTGCCCGCCAAATACAAGACGGTCATCGTGCTTCGCGACATCCATGAGATGTCGTGCGCGGAAATCTCCAAGATCATCCACTGTACGAACGCGACGACGCGGTGGCGGTTGCACAAGGCACGGGAGATGTTCAAGGAGCGTTGGGCTCGCCGTGGCGCGGCGTGCGCCTGATACCCCATCGGGGGTGGAGGCCTACAGGGCAGGACCGGGGATTTGCAGGCATCGCTGAGGCGATGCGCGGGGCCGGCCGCCGGGGGGCGAGCCGGCCCCTTCTTTTGGCCCTGTCCCCGCCCACGGCCCCGACATTCCGGCTACGGACCAGGTCCCGGCGGTGGGATCGCAAGAGGACGGCTTGTCACAACCGGGGCCTCCGTGTGACACTCCCGGCGCTCCACGGGAGCGTCGGGCCCTTAGCTCAGTCGGTTAGAGCAAGCGACTCATAATCGCCAGGTCCCAGGTTCGAGTCCTGGAGGGCCCATTGCCGGAAGCGCCTTCGCGCGCTTTCCTTTGCGTTCGGACGCGACGACGGCGCTTCGGCGCGGGTTCTGGGGTCGATGCCGGTTTGCTGCCGTTCTCGGCACCGGCGGTCACCTTTTGCGGTTCATCAGTCTGCGGCGCACTGCGGGGGAGCGGAGGGCGCTTGCTCAGCGACGCGTCAAGGTCCGACGTGCGCAGATCGGTGTAGTGCTTCAACGTCAGCTTCACGTCCTGGTGGCCGAGCACCTTCGCGACTTGCTCGACCGGCATCCCGTGCCGCAGCATCCAGGTCGCCGCCGCACGCGTCGGCGGCTGGGTTTCACGCAACCGTGAAGCCCGCGTCAAGCCAGGATTCCGGTCACCAGGCTGCCATGCACGTCAGTGAGGCGGAAGTCGCGGCCTTGGTGTCGGTAAGTCAGTCGCGTGTGGTCGATGCCCAGCAGGTGGAGGATCGTCGCGTGCAGATCGTGAACGTGCACAGGATCCTCGGTGACGTGATAGCCGAGCTCGTCAGTCGCACCCATGGTAACTCCGGGGCGGATACCGCCGCCCGCGAACCACATGGTGAACGCGCGGGGATGGTGATCACGACCGAGGAACTTCACGTCGCGGACCTCGTACATTGGCGTGCGACCGAACTCGCCTCCCCAGACCACCAGGGTTTCGTCGAGCAACCCGCGCTGCCGTAGGTCATCAAGGAGGGCCGCCGTCGCCTGGTCGGTCTGGCGGCACATCTTCGGGAGGCTGTGCATGAGGTCGTCGCTCGCGTTAGAGCCGTGATGGTCCCAGCCGCGATGATAGAGCTGTACGAAGCGGACACCGCGCTCGATCATGCGCCGGGCCAGCAGGCAATTGTTGGCGAAGCTACGCTGCCCGGGCTTCACGCCGTAGCGCTGAAGGACAGACGCCGGCTCACTGGAGATATCAGCGAGTTCGGGCACGCTCGTCTGCATGCGGAATCCCATCTCGTAGGCGTCAATGCGAGCGTCGATCTCCGGATCGCCTACCGCTGCGAGGCGCATCTTGTTGAGCTCGCCCAGGGTCTGGATCGAGCGCTCGCGCGTCGAAGGACTGACCCCGGGAGGGTTCGCGACACAGGGCACAGGCTCGCCCTTGGTCCGAAACTCCACGCCCTGGTGCACGGTTGGCAGGAAACCGCTGCCCCAACAGGAGGCCCCCGCGCCCGGGTCGATCTTCCCGGAGACGAGGACTACGAACCCGGGCAGGTCACGGTTGGCGCTGCCGAGCCCGTACATGAGCCAGGAACCCAGGCTCGGTCGTCCGACGATCTGGTGCCCGGAGTTCATGAAGATCTGCGCGGGCCCGTGGTTGAAATGATCCGTGTAACACGAACGCACGAAGGCGATGTCGTCGACGTGGCGAGACAGGTTCGGCAGCAACGTCGAGAGGTCCGCCCCTGACTGCCCGAACTTGGCGAACTTGTACGGGGACGCGAGGAGGTTTGGCACGCCCTTGATGAAGGCGAACCGTTCGCCCGCCAGGAGTTCCTTCGGCGCGGCGGTGTCGTGGTACCGATCCAAGGCGGGTTTGGGGTCAAAGAGGTCCAGCTGCGACGGCGCCCCCGCCATGAACAGATAGATAACGTTCTTCACACGGGGCGGAAAATGCGGACCGGAGGGCGCGGCGCCAGCGGGCGCCCCCGAGGTCTCTCGCGCGAGCAGCGATGACAGGGCGATGGACCCGAGCCCTACGCCGGCCTGACCGAGAAAGTGGCGTCGCGTGGATTGACGTAGGTGCTCAGTGTTCATGACCGACACAGCGCCTCGTCGAGATTCAATAGCACGTTGGCGATCATGGTCCACGCGGCGAGCGTCTCCACGGAGTACACGCTGGAACCCTCGAGATTTCGCGACCGCTTCCACGCGGCGACCTGCTGACGGCCGACGAGGTCGCGGGCCTCGGAGGACCTCCCGGAAAATGCTCGGAGCTCGGCCTTCAGCGCCGCCCTGAGTCGTTCCAGCTCCATGTCGGTGGGGAATCGACTCACGCACCAGCGGAATGCCCGGCGGAGTCGCTCGTCCTCACTGCCTTGCACCTCTGTCAGCGCCCGGCGCGCGAGCGCTCGGGCGGCGTCGAAG
>NYSS01000191.1 GCA_002683135.1 Planctomycetota bacterium | reverse complement strand
TGAAGGACGAGTGTGCGGAGAGGAAGACCAAATTGTTGAAGGAGCTGAAATCGATTGTCGCCGAATGCGGGCAATGTCGCCAGTACAAGGAATACGTGTCGCCTGGGTACGTGATGGGTATGCAGCTCGCGTTCAATGACACTGTGACATTGGACTTAGTGTGCATTGAATCCGGAGAAGGCTATTGGGCCTTATCGCTCGTCGATCGAGGGACGCTACTTCGTCGCTACGATTTGATCGCCTCAAACAAGAGCTACGACGTCGCTGTGGAGTACTATTCGGGATGGCTTCGTCAATGGGGCACACCCCGGATTACGAAGCACGATCGCGGAGGCGAGTTCATCGGGACGATGTTTACGGAAGTTCTGGAGCATTTGCGCTCGTTTGGAATCGCGACGCCCGCGTTCTCGTATGAGTCTCACGGCGAGGCTGAAAACTGTAACCGAGTGCTTTTGAAATCGCTGAGGGGCACCTCGATGAGCACGCGTGCAGAGGCGCGCATTGCATTGGCGACAGTTGAGAATTGCGTGAATAACACGATCCTTAATCGACCTAGCGACCACGGAGGCCAGTTTTCCGCTTCACAACGCGCATGCGGCAGGAACACCACTATGTTGAGAAACTTGTGGGATTCAGACGAAAACCCGACAGCAACGTTTGGTAGCAGTGCGCAGGTAAAGAAGATTATTAAGGTCCAGGAGGAAGCAGTCGAGGTGTTCCACCGAGTCACAACCAGTCTCAAGGTGCGGCAAATCTTGAAGCAGCAACCGCGCAAGCTCAGCCGACCACCGTTGAAGCCAGGTGACACATGCTATTATTTTCGCCCTAAGGACGAACGCAAGAACAAGCAGGAGGCCTGGTGGAGAGGACCTGCTGTCTGTGTGGGCGAGACTTTGCGCACGGTCTACATTGACCACAACGGAGTCACCGTGACGGCGAAGCCTTCAGCTGTACAGGGTGAGCCACCGCCGAGCGGCGAAGTGTCTTCGGAGCCAGTTGGGGACTGTGTGGAGTTTGAGATTCCTGAGATGATGCTTGACGAACGCGTAGAGCGAGATGATTTGCAGCAGGTCATCCTCGATACCGCCTCGCAGGTCGCTATCGACTTCGCGGAGCAGAAGAAGGCCGCTGAGGTTGAAGCGGCAAAGCAGAAGGAGGTCGAGGCCACGATCGCAAAGCAGGACGACAAGGACTCGCGCGCGCCCGCGCTGCAGAACCTCGTGAAGGACCTCGCGGATCACAACCCGCCGGGGCCGCGCAACTTCGAGGGTCTCGACGAGCAGCCTACGCCGGAACAACTCGAAGCGCTCCACAAGAAGTGGGCCGATGAGGGACCGCCGATGATGGGTGATGTTGTCGACGACGAGGGCATGCGGCTGCGCAGTGGGAAGACCATCAATGCCGCGCAGTGTGATTTGTTCGCTCAGGACGTTTACCAGTACTCATACTCGGACGTACCGTTGGAAAGCCGTCGAGCGGCAGAAAAGAAGGACCTGCTGAATTGGGTGAAGTACAAATGCATTCGCCGAATCATTCTGGATCACGAGGTACCAAAAGACGGTCAACGGCTCTCTATGGCGAAGGTTGAAAAGCCGAAGATTATCAATGGAAAACTTGATGCGCGAGTTAGGTACGCGCCGCGAGGATTCATGGATAAGCAACGATGGGCTACTCGTACCGACTCGCCGACAGTGGGCCCCGACAACGCCCAGATTTTGGAAGGAACGGCAGCCGCAGAGGGACGACCCAGTTCGGTGAAAGACGTAGAAGCAGCGTTTTACCAAGGGGTCGAAACCGTTAGGCAGGGAGTATGCGTCGAAATGCCCTATGAATGGATTGAAGCTATCGCTGCTGACAAGTCGGGCGCTCTCGCGGGGGTGCTGACGCAGGACCAGCTCGTTCGTGGTCTGGCTGGCGAAAAGCTCTTCATCGAGGTCGGGAAAGACGTACCTGGCATGAATGCGGGGCCACGTGGTTTCTGGAAGAAGCTGGAGCAGGTGATGACGGAGAAGTTGGACGCTAAACGCTCGAAGATTGACCCGTGTATTTGGTACAAGTGCTCGGAGAACGCAGTCCAAGGCTGGACGATGGCGCACGTGGACGACCTACGGTCCCACGGAGACGACCCCGCGGCCAAGATGTCGGAACACCTAGATGTGGGAACGGCTGATAACGGTGATGTTCAGGAATTCACCGGCAAGACTTTCGTGCAGCATCCGCAGGGCGTATCGATGGATCAGCAGAAGTACATTGAAAACAAGTTGGGCTTGGTTGATATCGCGCGTAAGGACAAAGACAAGACGGCTCCGGTCACGCCGGAAGAGCGGACGGACGCACACCAGCAGAAAGGAAAGGTTCAATGGATTTTGATATCGAGACCGGAGCTGGCCGTGCGTTGCCTGTTTATTTCGTCGGCGCTGTCTTCAGCGGACCGTATGTACGTACAACATTTGCATGATCTAAACAAGTTGGTCAAGACGGTAAAGGAAACGAAACACTTGAAGAGGCTGTTCCGTTCTATCCCGAAGCCGTGGAAATTAGTATTGTTGCCGGACGCAAGTCTGGGAAGCAAACTGATCGGAGAAGAAACCAAAAGTATTGGCTGCAGTGTTGTGATGCTCATGACAGACGGGGAAAACCGCGAAATCATTGGAAAAGACGTTCCGTGCTCAGTTTTGTTAGTAAAATCTTCCACCATTAAACGCGTTTGTGTTGCCGTTTTCGATTCGGAATGCTTAGAGGCTGTCCGAGGCGTCGACATAGCTATTGGCGTTCGCGATTTGATCTTAGAGACCCAGAGGGGTCCGGTTGGGCGACAGGAGTCTGACGGTCGTGAGTTGCCAATTGACGTGTGGACGGATTCAGAAAGTGTAGTGAATTGCGTAAACGGAGGTCGAACGCCACCACTGGAAATGAGACGCCGTTTGGATATTGCGTATTTGGAACAGTGCCTTTTGCTTAACGAGTTAAGGTTAATAGGCCACATACCGGCAGAGTACAACATAGCAGATCCGGGGACGAAAATCCTCGCGCCTACGGCACCAACGTACCGTCGGCTGGTAGCCGCGCTGTACTCCGGAATCTACAAAGGCACCCCTTGGTAGCCGCACGAAGCGGCGGCCGCACGAGGCGGCCATCTTGTGGAAACGCTAACCACCCTAAGGCAGGGGAAACGCTAACCACTCGACTAAGGCAGGTGTGCATTCTTTAGACTGAACGATCGGTGATTTTATTCCGCATTTTTCTTGCTTAAGCGCAGGGCCTAAGTAAATACCCATTAAAAAAAAACAAAGTATTAATTGCTGCTATCCAAAAATGACTAAGTTTGCGTTCATTTCGGTGTAAACAACATAAGTTTGCCTATCTCTGCTGTGAGGCTGGCCTTTCGCACGAACATTTCTTTTTCAGGGGTCAGACTGCGTGGTGGGGACGGCCCGGAATGCCATACCTTTTTCTTTGAGAGGGAGGGTACTACGCACACGAGAAACGCAGTAAACACAAACACTGGTAACCCATAGTTTCGTACGAAGGTTGTCGGCGGCTCTGAGTGTACAAAGCTCAACCGTCAGGTGGTGCATCTTGGGAAGGTAACCAAGAGGCTTTAAAACGTGTTCACTGCGAGAAACGGGGGAACCAGGTATCACGTTACCGTACAGTATGCGGGGTGGGGAGAATCGTTAGAGAAACGCTACCTCCCGGCGTGGCCGAAGAAAGAGTCAGTGGCAGCCCGGTTCTGCCTGACGAGGTGTCAGTCAGCAAATACTATATAGGGGTGTAACGGTAAACGTAGTCCTTACCACTAGTAAGCCGAACGTGTACCGAGTTTGCCGTGCTGCTAGGCAGGATACTATTCTAATACTTATTCTCGGAAGGTAGTGAGGGTGACAGCTTGCCTACATTACACGAAGTAATAGCCAATCGCAGTAGAAGCGGAGCCAGGGACAGCTAATACACCCAGGTACCCGCAGCTGGTTTAACGCGCAGAGAAGTCGCACGAGGCGACTGCTGTTTTTCACAGTCGTGCAGCGTTGACCGGATGTATGGAAAAGACGCCAGAGCGCTTGTTCCATCCCTTTTCACTTACTCAGCCAATTGTGAAACAGAGCATAATCAGCGTATATCGAAAGCCGTTGCTCGGTATAATCCGTATAGTATGACAATGACTCTTACGGTAATACGGACCACAGAAGCCTTGGGTCAAGCAACGGCATGGTACGGTATTCTTATGTAGTTATTCTGTTTTTAGCTCTCATAAAGTAAAGAGCGGGTACGTCCCCTTTACGTTACAGTAACTATATTAACTTGAATCGAAGGAAACGTAAGAA
This sequence comes from Planctomycetota bacterium, assembly GCA_002683135.1. Classification (GTDB taxonomy): domain Bacteria; phylum Planctomycetota. Next base: position 2,502 of record NYSS01000191.1, on the reverse strand, counting down.
TGCGCTACGCACACCGCAAGGAGGGATCACACATGCCATGCTGTTTGCTCACGCCACACATGCCATGCTGTTTGCTCGGACTGGTAGAATTTGCCTTCCACTCCTCCCGGCATTATCTGTAGAGCTGAATATTGTCTGTGCACTGTAGAGCAGGATGCGCAGTGCTGGTCTGTCGCTGTGTTGAGGCTGAATGCTGAAGATGCTACCGCCTCGCGTTAAGAAACACGCCATGTATCGATGTATACGATTTACACGATTTTACATGAACACAAGGAAAAGCGATTTACCTAATCCATGAGATTTTGGATACACACAGACGTTGTGAGATTTGATGTATTTTCCAACTTTCACACAGTTCTGGAACAGGACGTGTCTTTTGCTGCAGTGCGCAATTTTCCTTCTGGATCAAGGCTGAACCGCGACAAGGGCGGGCAGGCGTTTCTGAGCTCTAAGCTCGACCAAGAACCCCTCGCTACCTGCAACGACCCTTATAGGCGTTGCATGGTAGCACGCCGCGACAGTCTAAAAGAAGTAGATATTCCGCAACATGCCGGGTGCCGCCACGACGATGTCTGAGGCACAGCTGCAACGTCTCATTGCAGCCACGAAGTCTAAGAAGAAGGACACTCGCGGAAAGATAGGAGATCCGCCGGAGTTCGACGGAGGCGTAACCGGGCTGTCCATTGAATTGTTTCTGAAGAAGCTGGACGCCTGGCGGGCGACTGCCGCGGAGGACGCCGAGGGCCTGGGGACGCGCCTGTTCTCAGCGCTCGCAGGAGAGGCATTCGAAGCTGTGGAGAGATTGACCACCCCCGAAGACCGCGCGAAGGAGTACGAGTTTGATGACGACGGCGATCGCTTTGACGACACTGAGGAGAACGGTTTCGATCTCATTCGCAAGGTGCTCGCCAAGGAGTTTCGCAAAGAGAAGATCATACGCGGGTATGATAAGTGGCACGAACTCAAGACGTATTCTAGGAGCGCTAAACCGGGTACGGGGATCTCAGCCGCCGTACGCCATGTCAGAGGACTTCTGGTGGACGCGAATGAACACGGGATCGAATTCAACGCTATGCTATCGAGCTTCCTGATGATAGATGCCGCAGAGCTGAGCGTAACAGCACGGGCGCAGATCTTAGGAGCGATGCAAATCCGGGAAGATGCCGGCGAAGCCATCACGATTGCATGGACTTCCGCCCAGATCCAAGCCATTGAAAACGCCCACCTGGTGGGCGCCCACGGCAAAGCCAAGCAGGCTCTCGTAGGCCTGCGTGACGACGACGACGATGAAGACAAGCCGCGTCGGAAGAAGGGCAAAGCCGCCAAGGCCAAGAAGGCCGAGAAAGCTGCAGCCAAGACGGTGCAGAAGCTCGTAATGAAGGCCATTGCGGGCAAGGGCAAAGGCAAGGGCAAGGGTAAAGGAGGAAAAGGAAACAAAGAACCATGCAGTCACTGTAAAAAGCCGGGACATCATTCATCCGATTGTTGGCGCTTGCACCCTGAGAAGGCTCCGCCGCATATCGCGACGAAGATAAAAGAAGAACGAGATTCGGGTGCGCTGACGATTGCCTCGGGTGGACTGAAGAAAGCACTACTCGCCAAGCTTGAGACGGCGATCGCGAGCGGAGACGACAAAGCGGCGGATAACATCATCCTCGCATGCACCAGGATGGCCATGGTGGCCATGAGTGCAGCAGCGAAGCAGCTCGTATCCAAATCGCGCCGCCTCGCGCTTGTGGACGAGGGAGCAGAGCACGCACTCTGTGGAGATCAGTGGCTGCTCAACTACATGACCGAGCTCATCTCGCTGGCACCGGAAGGGCATGACGTGCCGATGATGGAAGAGATGCCAGCCTCGGGCCACTCGTACGAAGGAATCGGGGATGGCGCCTGTCGGGCGGAGTACACAGTGAAACTGCCGTTTTGGCACGGTGGGATCTCGGAGTGGGCTCTAATCACCGTCGACGTGATGCCAGACAGCAATCAGTACCTGCTATTCAGCGGACAGGATAAAATTGACTTTGGACTCCTGACACACAACAAGCGAGCATACTGGACGACGCACGGCCTCGACTCCATGCAGGAGGCCTCTACGACGAGCGCTGAAGACTCACCGTTGATCTTTCTGGATCTGCTGGGCTCCTTGGGCGACGGCTCAAGGAAGAAGGGATCGGCCATCCCAACCTTCCCGGCGGTGACGAAGAAATCGAACGACGATGATGTGCCGAAGGTCTTCGATCTGACGCGAGGCGAGCTGGTGCGTATCCATCGGGCCGGGCATCCGCCTGCCCCGAGAATGCTGGAATTTCTCACGAACGATGTGAAGGACGAGTGTGCGGAGAGGAAGACCAAATTGTTGAAGGAGCTGAAATCGATTGTCGCCGAATGCGGGCAATGCCGCCAGTACAAAGAGTATGTGTCGCCTGGGTATGTGATGGGTATGCAGCTCGCGTTCAATGACACTGTGACATTGGACTTAGTGTGCATTGAATCCGGAGAAGG
>NYSS01000190.1 GCA_002683135.1 Planctomycetota bacterium | reverse complement strand
CGTGGCGAAGCTCACTGTCGTGTTCATCGCTCACGCCGCCCTCGACTTGACCAGCTCGTCGATCCGATCGGGTCGGAAACCCGACCAGGGGTCGCCGGCGCCCTCGACCACCGGAGCCTGTAGGAAGCCCGACTCTTTGACGTGCTCCAGCGCCACCGGGTCACCGGTCAGGTCGATCACCCGGTACGCGATGCCGGCGGCATCGAGCGCCCGCAGCGTCGCCGTGCACTGCACACAGCCGGCCTTGGAGTACACGGTCAGCGGTTCATCGTTCATGGCACTTCTCCTCTCCAAACCTCATTGCCTTTCGGCAAAAGCCGAATTACAGCGTTGGGGGCGCGGAGGCAGGGGACCGTGGAATACCGGAGTGAGCGCAGCGAGGGAGGATATGCCGCGAAAGCCCTTGCCGCAGCGAAACCGGCGCGTATCATCCACAGGCCGAAAGGCAACGAAGTTGCCCACGCAACGGCCCCCATCAGCGCGAAGCGTGACGGGGGCCGTTGAGAAGATCAGAGCCGAAGGCTACTCCTCAGAAGAAGCAGAACCAGCGCCGTTGGAGGATCGTGTGCCGGCGGTTCGAGCACGCCGGGGGCGGCTCGTCTGACCAGGTGCGCGCGCGCCCGTTGCGCGCAGATCCTTCTCCGACCAGCCAGCATCGAGCGCGGCACGCCACGCCCGTTCGTGTACGGCGGTGGCATCCTTCCATCGCCGCTCGGCGTCGTCCGCATCGTTGGTGGCCGCCACGACCTGACGCACGGCCTCAACCCGCGCGTTCACGTCGGCTTCGATCAATTCGCGCGCTCGTTGCGCTGCATCATCGGGGTTCAAAATCGCGTCGCTCATGCGGCTCAGCTTAATCTCCATGGAGTCTGCCGATTAGAGAGAGAATGCCCCCTAGCGGTGTAGCCCTCGCGGCACTAGCGTTCTGGTCGGGCGGGAGCCTCCGGCAGAGCTCGCCCGGTACGCCAACACGGAGGGGCGTTTCCCGGCCGAGGCGGAGAGCGTTGTCGCGGAGTACCGCGGGCTGAGCGCGCGGATCGACGAGACGATCCGCAGGCTGGCCGGCGCATGATCCCGAACATCACGCGCGGTACCCGAGTGGTCGGTCTGATGACCTACCTCGTGAAGGAGGGGCGCGCCAACGAGCACACCGAGCAGCATCTTGTCGCAGGGGATCACGCGATCATGGCGCGCCACGGGTACGCCGTTCTGGACGTCGCAGCGGCACGCGAAATCGGGATCGCGTTGGACACCCCGCGGCTCGCCTACGGCGTGGACGTGACCCGTCAGGCGCGGATCGAAGATCCACAGACCGGCGAGCTGCACACCGAGCGGGTGCCCGCCGACGTGTGGCATTGCTCCCTCTCGCTGCACGCCGACGAGGGTCAGCTGAGCGATGAGCAGTGGGGCACGATCGCGCAGCAGTTCGTCGACCGGATGGGCTTCACCGAGGAGTCGGGGAAAGCGGCATGCCGGTGGGTCGCGGTCCGGCACGGACTGTCCAAGAACGGCAACGACCACGTGCACATCGCCGTGTCGCTCGTGCGTGAGGACGGCACGAAGGCCACGACGCACAACGACTTCAAGCGCGCTCAGGACGTGTGCCGCGACCTGGAGCGCGAGCACTCGCTGACGCCGCTGGAATCCCGCCAGCTCGGCATGGGCGAGCGCGGTGTGAAGCCCGGGGAACGCGAGAGCGCAGACCGCCGGGGGAGCATTGAGGTCGACGCGCACCGGCTGGAGCGCACGGTCCGCGCCGCGGCGATCGCGTCGCTGGACGAAGGCGAGTTCGTGCGCCGGATGCGCCGCGGCGGTGTGCTCATCCGCCCCCGCTACGCAGCTGGCCGCGATGACGTCGTGGCTGGCTATTCGGTCGCTCTCCGACCCGCCGGGGAGGACCGTCCCGTCTGGTACGGCGGCGGGCGGCTCGCCCGCGACCTGACCCTGCCACGACTGCGCGAGGGGTGGCCGGACAGCCCGCAGACCGCGCAGGCCGCGGTCGACGAGTGGCGCGCCACGAGCAAGAATCCGTGGCAGTACCGGCCGGTCGCTCCGGGCCGGGAGGAGTCCACCCCGGACCCGCAGCTGTGGGAGCAGTACAGCCGGGAGCTGGGGGAGCTGCGCACCCGTCTGCGCGACGTACCGGCCACCGACCGGGCGACCTGGGCGCACGTGGCCCGTGAGACGGCCGGTGCATTCGCGGCCTGGTCACAGCGGGTCGAGACGACACCGGGGCCGCTCGCGGAGACAGCCCGGGAGCTGTCCCGCAGCGCGCACATCCGCGCGCACCAGTCCTCTCCCAAGCCGGTACGGATGGGCTCGGCATCCGGGGCCGCGATGATCCTCTTGCAGGCGGCTGCGACCGGCCGCGGGACGGCAGCTGAGGCGATCCTGTTCCGCCAGCTCGGCCGACTGTCCGTGGCGTTGCTCGACGCGCACAAGGCTGCCGGCGACGCCCGCCGCGCCGAGCAGATGAGCCAATCGCTCCGCGACAAGCTCGCCGCGATCCAGGAACGACTGCCCGAGATCCCGACGAAGGACACCGCCCAGCCGGCGGTGCCGGCTCTCACCCCGGAAGAGGAAGCGGTGCGCAGGGCGCAGCGCGGGCTTGCCGCTCCCGGCACCCGCTCGCCGCTGCCGAACACGATCACCCCGCGGAAGCGGTCAACGTCCGACACGTCACGCGACCGTGACGGCAATGGTAGGGAATAGAAGGGACCACGATCATGGCCGATGAGACAGACGGCGTGGGCGAGACGTTCGACGACTCGCTGCGCATCGCCCTGACAGTCGCCTCGCAGTTCGGAGAACGGATCTCCCGGCTGCGGGAGCAGCTGGCCCGCCAGCGCGAAGCCGATGCCCGGCAGGAAGCGCGCGAGCTGCAATCACGTTTCGACGCCGAACGTGGTGCCGCTCGAGCGGGGCTCGCCGTGGTGAACCAGCCCGAGTGGTGGACTCGCGCGAGCGTCGAGGAGATTGCCGGCGTGCATGAGACGGCCACCGCCTGGCGTGACCACGACGACACCGCGGCGGCCGCCCACGACACCATCCGCCGGGAGGTCCGGGACCGGTACGGCGTGGACGTCGACCGGCCCGGTGCCGACCCCGTTGCGGTCGCAGAGGCGCTGCGAAATGCCGAACGCGACCGCGCCGAAGCGCGTGAGGAGCGGCGCCGCTCCGGGGAGGATCTGACGGCCAGCCAGATCCTCCTTGCTAGCGCCGAGGGGCGCGACCGAGACGACGACACCGCGCAAACGCGGGCCTGGGAGACAGAGGACCCCGACACGGCCGCGCAGGCCGACAGAGAGGCCGCTGACGCCGCCCAGGATGCCCGTGCAGCTCGTGAGAGCAGCACGGTGGCGTACGACAGTGCCGAACGCCGAGACGCGTTCGCGCGGTCGCTGGAGGGCACCGCTTCCGAGCAGGAGGTGCGCGGCCGCGTACTCGCGGACACAGGCAACGCGAAGCACCCCCGCGAGGCTGTCGCCACTCCCACAGGCCGCGCACCGCGGCCCCGCAAGAGCCGTGCCGGCAACACCCAGCAGCGCGACCGCGGCGGCCTCGCTCGATGACCGACACTCAGCCGCCGGCGGCACCCGCAGGGCGGTCTCAACGCCTGCCGGCGCTGTGGTGGCTGTTCGCGGCGATCGGCACCGTGATCGGTGTCATCGTCGGGTTGATTATCCCCCCGCCGTACCCGGACGGTCAGTGGTGGGGCACCTTCCTCACATCCGCCGGCTTCGGCGGGAGCCTAGCCGTGGTCGGTGCGAGCATCGCCGCGGTGATCGCTTTCCACAACTCCCGCAGTGACCGCCGGCAGAAGCAGGATGCCGACGCCCTAGCCCAATGGTGGGGCCGATTCACCTGGGCGTGCGAGAAGGCGGTCAGCACGAAGCGCGGCGAGTCCGAGATGGGTTTGTCTGTGCTCACCGCGCTGATAGATGCGCCCTGGGCGAGAGACGAGGATAATGAAATGGCGATCGGGGTGGCCAACGTCATCAACGACGCGATGAACGCAGCACCGAACAAGAGGTGGTGGCAACGATGAGCGGTTACAGCGAACAGTCGCAGAAGCTCGCGGAGGAGCTGGCTGAGAAGGCCGCGAAAAACCTCCGCCGCTCCGGCCGCACCGTCGAGCGCAGCGCCACCACCGGCCGCTACGTCGTCAGCCGCAAGGTGGACGGGGCGACCATCCACAAAAGGGACGGATCGGGCGGCACGATCATCCGCCGCAACGGCTGACGCGCACCCCGAGGGCCGAGCGATCGTGGCAGCGTGAAGAGGACAGGGTTTCGGCGGTGTGGGTTCGCTATCGGCGCAAGCACCGTCCTTGCGTATGTCGTCGAGGTGCAACATACTTGTTGAGCGGACCCGCCCCACACTCGTGGACTAGCGGGTCTTGCTGTTTAACGGTTACAACCGTTTCGGGTTGCCGTTGACATCTTTCCCCTGCAGGTAGTCCTCGTACCAGCTCCAACCGAACTCGTTGCCAGAGTGACGGTTCAGATGAGTGAAGACGCTGTACGCGACCAGGTCGGCCATTTGCACCCACTGGGACCGCACGGAGTCGTGCATCATCGGGTCTTCGATGATGTGGCGGGTGTCCAGCGCCAGGGAACGGTGTGCGTTGAAGTAGGTCGGGTCGGACCCATTGCCATCCATGCTGACGAATGCGTAGCTGTCCGCGGCGCGGTGCTCGGCATTCCAACCCTCGACGAGCGTGCGATAGACCTCACCGCGCTCTTCGTAGTAGGCGCGTCCCGTTGCCGACGTCGCGCGCCACACTGCCCCGATCTTGATATCGGGGCTGGCCGCGAGGGTCTCGAGGCACTGCACCGCGACCGCACGACCGAGGGTCTTCCACTGCTCGACGTTGCTGCCGGTCCGTGTGGAGATACGGGTGCGGCCGTTGACGAACTTGGTCGCGTGTAGCTCCGTCGCTGGCGGGACCTGGTGGTCCCGGTACAGCTGCTTGCGCAACTCGAGGATGGTGCGCAGGCCGTGACGCCAGCGATCTGGGGTGACCTCGAGCCATCCGTAAACGATGAGCCCACGGTCGACGGCACCGGAGTCGTCGACGTAGAGCAGGCGGGAGATGGTCATTCGAGTTCCTTCGGGGTGGAAACCTCGGCGCGAGCCTCGCGCCGGAGCCGTTTGCGACGTTCCTTCGCGGCGCGCTGCTGCAGCGCCGCCCGTGACTGGTGGCCGTAGGGGCCGGTGAGCGAGTACCACATGCGTACGGTCTGCCCGTGACCGGACAGCGGTGCCTTGACCACCTGGGTGCGGCGGTGGAGGATGCCAAGCTTCTGCAGCTCGGTAAGTCCGTTCTGCGCGGATTTCGGCTTGATGCCGTACCACTCTTCGGCGTTCTCATAGGTGAGCCAGACCTCGTCTTTGCCGTTGGTTTCCTTCGCCACCAGCAGCAGCATGACCAGCGCCGGCAGGGAGAGTTTGGCGAATAGTTCGTCGGTCCAGAATTCGTCTGGGAGTGCGAAGTATGCGTTCCATCGATCGCGGCGGCCGCCCGGTACCTCGTAGTCGGCACCGGCATCCTCGCGTCGCGGAGTCGGGCGCATCAGTCGGCCTTCGCGCTTTTCGGGCTTGGAGATCAGCCCGAGTTCCGCGAGTTCCGCCCAGGAGCGCGACAGGGTCGACGGCGACCAGGTGGGCGCGCCCTTCGCGGTGAGGGCGCGAATCCAGACGGCACCCTCCAGTGGATCGCGGCGATCGCTTAGCCATGGCCAGCAGGTCAGGAGGAGAATGTAGAGAAGCAGCGGGCGGTGCTTCCGTTCGTGCAGCAGGCGTGCAAGCGTCGATGCACGAGGACCGTCGCGGTCGGGCAGCTGCACGAGTACGTGCCGCAACTGCGTGTAGCCACGGGCTGAGAGGCGGGTGAGTTCAGCCCGTGTCTCTGCCGGGCTAGCGGCCGTCGATTCCAAATCCATGACCTGATCAAACCACACAGGCTCCGGACCGTTCTCAAAAACCCTCGGATCTCACTTGCGGTGCGACTCCAGATAATGCGATGCACCGTGCGATCCTCCGATGCGATGCCGCTGCGACATCCCCGGTTCCTTCGTCGGCGGCCGGTGGATCGTCCACAAGTGGCAGCTCCGCGAACGTCTCGACGAAACCAGCAACCAGACCAGTCCCCCAGGCGAATAACCGACACGCCGCGAGCCAACAGCCATGAATGCATACTGTCCGGGAGGCTTGACCTCATGAGTGCAATGAAGAGACGGGCCCGTCGCGCAGACGGGGCCCCGACCGTCCTTCTGCAAGGCCGCGTCTCCCCTGAAGCGCGTGCCGAAGTCCAGGAGGCTGCGGAGCGCAGCGGTGTCTCAATCGCCTACTACCTGGAAGCGCTCATAGACCAGCTCGTCGAGGACAACGGGCGACTGCCGATCATCGCGTCGCCGCGTCCCCAGAAGGAGGAGCTGCCTATCCCCGCCGCTTAAAACGAAAGAGCCCGCCATTACGGCGGGCCCCTCAAGTTTCGTAGCTCCGAGTTTCCTGTCGCCAAACTGTCGACTCCGAGCTAATTCCTCCAAATCCGAGCCGGTGAAGCCGGAGGCTTCGTCGTTCCCAGAAGGAGATGCGACTGACTATACCAAGTGCATGCGTTAACGGCAGTGTTGCGCGTGTAGATTCCGGCGTGTCGGAGCCTGACCTGGCATCCGCGTGGGTCCTCACGCGCGCGCTCAGCCCCCGCGAGCACGTGCGCGCGGCCGCGCAGCTCGCATCCGGCGAGGTCCTGAACGAGTACGACCACGAGTGCTCGGTGAACGAGCTGCCGCCCCGCACACCCTGGGCGATGTACCTCTCTGGCGACCGACAGCGCTACGCCTACCTCTGCTTCGACTTCGACAGCTCCCGGGGCAACGCCCCCTACGACGCCGGCCGACTCTCCCACTGGCTCGACGAGCTGAACGTCGCACACCTGATCTGCGCATCCGGCCCCACCGGCGGCCGCCACGTCTGGATCGGCATGGCCGAATCCGTCGACGCCGCCCTCGTTCGAGATCTCGCGCTCCTCGCAACCCAACTGCTCCCCTCCCTCGATCCCACTCCCCTGACCAACCCCGCCACCGGCTGTGTGCGGCCGCCCGGAGCCCCCCACCGCCTCGGCGGTGTATCCGTGGCCCAAGGGCCGCTCACAGCCCTCACCAGCTGCACCGTGCCCCTCGACGCGATCACCGACCTCACCGCGTTCCTCGTCGACGCCGGCGCCGAGCTGCCGTCGCCCACGATGGGCCTCCTGCGCGGCATGGCCGTCGACGACGATGGCCACCCCTACATCGCCGGCCCCAGACGGCCCCTCACGGCCCGCGTCGACGCGATGCTGCACAGCGCCCCGGGCGCGGACACGTCCTACACCCTCGCCGCCGTCCTCGCCGGCTGCGCGCACTCTCGCTGGCGATACGCGGACGTCCTGGCCGTCGTCGACGCGCCCGCGTTCGAGCACGTCCGCACGCTGCGCGGCAGGAACGGCCGCGATCGCATCCCCCGCACCGAGCGCGGCCGCATCCGAACCCTGGACGCCGCCTGGAACAACGCCGTCCGCTACGTCGCCGCTCACCCGCTCAACGGCACCGGCGACGACACCAACTACCTCGCCCGAGCGAACACCGCCCTCGCGGCCGTAGAACGCGCTCAGGAGCGCGCAGACGCCATGCCGGGCCTGTGGGGCGCGGACCGGGCATCATCGGCTGCGCGCCGCAGCACAGGGACGCACAGCACCCGTGCCGTCCTTGACGCCCTCTGCCTCTACATCGCCCAGTCCGCACAGCTGGTCGTAGAAGCCGACGTGCGACGCCTCTCGGCCGACACAGGCTACGGCCGAACCACCGTCCACACCGCGCTCCAGGCGCTCACACGCCCCGTCGTCGACGACGACCCGGAGTCCGCGTGGATCGTCCGCGTCGGAGACGTCGCCGCCCCCCACGGGCAGCGCTACCGACTCTCCGAACGGTTCTCCACAGACCCGGACGACCGTAACCGGACACAAGTGCTTGCACGCCCCGCCCCCGCCCCCACCCGCCCCCCGCTCAACGCCAGCTACTGGACCACCCGACTCACCGCTGAGCTCCGCGCGCTCACGCACGATACGTTCGCCGCCCCGCGCAGCCTGGGCCGCACCGCGGGCCTCGTGTTCAAGCATCTTCCAGAGGCAGCCGCCACGACAATCGAGGACCTGGTGCACCGGACCGGCTTAGACGCCGCACGCATCCGGGTCGCGCTACACCGGCTCCGGTTCCACCGCCTGGCCCGCCGTGGTGGCGCCGGATGGAGTCGAGGCGACACCACGGCGCTGGACGCTGCCGCCGACGCCCTCGACGTTGTCGGCTACCTGGAGGCCCGTCGAGCCCGCTACGGTGCCGAGCGCGGCCGGTGGGAGTGGTGGAACGCTGAGCTGACCTGGATGCGGAAACCGAACAAGAAGCGCCGAGGCCGTCGAGTCCCATCCGGTGTCGCCCTGTTCGCCCAGAACGATCGTCCCGACTACTCGCGGTACCCGCGAGGCCCTGACGGCCGTGCCGACCACAAAGAAGCGCTCCGTCTCGTCGACGCCGGCATCCTCTCCCCCGCCACCGCTCTCGCCGCGGCGTAGAACCGCGCTCGAGCGCGATCGGCGCACGAGCTGCACCGATGAACGGAGCCGCTACGCGGCCAGGGCTTGTCTGTTGTCCGTCTGCCTGGCCGCCGAATCGTAGTTCGCTCCACGGCTGCCGTGCCGGGCTTTCGCGGCATATCCTCGCTCGCTGCGGTCGGTCCGGTATTCCACGACCCGGCACTCCCGCCGCTGCGCTCTCAAACGATCCTCTTGCCAGACAGGCGAACAAAACAGTTGATCGGGAGAGAGAACAGATCATGGCTGACACCACCATCCACACCGGAACCGTCGAGCACATCGACCCGCAGACCCTCGTCATCGAGGCCAACGTCAGGCCCAGCGCACCACTGACGGCCGCGTTCGTGCAGAGCGTCCGAGAAAACGGGGTGCTCACCCCCGTGCTGGCGCGCCGAGACGCACAGGGGAACATCCTCGTGCGAGCCGGACAGCGACGCACCCTCGCCGCCCGAGAAGCAGGCGTGAGCACGATCCCCGTCTACATCGTCGACGCGGACGAGGCCACCGCGGAACGCATCATCCAGCAGATGGTCGAGAACGACCAGCGCGAAGCCCTCACCGACGGCGACCGAGCCGCCGCGTTCCAGCAACTCGCGTTCGAGGGGATGAGCGTCACCGCTATCGCCAAGCGCACCGGCACCAAGGCCAAAGAGGTCAAGACCGCCCTCGCCGTGGCCGAGAACGCCACAGCCGCCTCCGCGATCCACGAGCACACGCTGACCCTCGACCAGGCCGCCGTCCTCATCGAATTCGACGACGACCCCGAGGCCCGAGCGCAGCTGATCGACGTGGCCACCCACGACCCCGCACAGTTCGCCCACACCGCGCAGCGCGCCAGGGACGACCGGGCACGCGCGAAGGTCAAGGCCGACACCGAGGCGGACCTGACAGCCCGCGGCTTCGACGTCCTCGACCGCGACCGCGGCTACTACGAAACCGACTACACGCGGCTCAGCGAACTCGTCACCGCCGAAGGCGACCAAGCCACCGTCGAGCACATCGAGAACGCCGCGGGCCGGGCCGCGTTCGTCCGGGTCTACATCACCGGCAAAGCCGACGTGACCTACTACCTCCGCGACCCGAAAGCCGCAGGATTCCGCAAGGCCACCGGCTCCGGCAGCAACAGCGGGCCGATGACCGACGAGCAGAAGGCCGAGCGCCGAACACTGATCGCCAACAACAAGGCCTGGGCATCCGCCGAGGTCGTGCGCCGCGAATGGCTCACCGCGTTCCTGTCCCGGAAGACGCTCCCGAAAGATGCCGCCGCGGTGATCGCCACCGGCCTCACCCTGCACCGGCAGGCCGTGAGCCTGGCCACCCGCGATGGCAACACCCTCGCGCACGAACTCCTGAGCATCGAGCGAGGCGGCTACGGGGAGGCCGACAAGCTCGCCGGCCTCGTCGAGCACACCCCCGGGAAAGCGCAGCAGGTGGCGCTGGCTGTCGTGCTCGGAGCCGTGGAGAACATCACCAGCAAGCAGACCTGGCGGCACCCCTCCCCCACCGACCGGGCCTACTTCACCCAACTCGCCGCATGGGGCTACGGGCTGAGCGAGGTCGAGCAGATCGTCACCAGCGCCACCGACGCGACTGACGACCCGACCGACGACTACGCCGAGGACTACGACGGCGACGCCGAGGAGTAACCCCACCGGAGGGGGCCGACGCGGCCCCCTCTCCCAACTCCCCCGGAGACACACATCCTCACCATGACCACACCCGAAGGCGACACCTTCACCGCCGACACCGACGTCCGGCTCGTGTCCCTCTGGGCCGACGCGCAGCTCGGCGCGAGCTGGGACGACGGTCTGCCCCCGTTCGACCAGCACGACGTGATGAACGACATGATCGACGAGATTCACGCGATGCAGGACGGCGAGATCCCCGGCTACACCGTCACCGAATCCCACCCATAGCGGACGTCGACGGCCCCGCTCCGCGATCGTCGGCGAGGGGGCCGTCCCCCTCGCGCTCCCCCGCCGATGAATGCACACTGATATCACAATGCAGGCACGATGCCAGCACCCCACCAGCACACGGAAGCGGACCGGCCACAGGCCGGGCAGCACGGCCCTGACGGGCCCCATTTTCTTGCCGTGAAGCCTTCGGCAGCATACGGTCGGCCGACCTCCGGGCAAGCGGCTCCGCCGCCGGCTCCCCCGACAACTTCGGCACGCGGTCGCTGCGCTCCCTCCCATCGCGCCGAACTTCTCTCCCCCACCGCCCTGACGGGTTGCACTCCACCCGGCACTCCCTAGCGGCGACAAGTCGCCTTCACGGCAAGAAAACGTGAGGGGTTGATGGAAGGAGAGAGCCATGACCCGCAAAGTCACCACCCGCAAGAGCACCGAGGAACGCCGAGCCGAGGCCGAGGCGCTGCACGAGACGATCGCCGAGCAGATCGAAGCGCTGCGCGACTCCGAGACGTGGACGCGGTTCCTCGCGTTCGCTCAGGCGTTCCACCGCTACAGCCTGGGAAACCTGCTGCTGATCTTCGCGCAGAGCCCCGAGGCAACCCACGTCGCCGGATACCGGACGTGGCAGAGCCTCAACCGCCAGGTGCGCAAGGGTGAGCGCGGAATCCGCATCTTCGGCGGCCGCGACATCCGCGAAACGGTCGAGAACGAGCAGACCGGCGAAGAAGAAGAACAGCGCCGCGTGCGGTTCTTCCCCGTGTCCGTGTTCGACATGAGCCAGACCGACCTCATCGACCCCGCAGCAGGCGACCCCAGCGACATCGCGCACCAGCTCACCGGGGACGACCCCGCGGGCATCCTCGACGCCGTGGTCGACTATCTCACCGGTAAGGGATGGACCGTCGAGCGCGAGAGCATCCCTGGAGCCGCCAACGGCTACACCACCACCGACGACAGCCGCCGCGTTGTCATCGACGCCGACCTCTCCCCCGCCCAGGCCGCAAAGACCGCACTGCATGAGGCGGCACACGTCATCCTGCACGCCGAGGAAGATCACGCCGAGTACGTCGAGCACCGCGGGATCAAAGAAACCGAAGCCGAGAGCGTCGCCTACATCGTCGCCGGGATTCTCGGCCTGGACACCAGCGCCTACAGCGTCGGCTACGTCGCCGGATGGAGCAAATGCGACGCCGACACCGTCAAAGCCACTGCGGCGAATGTGCTGCGCACCGCGCACGCCCTGGCCGACGCGATCACCACCGACACCCCCGCGCCCGTCGCCGCCTGAGAACGAGAGGACACACCCATGAGCCAGAGCATCCAGGTCATCGAGAACCGCGTCACCAAGAGCGACGCCGACACCGTGGCCAAGAGTCGTCAGATCGGATACCGGGCGCAGGAACTCGCGGACTACGCCCGCGCCGGCTACGACCTGGCCCACACCGCCACCATCGACGGACCCGAGTATGTCACGTTCGTCGACACGCTGACCCGCACCACCGAGTGACAGCGCAGGGAGGGGCGGCATCATCCGTCCCTCCCCCAGCCCCCCGCGGCCTCCCTCCGGTCGGCCGGCGAGGGGTGGTCCCCTCGCGCTCCCCCACCGATATCAACCTGAAATCGCTTAGTAATATCACTAAAGTTTCACCCTGCAATCACTGCGATAGCATGGCACTCTGATATTAGAACAGTGTCAGAATGCTACTGGTCTGCAGGCGCTATCGGTCTGAAACCGTGTTGATACCGAACCGCTACCACATCGAAAGTAGAGTGCAAGCATGATCATTCTCGTCGGAAGCCAGAAGGGCGGTCCCGGCAAGACGACCATCGCCGTCAACCTCGCCGTGGAGTACGCCCGACGCGGTGATGACGTCTGCCTCGTCGACGCCGACCCACAACGCTCGGCGGCCAGGTGGCACGCCGACCGCGAAGAGCAAGGCCACGAGCCCGCGATCGCGTGCGTCGAGAAGATCGGCAGCATCCACCAGACCCTGCAAGACCTCGCCACCCGCTATGACGTCGTGATCGTCGACGTCGCCGGCAAGGATAGCAAGGAGATGCGCACCGGAATGACGGCCGCCGACAAGCTCGTCGTCGTCGTCCGTCCCAGCCAGCTCGACCTCGACACGCTCGGCCACATGACCGAAGTCATCGACCAGGCCCTCGACTTCAACCCCGAGCTGGACGTGCGCGGACTGATCACACAGGCGCCCTCCAACCCGAACATCACCGAGCGCACCGACGCGGGGGAGTACCTGGCCGACTACCCCCGTATCCGGCCCCTGGAGACGGTCATCTACGAGCGCAAGGCGTACCGCGACGTGGTGGGTGAAGGGCTCGGCGTGGTCGAGTGGAGCAACCCGAAGGCCAAGGCAGAGATTCAGGAACTCGCAGCGGAGTTGGTGGCGTAATGGCAATCAAGAAGCGACCCCAGGCAGACCCGGCAGCTATCGAGGCGTTCGGCGCCGCCGCCGACACACCCGCGGAGGCACCGGCGCCGGTTGCGGCCGTCCCCACGCCGCCCCGCGAGACGGCACCGGCCCGCACCGCGGCGCCGGGGGAGTGGCCGGCCGACGTGGCCAAGACGCTGCTGATCCGCTGGCCCGACGCCACCCTCCCGGCCGAACTGGCCGAGGTCGCAGGGCTAGAGGATCGCAGCCAGCACAAGACCGCGCTGCGCGCCCTGCAACGTGGCCTCGAAGTCCTCCGAGCCGAGCACCGCGCGTAAACCAGGCCCGATATGACGCGCTATCGCAGTGATATCACTCTGAAAGCACGTTGAGCGCAGACCGCCATGCACGCCCACACGCAGAGCCAGGCGCACCGGCACGGAGGCCGGCCTGCGAGGGGAGCCGCTACGCGGCACAGCGACTCTCACGCATTCTTTGACCTGTCCGGCTGTCGAGGATACGACGGCTCCGCTCCGGGCCAACGGCTTTCGCGGCATATCCTCCCTCGCTGCGCTCACTCCGGTATTCCACGGTCCGTTGCTCCCTCCGCTCCGCTCGCCGTTAATCCCTCGATTGCCGGAAGGCAAAGAAAAACGGTTGGTAGGGAGAGGGGCAAGAGCAATGGCTGAGCAGATCACGGTGTACACCACCGGCCCGTCATGCGCCCGCTGCACACTCACCAAGAAGGTGCTGACGACCAAGGGCATCGAGTTCGCAGAAGTCAACATCCGAGAGAACGAGGCAGCGCGTGCCTACGTCGTCGAGGACCTGGGATACACCGAAGCACCCGTCGTCGTCATCACCGACGAGGACCACTGGAGCGGCTTCCGCCCCGACCACATCGACCGCATCGCAAGTCACCGATAAGGAGAGACACCATGTCCACACGCACCATCACCGGAAACCTGGCCGCCGACCCCGAGGTCGTGCCCGCAGGCAGCATCCAGATCACCAAGCTGCGCGTCATCGAGAACACGGGGGAGTACCGACAGGGCAAGTGGCAGGCCCACGACACCCCGACAACCCACTTCATCGAAGCCCGGTTCGAGCTGGGCGAGAACGCGGCCGCATCCCTGCACAAGGGAGACGCCGTGATCGTCACCGGACGCGAGCACACGTCGAGCTGGGGAGACGACGCCAACAAGCAGTACGGCCGAGTCATCGACGCCGACAGCATCGGCGCGGACCTCGCTCGAGCGACGGTCACCATCAGCCGCAACGCCCGCGACGACCAGCAGTAAGCAACCCGCGACATGGCCGGGGCCGCCAGAGCGGCCCCGGCCATGTCGGTGATCTCAGAGAAGGTAAGACATGGCCGAGAACGAACAACACCGCCAGGTCGAGGTCGCCCGCGACCTCTCAGCCCAAGCCCGGACCCTCGCGCACTCGACCCGAGACGTGCCCGCGCCGTTCGACTCGTACACGCTTCTCGGAGAGCTCGTCGCCACCGTCGACGACCTCGAACAGGTCTGTCGACAACTCGGAGCCTGGCATTCACGGGTCGTCGACGGCACACACTATGCGGGGGAGGACAGCCGAGGGGACGGAGGGACAGGAACCGTCACCGCCGCCGCCGAACTCGAACGGGCCGCCGCCGCACTGTCCGCCGCCGCCGAAGCCCTCCGGGCCGCCCACTCCGCAAACGGTGTCGTGCGGTGGTTCGACGAGCTGTAAACGAGGACGACGCACTGACGTATGCCAGCCACGGGCCGTCCTCGGTCGCCCGGAAAGGCGACCGGCTGCTGCGCGGCCCCGAGCCGCCCACTCAGCCCGTGAACTGGCACCTACACGCCATGCGCGAAGACTGGGACCTCCTCACCGTCTCCGAGCGCGTCGAGGCGGTGCGCGGGTCGCTGCTATTCATCGCTGACCCGGTATCGCACCTGGACGAGCACGATCACGTCACCCTCGCGGACTACACCCTGGGGGAGCTGTATCACTCTCGACTGGTCTTGCAGCGCCTCCTCCCGCATCTGATCGAGGCCGCCGACGTCCCGCCCTCGCGCAACGACTAACCCCACATACTCAGCACGCCCCTGGCCGCACTCTCTCCCGGCCGGGGGCGTGGCTGTGCGCGACAATGGAGCCACCGAGCGACAGGAGAACGCCGTGAAGATCCCCGAGCCTCTACGGCTGTGGTGGCACGACGGCGCCGGCGTGCGCGTGCTGCGCTACAGCGGCCGCCAATGGACCGTCCTGGCCCTCGTGAGCTTCATCTGCACCCTGGCCAGCCTCATCCCCGTCGAGAGCTTCCTGGGCCGCTCCATGCTCGTCGTCGTGCCGTACTTGCTGGTGCCGGCCGGCCTCGCCGCCACGGCATTCGCGATCGCCGCCGGCGTGCTCACTCACCGGTTCCACCGCACAAGCCGAGGCTGACGTCTACAGTTTCGGACGCGGGGGAACCTCCCTCACCGCGGAGGACCGCACCCACGTCTCAACCGGCCGCTTTAGGCCGGCCACCCAGTCGACTCACGAGAGCGCCGTCGACACCGAGCGGTAGGGAAGAAGCCGCGGAACGAGACGCACGAAGATGACCATGACCAGCAACTCGACGAGGGTCTGAGTCACCACCACGAGCGGCGCGAGGTCGAACGCTGCCGGAAGGGCAAGGACAAGCGGAAGGACGACGAGAGAGTTGCGGGTCGCGCCGCTGAACACGATCGCCCTGCGCGCGGGCACGTCCAGCAGCGCCACCCTGCCGGCAAGGGCACCGACCGGGACCATGACCGCGGCGAACAGCACAAAGACGGGGATCGCGAGCAGGAGCACGCCGAGCTGCCGGCCGACGCCGGCAATCTGGGAGGCGACGACCACGGCGAGGGTGAGCATCATCAACGGCACCATCGCGCCCAGCACAACCTCCTGCACCGCCGCACCCCAGCGGGTGCGGGCGGCGACGAGCTGGGTGAGCCCGGCCGTCACGAGCGGCAGGACGATGAGCAGCAAGAACGCCTCGACGAAGGGGGCGAGGTCGACCGCCCCGACGAACTCGGCGCCGACGAACAACCATAGATAGAACGGCAGCAGAAGCATCTGGGCAAGCATCAGCAGCGGCGCGGCCGCAAGCAGCCGCTCTTTCGCCCCGCCGGCGATGCCGGTGAACACGATGACGTAATCCACACATGGGGTCAGCAGCACGAACAGGACCCCTACTAGGAGCACCTGGTCGTGCGCGACGATCCGCGACAGCAAGAACACCACGATCGGAACGAGGACGAAGTTGACGACGAGGACGGTGGAGAGGAATCGCCAGTCGCGGAATGCCTGCCCGATCTTGGCGAACGGCACGCTGAGGAAGGTCGCGTAGAGCAGCAGCCCGAGTATTGGGATCGTCGTCAACTCCGCGGGGTGCGCGACCGCTGGCACTAGCAGGCCCACCGCCGCACCGAACACGAGCGCGGCGAGGTAGAGCGGGATTTGGTTTCGCTCCATCCACTCCACGCTCGTTCGCATGTTTTCTCTTCCCAGTGGGGTGCCTCATCTGGCCGCGAAATTTACAGGCGCATGGGGCTCAGATCGCGGGACCGGCATGAAGGCGACTTGCCGAAGTACACCCGGGCGGCGAGCGGCACGAACACCGTTAAGAATAACGACGATTTCGGCGATCTCGTGTACCAGTACGACGCCGGCGAGGCCGAGCACGCCGAACAGGGCGAGGGGAAAAAGTACGACGATAATCGCTAGGGCCAGGCCGATGTTGGTGGTCATGATCCGCCGGCCGCGCTTGGCGTGAGCGAGCGCCCCGGGAATGAAGCGGAGGTCATGGCCGGTAAAAGCGACGTCGGCGGACTCGATCGCCGCGGCGGAGCCCTTCACGCCCATCGCGATCCCGACCGTCGCTGTGGCGAGGGCGGGGGCGTCGTTGATGCCGTCGCCAACCATCGCTGTCGGTCGGGATGCGACGAGGGCGGCGATCGCGTCGGCCTTGTCCTTGGGCAGTTGCTCGGCCCGGACGTCCGTGATGCCGGCTTCCTGGGCGATTGCGCGGGCGGTTCGGTCGTTGTCGCCTGTGAGCATGATGGTCTCAATGCCCTGATCGTGCAGCATCCGTACGGTCTCGGCGGATTCCGGACGCAGCTCGTCTCTGACTCCGATGAGCCCGGCGATCTGTCGATCCGTTTCGACGACGACCACGGTCATGCCCTGGGCGGCCATGGTGTCGGCGGTGATGCGAAGGTTGCCGGGGTTGAGCCAGCGGGTGTTGCCGATCCGGATGGTTCGGCCATTGATCTGGCCGGTGATGCCGTGGCCCGCCTCTTCGGTCACGTTCGTCGCCGCGATGGCGCCGGGTGCGGCGGCGGTGATGGCGGCGGCGAGCGGGTGTGTGCTGGTGGCCTCGACGGCCGCTGCCCAGGCGAGGAGGTCGTCGCGGGTGGTTCCGGTGGCGGGTTGCACGTCAATGACGGTTGGCTCGTTGCGGGTGAGGGTGCCGGTCTTGTCCAGGGCCACGGCGCGGATCGTGCCGAGCTGCTCGAACGCTTCTCCCGACTTGATCACGACACCGAACTTGGAGGCCGCACCGATCGCGTTGATGACCGTGACGGGCACCGCGATTGCCAGGGCGCACGGGGATGCGGCGACTAGGACAACAAGGGCTCGTTCGATCCACGTAGACGGGTCACCGATGAGGACACCGAACAGCGCAACGAGGGCTGCGAGGATCAGCACGGCCGGGACGAGGGGGCGGGCGATGCGGTCAGCGAGGCGTGCCCGGTCGCCTTTGTGGGCGTGTGCTTGCTCGACGAGTGCGACGATCTGAGTGAGGGAGTTGTCGCGTCCGTCTGCGGTGGCCTCGATCCGGAGGGTTGCAGACCCGTTTACCGAGCCGGCGATGACCGGGTCGGCGGGTCCGACCTCCAATGGAATGGATTCGCCGGTGACCGCTGAAGTGTCGAGACTCGACTGGCCCTCCACGACGACGCCGTCTGTGGCGATCCGTTCGCCGGCGCCGACGACGAGGATGTCCAGTTCACGGACGTCGGCTGCGGGGATGGTGACATCGCCGCCCAGGCGGGAGACCCGCACGGTGTCGGGGATGAGGGAGAGGAGCGCGCGGAGGCCTTCTTTGGCTTGGTCCATTGCCCGGTCTTCGAGAGCTTCGGCGAGAGAGAACAGGAACGCCAGCGCGGCGGCTTCGCCGACGTGGCCAAGCAGCACCGCTCCGACCGCGGCGATCGTCATCAGCAGCCCGACGCCGAGGCGGCCGCGCAGCAGCCGTCGGATGGCACCGGGGACGAACGTGTACGCGCCCGCGACCAGAGCGATTGCCTGGAGGATCACGGCAGGGATCGGAACCCCTGTCCATTCGAGGATGTACCCGACGAGGAGGAAAACGCCCGCGATCGCGGAGGGCAGCAGCGCGGTGTCCCGCCACCACGGCGGACGCACCTCGATCTCTTCCGCATCCGTGTCTACAGGGGAGGCGGGGTCTGGTCCGCAGCATGCGTCACCGTCTTCATGCCTCCGGGCCGCCGTAAGCGTGTCGACCGTCGTGCGGGTGCCCTCGGGGGCCACAACAGGCGTCACCGGCGGTGAGCGGGCGGCCCAGTTCGATCCGGCGCACGGTGCTGGTCTTGCGAGGCTCGTCCGGCCCGAAGTATTCCTCGCTCACGGTGCAGCCCCCGTCGTGGTCGTGGTGTCGCAGCAGAACGGCACGTCGCAGTTCTCGTCGGTGCACGGTGCGCCATCGTCGTAGGCCAGCACAGTGTCCACGAGCATCGAAATTGCGCGGGTCAGATGCGGGTCCGCGATCTCATATCGGGTCTGGCGTCCTTTCGGGGTCGCGACCACAATGCCGCAGCCACGCAGGCACGCGAGGTGGTTGGAGACGTTCGTCCGGGTCAGGCCCAACGACTCCGACAACCGGGCAGGATAGCCGGGGGCCGCAAGAAGCTCGAGGAGGATCCGGGAGCGGGTCGGATCGGCCATCGCGCGGCCGAGACGATTCATCACATCAACACGAGACGCAAAGGTCAGCATTCGCTGAATATACACCTGGTAGTGTTTGATCGTCGACTATCCCGATCCCTGAGCACCCCGAGCGTAGGACCGTCCGCAATGATCCGCTCCACCCCGGCTGACCGCGCTGCCGCTGCGCGCGTGGGCTCGTCGGTGGCGAGGCTGCTGGTAGGTCTAGGGCTCGTCGTGGCGCTCCTGATGGGGTCGTGGGTGACGACGTACTCGGAAACCGAGGGCCTTCAGGCAGCGCCGATCGCGGAGTTGATCGTCACCGACGAACCGGGCGCCGTCCCGGCGGTGACAGCAGATGGGTACGCGGGTGAGGCCGGAGATCTCGGTGCCGTCCTGTGCCTGATGGGAGTGGCGTGTGCGCTGGCGTTCGTCGTCCTGGCCTGGCGGGTACCGTCCCGCACGTACAGCATCGAGCGTGTCGCGGGGATGGTGCGTGAGTTGATCGCGGTCCCGCCGTCCCGGAGTCCGGTGCTCTCTCTTACGCAGCTGGGCGTTTCCCGAACCTGATCCACGACTCAACTCCCTCGCACCCGTACGAGCGTGCAGTCGCTGGCACTGCCAGACCGCACGCCTGTTGAGTTCTGGTATTGGAGAACGTCGTGGCAAACCCGTTTCGGGTGACCTCCGTCACCCGCGCCGTCCCCCCGGTTGCCCATCGGAGATCCTGGCGCGCGTTCCGTGCGGCCGCCGCGATGCTCGCCGCCGCCGCTGTGCTCACGATCGCAGGATGCACATCCCAGGACGGGCTGGCCGCCACGGCGAACAACGGCACCGGTTCCACCAGCGTCGACGAGCGCATCGTCGAGATCGCCCCGGATGAGCGTGGCGAGACGGTGGTGTTCGCCGGCGTCGACGAGCGCGGCAACCCGGTGAGCAGCGACGACTTTGCTGGCGAGGTGTACGTCGTGAACTTCTGGTATGCCGCGTGTGGCCCGTGCCGGGTCGAGGCGCCGCTACTGGAAGAGGTGTGGCAGACCTATCAGCCCGAAGGGGTGGGGTTTATCGGGGTGAACATCTACGACCAGCCCGCCACCGCGCTGTCGTTCGCGGAGGACTACGGGATCACCTACCCGAGCGTGATCGACATCGTTGACGGGAAGACCAAGCTCGCCTTCGCTGCGGTCACTCCCATCCAGGCGACCCCGACGACTCTGGTGATGGACAGGCAGGGGAGGGTCGCCGCCCGGATCATCGGGCAGCTGCCGGCCGCGTCGATCCTGTCCACCCTCGTCGCGGACGCGCTGGCGGAGAGCGAATGAGCGCCGAAGGGTTCATCTTCGACGGCGCACTGTGGGTGGCCGTGCTCATCGCCATGCTCGCGGGCCTGATCTCCTTCGTCTCCCCGTGCGTGCTCCCGCTTGTCCCCGGATACTTCGGCTACCTCGGGTCCTCCCTCTCCACCTCCTCGACACAAGGCCACCCCGCCACTGCCCGTGGACGGCTGCTCGGCGGGGTGGCGTTGTTCGTTGCCGGGTTCACTTTGGTGTTCATGACCGTCACGGTGCTCGGTGGGGTGGCGGGGCTGTTCTTCCTCGAATACGCGAACATCCTCACCCGGGTGCTCGGTGTGGTTGTCATCATCATGGGCCTGGCGTTCATCGGCGCGTTCCCGCGCGCGCAACGCACCCTCCGACCCCGTTTCCGTGGCAACGTGGGCTTGTTCAGCGCACCGCTGCTGGGCATCGCGCTCGGGATCGGCTGGACTCCCTGCATCGGACCAACACTGGCGGCCATCATGTCGGTGTCCTGGAATCTCGGCGATCCCGGCCGGGCAGCCCTGCTCGGCTTGGCCTACTCCCTCGGCCTGGGCATCCCGTTCTTCCTGCTCGCGCTCGGACTGGGCTGGGCCACCCGGTCAGTCACCTTCCTCCGACGCCACATCCGGGTGGTCAACATCATCGGCGGCAGCCTGCTGATTGCCCTGGGCGTGCTGATGGTCACGGGCATCTGGGGCGCGTTGATGTCCGTTCTGCAGGGGGTGATGCTCAGTGTCACGCTCCCTCTCTGACCCGCTCCCCACCGACCCGTCCCGACCCGCCGATCACATCGATCAGGACGAGCCGGACGCCATTGCCTCCCCGACGCTGGGGCCGGTCGAGTGGCTGCGGTGGGGGTGGCGGCAGCTGACCAGTATGCGCACCGCGATTCTGCTGCTGCTCCTGCTGGCCATCGCTTCAGTTCCCGGGTCGATCTTCCCGCAACGCACCGCGGACCCCAACGGGGTCCTCCAATACTTCCGAACCAACCCCGACCTGGCTCCGATCCTCGACGGGCTGCAGGTGTTCGACTTATACAACTCTGCCTGGTTCTCCGGCATCTACCTGCTGCTGTTCATCTCGTTGATCGGGTGCATCATTCCCCGCACCCGTCACCACTGGAAAGCCCTCCGCACCCGCCCACCACGCACCCCGGCACGTCTCAGCCGGCTGAGCGCCCACCTTGTCGCAGACGTCCCGACAAAGGCCGAGGACCCCGCCGCGGACGCGGCGGCCACGATCGCCTCCGCCGCCGCCGATCTGCGCCGCCGCGGATACCGCATCGAGCGGTACGACACCGCACGGTCTTGGTCGGTGTCGGCCGAGCGAGGGTACCTCCGGGAGACCGGCAACCTGGTTTTTCATGCCTCCCTGGTCGGGGTGTTGGTCGCCGTGCTCGCCGCCAGCGGCTTCTCCTATACCGGGCAGCGGGTCATCGTCGAGGGGACCACGTTCGTCAACACCCTCAACGACTACTCCTCGTTCACTCCGGGCAGGTTCGTGGATGGAACGCAGCTGGACCCGTACTCGCTGACCCTCGACAGCTTCGACGTCAGCTACGTGCCACCGGGAGAACCCGGTGGCGGCCAAGCGGGCGACTTCGCCGCGAACCTCACCATCCGCGACGCCCGCACGGGGACTGAGGACACCGAGAGCGTGCGCGTGAACTACCCCATTACGGTCGGCAGCGACCGGGTCTATCTGCTCGGCAACGGCTACGCACCCACCATCACCGTCCGAAACTCCGAGGGCACGGTCGTGTACAGCGAGTCGCAGCCGTTCCTCCCGCAAGACAGCATGATGACCTCGCTTGGCATCATCAAGGTCCCGGACGGGCTTCCCGAACAGGTCGGGCTTGTTGGTTTCTTCTATCCCACCCAGGGCGCTCTTGACACCGGGGCGTTCACCTCGGTGTATCCCGACGTGGTGAACCCGGTCGTCACGTTCAACGTGTTCTCCGGCAGCCTCGGCATCGACAACGGCGTGCCCCGGTCGGTGTACACCCTCGACACCAGCGGAATGACCCAACTCACCGGCGGCACGAGCGGTGCCGAGTCGATCCAGCTCACTCCTGGGCAGACCGCCGACCTGCCCAATGGGTGGGGCACGGTCACCTTCGAGGACGCGTCCGGCGGCACGAATCCCCTGGCGGCGGTGAAACGGTTCGCGTCGCTGGACATCAAACGCGACACCGGCGGTCCTTGGGTGCTCGCCTTCGCCACCCTCGCCACGCTGGGTCTGATCACCGGCCTTCTCGTTCCCCGACGCCGCGTGTTCGTCAAAGCATCCGTCACCGGCGACCCGGACGAGCCCACCCTGCGCCTGGAATACGCCGGTCTCGCGCGCGGGGAGGATCCGCAACTGCCCGACGCGATCGCCGGCATCCGCGACACCCACCTCGCCGCCCGTGATCGCCCGAGCTCACAGACACCCAGCCAAAGGAATTCACGATGAAGACCCCCATGAAAGTGACCCTCATCGCGATCGCCGCCGTGGTCGCGCTCGTCATCGTCGCGATCATCTACACGATCTCCACCCGCCCTCAAGCGCCCGCAGGCGACAACGCCGCGGACGCGTTACCGGGTGCCCGCAGCAACTCCCACGTCCTTGATAGCGCCGGGCCGAACGCGCCGACCCTGGTGGAGTTCCTCGACTTCGAATGCGAGGCATGTGGGGCGTTATACCCGTACGTCGAGGAGATTCGTGAGCAGTACGACGGACAGATCAACTATGTGTTCCGGTACTACCCGATCCCCAGCCACTACAACTCGATGAACGCCGCCCTCGCGGTGGAAGCGGCCGCCCAGCAGGACCGGGTCGAGGACATGTACCACCGCATGTTCGAGACGCAGGCCGAGTGGGGCGAGCAGCAAGTCTCCGAAGCTGACCTGTTCCGCGGCTTCGCCGAGGACCTTGGCCTGGACATGGCCGCCTACGACCAGGCGGTGGAAGACCCCGCCACCCGGGAGCGGGTCGAGGAAGACTTCGCCGAAGGGCAGCAGATGGGTGTGCAGGGCACGCCCACGTTCTTCCTCGACGGCGAAAAGCTCGAGCTCACCCAGCTGACGGATCTCACCGATGCTCTCGACCGCGCCCTCGCTGACTGACGCGGCGGCGGCGGCATCTCCCGCCGCGCGCCGGAAGATACCGCTCTGGGCGGCGCTCCTCGTCGCCGCGGCTGCTGGTGGGCTCCTGGACCTGTCCTTCCCCGCTGTAGGGTGGTGGCCGCTCGCGTTTGTGAGCATCACCCTCGCGTTGTGCACGATGATCGGCCGCAGCATCGGCGGCGCGTTCCTGGTCGGTGTTGCCTTCGGTGCGGCGTTCTTCTTCACCCACCTGGTGTGGGTGGGCACGTATCTCGGGCCCGTCCCGTGGGTGGCGTTGGCCGGTCTGGAAACGGTGCTGTTCGGGGTCGGGGCGATCCCCATCGCCCTCGCGTACCGGTGGACCGACCGCGCCCGCGGACACGCCGTCGTGTGGTTCGTCGGGGTGCCGCTGCTGGTGGCGGGGCTGTGGAGCGTGCGGGAGCTGGTGATGGGGTCCTGGCCTTACTCCGGGTTCCCGTGGGCGCGGATCGGGATGACCCAGGCGAACGGCCCGCTCCCGGAGGCGGCGTCCTGGGTCGGGGTGACCGGTCTGGGCTTCCTCATCGTCGCCGCCTGCGCGTGCCTCGTGCAGTGGTGGCGGGCTGGAGGGTTCCGACGCATGCGCGGCGTCCTGCCTGCAGCGATGATCGTGACCGCCCTGGTGCTCGTGCCGCAGTTCCCTACCGGGGACGCCGGCCGGATGGACATCGGCTGGGTGCAGGGCAACGGACCCTCCGGGTACTTCGATGACCGCACCTCCGGGGATGTGCTGGCCGCGCAGACGGCCGCGACCGACCCTCTGCTGGGGGAGGACATGGATCTGCTGGTGTGGCCCGAGGGTGCCGTCGACAGCGACCCCCTTACCGACCCGGCCACCGCCCGGCGGCTCACTGATCTCGTCGCCCGGGCCGGCGCACCGCTGCTGACCAACGCCGCCACCGCACGTGACGGTGACGTGTTCAACACCTCGATACTGTGGGACGGGCAAGGCACCCCGCAGTTGCATGACAAGGTCAACCCCGTCCCGTTCGGGGAGTACGTCCCGGACCGGTGGTTCTACGAGCGGATCGCGCCCGACCTCATCGGCCTGATCCAACGCGAATACACCCCCGGGCAGAACCCCCCGTTCGTGACCGTCGACGGGGTGAAAGTCGGACTGGCGATCTGCTTCGACGTCATCTACGACTCCGTCATTTGGGACGGCGCCCGCCAGGGCGCTCAGGTCTACGTGTTTCAGACCAACAACGCCGATTTCCGCGGCACCGACGAGAATCTTCAACAGCTCGCGTTCGCTCGGATGCGTGCGATCGAGACCGGACGTGCCGTGGTGAACGTCTCCACCGTCGGCACCAGCCAAGTCATCGCCCCGGACGGGCAGATCATCGAAGGCGCCGGCGTCGACCAGGCAGCCGCGGCGATCCCCCGCGTGCCGCTGCGAGACGGTCTCACCCCCGCCGTCGTGCTCGGCGGTGCCCTCACCGCCCTGATCGCCCTCGGCGCGATCACCGGTCTCACCATCGCCGGAATCAGCCGCCACCGCCACCGCCACCGATCTGCACGAGGAGCAACCGATGCCTGACCCCGAATCCCTGACCCTGGACAGCATCTCCCTGCTGCTGGTGTGGACCGCGATCGCCGTGTACCTGCTCGCGTTCGTGGCCTACGCCATCGACCTTGCACAACGCTCAGTACGCCGCGACGAACCCCAGCGGGTGCCCGCGCTCGTGACCGCGGGCGGAGACACGCAGAACACAGGCGACGAACGCGCCGCGCTGAACGAGGTCCGCACCCGGCCGGGCCAGCGGCAACGTCTGCTCTGGGCGCGAATCGGCACCGTCCTGACCGGGTTCGCGTTCGTGTTTCACCTCGCCGGCACCATCGGGCGAGGACTCGATGCGGGAAGGGTCCCGTGGGCGAACATGTACGAGTTCGCACTCACCGGGACATTGCTGATCGTTGCGGTCTACCTGGCCGTGCTCCGCCGGTACGACCTACGATTCCTGGGCTCGTTTCTCATCGGTATGGTCGCGTTGCTCCTCGGTGGTGCGACCCTTGCGTTCTACGTCGAAGTCACCCCGCTGATGGACCCGCTCAAAAGCGTGTGGCTCATCATCCACGTCTTCGTAGCCTCGCTCGGCACGGCCCTGTTCGCGATCTCCTGCGGTCTCTCCGCCACGCAACTCCTGCAAGCCCGACGAGAACGACGGGCGTCAGGAAAGGGTGGTGAGGACGCGAAGCGGTCCGGCCTGGGGTATCTGCGCACGCTTCCCACCGCGGAGGCACTGGAGTCTCTGGCGTACCGGTTCGCGATCGTCGGGTTCATCTTCTGGACCTTCACCCTGATCGCCGGATCAATCTGGGCCAACGACTCCTGGGGCCGCTACTGGGGATTCGACACTAAGGAAGTCTGGACCTTCGTGATCTGGGTTCTTTACGCCGGCTACATCCACGCCCGCGCAACCCGTGGCTGGCGGGGAACTCGATCCGCATGGCTGTCGATTATCGGCTTCACCGCCGTCCTGTTCAACTTCACCATCGTCAACATGTTCTTCAAAGGCCTGCACGCCTACTCCGGCCTCACCTGACCTCTACCACTTGACAGGATTACCGCATGCCCACACCGTTGCTCGTTTCGGAGCTTCGCAATATCTCCCCATGGCCGTCTGTGCAAATGGACTGCACCTGGCGGCATTGCCAAAGTCTCCCCTCCGTGGGCCGAGGCGCACAATGATGCGCAGTCGGAGCCGGAGGCTAGCCGTCGCGTGCCTGGTCGCGCTCACCATGGCTCTCGTAGACCAGGGCACGAAGGCCATGGCGCTCGGGCAGCTGAGCGAGGAACAACGCATTCCGCTGATCGGCGACCTGCTGGGCCTGCAACTGGCATTCAACCCCGGCACGATCATGTCTCTCGGATCAAACAGCACATGGGTGTTCACCGTGATCGGAATCGCGGCAGCGATCGTGCTGTTCTATGCCGCCTGGCGGGCGACGTCCATGGCGTGGGCGATCGCGATCGGATTCGTCTGGGGTGGAGCGGTCGGCAACCTCATCGACCGCCTATTCGCCCCTCCCGGATTCGGTCACGGCCACGTCACCGACTTCCTCGCCTATGGCAACCTCTTCATTGGAAACCTCGCCGACATCTTCATCGGAATCGGCGTCGGCCTCGGTATCCTCCAGATGCTCCGCAGCCACCGATCCCAGTTGCGCTCCAAACCGACGACGACCTCCACTCGCGAGAAGTAGCTTCTGCCGAATATGGGTCCCTCGGGCTAAATGATGCTCGCCAGGACATTCAGGCGGAGCTGAGCGAGCACGGCGACCACTAGGTATGCGGCGACCGTCACGAGCGTCATCCACGGCCACAACAACGCACCGACTCGTCTTGCCCTGCGACCAAAGACGCCCTCACGCAGGTTCCGGACTGTCCCGAAGAAGAACAGCGGGATCGTTGTCAGCCACACAACCAGACACCAGGGGCAGAGCGTGCCGAGCACATAGATGCTCTGCCCAATCAACCAGACCACGAACCCAAAAGCTCCGGCGACACCGAAATTGAACAGTACCCAGAGCCAGCGCGCGAAGTGAGGTACCGCCCACAGTGCGACTCCGACACACAACACGAGCGCGAACCCGACCAACCCGAGGAACGGATTGGGAACCCCGAATGCGGCTCCCTGAGCGCTGTCGAGGTTCGCGGAGCATTGCACCAACACGGAGAAGTCGCAGCTGAGGCCCGTATCGGGGTTGGTCAGCTTTTCGATCTTCTCGACGGACAATGCCATCGCTGCCGTCAACCCGATGGCGCCAGACAGCATGAGGAACAAGCCGAAGAAGAATTCACGGCGCACGAACTGTGACAACTTTCACCCATCGCGAGATCTGTACGGGACGGTTAGCGATCATACAGTGAACCGTGTATGTTCATCGTGTGCTGACTATAACTGATCGTCTGGACGTGATGAACCGACTCGGCCGAGCCATGGCCGACCCCACACGCTCACGCATTCTCATGACCCTGCTTGACGGCCCGATCTATCCTGCGGCACTCGCCCGCGAGCTGGACCTCAGCCCGTCCAACGTGTCCAACCACCTGACCTGCCTCCGTGACTGCGGCATCGTCGTCGCCGAGCCCGAGGGCCGCCGAACCCGGTACGAGGTCGCCGACCCCCGTCTGAGCCGGGCGCTTACTGCGCTGCTGGACACGACCTTGGCCGTTGACCATGCAGCCGGGTGCATCGATCCCTCCTGCGCGGTCCCGGAATGCTGCACGACGGAGGCGACCGCATGATCTTCCTCTCCATCCTGCAAGCGATCGGCCTGTTCCTTGCCACGAACATCGACGACATCATCGTGCTGTCGCTGTTCTTCGCCCGCGGCGCGGGACAACGGGGCACGACCGCTCGAATCCTGGTCGGGCAGTATCTGGGATTCGCCGGCATTCTCGGCGCAGCCGTACTCGTAGCTCTCGGCGCCGGAGCATTCCTGCCTCCAGAGGTCATCCCCTACTTCGGCCTGATCCCCTTGGCGTTGGGGCTATGGGCGGCCTGGCAGGCATGGCGTCGACGTCGCGACGACGACGATGACGATGAGGGCAAGATCGAAGGCAAAAAGGTCGCCGTCTGGGCTGTAGCCGGGGTCACCTTCGCAAACGGCGGGGACAACATCGGGGTCTACGTGCCGGTCTTCCTGAGTGTCGGACCCGCCGCCGTGGTCGCCTACTGTGTTGTGTTCCTCGCGCTCGTCGCGGTCCTGGTGTACATCGCCAAGTTCATCGCTACCCGACGTTCGATCGCGGAAATCCTGGAGCGCTGGGAGCACATCCTGTTCCCGATCGTTCTGATCGGCCTCGGTCTCTTCATCCTGATCAGTGGCGGGGCATTCGGGCTCTGACCACCAGAACGAAGCAGGCCGAGCCGGGATCGACGTTCCGATCATTAGCGTTCACCCGCAGTGGTTAGGCGGGAATGAGCACAAACCCGTCCTCGGGTTGCGCCGGGAATCGCCGCAGGTCGACTCGAAAGTCCTGGCGCGGGACTGTGTACTCCGCAGTGGCCAGCCGTCCCACAGCGGAAGCGAGGAGGTCCACCGTCGCCGGCTCGCCCGGGCAGCGGTGGCCGTCCTCGTAAAAACCACCGCCTTGCGGCACAAGCGCGTTGTGGTGCGGCTCACTCGACATGAATCGGGCGGGAGCAAAGGTGCACGGATCTGTCCAGAGCTGAGGATCACGATTGGTGGCGAAAAGATCAAGGATCACCCAATCACCGCGCGTAAAACGGACACCGTCCCATTCCATATCGCGCGCGGCGGTCCCGCCGACCACGGGGAAAAACGGCGTAGTGCGGCGCACTTCCTGGGCGAAGGCGAGACGGGTCTCCTCGTGCTCGGCGACACGCGAACGCCATTCGGGATGAAGATGCAACGCGAGAGCCGCGAACACGATGAAGCGCGCAATCGCAACGGTGGGTCGAAGCAGGTTCAGGAATTCCACGGCTGCAGTACGCTCGTCGAGCAACTGACCGTCTGCGTCCCGATGACCTGCCACTCTGGCCGCGATGGTCTCTGGCGGCGCGTCGCGGAGCACCTGTCGCGCCCATGCTTCGGTACGCAGCCGGAGCGCCCGCCCTCGCAGGTTTCGTGGTCCGAAGGAGCCTGCGCCATCGATCATCCCTGCAAACTCGGACGCTCTTCGATCAAGGTCGCGGTCGCTGAGCGGAATTCCCGCCCAGGTGCACACCCCCGCGGTCAGAGCGCGCCCAGCCAACTCCAGCAGAGATACGCGGTTTCCGGACGCCGCGGCCCATTCCTTCCGCCACGCCTCCGCGACATGGCGATCCAGATCGATGCGAGCTGACGCATCGAGCACGTCAATGAAAAGTGCCTTACGATTCCGGTGCTCATCCCCGGCGAGGGTCTGCACGCTTCCCTCATCCTGCAACGAGTGCTTCACCGAGCGAGGCATCGCCCGATCCCGAGTAAATCGGTCACCCTCGTAGAAGAAGCGCACCCAGCCGCTGCCGCGGGCGAAAGTCACACGTTTCCCCATCAGGCGAGTCGTGAACGCATCGCGTCCCACCGCATCGAACCCGTGCTGCCCGAACGCGTACCCGCGCACGAGGAACTCGAGCGTTCGATCGATGGGAAGAACGGGAAGCGCAGATCTCCTATCCTCGGGCATGCTCTGACGGTATTCGCGAAGTTGTTTATGTGGCAAGGGACTTGACCTCCGCAGTGCAGGTGGCACGGACCCGGCCGTGCCGGAAACGATCGTTTACGGCGCGGTCCAGATATCGGGCTCGGAACGGTCGCCATAAGCACCAAACGGCAAGGGTTTCCGGCTGATCCTGTGAAGACGCGCTGAGCGCCTTACGCGCGTGGCAAGGCGACGGCAGCTTTCTCGTAACCCATGGGATACGAGACCGACCTTGCGGTTCGGAACAGTGTCAGCGATCAATCGACGTTGGCGAGGCGACTCAGCGAACGAGGCGGGCGATCGCCTGAGACGCTTCCCGGACCTTCTCTTCGGCGATGTCGCTGCCGGCGCGAGCTGCATCTGCCACACAGTGGCGCAGGTGGTCTTCGAGGAGCCCGACGGCAACGCTCTGCAAGGCGCTGGTCAGTGCGGAGATCTGAGTGAGGATGTCAATGCAGTACTTCTCGTCCTCGACCATGCGGTGGATGCCGCGTGATTGTCCTTCGATGCGCTTGAGGCGAGCAAGGTATCGGGCTTTGTCCGTGATGTACCCGTGCTCTGCGTGGTTGCAGGATGTTGTAGCGACGGCGGTATCAGTCATCTGGATCTCCGGCGGTTGTGGTCAGCGGTTCAGGATGACGCGGGTCGTGGTGTCGGGGCGGAGGTCGAGTCGGCGCAGCAGTTGGGCGTTGAGAGCGACGACGATGGTGGATAGTGACATGAGAATCGCTCCGACCGACATCGGGAGCACGAATCCGATGGGGGCGAGGACGCCGGCGGCGAGGGGGACGGAGATGATGTTGTATCCGGCAGCCCACCAGAGATTCTGCTTCATCTTCCGGTACGAAGCCCGTGACAGTTCGATCACGGAGAGTACCGAGCGGGGGTCGTCGCTTGCGAGGATGACACCAGCCGACGCGATCGCGACATCTGTGCCCGCACCGATCGCCAGCCCAACGTCGGCCTGCGCGAGGGCAGGGGCGTCGTTGACGCCGTCGCCGACCATTGCGACCTTACGGCCCTCGTTCTGGAGTTGTTGGACCTTTGCGGCCTTGTCCTCCGGGCGTACTCCGGCGAAGACGCGGTCGATGCCGAGGTCTTGCGCGACAGCCCGAGCCACGGCATCCGCATCGCCGGTGATCATCACGACCTGCACGCCGAGCGCGTGAAGGGCGTCGACGGCTTCCCGGGACTCCGAACGCACCTCGTCGGCGAGCTTCAGGGCTCCGACGACGCGCCCGTCCTGGATGACATGGAGGATGATCGCGCCATCCGCACGCCACTGATCGGCGACCGGAAGCTCATCGGCGTTCTCCTCGGACAGCAGATGAGGTCCCCCGACTCGGATGATCTTCCCCTCAACGGTCGCCGTAACGCCCACAGCAGGTGACGAGGTGAACTCGACGCTTCGGGGGACGGTGAGCTTCCTGTCGGCGGCCGCGCGGACGATGGCCTTCGCGAGCGGGTGCTCGCTGTCGGCCTCTGCGGCGGCCGCCAGCGCGAGCACCCGGTCAGGGTCGGCGCCATCGGCAACGGAGACCTCGGAGACGACGGGCTCGCCCTTGGTGAGGGTGCCGGTCTTGTCGAACAGCACTGTATCGACGGTGCGCATGCTCTCGAGAGCGAGCCGGTCCTTGACGAGCACGCCGCCCCGGGCGGCGCGCTCGGTGGCGATGGAGACGACCAGCGGGATGGCCAGGCCCAGGGCGTGCGGGCACGCGATGACGAGCACCGTGATCGTGCGGATGACAGCAGCGTCAGGCAAGCCGACCAACGTCCAGACGATCGCGGTGATCGCCGCAGCACCCAGGGCGAACCAGAACAGCCATCCGGCGGCGGTGTCAGCGAGGCGCTGAGCACGAGAAGACGAGCTTTGCGCTTCAGTGACGAGACGTTGGATGCCGGCGAGGGTCGTGTCGTCGCCGGTCGCGGTGATCTCGACGCGAAGCCCGGAATCGGTGGCAACGGTGCCGGCTGTGACGTGGTCGCCGCTGCCGCGTTCCACGGTGCGGGACTCGCCCGTGACCATGGACTCGTCCATCGAAGCCCGTCCGTCGACGATGCGCCCGTCCGCGGGGACGCTACCACCCGGCCGTACGATGACGACGTCACCGACGACGAGATCGGACGGTGAGACCGTGACGACCTGGTCATTCTCGACGCGCTCTGCCTCATCCGGGAGAAGAGCGGCGAGTGAGTCCAGGGCGGAAGTCGTCTGGGCGAGGGAGCGCATCTCGATCCAGTGCCCGAGAAGCATGATGACAATGAGGAGGGCGAGCTCCCACCAGAAGTCGAGTTCGTGATGGAGCACCCCGAGCGTCGCGCCCCAGGAGGCGGCGAACGCGACGGTGATCGCGAGGCCAATGAGTAGCATCATGCCGGGCTTGCGAGCGCGGAGCTCGCTGACTGCACCGACGAGGAACGGCTTTCCACCCCACGCGTACATGACAGTGCCCAGCACCGGGGATACCCATGACAGACCCGGAATATCGGGGAGGGTGTAGCCCAGGATCATCGAGAACATGCCCGACAACGCGACCGTGGGGACAGCGAGGACGAGCATGATCCAGAACAGGCGACGGAACTGCCCGACGTGGTCGCCATGGCCTGCATGACCGCCGTGTCCAGCGAGGGTGTTATGCCCGGAGGGCGCGTTGTCGCTTCCGTGGTCTCTATGACTGTGTGCGGCGGCGTCTGACTGCGGTGCATGCGCCATTGCTTGATGTCCCGCGTGCGCATCGTGGTCAGTGTCGGTCGTCACTGCGGGGGTCGACGCCGCGTGGTCGTGGTGGGCGTGGGTGTGCTCCGCGCCGTCGTTACGCGAGTGGCTCATGGGCCTATCCTCCTCGGAATTGAGAACCGTGGGGCTGACTTGTGTGGCGTGCCCCGCACCGTGAAACAGTGTCAGGCAGCAGCGGTGGCGTACTTAGCCGGGTCGGCGTCGAACGCAGGCCCGCATCCAGCGCAGCAGAAGTAGTACCGGGTGCCGTCGTAATCGCGGTACAGGCCGGCAACTTCTGCATCCGCCTTGATGACGGTGCTGCCTACCATCACAGGACATTCGGCGAGATCTTCCGCGGGCGGGGTGAGGAGATCCTTGCGTCCTTCGGCGTCGACGGAACCGTGGCTGTTGCGGCTGCAGCAGGATCCAGTGGAGTCGGACATGTTTTGTTCCTCTTTCTCTCAAACACCGGAGTCCGGCGGCGGTATGCCTAACGATATACCCCCTGGGGGTATTCCGCACTAGGATGTACATGGCGGCGCTGAAGGGATCAGGGCGGGTGGCCGCATAGATCGTGGTGTTAGCATCCTGGACGGAATGGAGGAGGCCGAGCATGCACGTCACAGTTCGTGGCGCACGTCCGCAGCTGTCGTTGCGCGCGTTGTTGATGCTCGGCGGGGCCACGCTGATGGTTATCGTCGGCTTGCTGGCGATGCACACCTTCACCTCCGAACCTGCGGGACACGGATCCGTCGGACTCACCCACTCCGCAGCCGGGGAGGAGCACGCCACCGCAGTGGCGTCAACCGTCGCGAGCGAGTCCACCGCGTGTGAGGGTGCATGTCATGTGAGCACCGGACATGGGCAGGGTCACAACGAGATGCTGACTGCGTGCGTGCTGGCGTTGCTTGCCGGTCTGCTTCTCCTCCTCCCTCCGATATTGATTCAGCGTCACGGGCTGCCCCTTCACCGCGCCGTAAGCCTGGTGAGATGGGAAGCGATCGGGATCCTTCCCCGGGCACCCTCGCTGACGTTCCTTTCGATAAGTCGCACCTGAGTAGTCGCCGCCGACCCTGATGGGTCGGATTCCTGGCGCCGTCTGGCGCCATCATTTGCGAACCCTCACACGACGTATCGAAGGAACAACCATGAATAAGAAGCTTCCCATTGCTGTCAGTACGGGTGTACTGACCCTTGCGCTGGTTCTCACCGGCTGCGCTGACAACAGCACGGCACCGTCCAGCGAATCCACCTCCCCGTCTCAGTCGTCGTCGACTTCGGCAGCGAACGAGGCTGACGAGATGTTCGTCACGATGATGATCCCTCATCACGAGCAGGCGATCGAGATGGCCGACATGCTGCTCGCTAAAGACGGTGCCGACGCACGCGTGGTGGAACTTGCCGAGCAGATCAAGGCGGCGCAGGGCCCCGAGATCGACAAGATGCTCGGATGGCTCGAAGACTGGGGTGTGGAGTACGACCCCGACTCCATGGGAGGCATGGATCACGGTTCGATGGGCGGTGACGACAGCATGATGTCCGAAGAGGACATGACCATGTTGGAGCGCGCGGATGCTGTCGAGGCGAACAGCCTGTTCCTGGAGCAGATGATCGTGCACCACGAAGGTGCCGTCGACATGGCGCAGACGGCGCTTGATGATGCGCAGAACCCGGACGTCCTCGAGCTCGCGCAACAGGTGATCGACGACCAGACGGCGGAGATCGCCACGATGCAGGAACTCCTCGGCCAGCTGTAGGAATCCTCCGGGCGGGCCGGTATCCGATCGTCCCGCCCGGATCTGTGTCATCCGTGCTGCCCCATTGCGGCAGCAGTCAGACGTCGGCGTGCTCTTGCTGCGCGTCGTGAAGCCAGGCCCGCTTGATGCCACTAACGGAAACCATCATGAAACGCTCACTCCTTCTCGCAACCGTCACTGTGACCGTCCTGGCGACTGTCGCCACCGGATGCACCGCGACACCGCTCGGCAACCCGGACTCAGCTCCCCGCATCGACCACATCCACGGCATCGCTGAAGATCCCCGGGGCGATGATCTGCTGGTGGCCACGCACAACGGAATCTTCACTCTCACACCCGATGGGGATATCTCCGGCCCGATCGGCGGTCACGCCTTCGACGCCATGGGATTCACGGTCTCGGGAGACGCGCTGTTCGCCTCCGGGCATCCCGGCGAAAAGACCCCGGCCGAACTCGGATCGCCCAACCTCGGCATCATCCGCAGCGACGACTACGGGAACACTTGGTCGCCTATTGCTCTCAACGGAACCACCGACTTCCACATCCTCACCGCGGCCCCGGACGGCACCCTCTACGGCGTCCCCTCTAGCCAAGTGAACCTGCTCACCAGCACAGACGAGGGAAACAACTGGACGGAGCGTGCGTCCCTCGGCGCCGCTGATCTCGCGGTCACCGAATCCGGTTTGTACGCTGCAGCCGAAGAAGGCGTTCTCTTCAGCAGCGACGGCGGTAACACATTCACTCCAGTCGACGGAACACCTGTGCTCTACGCGCTGGAGGCTCGCACCGATGGCACTCTTCTCGGCGCAGGCACCGATGGCGTCCTGTGGACAGAGGATGAAAATGGAACCTGGCATCGGCTCGAATCGCTCCAAGGCGCCGTTCAAGCCCTCACTGTCATCGACGACCGCGTCATCCTCGTCGATGACCGGGGCATCGTTGAAGTCTCACCGGACAGCACCACTGTGCTGAGTCCCGCCCAATAACGCGGCCCGTGCCCAAGGATTCCTCGTGAAAGCGCCCAAGAACCCCTTTCGGAACCTCGTGTTGTTCGTCATCGTGGCGACGATCGCCGTTGCCCTCCTCGCCGCTGCTAGTTTTCTCGCGATTGGAGCGATCTTCTGATGACCCCCACCGGCTCCAGATCACCCTTCGACCCGCTACACCATCTGACGGCCGTGCACTCGTCCTCACCCGGCGCGCCTTCGCGTCGCAGTCCCGCGGAGCGGACGCATCGAAGGCTCGTGCGTCTTGGATATATGCTCTTGATCTGCGGTCCAGCCCTCGCGCTCGCGCATCTGATCAGTGATGCCCAATCGACCGACGTCGCTTGGTGGACGTACACGATCGCCAGCTTTGACATCGCCGTAATCATGGTCATTGTCGCCCTGGCTCTGATCCTTCGAGCTCCACCCGGTCACGCTGCAGAAACGGAATAATCGTCACCGCACTGCAATCGCTGCGACGATGATCTGCCGCTGAACTACCATGCCCTCCCGGGGTATTCAACGGGGTCCTCGGGAGCGAGGTGCGGTCGTAGTTTGAAGACTCCACAATGACGAGAGGAGCCACTATGACTGTCGCGGCGGAAATGCTTCGCACCTACCCGAAGGACCTTGGTCAGGCTGACCGGGAGGTGCTGGTGGAGTGTATCGAGGCGTGCGTTGAGTGCGCGCAATCATGCACCGCATGCGCCGACGCGTGCCTGAGCGAGGAAATGGTTGCCGAGCTGACGAAGTGCATCCGCACGAACCTGGACTGCGCCGACCTCTGCGAAACCACCGGACGCATCCTGTCCAGGCACACCGGGTACGACGCCAACCTCACCCGCGCAACCCTCGAAGCGTGCCGCACGGCATGCGCGAGTTGCGCCGACGAGTGCGAGAAGCACACGATGCACGAACACTGCACGGTGTGTGCTGCGGCCTGCCGGCGATGCGAAGATGCCTGCGCCGCGCTCCTCGCAACCCTCTGAATAGCCACCTCGACGGCGTCGTGCAGTTCTTCGCTACCCGCATCAATCCAGTGATGCCCGTTGACCGAGCCGAAGCAGACTAGCGAGCGCTCTTACCCCACACGTCGTCATCAATCGCGCTACCGCGCAACGAGCTGAGACGACAGGTGAGGAATATGTCGAAGGACGCGCACGAAACAAATGGACGACAAGCAGGGGCGAAAAAGCACGGATCGCTGACGATGTACTTGCGATTCGCGGCGATGATTCTCACCGGCATGGTCGTGATGTATTGGACGATGTTCGCTGGAGTGTGGGAATGGGGGCACATACGCTTCAGCGAAAGCCGCGTCTTCATGGCGCTCACTATGGGCGGCGCCATGGGGCTGGTCATGCTGGCCTGGATGCTCAACATGTACAAGCACAGGAAAGCGAACATTGCGGTCATCATCGTCAGCGTTCTCCTCCTCGGAGGAGGCATCGCCCTCGACCGCAGCCAGATCACCGTCGACGACACCGCGTACATGCGCGCAATGATTCCGCATCACTCGCTCGCGATCACTCGATCCGAGCGAGCACAGCTGCAGGATGTCCGCGTCTGCGAGCTTGCGGTTGAAATCAGTGAAGCGCAGCGCCGGGAGATCCTCGAAATGGACTGGCTCATCGCCGACATCGAAAGCAACGGACTCGTGCTGACGGCCGAGGACGCGCAAGACCGACCCGTTCCAGACTTCGAACGGGCAGCCGACCGCCAGTGCTCGGACGACGGATGACGATTGGTAGCGATAATCTGGGAATGTCAACCTGATCTGGGACCGGTCTGTCACTCTGATTCGGGACCACCTGGGGTTAGATCTGCGGGCGTAGCGCGTTGGTGATCTGCTCGGTG
>NYSS01000189.1 GCA_002683135.1 Planctomycetota bacterium | reverse complement strand
GTTCGACCAGCCGATGTTCGTCCGCGGCGACCACAAGAAACCGGGCGCCCCCGTGCCCCGACGGTTCCTGGAAGCGATCGACGCCGAGCCATACGGGTCCGACCACAGCGGGCGCCTCGAACTGGCGGCGGACATGATCCGACCCGACAACCCACTGACGCCCCGTGTCGCCGTCAATCGCCTGTGGCACCACGTCTTCGGACGCGGCATCGTCGCAACGACCGACAACTTCGGCCGGCTCGGTGAGAAGCCGACCCATCCGAAGCTCCTCGATTATCTCGCCCGCCGATTTACGACCTCGGGTTGGTCCGTCAAGGAGTTGATCCGTTTGCTCGTGACCTCCGAGACATTCCGCGCGGGCCACCAGGCGAGCGCCCGCGCCACCGAAATCGACCCGGCCAACCGGCTGCTCTCCCACGCCCGCGTGCGTCGCCTCGAAGCCGAGGCCATTCGCGACGCCCTGCTCTCGGTGACCGGCCGCCTGCGGGATGACATGTACGGACCGCCCGTCACCGGAGACAGCCCCCGGCGCAGCGTCTACGTTCGCGTCAAGCGCAACAACCTCGACCCGTTCCTCAGCATCTTCGACGCGCCGGAGCCACACACGACCCGCGGACGCCGTGATACGACCAACGTCCCCACCCAATCCCTGACCCTGCTGAACGACCCCTTCGTCATCGGCCAAGCGGGGGCGTGGAGCGCCGCCGTGCTCCGCGACCGATCTCTTGTCGACGACGCTCAGCGGGTCCGGCACATGTTCCTCGTCGCCTTCGGGCGTCCTCCATCGGAAGACGAGCTGCGCCACTCCACCCAGTTCATCGATGACATGGGCACCAACACCCGCCGCCTCACCAAGGCGGCCGCCGACCTCGACCGCCGCATCGCTGACGCTCGGGGGCGCCTAGCAGGTATCGTCGATCCCGTCCGGGAGCGCCTACGCGCCCAGGCGAAGCGGACCCGCGGCGCGACCCCGCCCACTCCGCGGCCGATCGCGCGCTGGGAGTTCGAAGATGACCTCCAAGACGCCATTGGATCACTCCACGGAAAGGCGCGCGGCACGGCCCGCATCAAGGAGGGAGCCCTCGTCCTCGACGGCGCGGGCCACATGGAGACCGCCCGCCTCGCTCACGACCTCCGCGCCAAGACCCTGGAGGCGTGGGTGCAATTGAACGGGCTCAACCAGCGTGGCGGCGGCGTCATCAGCGTCGAATCTCTCGGCGGTGGACGCTTCGACTCGATCGTCTTCGGCGAACGCGACCCACGCCAATGGCTCCCGGGCAGCAACGTGTTCAGCCGCACCGAGTCCCTCAACGGACCGCCGGAGACCGCCGCCGGCGAACGCCCGATACACATGGCGATCACCTACGCGGCGGATGGCACCATCACGGCCTATCGCGAAGGGAAGCCTTACGGGCGAGCGTACAAGTCGCGGGGTCCGGAGCGCTTCGCTGCCGGCGAGGGCATCGTGGTCATTGGACTCCGTCACTCTCCCGTCGGCGGCGGCAAACGCCTCCGCGGCCGGGTCCTGCGCGCGAGCCTCTACGACCGCGCCCTCTCCGCCGAGGAGGTCCGCGCCAGCGGCAGCGGTGACCGCTATTTCGTCAGCCAAGCGCAGGTCATGGCCGGCCTGTCCGATGGCCAGCGACGCGCATACGACCGCGCTCAGCTGGACATCTCCCAAGCCCTGGCCGCGCGCGCCGGCCTCGATCTGCCGCAGGGGTATCGGCTCAACCGCGACGCGCTGTGGCGCGGATTCGCCCAGAGCCTCATCAACTTCAAGGAGTTCATCTACATCCGATGAGCACGCCGATGGACCATCACCGCCACATCTCCCGGCGCGACATGCTCAGCCGCTGCTCCACTGGTTTCGGCATGCTCGCCCTGTCCAACCTGCTCAAGGAGCAGGTGACCGGCGGCCCCCAGTTCCCGGCGCGCGCAAAGAGCGTCATCTTCTGCTTCATGTCCGGCGGGGTCTCCCATATCGACAGCTTCGACCCCAAGCCACGCCTCGCCAGGGAGGCGGGCAAGGCCATGCCGGTCCCGATCGAACGCACCCAGTTCAATCAGAACGGGAAGATCCAGCCCAGCCACTGGCCGTTCCGCCGATACGGCGAGAGCGGCATCCCGGTCAGCGACCTGTTCCCCCGCATCGGCGCGTGCGCCGACGATCTGGCGGTGGTCCGCTCCATGACGGCCGCCTTCAACGAACACG
Source organism: Planctomycetota bacterium (assembly GCA_002683135.1). Lineage (GTDB taxonomy): Bacteria > Planctomycetota. Next base: position 25,191 of record NYSS01000189.1, on the reverse strand, counting down.
CGCAGGGCAACTTCTTCATGCACACGGGATTCCCGATCCTCGGGCATCCCAGCGCCGGAGCATGGACCACCTATGGGCTCGGCAGCGAGTCCAAGGACCTGCCCGGATACGTCGTCCTCCGCAGCGGAGGCGCGGCCATCCCCCACGGCGGCGTCAGCCTGTTCAGCAACGGGTTCCTCCCTGCCGAGCACCAGGCGACCATCATCAACGCCGACGCGAAGGACTCCGTCCGCAACATCACCCCCCGCGAGCCAGATCCCCAACAACGCCAACGTCTCGCCTTCATCAAGCGCATGGACCGGGGATTCGCTGACACGATGTCGTCCGACACCCACGTGGAATCCGCGATCCGGAATTACGAGCTCGCCTACCGCATGCAGTCCGCTGTTCCCGAGCTGGTGGATATCGCCGGCGAGACGAAGGCGACCAAGGAGATGTACGGGCTCGATTCGAATAACCCGCGGAAGGCGGCATACGCCCGTCAGTGCCTGCTCGCCCGTCGGCTGGTCGAGCGTGGCGTGCGCTTCGTAGAGCTCTCCACCCTCTCCGAGAACCTGGGCGGTGGCGGCGCCGCGAACCCGTGGGACCACCACAGCCAGATCAAGAAGGGGCACGGCCTCATGGCCCAACAGGTGGACCAGCCGATCGCCGCGCTCATCACCGACCTGCGACGCCGTGGCCTCCTCGACGAGACGATCATCATCTGGGCCGGAGAATTTGGCCGCACTCCTTTCGCCCAGGGGAGCAACGGGCGCGACCACAACCCATTCGGATTCAGCGTCTGGCTCGCCGGTGGCGGCGTCAAAGGCGGGACCATCTACGGGGCCACTGACGAATACGGCTATCACGCGGTCGACAAGCCCTGCACCGTGTACGACCTGTGGGCCACCGTCCTCCACCAGCTAGGCATCCGCCACAAGGACCTCACGTTCCGCCACGGCGGTCGCGACCTACGGCTCACGGACGTGCACGGCAACGTCCTGCACGAGATCCTCGCCTAGGTCCTCTGCGTCACCGGCGATGCCTGTATCATCGGCCGCCATGGGCGCACTCCGATTTCCGTATGGACTCCTCGCGCTGGCCATCCTGCTGGTCGCCAGCTCTTCTTTCGCACAAGTCCGGCTGGCGCGCATCTTCGGCGACCACATGGTCCTTCAGTGCGACAAACCGGCCAAGGTCTGGGGATGGGCCTCTCCGAAGGAGACGATCACGCTGAAGTTCAGCGGCCAATCTCACACGACGACCGCCGACGAGACCGGCGCCTGGTCCGTGACGCTGGACCCGATGCCCGCCAACGCCGTCGGCGCTGACCTGATCGTTGAGGGCGCGGCCGCCGACCCGGTCACGGCCGCCGATGTCCTCGTCGGTGAGGTCTGGATCTGCGGCGGCCAGAGCAACATGGAGTGGGTCCTGCGCGCGAGCACCGACGCGGACATAGAGATCCCGTCGGCGAACCACCCCGCGATCCGCTTCATCCGGCTCCCCAAGATCGCACGGCCCGAACCGCAGAAGGACTTCCCGAAGGGCGACTGGCGGGGGTGCACGCCAAAGACCGCGGAGCACTGCACGGCGGTCGGCTACTACTTCGCCCGGCGCCTCAACGCTCGGCTCGGCGTGCCCGTGGGGCTGGTGGACACCTCGTGGGGCGGGACCATGGCCCAGCACTGGGTGCCGAGGGAGGTGCTGAAGCCGATCCCCGAGATGCAGCCGTACTTCGACACCTACCAGGAGCGCGTCGCCGCGTGGAACGCCGGAGGAAAGCAGGAGGGCAAGAACCCCGCCCACCAGGGGCAACCTGCCGGCATGTACAACGGCGTCATCATGCCTCTGGCGGGGCTGGCCATCCGCGGCGCCCTCTTCTATCAGGGGGAGAACAACTCATTCACCGTCGGGTGGAAGCCCTTCCCCAAGACCTACCCGGCCGTCATCTCGGCGTGGCGCGAGGCGTTCGGGCAGGCCGACCTCCCGTTCGGGTTGATCCAGATCGCCGGGTGGAGCAACCGTCGGTCCATGAAGTACGACATGAACCACCACACCAACATCGTGCGCGAGGTGCAGCACCGCACGTGGGAACGGACCAAAGGCACCGGGCTCATCGTGACCTTCGACACGAACTCCAACCAGAGCATCCACCCGGGTCGCAAGCTCCCCGTGGGCGAGCGCACCGCGCGGTGGGCGCTGGCCGAGGTCTACGGCGCCAGGGGTTGGCGTGACAAGCCGCTCGAGTGGCGCGGCCCCGTCTACCAGTCGATGAAGGTCGTCGGCAAGAAGATCGTCGCCAGCTTTGACGACGCCACCGACCGCGGCCTCCGCCTGGACAAGGACGCAGAGCTGGGCTTCTACATCGCTGGAGAAGACCGCACGTTTCACATCGCTCGCGCCCGCGTCCTGGGCAAGACCCGGGACGTCGAGGTGTGGAGCGACTCCGTTCCCCAGCCGGTCGCCGTGCGCTATGGCTGGTCGAACCTCCCCCTGGGATCGCTGATGAACGCGCGAGAGCTGCCCGCCTATCCGTTCCGCAGCGACACGTGGCCCCTCGTCCCCCACCAATCCACCGGCGCCTACGAAGTCGACAAGAACTGATGTCCGGCGCCGGGCCGCGGACCATCAGCTAACGATAGGTCTCCGGCTTCCGCGGCTTCACCCCGAGCTTCTTGTAGTTGAACCCGCTCTCCAGCGGCTCGTAGGGACCGACGTAATCACAGTCGAGGTCGGGACGGATCAGCTTCTCCATGCCGAGGCACCAGAAGACCGCGTTGACGGTCAGGCGGCGCAGGCCCTCGCTCTGATAATCTCGGGCGCTGCCCATGGTGACGTGGAACACCCTCGCCGGCCTGTTGGTGGTGCCGGACCAGGTCTTCGTCCAGGCGACCGGGAGGGCAGCCTTCTTCTTGTTCACCGCGTCTTTGGGCTGGCGCCCGACGAGCGGCTGCCCGAGCAACAGTGGCGTGCAGTCTTCGCCGAGCGTCTTGCCTTTGCCCCAGCACTGGTAGACGTCCGAGGGGCCCCAGACGTCCGCTACCCCCATCAGCACCGGGTGGCCCTTGTTCTCCTCGACGATCACGCCTCGCGTGGAATCCTGGTGCCAGTTGCCGTGGTGGGAACGAAACGCGCCACCGAAGATGTCGTCACCGAGGCGCACCCGGCGTCCGTTCTTGGAGTACGGAAAGTTCTCGAGGAACCCGTGGTTCGCCGTGCGGATCCCGATGATCGGCCGACCTGATTCAAAGTAGTCGATTATGTGAGCGATCCCAGCGTCGCTGAGCGTCACCAGGCGACTGAACAGGATCATCAGATCCGCGGTCTTCAGGTGTTCCAGGCCCGGGATCTCGTGGACGATCCCCTTGCCCTCCTTCTGCCAACGGATGGGAAGCGTGGGGTCCGACTCCTTCTTGTCGTTGACCAGGAACAGGACCGTGCAGTGGAAGCCGTGGCGCTTCGAGAGGATGCCGGCGAGCATGGGGAGCGACTGCTCGCTCCGGTACTCCTGATCCGCGGCGATGAGCACGATGTGCTTCCCAGCCCCGAGCCCGTCGGAGCCTTCGTAAGTGAGCCAGAGCGGGCCCGACGGCACAGGGTGACCGGTCGGCTGCGCGACGGCGGTTGCGACAGAGCACACGACGAGGAGCAATACGCAGGGACGTAACATGGGTGAATCCTACGCGAGGACACCGAGTCACTGCACCACCGACGGCGCGAAACGGTAGGCTCGGGGCCTCAGGACTGCCCCATCGCCATGTTCAAGAACATTGATTTTGAGGCCGCAGCGGCGCGCATCGACGGCGTCGTGAAACGCACGCCGATCATCAGCGTCGATTCTCCCGACCCGCGTATCGACCTGCGCTGCAAACTGGAAAACCGGCAGGAGACCGGCTCATTCAAGTGTCGGGGGGCGTGGAATCAGATCTCCCAGCTCACCGCGGAGGAAGCGCGCGCCGGGGTCGTGACGACCAGCTCGGGGAACCACGGGAGAGCCCTGTCCTGGGCGGCGCGCCGCGCGGGCGTGCACGCGACCATCGTCATGTCGGCCGAGTCCTACCCGAACAAGATCGCCGCGTGCCGCGAGCTGGGAGCCGAGGTGGTCCTCAGCGATGACCTGGCGCAGGCAGAGGCCATCTGCGCGGAACACGTCCGCGCTGGCCGGGTCCTGATCCACCCCTACGACGCGGCCCGCACCGTCGAAGGCGCGGGCACGGTCGGGCGCGAGATCGCCCTCGACTGGCCCGATGTCGAAGTCGTCGTGGTCCCGGTCGGCGGAGGCGGGCTGATCTCGGGGACCTCCCTGGCGCTGCGACGCGCACGCGGACCGGCGCTCAAGATCTTCGGAGCAGAGCCGATCGGGGCGCCGTCCATGACCCGCGGCCTCGAAGCCGGTGAGCCCGTGCTGCTCCCCGGCATCACCACCCAGGTGCAAGGCTTGTGCCCTCTCGACTCCGGGAAGGTCAACATCTCCATCTGCATGGAAACGGTGAGCGGGATGTTCCAGCTTGAAGACGACCACGTGATCGCGTCGCAGCGCATGCTCGTCGCCGCCGGCGAGGTGGTGGAGCCAGCGGGAGCCGCGGGTCACGCGGCAGTCGCTCAGGGCATGCTGCCCACCGCCCTGCTCGACGGGCGCAGCGGCGACGATCCCCTGCGCGTCATCGTCGTCGTCTCCGGCGGCAATCCCGAACCCGATCAACTCGCGGCGATTCGCGGCTGACGGACCCGCGATCACCTTGGACGAATGGCGCGGTAGCGCGCCAACCGCGCGCGCAGGCGCTTGACGACCTCGGGCCGTTCCTGCCACAGGTTCTTCGTCTCGCCGAGATCCGCTTCCAGATCGTAGAGCTGCCCAGTCGCTCCCCCCTCCGTCGGCTTGACGCGGCGCGGCTTTGAGAACCCCCCCGATCCCAGGTGGTCGATCAACTTCCACTTGCCTTCGCGCATCACCGACACATTGAGGCGCAGCACGGTGGCGTCGCGAATGGGCTGATCACCGCCCTCCAGCAAGGGAACGATGCTGCGGCTGTCGGTCACCGCTGCTTCAGGGAGCGAGGCACCGGCGACCTCGGCGAAGCTCGAGAGCATGTCGGTGAAACAGATCGTCTGACCGCAGACCGACCCAGGGGCGACGCGGCCTGGCCAGCGGACGACGAACGGCATCCGGTGCCCCCCCTCCCAGCCATCGCTCTTCATGCCCCGCAGCGGCCCCACGGAGCGATGTCCGAACTTCTGGACGTCCCGCGGATACCAGACCGGACCGTTGTCGGACGTGAAGACAACCAGGGTGTCCTCCCCCATACCGTTGCGCTTGAGCGCGGACACGATGCGACCGACGGTCGCGTCGACCTGCATGACGAAGTCACCGTACAGGTCCACCGCGCTCTTACCCTTGAACGCCTTGGTCGGCAGCCACGGTGTATGAGGCGCAGTGAAGGCCACATAGAGGAAGAAGGGCTTGCCGTCCTTGGCCGCGGCCCGTCCATCGATGTAGCTGACCGCTTCGCGCTCGAACCGTGGCATCACCTCCTCGTGCACGAAGCCCTCGGCCACACCACCGGCGCGCCAGAACTCACCCTGTATGTCGGTCCAGCCCTTCGTGTTCTTGGCGCCGATCCGGCCCGAGGGCGGCGCCAAGGCGCGTCGATCGCGGATGTAGTAGTAGGGCGGGATGTCCAGGGAGGCGGGGATGCCGAAGTAACTGTCGAATCCGACGTCGACGGGGCCGCCCCCCATGGGCTTCGACCAGTCGAAGTCCGGACCACCGTCGAAGCCCAGGTGCCACTTCCCCACCATGGCGGTGGCGTACCCCTTGCCCTTCAGCACCGAAGCGATGGTCGGCTGCCCTGGCCGGATCGCAGCGCGCTTGCGCACCGCGAACTTCGCCCGCAGGGGATACCGGCCCGTGAGCAGCCCGTAGCGTGACGGGATGCAGTACGACCCCGGAGCATGAGCGTCGGTGAAGCGCATCCCCTGGGCCGCCAGGCCATCGATGTGCGGCGTGGGGATCTTGGACTCGGGGTTGAAGCACCCCGGATCCCCGTACCCCATGTCGTCAGCGAGGATGAAGACAATGTTGGGCTGAGCCGACACCTCCCCCACGAGGAAGGCCACCGCAACGATGAGGCACCTCATATCGCTCTCCGAAAACCGCTGACCGCAACGACCTCGGCCAGGGAGGCCCCGGTCCGCGCCGCGGACGCCAACCTAACCGAAGGTCCCGCTCGGGACCCCGGCATCGCTTCCCCGCCGGATTTGCTGAACTTCCCCGCCATCCGCGCGTCTGTGGACAGGTAACCCGAGAGGAGGCCCCATGAGCAAGTTGAGCACATTCCTGGCCCTGGCCTGTGTCGCCGCCCTCACCTGCGGGGCCGCCGCACCAGACATCGTCTTCCCTGGTCAGCGCTACGTGACCAAGGACATGCGTGTTGATCCGGGCAAGCTCGCCAAGACGCACTTCGTCTTCGTCCTCCAGGGCACCGACATCATCGAGATTACGAAAGAGACGCCGATCCGGGCGTACCTCTTCCGGACCCGGATCTACGCCGTGCCCATAGAGAAGAAGGCCGAGGCAAAAGCCGCAGTGGCGAAACTCGATCAGGTCATCCGCCCGTGGCCACGGCGCGGCGAGCGCCCACGCCTCCCGAACATCCCGTCCTCCGTGCTGCTGGAGTCCAGGGAGAGCGTCAATACAAGCAACCCGATCCATACCATCGAGATCCGCTACAAGCTCACCGGGATCGCCAAGGACAAACTCGTCGTGAAAAAGACGCGACGTTTGCTCGACAGGAACGGCAAGGAGCTCAAGACCAAGAACCTGAAGAAGGCTCGCCAGAGCTACGCCGCGCTCCTCGGCCTCGTCGGCACCATGGGCGTCCTGGGACTGGGCTTTGTGTCGAGCCGCCGCAATCGGCAAGAAGCCTGAGCGGGTCACTCCCATGCGTCACTCCGTCGGGCACACACCCGGGACCTCCGCCATCGGGGTCGGCCTCGCCATCACGACGGCGGCGATCGCCGCTACAGCAGCCCCGCTCCTCGTCTACACGCTGAGCTTGGCGGCGTTCGGCCTGCCCCATGTGCTGGCTGAGTTGCGCTATGTGGACATTCGGTTCCGCGCCCGTCTCACTCGACCGCTGCTCATCGGGCTCGGCGCGCTGATCGGCGTCCTCGTGATCGGCCGCATCGCTGGCCTCGCCGGATGGGATGGGGCCGAACGGGCGCCCATCGAGTTGATGATCCTGGCAGGCCTCGCCGCGGTGACATTGCCGCGGCTCGCGCGGCAGGGCCTCGCACCCCTGGCATTGGGCCTCGTGGTGATCGGGCTCGCCGGCTTCGGCTGCGTGACAGCACCCACGGTGGCGCTGGTCTTGCTCGCCGTGCTCCACAATCTCACCCCCGTGGGGTTCCTCGCCGAGCGTCTGCGCGGCGCCGCGCGGCGCAAGGCGCTGGCGGCCTGCGCGGTCGCGTTCGCGTTGGTACCGGCGGTGATCATGGCTGGTTGGCCACGACTGTTGCTGGCGCAGGCCGGGTGGATCAGCCCCGACGCAACGCTGCTCACGACCGCCCCCCTGTCCGCCCACCTGGGATCGTTCGTGCCGGCGCCCTGGCTAGACGCCGCGTTCGCCACCGACCTGTTCGTCGCCGCCGTGTACCTGCAGGTGTTGCACTACACCGTGGTCATCCATGTGCTGCCGCGACTGCTCGACGAAGCCGATGAGGCTGAGACCACGATTCCGTGGCCCCGCACCAAAGTCTTTCCACGCCTGCTCGCCGCGGTCGGCGCGTTCACGCTGGTGGGGTTCGCCATCTCCTTCGGTGATGCGCGCCGCGCCTACGGAGTGTTCGCCGCGGTGCACGCGTGGATCGAGATCCCGCTGCTCCTCCTCGCCGTCACACCGCTCACCGCGGCCCCACGCACGAGCCCCGCGTGACGGCGTTTATCGACTACCTGCCGATCCTCGGCCTGACGATCGTCGTCGAGCTGGGCATCGCCATGGTGTTGTGCCGGACCCGACGCAGGGAGGTGGCGCAGGCCCTGGTCCTGCTGAATCTCGTGAGCCATCCCCTCGCCACCTGGTGCGTGGAAGAGGCCCTGCTCTCCTGGGGCACCGCCGAGCTCCTCGTGGTGGCGCTGGAAGCAGCGGGCTACGCGTGCGTCACACGGCTGTCATGGCATCGTGCGCTACTCCTGGCGATCGCCTGCAACACGGTGACCGCAGCCCTCTCGTTCATCATCGCGTGGTGACGCGACACCAAACTCGGCGCATAACGGAGCAAGGGGCCCCGGAGCACATCAAGCGTGCACCGCGACCCCTTGCGTTTCCGAAGACGCGATCGATCTAGGTGTCCAGAACAGACGCGTTGGGGTCTGCCGGATCAGCGATCATTGTGCCGGTCTGCACCACCCCGCTGAAGTAGGTGATGGTGACCGCAGCGCCGACCAGCGTCGCGCCGGAGCCAGTCGTGGGCGCGAGCTGACAGTCAAAGATGAAGTGATCCGTGGGCCCCTCGAAGCCGCCACCGGGGCCGGTAACGGAGAGGAAGTCGAAACACAGAATGGCGCCGGTGGCCGGGGCCACGAGCGTGTTGACGTGTAGGCCGTTGAGCGTCGGCCCCGCCACCGTGTCGAGGTCACAGATGAGATGGGTGTTGCGGCGGAAAGTGTCCATCGTGGTGAGGGTGCCACCGGAGTTCATGGCCGCCGTCGGCGACCAGAGGATTCCTGTCGCCGTTAGATCGATGCAAACCTGTTGGATCGGGATGTTGCCCGTGTTGTGGATCTCAAAGAACGTCGCGACCTGCATGGGGCTCAGACCACGAGCTTCCACGTGCGCATGCTCGCCAGGGGTGGCGGCCACGTACTCGTACACCGTACGGTTGCTCGTCCCGATACCACCCGCCTGGAAGAAGGTCGAGTCCGGGGCGAGCCACTGGACGTCGATGCGGTCGCCGGTGTTGAAGAGGCCAGACGGCACCACGAACGCCGGGTCGGTGGGGGTGAGGCCAGCGCCGTAGAGATACGTCGAGGGGATCGCGGTGCCGCCGCACGGCGCCACGCCCAAGGCGCCGAGGCCGATGCTGTCGGGCCACATGAACAGGAGCGAGGCGCTGCTGACGGGCGTCGACAGGCAATGACCCAGCTCGATGCCGCCGTAAGTCGTCGGACCCAGCGTCGTCACGTACGGACCACCGGGAATCGCGGTCGGGTCGTTGTAGCCTTCGATCCGCGGAGAGGCGCCAGCGCCGAAGAAGACGTTGATCAGAGCCGAGCCAGGGAACGGCCCCGCAGCTGGCGAGGAGACACCCCAACTCAGCAGATCACCGTCGGTGAACAAACGCGTAAAGGCATAGCCGGGCTCCGTGCCTCGGGCAACGGTGGCGCTATGCGCGTTCTGCGCGACGTCGAACTCGTAATAGCCTTCATCCGGGAGGTTGAAGCAGGTGGACGGCCCGAGCGCCGCCTGGCCGAAAACGCCGAGCCCGTTCAGGCCGTCGGCGTAGTCCTGCGCGATATCCGCCCCGGCCCGGGCCCAGTTGTACACCCGGTAGTCGTCGTAGTTGCCGTCCGAGCCAGCGGCGGCCGAGCCGTTATATCCCATGCACGTGAAGTTGGTGCCTGACCCGACGATGTTGGCGGGCCCGCTGTTGTTCAAGGCACCGTTCACGTACCACTCGATCGTGTTGGCGCTGCTGTTCACGACCACGGCGAAGTGCATCCAAATACCAGGAAGCGCGGTGGTGAGGGGCGCACCGACCGTCGCGAGCTGCGTCAGCGGACCGCGGAGTATGAGGTTGCCGACCCCGGCAGCCCCGTTCTGGAAGCAACGAAACGCACCCGCGGCGCCTACCCAGGAAGAGTCGCCGAAGGTGTAGGCGAAGGCCCCCGCAGTGGCGGGCATGTACCAGAATTCGATGGTGAGACCGGCGTTGGTCGGCGTGCCGGCCGCACCGAGCAACGGACATGCGCCCGCGGTCGCCGGATCGAGGGCGATCCCGGTCGGCAGGAAACACTGATTCGACGGCGCCGCTGCGCGGAGGCAGCTGCCTGTCCCAACCTGGATGGCCGCCAGATCAACGGTGTGACACGACCCGACCGTCGTCGCGGAAGATGGCGGCGAGGTCGCCATGTTGGTGACCGTGAGTTGCCCGAAAGCGGGGACCGCCAGAACGCACAGGCAAATGGAGAGGAACTGCAACTTCTTCATCATGACTCCAGCACTGTTTAGGGAAGGCACCACCCACAACCAGCGTACACGCTGGGAAACACTATTGCCGAGAAGCGCGCTGCAAGGAGAAAACACCGCTGAAAACCAGCAGCAACTCTCGGAATCACTCGTCCCCGGTATCGTCCCCGGCATCGTCCTTGCCCGCTGCCTCGCGATCCCGAAGCACGGCCGCGATATCCCCGAGCGTACGGGTGTGGCCCCGTGACGGATGGCGGGCTGGCCGCAGCACGATCTCTTCTGGCGTGCTGCGCTCCGGGTCGATCTCCCAGCGCTCTTCCTCTTCGCCCTCGATATCTGCGTCGCGTTTGTCGTCAGCCATGGGTTGCCTCCATCGGACCAGCATAATCGACATGGCGAAATCTCTGGAACTCATACGGCGGTTAACTCTCAAAGAAACCAAAGGCCCCCTACTTCAACAGCGAATAGCAGCTGCCAGGCCAACGGTCACCGACGGTTGACGCACATCCAGCACGCCCCGCCCAGCGGCTTCCCCGGTGGCCTGAGCCTGAGCCACAGAGTAAGGTCGCCCCCGGCGCGCCCACACCGTGGAGTGCGTCCGGAGCCCATGAACCCCCTCGTCAACAAGGACGTCTTTCCAGGTAGCGGCCGATCCGCCTACCTGAACACGGCGTCCATCGCGCTTATCTGCAGAGACGCCCTCTCGGCCATGGAACGGTGGCAGCACGAGTTGGCGGAGAGCGGCACCCTGAGCTTCGACGAAGCGGCCGAGGCCACGGTCTTCGACCCCCTGCGCGAAGCGGCTGGCCGGCTCTTCAACGCGCGCGCCGAGGACATGGCCGTCGGCTCAAACGCGACGGAGCTCCTGGCGTCCGTGGCCTGGGCGTTGATGCCGGCACCTGATGCCAACATCGTCAGCACGAGCGTCACCTTCCCGACGACGATCTATCCGTTCATGCGGGTCGCCCGGCACACGGGAAGCGAGGTCCGCCTGGCGCAGGGCAACCCTGACTACGTCCGCCCCACTGACCTGCTGGATCTCATCGACGAGCGCACCTCCGTCGTCTGCATCTCCCACGTCGAATACGCCAGCGGACAGCTCTTCGATCTTGAGCTGCTCGCGAGGGTCACCCACGAGCACGGAGCTCTGCTCATCGTGGACGCCACCCAATCGGCCGGGGCGGTCCCCATCGACGTCGCCGCGAGCAGCGTCGATGTCCTCGTCACCTCCGGATACAAGTGGCTGTGCGGCCCGTTCGGCGTCGCCCTCATGTACCTCGCCCCCCACCTGCAGGGCACCCTCGACCCGGGAATCGTCGGCTTCCGCAGCCACGATGACATGTGGGACCTGAACCCGTCCCGGATGGAGCTCCCGGACGCTGCCCGTAGGTTCGAATGCAGCACCATGGCCTACAGCGCGGCGATCGGCCTGGCCCGCTCCGTCGAACATCTGCTCGAGATCGGTATCGCCGAGATCTTCGCCCACAACCGAAGCCTCGCGGACCTGCTCATCGACGGGCTTCGAGCCCGTGGCGCCGAGCTCGCCCCCGAGTTGAAGAACGGGGAACGCTGCTCCATCGTGTCCGCCCGGTTCGTCGGGTGCGACGCCAAAGACCTCGCCCGTCACCTCAACGCTCACCGCGTGGCGGTCTCCCCTCGCGGCGACGTGGTCCGCTTCTCCCCGCACCTCTACAACGATGCAGCGGACATCGAACGCGCGCTCGACGAGATCGATCGCCATGGGGACTGAATCCCCCGTACGGATCCGGCCCCTATCGGCAGAACTGATGGTTCCCTACCCTCTCACGATCCGCCCAGCCCCCTGGGCCCTTCCCCATCGAGGAATGACGTCATGCGCGTAAGCCTCCTGTGCCTCTGCCTGGTCACCATGGGATGCACTGCGCCCGAGGGGGCGGTTGTCCGTTTCGAGACCGAGTTGGGCGTCTTCGACGTCTCCGTAGCGACAGCAGCCGCCCCGGCGACGGCGGCCAACTTCCTCAAGTACGTGGGCGAGGGGTTCTACGACGGGGGCCGAGTCCATCGCTCCGTCCGTCTCGATAACCAGCGCCGCAGCGACGTGCTGATCGAAGTGATCCAGGGAGGCGTCGATCGCAACCAACGCCGCGACGGCTACCCCGCCATAGCGCTGGAGCGGACCCGCGACACGGGACTGCTGCACGAAGACGGCACGATCTCCATGGCCCGCGGCTCGCCCGACAGCGCCCGCTCCGACTTCTTCATCTGCATCGGCGCCCAGCCTTCACTGGACTTCGGCGGTACCCGCAACGCGGACGGTCAGGGCTTCGCCGCGTTCGGTACCGTCGTCGCGGGCATGGACGTGATCAGGAAGATCCACACCTCCCCGACCCGCGGTGAGAGCCTCAACCCCGCGATCCGTATCGTGTCCGCGCGACGCCTCCACTGATTCTCCGGGACATCCCCGGCGGGCGGCTCACTGAACGATCAGATGCGTCGCCTGGGAGAGCCGGAGGCCAGAAGCCGTGCCGGGATCGATCAAACCCATCTGAAAAGACCGGGTCATGGCGAACCCCGTACCCAGGGTGCCGCTGAGATTGACGAAGGGGAAACCGTTGAACGTCGGAGTGAAGAGATAGGTGAGCGCCGGGTCGGTCAGGTCGACGTTGACGATCTGCCCGTCCGTGAGGGTGATACCCCCCGCCGACGCGGGCACCAGAGGCGCGACGCCGATGACGATGTCCCAGGGCGCACCAACCAGGGTGGTGCTGCTCAGGCTGTAGTTGGCGATGCCACCGATCGCCACCGTCAGCGTTGCCGGGGAAACCGCGGTGCCGAAGACGCCATTCACCGAGGCGCTGGCCTCTGACTGATCTACCTGGAACTCAGGCGCGGCGAGGCACACCGTGGAGAGCACCCTGGCCTTGAAGCGGTGGGGCGTGATCACGCCGATCCAAGGCCCCCCCGTCATCAGCGCGTAGCTGGTGGGGTCGGGGCCGGTGTCCTCGTACGACACCGCCTGGTGCACGGTCACAGGGCTGGCGGTCGTGGTCAGCCAGTAGGAGACTCCACCGGTCAACAGCACCGGGGTCGTCAACGTCGCCCCGTCCCACCCGGGCAACGCTGTCGTACCGTTCCACTGGCCCGTGGCGAGGACCGACCCCGCCGCGTTGGATGGTAACGGAGCGGTCGCCGACTGCTGGACGATGCCGACGGTACCTCCGGACTGGACGGTGAGGATGCTGGGCGCGAAATAAAACTCCACCCGCTCGGCCGCCATCGTGACCGCGGGCGTAAACCGCACCGCGAGCGTACGAGCGGCGGGCAGCCCCCACGACCCGTTGCTCACAGTCGTCAGATAATTGACGCCACCGCAGACTCCCATCTGGGCGTTCGCATGTGCCGACATCGCGAGGCTCGCAATCAGCGCCAGGACAAAGCTCAAGACACGTCGCATGGGGTCTCTCCCAGCCATTCCACCCAACCGCTCTCCGACCCTCCAGAGTACTCGCTCGCTGGATCCGCCGCGACCTGGAAGCGGCCGCCCCCATCGCCGCGGCAGGCTCGCTTCTCCCGTGGTACACCGTGACCGAGGACTTGCAGCACGAGGGGCAGAGCATGATTCGAAATCGACATGGACGACGCCTGGGGATCGCATCCTTGCTCTTGCTGGTGTCCTGCGCCGGACGCGAAGGGACGGACGATGGCCCGCCTCAAACGGAGGCGACGGAGCAGCGGGGAGTTGAGTGCACGTCCCTGCTCGGCAGGCCCCTCTACGCCGGCGAGGTTGACGCACCAGCGTTCGCAGCCGTGAATGCGAAGCTCGCCGACAACCCTGACGACCTCAATCTCATTTTCGCGAAGGGGCTCCTGCTCGAAAACGCACGGCGGTTCACCGCAGCCATAGCCCTCTACTCCGCGCGGCTCGCGGAGGACCCGACGAATGTCACGCTGCTGCGCCGACGGGGCCACCGCTACATCAACATTCGCGAACACGCGGCCGCTATCGCAGATCTCGAGCAAGCGGCGTCGCTGCATACGTTCAAGAAGGTGAAAGCGCTCGGGTACAAGGAGAACCTCCACTGGGCCATCTGGTACTACCTGGGCCTCGCCCAAGCGCTACACGGAGATCTGGAGGCAGCCCTCGTCTCGTTCCGTGAGAGCCACGCCTACTCCGCTGACAAGGTGGCCTTGCTCGCGTCCATCAACTGGATCCACAACCTGCTGCGGCGCCTGGGCCGTCCCCAGGAAGCCAGCAAAGTCATCGCGCCGATCAACGAGGGCATGGGCTACTCGGGGAACTACTTCAAGAACATCCTCGTCTACAAGGGGCTCAAGAAGGAGTCCGACGTCTTCGATGAAGGCACCGCCAAGGGCTTCGTTCTGGGCACCATGGGCTACGGGATGGCCAACTGGCGGCGCGCTAGTGGTGACATGGAAGGGGCGGAGCGGTTGCTTCGCAAGGTCGCGAACTCCGACGCATGGCACTCCAACGGCGTCATGGCGGCGGAAGCGGAGCTCGCCCGCCGCAACTAGCGGCCCCCAGCGGCCGGAGCGACTATCTCTTGCCGGCGCCGAGCTGCGAAGCCTGGTAGGTCTCGAGCTGCTGGGGCGTGAAGATGCGCCCGAGCGCTGTCTGGTGCGCCTCGTGGGCAGCCGTCTTCACCGGACCGATGAGTTCCGGGGTTTCCTCCCAGACGCGCTTGACCTCTTCATTACGCAGCGCCCTGGCCTCGAACTCGAGGCGTAGATCTTCGGACTGCTGAGTCGAGAGGTTGAGCTCCTGACTGATCCGCTCCAGGCGCTGCGCCATGCCGGCGCGCCGCGCAGCCGCCTTCCTTTGGGCCCGCGCGGCGGTCTCCTCCTTACGAACCGCCTGCAGCGTGTTCGCGACCTGGTCCTTCAAGGCCGCCACACGAGTCTTGGACGCCATCCAGCCCTCAACCCTCTCAGTCAGTTTCGCGAGGTCCTCCTTCGTCACCGACGACGTCTCGGAGAAGTTGCTGGTCGGAACCGGGCGCTGCTCGAGGGCCGCGATGCGTCGCAGCAACTCGGCGTTGGCCTTCTGCAAAGACCGCAGCCCCGCCTCTAGCTCGGATGACCCGCTGGCCTCGACGACGACGGGGGGCGGGCCGTCTGCCGCGGGGTCCTGCGACGGCGCGAGCAGGGAAGACGTGACGGCCCCGATCACGGCGCCGACAGCCACGGTCACTACGAGAACGCTGAGCGGGATGTTCTTCATGTCATGTGCCTCTCGGACCGACTTTCCTACTTCTCTCACCGGACGTCAAGACAGATTGAGCCAATGCCAAGACACTTCGTCTTCTCGCCGGGCCCTACCACGCCCATCGGGAGAAACGACGCCCCTCACACGTCAACGTCACACACAACGTAGCGGTGCTTCCCGCTGGGCAGCGGTTCCAACTCTTCCACAAGAGCCACGTCCACTTTCATGTCGGCGCCGAGCGCGCGCCGCACGCCATCGGTGATGGACGCCGGCCCGGACTGCGCGTCGAAGCTGACTCCCGGAATCACCTCGACCCGCACGTGAGACCGCGAGGTCTGGGTGCAGCGGAACCGATCCACGCCGGACATCTCCCGCAACGGGTAGATCACGGCGAGCGCATGGACCCGGCTGCCGTCCTGGTGAACGAGGAGGTCGGTGGTGCGCCCCTTCAGCGCGGCCACCACCGGGTGCGGATTGCCCGTCGGATCCGCGTCCGGACTCAACGTGATGAGGTCGCCGATTCGGTAACGGATCAAGGGGAAGCTCGCGGCATGGAAGTTGGTGAGGGCGACTTCTCCCTCCTCGCCAGGCGCGACCGGCTCCAGGTCGGGGCCCAACACCTCCACGTGGACCGCGTCGTGCATGAGCCGCATGTGGCCGTCGGGACCCGCGTGAGCGATCAACGCACCGTCACGACAGCCGTACTCGTTGGCCACAGGACACGCGAAGACGCGCCGGATCACGGCGTCGTCCTGGGGCAGGAGGGTCTCCGCGGTGGTGATGGCCACCCTGAGGCCAACATCCGCCAAGTCCTCTCCGCGCGCCTCGAGGAACCTCGCGTACGTAGCCATGGCGGACGGATAACCGTAGATGAAGTCCGCCCGACCACCCGCGAGCCTCGCCCGAAAGTCCCCCATCGTCTCCTCGTTCAACCGAAACGCGGAGAGAAGCTGGTACCCGAGCACTCCCTGGGCAACGCGACGCGCCAGGTCCTGACGTCCGGTCTCGATGGGCGAACCCCACAGGTCCGTCTCTCGGTGCCCGGGGTGGAGCCCCCACCATGCACGAGCGCGCAGCTTGCAGGCCTGGGCGCTGGACTCCCGCTCGCTATCCGTCACGAACAGAAGCGGCTCGCCTGAGGACCCCCCCGTCTCCATGCTCCACGCGCGCCCGCGCCATGCTTCGGAACGGAGCTTGTCACCCGCCTCACGGATCATGGGTTTGTCCAGGATCGGGAAACGCGCGAGGTCGGCGGGCGATCGGATGTCATCGGCGTCGACGTGCTCCCGATAGAACGGGACGTGGCGAGCCGCCCGTCGCAGGTGCTCCACCAGCAACCGATCGTGGACCTCCCCAAGCTCCTCCGCGGTCATCCGATCGTGCCGCTGCATGCGGCGGAAGTGACGCAGGGTCCGCCGACCCCGCAGACGTTCGTACAGGGGGTACAAGAAATGCCGTACCAGTGCGCGTGGCGCCGCCATGGGATCTCACCGCCCGCAATTCGGAGTGGTCACGTCCAACACACGGCTCATGGTAGTCCGAGCCCGTTGTCGGGTACAGGCGGCTGCCCGCATGGCGGTCCGACATGCCGCTTGACGGCAGCCCGACTTCCGGATTACAGATGCGTTCAACAATCTGGCACTTCACGTCATCTCCCCGGATCGATCCGACATGCAAACCAAGGCGAGACTCCCCCGTCAACACCCGCGGCCGAGGCCGGCCGTCACCCTCTTCGCCACCGTCGCCGTGGCCGCCGCATCCCTCGTCGGAGCGACGTCTGCCGCGGCACAGACGGCCACCGCACCCGTGCAGCGTGAGATCACCCTGGGCACCCACCGCGACAAACCGAAGCTGGAGATGGGACAGGTCTTCACCAAGGAGCGGTTCCCCAACGTGGCCGTCGCCGTCAACGGCACGGTCCTGGCGACCTGGGGGACGTCGGCCCTTCAACTCCGACGGAGCGAAGACGGCGGCGAGACCTGGGGCGACCCCATCGTCATCGCCTCGGGGTTTCAGAGTGGCGGCCTGACCGTTGATGAACGCAGTGGCGACGTGATCGCGTTCGTCGAAGAGCGCCACCCGCCCGCTCCCCTTCGAATCTACCGCAGCAAAGATCACGGCAAGACATGGAAGCAGCAGGAGACCGTCGTCGGCAAAGACAGCAGGGGCAACGTCCCCTCCATGCACATGAACGACCACGGCATCACCCTGCGACACGGCAAGTTCAAGGGGCGCCTGCTGCGCCCTTCCCGCTGGTACGCCGGCAAGAACGACCACAGCAAGTGGCCCCAGCACTACACGAACGCTGTCTACAGCGACGACGGGGGCGTGACCTGGAGCACCAGCGACCCGTTCCCCGCCATGGGCACCGGAGAGGCGACGGTCGCCGAGTTATCGGACGGGACCATCTACTACAACTCGCGGAGACATTGGGCCGAGCCCGGCGCCAACCCCCGCAGACGATGGACGGCGCGCAGCACGGACGGCGGCCAGACCTGGAAGGACCTGGAGTATTGCGCGGCGCTGCCCGACGGACCTCAGGACACCAACTACGGATGCATGGGCGGGCTCGCGCGGCTCCCCATCAAAGGACGAGACATCCTCCTGTACAGCAACTGCGACAGTCCCCGCGGCCGTAACCACGGCACCATCTGGGCGAGCTTCGACGGAGGTCGGACCTGGCCGATCAAGCGCCTCGTCTTCGAGCAGGGCTTCGGCTACTCCTCGCTCGTGTCCGGCCGCCCCGGGACCAGGAGCGCGGGGCTCGCCTACGTCCACTTCGAGGGAGGCCCCCACGGAGGGTCCACGGTGGCGCGGTTCAATCTGCCGTGGGTCCTCGGAGGCGAGAAAACGGGCGACGGCAAGGTGCCCGCCTGGGCTCTCAAGTAAGCACCCCCAGCGGATCGAGGGGGCGCTCGCTCCGAACGTGTAGATTGTCTGAGTGAGGGAGCTCGCCGCTCCACAGGAGAGACCCCAGTCCATGCACGCACGCACCAAGATCCTCTCGCTGACGGTGGCCCTTGTCCTGCTGCCGGCGGTCAACGCGCGGGCCCAGGTCGCGTGGGAACCCACGCTCGAAGCCGCCCTCTCCAAGGCCAAGGCCGACGGCAAGCCGTTGCTGATCTCCATGCACACGAGCACGGAGATCGCTTGCCAACGGATGCTGAAGACCCTCTACACCGACCCCGCCGTCGCCCCCATCCTCTCCGAGTTCGTGCTCCTGCCCACGTGCTTCGATCAGCACGACGAGGTGGTCAAGACGGTGGATGGCAAGGAGATCTCAGTCAGCCCACTATTCGGAACGCTGGGCTGCGACCAGCTACGCAAGAACGAAGCAGACGTCCGCAAGACCTTCTTCGACAAGTCCGAGATCAAGGTGCCCCAGCACATCTTCGTTGGGGACGACGGCAAGCCCTACCTGAAGAAGATCTACGAGCTGAAGAAGCCCGCCTTCATCACGCTCCTCAACAACGCCCTCATCATCTACGGCAGCGACGCCGCCGACGGCATGGACAAGGTCACCAAGGGATTCCTGAAGACCGTGAAGACCGGCCACCTCAAGAACAAGCGCAAGGCCGTGAAGGGCCTGCTCGATCTCGAGGACCCGCGCAAGCTAGACGTCCTCTACCTGACGATCCAGAGCATCCACCGCGAGAGAGACAAGGGCGAGTGCATCCGCGCCTTCGGCAAGGACACCTACGCCTGGGCGTCGGACACCGTCGCCAAGTGGCTACGAGACCCCTCCGAACACGTCCGCAATTGCGCCGTCGTCAGCCTCGAGGAGCTGGGAGCTACGGGGGTCGCCGAGCAGTTGTTAGCGCTGTTCGAGAAGGCGAGAGACAAGGAGTTCAGGAAAGACATCCTCCGCGCCCTCGGTCCTTGCAGCGAAGATTCCGACACGGTCAAGAGCCTGCTCATCAAGAACGTCAAGGCGCGCCGCGAGGTCGATCGCATCGCCTGCTACCTGTCGCTCGGCTACTTCCTGGACGACGAAGCAGTGCAAGCGCTGCTGGCGAAGCAATTCAAGAAAGAAGGCCGGAGCGGGCCGGCCAAGACCGCCATCATCTGGGCTCACACCTACCTTCGCGACCAGAGCCTCATCAAACCCATGCACGCCCTCGTGGCCAACGAGAAGAACCACCAGTTGAAATACATGGCCAACGCCGCCGAATTGAAGATCCGAACGGGAACGGGGGTCGCCCGAAAAGACGGCAGGGGCGGCTACGTCAAGCTACACAAGGCTTTGGGTGCGATCTTCGGAAACGACAAGATCCTGCGCAACAGCTACAAGTACTGGAAGGGCGACAACTAGTCTCTCTGCGATCCCCAAGAATAGCGCTCCAGGCTCGTGAAGAGGGCGACCGGACGCGTATGATCGGAGAGAGCGGCAGGACCCCACAGAACCCATGAAGAATCGGACCCGGACAAGGAAGATCGGAGAAGCGGTGGTGACGCTGACGGCGCTCCCGTTGCTCCTGGTCGCCCCGCTCTTGTCAGGGACGTTCCAGGTCCATCAGCACGGGTCCTGGTTTCAGGTTCATCAGGGCGTCTGCCACGACGCGGCGATCGCGCCCACCCCGTGCGCGGCCGACCGCGGCCACCACCACGCGCACCACGAGCATGGGCACCAGCACCATGTGGACGGATCGAGCGAGTCCGGCGTGCCGGACAACGGCGGTGAGCCAAGGGATTGCTTCGTCGTCGACCTGCGCCGAACGACCATCGCCACACCTCCCCGCTCGGTGGCGGCGACGCGGACAACGGATTGGCGCGCCCCCGCCTTCGACCTGCGGCCCGCTTCCGACTGCATGAGGTCCCCCCTCACTGCGCACCAGATGGTTCACCGGGCGCCGCCGCGAACCGGCGTGGAAGCGCTGCTTCTCTCCAGCCACGCGCTGCTCCTCTGATCCTTCCTGACCCCGCGTGACGTCCGTGGGTCCGGTCCGTCCGGATCTCCCACGTACCCCACTCCGCTCCGAGGTCAGGAGGGTTTTCCATTGAAGACGAGTCTATCGACGGCTGCGCTGGCCCTCGCCTGCGCGTCGTGTATGCACTACGAACCAGCGCCGCTCGATCCTGCGGCTGAACATGACGCTCTCGCGGCCCGCGGCCCGACCCGAGAACGGCCGGACTCCGCAGGGACTCTGCCAGCCGAGCTCTTCCCCATCGCGGCCAATGTCGCCGTCGATGACGGCCTGACGCACGCCGAGGCCAATGCGTTAGCGCTCTTTTACTCGCCGACTCTCGTCACCGCCCGCGGTCAGCTGAGGCTCAAGGGAGCGGAGCTCTTGAGATCCGGCCTCCTGCCGAACCCTGAGCTGTTCTTGGGCCCGCGCCTCGCCACAAAGGGCGGCGCCCTCATCTTCCCTGCTTCGCTCTCCGTCGCGCTCCCGCTCGACGGCCGCCTCGGCGCCGACAAGGCGCGCGCCGCGGCTGAACTGGATGCGGCCCGGTTCCAACTCTTGAACCGCGAAGCCGAGGTCCTGGTGAGCGTGCGACAGAGGTTCGTCAGGATCGCGGGCCTCAGCGCTCGCAAAGAAATCCTGGCCGCCATGTCACGGGCCAGCGAGGCCGCGCTCAGTCGCACCCTGGAGCTCCTGCGCGCTGGCGAGGCCGACCAGGTCGCCCTCGGTCTCGCGTCCCTGCACCGGGACGAGGCCGGCCGAGACCTCAGAGATACCGAGACAGAGCTCGCCAGGTCTCACGTCGGGCTGCTGACGTTCATCGGCCTGCTCCCGGACCCCCGGATCCAGGTGGAAACGAATGAAGCCCTGCTGGCGCCGGTAGCCGTCCCGGCGGAGGTCGACAGGATCCGCATGCTCGGCCACGCACGTCTTCGCGCGCTCGAGGCATCCTACAAAGCCCGCGAGCACGGCCTGGAAGGCGAGGTCGCCCGACAGTATCCGTCCTTGAACATCGGGCCCGACTTCGAGTCCGACGACGGGCAAGGGAGCGCCGGCTTCGGTCTGTCCCTGTCGCTCCCCATCTTCGACTCCAACGCCGGCGGGATCGCGGTGGCGACGGAGCATCGAGCCATGGGAAGGGCGGCCTGGCGGGCGGCGCTCGTCGACCTCGCCGCGCGGGAGTCGGTCGCGCGCATGAACCTGCATGCAGCCGAGACGCTCCTCGACGTGCTGCGGGCCCGCACCCTGCCCGCAGCCAGGTCGGCCGAGGAGGCGCTCGCCGCACGCCTCCGCATCGGGCAAACGACCCTCGTGGAGGTGCTGGCCACGCAAGGCGCGATCGCGAGGGCGCGGCTGCGCGACGTCGAGCTCACCCAGGAGATCGCGGCACGAAGCCTGGAAGCGCTGTGGTATTCGGGGCTCCTCCTCGCGCCACCGGGAGATGACGACAGTGACGGAGGGGACGAACGATGAAGGCCACCAACACCTGCTTCTTGGCGCTGTCCGTGTTACTGCTGGCCGCCGGGTGCCAGGACCCCAAGCAAGCGCCGGCGCCGGACTCCCATGCAGGGGCGCCGCCAACCAATCGCATCAAGGTGACCGCGGATATCCAGGCCAATATAGGTATGACCTGGGGCTCTGCCCGACGCGGACGCCTGGAGCACCGCATCGCGGTTCCCGGAGAGCTCGTCGCACCCCCCGACCGACAGTGGAGCGTCCGCGCTCCCCTCTCAGGGACCGTGGCGAAGATCGCTGCGATATGGACCCCGGTCAAGCGAGGCGAGGTCGTCGCCGAGTTGGTGTCGGCGCAGCTCGGCGACATACAGGGCAAGATCTACAGCGCCCTCGAGAGCGCCGAGGAAGCCCGGATGGCGCTGCGCAAGGCGAGGGCGGAGGTGAAGCCGGAGCAGACCTACGCCGAGGCCCTTACCCAGGCGGCCCGCGAGGCCGGAGACGCGGAGGGCCGAGCAGCGGACGTGCTGAAGAACGCGCGGGCGGTTGCTCGAGCGGCACAGGGCAGGGTCCGCGAGCTGGAATCTCTGAACGGATCAGAGGCCGTGTCGCGGGCGACGCTCCTGTCCGCCCAGCGCGATGCCCTGGATCTGGATCGAGGCGCCGTCGAAGCCGAGCGGGTCTTGCGAACCGCCCGGGTGGAGTCGCGAGAGCTGGACCTCAAGGCGGTCGGCGCGCGCACGCGAGCATCGGAGTCCGCACGCAGGCTCGAGCTCATCACGACCCGGGTGGCGGCCGCAGAGGCTGCCCACGGACAGATCCTCCGCTCGCTCGCCGCAGCAAGCGGATGGCCCATCGAGGAACTCTCCGAGGTGGAGAACGGCGCCCCCCGGTGGGCGACCATGCGTGGTGTTCCGCTGCGCGCGCCAGCCGGGGGCGTCGTCGTCGGCGTTCACGTCTCGACCGGGACATGGGTCGACAGCAATGCCCCCCTGGTGGCGATCGAGGACCCGTCAACGCTTCTCTTCCGCGCCTTTGTACCGGAGGCTGACGCCGCGACCGTGCCTCCGAACGCCAGCCTGGAGATCACGGTCCCCGGCGTCGATGGCGCCATCCCGGCAGGCGTCGCCGCCTTGCGTCCGCTCGCTGATGCCAAGACCCGCAGTTTGCTCGTCGAAGCCCGGGTGCAGAACCCCGACGGCAAGCTCCGCGCCGGAGCGTCGGCCACGGGCAGGCTGCTCCTGTCGACCAGCAAGAGTGAGGAGGTGCTGATCCCGCTGGATTGCGTCGTGCGCGACGGCCTGGAGTCGATCGTCTTCAGACGCGACCCCGCCAAGCCCAACGAGGTGATCCGCGTCCCCGTCTTTCTGGGTGCCCGTTCGGCGGGATGGGTCGAGGTCGTGGCCGGAGTCGGACCGCAGGACGAGCTCGTCAAGAACGGCATCCACCAGCTCAAGCAAACAGGGATGGGGAAAGCCGACGCGGGAGGACACTTCCACGCCGACGGGACCTTCCACAAGGGCCACTGAGTCTCCGCATGTTGAACCAACTCATCAGGTGGTCCCTGCAGAATCGATGGCTGGTGATCGTGCTCGCCGTCGGCATGATCGGCGTCGGCGCGGCCGCCATCATGGACACGCCCCTCGACGTCTTCCCCGAGCTCAGGGCCCCGACCGTGACCGTGATGACCGAGGCCCCTGGGTACGCGGCTGAGGACGTCGAGGTCGCGGTCACGTTCCCCATCGAGACCGCGCTGAACGGTCTCCCGGGTATCCGTCGCGTCCGCTCGAGCTCCGCCATCGGCCTCTCCATCGTCTGGGCGGAGTTCGACTTCAACGCCGACGTCTACCGCTCGCGTCAACTCATCGCCGAGCGACTGGACCAGGTGCAAGACGTCCTGCCCGAGAACATCCATCCACCGGAGATGACGCCGATCGCGAGCATCACCGGCGAGGTGATGCTGCTCGCGCTCTCGATCAAAGAAGGAGCGCAGGTCTCGCCACTGGAGCTGCGCCGCGCCGCGGAGTTCAACCTGCGCACGCGCCTGCTCGCGGTCCCCGGCATCGCCCAGGTCACCGCCATGGGTGGCGAGCTACCCGAGTTCCAGGTGGAGGCCCGATCCGATGATCTCCTCCGCCATGGACTCACCTTGAAGGACGTGGAGGAGGCGGTCGCTGACGCCCATGCTCCGGTGGCCGGGGGGTATCTCCCGGACTTCCGCGGGCGGGAGATTCCGATCAAGCCGGTCACCCGTGTTCGCGAGGTCAAGGACCTGTCGAGCACCGTCGTCGGACACTGGCAGGGAACGCCCGTCGTCCTCAGCCGCGTCGCCGACGTCGGGCTCGGCGGCGCCCCCAAACGCGGAACGGGGTCGTCCCAGGGACGGGACGCAGTGGTGCTGTCCATACAGAAGAACCCCGGGGTCAACACGCTCACCCTCACGGCGGCGATCGACGCCGCGCTGGATGACTTCGAGAACACCATGCCCGACGGCATGGTGCTCGACCGATTCGTGTTCCGACAAGCGGACTTCATCGAGGTGGCCATCCACAACGTCCTCGAAGCGCTCCGTGACGGGACGATCTTCGTCGCCCTGATCCTGTTCCTCTTCCTCCTGAACCTCCGGACCACGTTCATCACGCTGACCGCCCTGCCTCTCTCCATAGGCGTCGCCCTGACCGTCCTCTACCTGCTCGATGCCAGCATCAACGTGATGACCCTCGGCGGCATCGCGGTCGCCATCGGCTCCCTCGTCGACGACGCCATCGTGGACGTGGAGAACGTCTTCCGACGACTCCGGGAAAACGCCGAGCTGCCACCGGACCGCAAGAAGCCCGTCCTGCGCGTGGTCTACCAGGCGAGCGCCGAGATCCGCTCCTCCATCTTCCTCGCGACGCTGGTCATCGTCCTCGTCTTCGTACCCCTGTTCTTCCTCAGCGGAGTCGAGGGACGGTTCTTCCGTCCCCTCGGCGCGGCCTACGTCATCAGCCTCGCCGCATCGTTACTCGTGGCCATGACCGTGACCCCGGTGCTCTGCTGGGCCCTGCTCGGGCGCGCACGGGTCGTGGAGCGCGGAGAAGGCCCCGTCGTCCGGATCGCCAAGCAGGCCTATGCGCGGGCGCTCGGGCTGGTCCTGCGCTTTAGGTGGACGGTCCTGGGCCTCGCATCGCTTCTCGTGGTCGGCGCCCTCGCCCTCGGATTGACCTTCGGGTCGTCCTTTCTCCCCGACTTCAACGAGGGAAGCGTCACCCTGTTCGTCAACGTGCCACCCGGCACCTCGCTCTCCGAATCCGCGCGGGTCACGCGCAACATCGAGCGCCAGGTCATGGAGATCCCCGGGGTCATCGCGGTCACCCGGCGCACCGGCCGCGCCGAACGGGACGAGCACGCGGAGCCCGTGAGCGCCAGCGACATCGACGTTCGTCTCGCGGCCGACGCAGACATGGACGATGTGCGTCGGCGCCTC
>NYSS01000188.1 GCA_002683135.1 Planctomycetota bacterium | reverse complement strand
GCATACATGGAGTGTTCATTCCCAAGTAGATTCATTATTGCTTCAAACATCCTCGAAGAACTGGGAACTTGATGCAGGAAAACAACCGGTAAACCTTCACCCTCAACAAAGCGGACATGACACTGCCCCTCGGAAGTATCAATATATTTTTTTCTAATCATTTATTTGTTTTCCGTCGGGTGGTATTTTTGATTGAAACAGCATGCCAGGGGCTTTTATTCTGACAATGATTGTAACTAAAAGTAATACACTATGCATTCCACATATGAAGAGAAATGGACCTGAAGGTCCAATCAGATCAAATAGTCGTCCCCCTAAGGCGGTAGCCGTTAGGATGCCTATTGCCCCGAAAAGCGTGCTGATTCCTATAATCGAACCCCGTTGTTTAACAGGGGCTTCTTGTCCGATCAAGCTACTTGTGGCTATGACGGTCCCAATGGCACTGCAGGATACTAGAATAAAGAAGGGTAGGTTGGAAAAATTCAATGGGGAATCGATGAATGCCATAGAACCATAGGCAATGGTTCCCAAGGTCATCGCCACAATCATGCCGCTTACTCGATTGATACGGTCAAGCATTGCCCCAAAGATGAAAGCCCAAACTATACTCACTAAATTTGTTACAACAATAACCCGGACAACTAGTTGGATAGAATCGCCTGCAGATAAGCCCATCATTGCTCCACTCTGTATCGCCCATAGTGAGATGAAAATGCCATTAACTGAAACATCCGCTCTTGCCAGAAACGTTGTCCCAAACGAGAGTGCAATTCTCGGGTTCTTAAACGATTGTATCCCGACTGTAACTAGCTCTTTTATAGAAGGTTTCTGACTCAATTTTTCCGGAGTTCCACCTTTTAATCCCAGTTGAAAAATCAGTCCAGAAATCAGGAATACGATTGCAACAATAATCATTGTGTACTGCCCAGATGTGATTGGATCAAAGCCTTTGTTGGAAAAAAATGTGGGAAGTTGACCCAGTATAAAAGCGAAGACAGCAACACCTAGGGCATTCAACACCGAGTGAATGCTAATAAACTTACCCCTTGATTGTTCCTTGGGGTAATCATTGACGATGACTGCAATCGATGAGGAAATTGCAGCTGCACCTAAAGCAAATAAGGCTCTATACGCGAACAGCTCATCTATGGACGTGGCATAGGGGTATAAAGCAAAACCAGCGGCCGAAACCACTGTTCCAAAAACCATGACTGATCGCCTGCCAATCCGATCCGTTAGGATGCCAAAAAATGCTACGAATAATATGGCTATGATTTCTTGAACAAAAGCCAAATCCCCACTGATGGTTCCTTGATTGGCTCTTGGGATAGCAAGATTCTCAGTGAGTATGTATCCTTGAATGAAATTCATTCCAGCCAGCACTCCAATACAGATGAAACAGGCGTAGAAATATGTAATGACATTGAATCGAGAGATTCCTGGTAACAATTGTATTGGACCGAATTTATTGTTCAAATCTTTCTCCGTTCTCTAGTAGTGAATCGCCTACAAATAATTTACCAGTAATGCACCCAACGAGCATTTTCCAAAAATCTTTTGTATGCATCCTGTTTATTTTTAGGTAGGGTTTTTAGATACAGTCCAGAATCGTATCGCTCCTGATATTGATCAAATACGGGTTGGTATAATGTCAAATGCAAATCAGGGATTCTATGTTTTTCTCTGAAGGCTTTTATTGGGATGGAAGCTGCTATTTTTGTCTCAAAAGCCCCGGCCTTAGCTATTTCTATGCCTCTAGGGCCAAATATTGCAGAACGACCAGGTCCTCCATAATTTGAATCATCAAAAAAACCAGGGTTGCGTTCCCCGGTATTGATTGAGTTATTCGCAATCAATGTATACAGACTGTTGTGGTAGGAGGTGAGTCGCATATCCTCATATTCGAATCCACCGGTTGCAACACGACAAATAATTTCAGCTCCCTTAAATGCCATACATCGGAATAACTCAGGTTCAAATTGAACAGCCGACATGGCAATATTTCCGATGTCAGTTTGGACAACAGGAATCACTTGGTCTTGTCCGTACATTTCTATAAAGCGATCATAAACATCGTATATGGCACTGGTGTACTGTTCTGATCCTGGAAACATGCCACGGACATTTCTTTGTTTCCAATGTTTTGCAACAACATCGCCTTCGGGATCGATCATCACCATTAAGTGTAGAATGTGTTCAGGCCAGTCAGGATCCTTGGCGTATGTTCCAAAAACAATATAGCAGCCATGTTCTTTGCATTTTTTCCCTATTTCTTCAGTTTCAGCTCCTGGGATCTCGATGGCCACTTTGTAGTGCTCTTCCTTAGACCAATTACTGAATCCGGTGATGGGGAATTCATGGAAGCATATTAGATCACTTCTACCACCAAAGCCTTGAGCAATATCAATGCATTCCAACAAGTAATCCAAGTTTTTTCTTATGCCTTTATGAGGGGTTTTTCCATCCACGCCCTTGACTTTGGTTTGGGCAATGGCTATCGAGATCGTGTCTTTTTTTAAAGGCACAGTGGGGTAGGTTCCGTCTCCACGGACCATAGCACGTTTTTCTTTGTTTTCTGAGGGCATAAACTTATTTCTAAGACGAATTAATTTATTTGAGACTATAGCATATATATTAGGATTTGTAGCTGAGCCCAATTCTTCACATTCATTGTTATAATGTGGAGAGTGGGAAAACCGATCACAACTGGTCAAGAGTATATTGAAAGTTTGCGAAATCGTAAGCTTTCTGTGTATCTCTTTGGCGAGCAGATCGATGATCCGGTAGAACATCCCATCATCAGGCCTTCTATTAATGCATTAGCAGAAACCTATGATCTTACACAAACAAACCCAGAGTTAGCCATTGCTGTTTCGCCTTATACCGGCGAAAAGATTAATCGATTTCTACATATCGCTGAGAATGCAGACGATCTTGTTAAGCAGAATAAAATGCAAAGAAAATTAGGCCAATTAACGGGTACTTGTTTTCAAAGGTGTGTTGGAATGGATGCTATCAATAGTCTGCATTCAGTGACCTATGACATGGATCAAAAATATCAATCAGATTACCACCAAAGATTTTTATCCTTTCTTACCATGGTACAAAATGGTGGGTTTGTTATCAGTGGAGCAATGACCGATGTCAAAGGAAATCGCAATTTATTACCGCATCAGCAATCTGATCCAGATCTTTACGTCCGAGTTGTAGATCGCAACGATGAGGGAGTTTTTATTCGTGGTGCAAAAGCCCATCAAACTGGTTGTATCAACTCACATTGGATAGTTGTTATGCCAACATTAAGATTGACGGAAGAGGATAAAGAATACGCCATTGTTGGAGCCATACCGGTTGATGCCAAAGGGATTACTTATGTTTATGGTAGGCAATCAAGTGACACAAGGCATTTAGAAGAATCAACGATCGATACAGGTAATCAAAAATTTTCAGGACAAGAAGCATTGGTTATTTTTGAAGATGTTTTCATTCCCAATGAATTCATTTTTATGGATGGTGAATTTGAATTTGCCGCACCGTTGGTGGAACGATTCACTTGTTATCATCGAAGAAGTTACGTCTGTAAATCAGGGGTAGGGGACGTTTTGATTGGTGCAGCAGCAGCCATTGCTGAATACAATGGTGTTGACAAGGCATCACATGTGAAAGATAAGTTGACGGAAATGACACATCTGAATGAGACAATTTATGGCATGGGTATTGCTTCTAGCTATCAAGCAAAAAAGATGCAATCAGGTGTCTACATTAATGACGATATGCTGGCTAACGTTTGCAAACACCATGTTACTCGGTTTACTTATGAAATAGGTAGATTGGCTCAGGATCTTGCAGGTGGTTTAGTTGCTACGATGCCATCTGAAAAGGATTTAAAGCATCCTGAACTGGGTAGAATCATAAAGAAATATCTAAAAACAAAACCTGATTTAGATCCAGAAGATCGTATTCGAATACTGCGTTTGATTGAGAATATGACTTTAGGAAGAAATGCCGTAGGATACTTAACAGAATCCCTACACGGTGCAGGCTCACCACAAGCACAAAGAATTCAGATTGCAAAACAAATGCAGTTGGATTTTAAAAAAGAGTTGGCTCGTGCTTTGGCAGGGATTTTGCCTGATCAGCAGACTTGAAAGAGGATTTAATTTTATTGAATCAGTGGAATGGGATCTAAAACCCAGTTCTTCTCAGTTCTTCTAGCAGGGCAAGGGATTGCAAATGCAGTTTGATGCCCTTCTGCTTTAAATCTTTTAGAGTCAATCTTGAAACCTTGGTTTTTAAATCCCTCCAATGTTTTTCGATACTGGCCAATAACTGCATCGGCCGGTACCAAAATTTCTTTGGTCATTGTTGGAGGTGTAACAACAGGCCTGAGATTGTTTAAGAGCGTAATATCCTCGTTGGCAATCGCAAGATTTCTCTCAGTAATCATTGCATCCATAGATTCCTCCATAAGCCAGTTACGCATGTTGACAAAAAATATCTGGGTTTGAAATTCATCAATCGGTCGTTCGAAAAAATACTGATGGAACCAACCGGTTTCTTTTTTAGTGTGAATCTGGGTGATTAAGACGTTGGGACCATGGTATCCGCCCAGAACTTCAAGTTCGCCTGATTGATCTCTTGCTGTTTCCCCATATGTTTCTTTATCCAGAGGAGGCGCATCAAAGATTTGAGAAAAGTCTGCCCCCCATTGAGTTTCAGATATTTTAGTAGGGTTGACTTTGTAATCATTTTTTATGCCTGAGAATCCATGGGTTGGATGGACAAATTCATTGTGGGCTGGATCCAATCCATTTTCAACGGAACGTTCGTAGTTGTAATTGATATCAATAGTGATGGTTTCATTAGCTCGCCATCCCTCTGCACCGACTTCTTCAATCTCATAGAGTTCAGGCCTTTCTTTCTCGGCAAGATCACCAAGAAAAGCAAAGACAATATCGTATTTTTCAATCACTGGATAACTGTCAACTTTCGCTCTTGCCGGGACTTTAGCTCCGGGTCCAAGTGATGGGACTGTGAGACATTTCCCGTCTCCTCCATATTGCCAGCCATGATATGGACATGAGACAGAATTATTTTCGGGAATGCATTTGCCATCAGCCAGTGATCCGCCGCGATGAACGCAGACATTACTAAGACAGTGGGCTGTGCCTTTTTGGTCCCTGAAAGCAACAAAGTCAACGCCAAGTATTTTTCTCTTGATCGGTTTATCTTCCAGTTCTTTGGTTAAGCAAACGGGATACCAAAAATTAATATACATTTTCCTCTCTATTCGTATGGTCCAGATTAATTATATTCGCATCAGGTGAAGAATTTAAGTCCGATGAATAATTATTTATTACAAGTATAGTGAGTCGTGATTATGATTTCAAAAGTGGAACGGAATCTGTGACCCAACCTTTGGTTTTTTTCCTAGCTGGACTTGGAATGGCGTAAGCGTGTGATAGTTTATTTTTTTTAACGGTCACAGTATCGATTCTCCATCCTTTCTTTTCCCATTTTTTCAGCAACTCTCTATAGAGTTTAATAGGTTGGTCAATGAGAACAAAAAATTCATTATTACTTTCATTGGGCGTCAACAAGGGCTTAACTCCCAACAGAACATCTCTGTCTTGAAAGGCAACTACCTGGTTGCGTTCCATCACACGCTCGTCGTCTTTCAGGTCGGTCAGGAAATTTCTGGTGTTAATCAAATAAATATTGGTACGAGTTTCGTCGACAGGTGTCTCAAATGCATACTGATGGATTAGCATTTCTGGCGTCGGATGAATATAGGTCCAAAGCATAGATATTCCATGATGACCTGTTCCGGCTTCAACGATTGCATTTTCTTTGCGACCCGAAGCTTCCTGCATTTTTTTCTCTTTCAAAGGAGGAGCAAACATTTTATTGAAGAATCCGGTTCCCCATTCGGTCGATGTGATATCAATCTTGGGGGCTTTGTAGTTCTCGTTTTCACCTGAAAAACCATGGGTTGGATGGACAAACTCATTATGAGCACCATCAATTCCATTCTCAATTGAGCGTTTATAATCGATATCAAATTGAAAAGACTGCATCGTTGTTCTCCAACCTTTCCAATCGTATTCCTTGACTTCCAGTATTGGGCACCTTTCTTCTTCTGGAAGGTCGCCGAGAAAACAGAAGATAAGACCATAAATTTCTTTGGTCGGGTAGGAATCAATTTTGGCTCTTTTTGGTATTTTTGCGTTTTGTCCTAATGAGGGGATTCGATGGCATATCCCTTGGCCATCAAATTGCCAGCCATGATAGGGGCATTCTATGCAGTTGCCTTTTATTTTGCCGCCGGCTAATGAGCCTCCTCGGTGGATGCATACATCAGCTAAACATCTCGGTTCACCAGATTCATCTCTAAACAGGACAAAGTTTTGTCCAAGCATTTTTTTTCTGATGGGCTGATCAGTGAGATTGTCACTGGTTTCAGCTGGATACCAGAAATTGATAAACATAATGGAGCCCCTATTTAATTTCAGTGATCCAATCTATCTGAGAAATCTTGATTCAACATTGATATAGATCAATTAGCAAAGATTAACAAAATAATTGGCTTTCACTAAATTAATTGTTTTCTTTGTTTTGATTGAGCAGTTTTTGTTTAAATCCTGAAGGAGTGAAAATGGCGATCAGAGTGATCATAATCACCGTTCCAAAAACAACAATAATTTCAGTTAAGTATTCCTGAGGGTATACCCAGAATTCCACCAATAATCCCCATTTTCCAATCACTTCATAGGAACTGTATGCAATGATTGCAGTTGGAATAGCATACCTAATGGCGGTGGTAACTTTCCAAAATTTAAATAATCTCCACAATAGATAAATAGCCCAAGTGGTATTTAGAACAAAGAAGGCGTAGGTAACGGGATGATAAGGACCAATAAATGCATCTTCAAAGAGTAGCAAAAGAATTATGTAGAAGAACCAAATCACGTATATCGTTTCGAGTGCAGTTATGGCTGCAAAGTTTCTTGGGTAGCCGGATGTTGGTTTTCCCGTTGATAGTTTAAGATTTCTCTGAATCCATTTGAAGAAATTGCATTTTGTTTCACGATTAAACAAAAAATAAAGCAAGGTTGTTAATAAAACACCTATCGATGATTGCATAAGCAGATATTCTGGAAATCTGTTTATTGTCCCATCAGGCAGGATTTGTTCAACTTCTAGGTATTCTGCATAGAACACAAATGAAAATTCAACCCAGCCTGTCCAAAGAAACAAGCCGGCAAAATAACCTAACCAAGTTGCAGGTACTTCATTTTCTTTTCTCATGCCTATAAAAAGGAGGACTGCTCCAAACAATCCAAGATAGAATGCTCCCTGGTACTGAAATTCCAACCCAAGGGTTCTTTCTACGAGCACCATTAAGGTATGACCCAGTCCTTGAGTCAAGAAAACAATCAGAAAGGCCAATATACCGACAAATGGTGGTTTATAAAATACTTCTTTAACGTGGCTCATCGATCTATTCTAACACCGGATAGGCCACATTTTAATTGGTTGTTGATACATTCGGAAGTTCTTCATATGTAGATTATAGAAACAGTTTGAATACAATGCATTCTTGTTTTGAAATGATGATAAAATTTAGCCTATTATAATATTGAGAAATCATGTCAGAGATGAATAAGTTAATGTATGTTTTTCCTGGGCAGGGATCACAATACCAAGGCATCGGTTATGATCTTTGTCAACATTTTGCAGTCGCAAGAAAAGTATTTGATCAGGCCAGTAACATTTTAGGCTATGATCTCTCAAAAATTGCTTTTCATGATCCAGAGGATCAAATTAATCTGACTCGATTTACCCAGCCAATTTTATTAACGCATCAAATTGCTTGCCTAAGGGTATTTCAAGAATTATCGGATTCTCCTTTTGTTCCCGTGTTAACTGCAGGACACAGCTTAGGCGAGTATACTGCTTTGGTTGTTGCCGATGTATTGTCTTTCGAGGACGGTTTAAAATTAGTCAGCCGCAGAGGTGAACTAATGGGCAAATACGGCGAAGGTTCTATGCTTGCTATGCCTTTGTCTCGAGAAGCAACAGAGACTCTTGCGGAGCATCATCATTGTCAGGTGGCAACCATTAATCTTCCCAATCAAACCGTGGTTGGTGGGAAAGATTCTGATATAGATCAATTGGAAAGTGCGTTTAAAGAACTCTATCCAAAAAAAAGAGCAGTAAAACTCAACACTGAAGGCGCTTTTCATACGGATTTAATGCAAACTGCTGCCATGGAGTTTAATACCACACTTGAACAAACATCATTTTATTCAGGAAATGTACCTGTTTTATCAAACTTTACTGCGAAGCTGCATGAGAATAATGCTAAGGCCATGAGGAACTCATTATTTGAGCAATTGACAAAACCAGTTGATTGGTTGGGTTGCTTAGAAGCTTCCATTTCGTTTGAGATTGATGCAATTGTTGAGTTCGGAGGTGGTATAGGCAGGGAGCCTGAGCCAGCAAATAAACGACCCAATCTAGAATCAATTATCAAGAAAAATTATAAAGCTTTTAATTATCACATCAGTTATTATTCTGCGATCAATATCAACTCAATAAAGGAATCTGTTGCATCTCTTTCTTCGAATTGATTCTAATCAATGTACTCTTTAATTAAAATTTGAACAATTAAGCTTAAACTAGTAAAAAGAACCTAAATGACAAGTTTCTTGAGACAAATTAATTTCAATTTTGTTTATGATTTTTCTAGATTTCTAGTCATTGTTTTCGTGTTTATTGTACAATTTATCGAAACTGCTCATTCGACAATTATCATTGACGGTGAACTGACTGAACCAGAATGGACACAAGCACAAGCAATCGAAGATTTTGTTGTAACCAGACCTTTTAGTCTAGAAGCTCCCACATACAAAACAAAGGTTTTGGTCTATTCAGACCTGGAAGG
>NYSS01000187.1 GCA_002683135.1 Planctomycetota bacterium | reverse complement strand
TCACGCGCTCCTGAAGACTCGAGCGCGGCGCCGCGCGCACACAGCATCCCGAGCAAGCCGTCGACCCCGGCCCCGTCCTTCGCCGACGTGAGCACGACCCGCTCCTCCAGGTCATCCGGCGGCTCGTGCAAGGACAGCGAGCCAACCAGGTCCCCGCGGACCTTCTCCGCCGCCGCGTCGTCGGCCTTGTTCACGACCCAGAGGTCGGCGACCTCCATCAGGCCCCTCTTCATCGCCTGGATGGCGTCACCAGCACCCGGCGCGAACAAGACGAGGGTCGTCTCCGATTCGTGAGCGATCTCCACGTCGACCTGGCCGGCGCCGACGGTCTCCGTGAGGATGAGGTCGAAGCCGCCCGCGTCGAGGACGTCGAGAGCGTCACCGGTCGCGGTGCTGAGGCCGCCGAGCGCGCCGCGGGACGCCATGCTGCGGACGAACACGCCGTCATCGCCGACGTGATCCGTCATGCGGACGCGGTCTCCGAGCAAGGCGCCGCCGGTGAACGGCGACGTCGGGTCTACGGCGAGCACGGCGACGGTCATTCCCTTCGCCCGCGCCTTGGTCACCAAGACGGCGACGAGGGAGCTCTTGCCGACGCCGGGCGCCCCCGTGACGCCGACGCGGTGGGCGCGGCCCAGGTGCGGCGCGATCCCACGGAGGAGTTCGCGGAAGCCCGCCTCCCGGCTCTCCACGAGCGTCAACGCACGCGCGAGGGCGCGCCGGTCACCGCCAAGCAACGGCTGGAGCAGAGCGGCTCTGTCACCATGGACTCCCATGGACTCACCCTCTCCCCGCCTTGAGGGCACGGGAGACGACCAGCCGCTGGATCTCGGTCGTGCCCTCGTAGATCTCGGTGACGCGGGCGTCGCGCAGCATACGCTCGCAGGCGCCGACCTGGCCGGCGGGCCCCAGCAGCGCGACCGCGTCGCGGCACACCGCGTTGGATGAACGGGACGCTACCAGCTTGGCCATGCTCGCCTCTCGCACGTGGGGCTCATTGCGGTCACGCATCTGCGCGGCGCGCCAAACGAGTAAGCGTGACGCCTCGATCCGAGTCGCCATGTCAGCGAACCGAAAGTCCACGTCCTGACTCGAGAACACCGAGCCCTTCTCCGCCACCTTGCCGTCGAAGTGGGCGATCGCCGCGTCAAGCGCGCCCTTCGCGATCCCGACAGCCTGCGTAGCGATACCGATGCGCCCCCCGTTCAGGGTCTCGAGGGCGTAGTTGAAGCCACGGTTGACCTCACCGAGCAGGTTCTCGTCAGGGACGCGCACGTCCTCGAGAAAGAGCTGCACCGTCTCCGACGCGCGGATACCGGTCTTGTTTTCCTTCTTGCCGCAGGTGAACCCAGGCTGATCGGTGTCGACGACGAACGCGCTGATGCCCTTCACGTTCGGGGCGTCCTTGTCCGTGCGCGCGAACACGACGACGAAGTTCGCCGAGGCGCCCGTCGTGATCCACATCTTGGTGCCGTTCAACACCCACTCATCACCGTCCCGGACGGCGGTGGTGGAGAGGGCCGCGGCGTCCGAGCCTGAGTGCGGCTCCGTCAGCGCGTACGCGCCCAGCAGCTCTCCCGTCGCGAAGCGCGGGAGGTATTTCTTCTTGAACGCCTCGGTGCCCCACGTCAGCACGGGGACCGTGAACAGGGAGTTATGGACCGAGATGGTGACGTGGGTCGACGCGTCGGCGCGGGCGATCTCCTCCAGTATCAGGCACTGCGCCACGTTGCCGACGGATCCTCCACCGTATTCTTCGGGGATGAGCAGGCCCAGGTAGCCCTTCTCTCCGGCTTGGCGGACGACATCGCGCGGAAACTCGTGGGCGCGATCCCGTTCCTGGGCGCCGGGCGCGACGACGTCGTCCGCGAACCCGCGGGCCTCGTCCTGCAACGCCTGTTGCTCATTCGTCAGCCTGAAGTCCATGGGAAATAAGCCCGGCGTCAGGTCTCCGAATAGTCGTAGAAGCCCCGCCCCGTCTTGCGCCCCAGATGTCCGGCGGCGACGAGCTTTCGCAGCAGCGGACACGGGCGATAGCGCGGATCACCGAAGCCGTCGACGAGGACGCCCATGATGTGCAGACACACGTCCAAGCCGATGAAGTCAGCCAGCGTGAGCGGCCCCATGGGGTGATTCATCCCCAGCTTCATGACCTCGTCGATCGACTCCTTCGTGGCGACGCCCTCCATCAGGCAAAACGCAGCCTCGTTGATGAGCGGCATGAGCACGCGATTGCTCACGAACCCGGGATAGTCATTCACCTCCACTGGGGTCTTGCCCAGGTCCCGCGACAGCTCCATGACCTGCTGCGTCACCTCGTCCGCCGTGTCGTGGCCACGGATGACCTCGATCAGCTTCATGATCGGCACCGGGTTCATGAAGTGCATACCGATGACCGACCCAGGCCGCTTGGTCGTCGCGGCGATCTCGGTGATCGAAATGGACGACGTATTGGACGCGAGGACCGCGCCGTCAGGCATCGCGCCGTCGAGCTTCTCGAAGACCTCACGCTTGAGGTCCCGATTCTCCGGGACCGCTTCGATCGCGATCGTGGAACCCGCGACCGCCGAGACGTCCGTCGCCGTCGCGATGCGCGCGAGAATCGCCTCCGGCTCCTCATCGAGGCGGCCCTTGGCCTTCTGGCGCTCCAGGTTCTTCCCGACCTTCGCCAGCGCCCGGTCGAGCAGCTCCTGATTCACGTCGACGAGCGTCACCTGGCGGCCGGACTGGGCGAACACGTGGGCGATGCCGTTGCCCATCGTGCCGGACCCGATGACGGAGACCTGGGAGTGGTTCATGGCTTTTTGACCTGGATGTTGATGTCCTTGGCGCCCATGGACTTCGCCTCGGTTGGCGGCACCTTGAGCACGATGCCCTCGACGAACCGGTTCTTCCCGACGCTCACGTACAGCACCAGATCAGCGTCGTCGGGGACCGCGGCGCCCGGAAACGCCGTGTCCCGGCGCCTCAGCTCGAAGGTGAACGGGAAGGCTGGGTTTTCGTACAGCTTCGTCAACACCGGCGGGCGCCCGGTGGGTGCGTGCCCCGCTGACACCCAGATCCATAATGGGCTGGGCAACGAGACGCCGTCGGCCAACGTAACGGTGCCCGCGTACACCACCTCGCCCGGGTCACCGGCCTCTTGCGTGTTGCCAGCGCTCACATCCGCCGCCGCGAAAGGGTCCGCCGCGGGCTGTCGCGGGGCGTGCGGGATCCCGGGCGCCCCGTGCCCTGAAGCGACGTCCCGTTGGGGCGGCTCGGCGAACTGAACGTCGTCCCCGCACCCGGTCAGCGCGACCACCAAGAGCAGGGGCAGGAGCGCGGGCCAATACCCGCGCGCCCCCACCCAAATCGAACCCCTCATCAGCACGCCTCCACAGCGAGAGACACCGCGTTACCACCCCCGAGGCACAGGGACGCGAGCCCGCGCTTCGCCCCCCGCGCCTGCATTCCGTGCAGCAGGGTGACCAGGATACGGGCACCGCTCGCACCGATCGGATGGCCGATCGCGACGGCGCCGCCGTTCACATTGACTCGATGCACGTCGGGCTCGAGTTCCTTCATGACACCGAGCGCCTGCACCGAGAAGGCCTCGTTCAGTTCGATGAGGTCGTAGTCGTCCATGGACAGGCCGAGCTTCGCGTTGAGCTTCCGCGTGGACTCCACGGGCGCCATCATGACCCACTCCGGGTCAACCCCCCCGGTCGCGTACCCCAGCACCCGCGCCATGGGCTTGAGATCCAGCTCCTCGACGACCGCCTCCGACACGACCAGGCACGCGGCGGCGCCGTCGTTGACTCCGGGAGCGTTACCGGCCGTGACCGTGCCGTCCTTCTTGAACGCCGGACGCAGCTTCGCGAGCAACTCCGCGCTCGTGTCGGCGCGCACCGACTCGTCCGCGGCAAAGCTGACCGGATCGCCCTTTCGCTGCGGGATATCCATGGGCAGGATCTCGGCGCTGAACGCACCCGAAGCTTGCGCAGCCGCAGCCTTGTGATGACTCGACGCCGCGTAGGCGTCCTGTTGCTCACGGGTGATGCCGTACTTCTCCGCCACCTTCTCCCCGGTAATCCCCATGTGGAAGTCGTTGTAGACGTCCCACAACCCGTCCTGGATCATCGAGTCGAGGAACTTCCCGTGTCCGAGCCGCGAGCCCTCACGCGCATCGGGGGCGAGGTAGGGCGAGCGGCTCATGTTCTCCATGCCGCCCGCCACGACGACGTCCTGGTCCCCGGCGCGGATGGCCTGCGCAGCCAGCGCCACGGACTTGAGCCCTGAGCCACAAACCTTGTTGATGGTCATCGCGCCCGCGGCGCTGGGGATCCCCCCCCAGATGGCCGACTGACGCGCCGGATTCTGGCCAAGGCCGGCAGGGAGGACACACCCCATGATCACGTCTTCCACCCGCTCCGGGTCGACCGCTGCGCGGGCCACCGCGTCTCGCACGACAGCTGCGCCGAGCTTGGGCGCCGACACGCCCTTCAAGCTGCCGAGGAACCTGCCAACGGGAGTGCGGACGGCGGAGACAATGAAGGCCTCGGGCATCGGGGCGTCCTTTCACAGATGCTTGAGAGTCCGGGAATCCGGGGCTTCAGACTCCCAAGAACGGCGGCCTTCTTCAAGCCGTCGCCAAGCTGGCGCCTACGCCCAGGACAGCGCCCAAGGCGTTTGCAAACAAGCCGTTACATAAGCGAGGCGGGGCATTGTTTCCCCGGTTGGACACCCAAGTCCACGGCCCGACATGGCGACCGGCGACCGGCCGCGCCTCGGCTCACTTGTCGAGCTTGATCTCGGTCTTCGCGAATTCGGAGACCACCTCGACGACCGCGTGCGTGTACTCCAGTCGCTTGGTGACGTCTCCGGTCGAGAAGACGCCCAGCACGTTGCTACGCAGCTGCGCGGAGAACTCGCTGAAGCGGCCGTCCAGCTCCATCGAGATCACATGGTGCGGGCCGTGCGCCTGGGGGTCGTTCGGCGCCACGTCGTATCTCTTCTCTCGCGCGAACGGCTTCACCTCGAGGAGCTTGCTCCACAGCTTCTCCCAGCGGACCACCGGTACGTCGCCGGTGAAGTGGCCTCGCGACCGGGAGACCAACTCCGCCGTGATCTTGCCGTCTCGACACTTGATGCGACGCACGTCCACCCGAGCATCTTCGCCCACCGCCCACGCCGTCTTGACGGTCACGGTGCCGTTCTTCAGTCGGGTCGGATCGCCGTCCTGGTACACGACGCCCAGAGAACTCGAGCATGCACACAGAGCCAGGCTCGCCAGCAGCAGCAGGTTTCGGTTCATAGATGAATCTCCCGCGCTTCGAACACGGGCCCCTCGACGCAAGACTTCAGGAACCACCCCTCTCCCCGCGGCTCGTCACCGCAACGCTGCTCGACGACGCACGCGTTACAGACGCCGTAGCCGCAAGCCATCCGCTCCTCGGCCGAAAGCCAGCACGGGAAGCCGTGCTCAAGGGCGATGGCGGCCACGGCCCGCAGCATGGGCTCGGGTCCGCAGACGTAGGCCTCGATCGGACCCAGGTCATCGAGGCGGCGCAGCAGGGCGTCGGTGACGAGCCCGGGCTCTCCCCGACTGCCATCATCCGTGACCTCGACGACGGTGATCCCCGCGGCCCGCGTGGCCTCCTGGATCCAGACGTCGTCCGCGGACCGTCCGGCCAGCAGCAGCAAGATCCGTGACGGGTCCGCCGCCTCGGAGCCGGCCACGAGCTCGCGGACCTGATACGCAAAAGGAGCGTTTCCGATCCCTCCCGCGATCAGCACGGGTCTTCGCCCGTCGCTCGGGGCGGGGAAGCCGTTGCCCAGCAGGCCGCCCACCCGGAGACCATCACCCTCGCCCAGGCCGCACATCATCTCGGTGACACGCCCGATGGGCTTGTACAGGATCTCCGTGACGACCGTCCCGTCTTCCCGCGTGCAGACATCAGAGATGCTGAAGGGCCGGGGTATCAGGTGCCGCGTGGCGTCCTCGAACGCGAGCATCACAAACCGAGCCGCGCGCGCCCCC
>NYSS01000186.1 GCA_002683135.1 Planctomycetota bacterium | reverse complement strand
CCTCCGGAGAGGACACCTGCGGCCGTAGGTCTGTCCTCTCCTGGGTACATTGCTCCGTCTGCCGTTGCTTGCCGTCGCCCCCGTCTGGAACCGTATCCCTCTTTGCATAGTGACTTTCGGGGGATGAATGGGGGTGAGACTGCCGAGGTCCCTTGTTGTGGCACGGTCTCTGCTCTTAGACAGGCGTCTCCTCGCAAGAGGGGCACCCCTCGGAGTGGGTTCGCTACGGGTTGCGACTCGTTACTGTCCGCTCCATCAACCCCGCGGCCCGGCATCTCCTTGTTGGAGTTGGCGGACTCCTTCGAGGGGGATCGTACTCAGGCCGGAGAGGTTCGCCTCTCCGGCCTGTTCTTATGTCGCTAATTGCGGCGTCGACGGATCTGGCGCACGTCGATGGCGTAGGCCGGTTCGCCTCTCCTGCGTCGCTTCGGTGGCACGCGAAACACGCGGCCGCGAACGCTCGCGACCCCACCGCGCCGTCGGATCTCTTGGAGGTCCGCTGCGCGCGAGCCTATTACGAGGCCGACGCCCTTGTGGACATACAGGTCATAACCTCTGCGCTGTCGCGTCGGACGAGAGAAGGCCGCCGCGGGTATTCGCCAGTGGACATCTCGTCCGAGCTCTGATGCCCCCTTCGTGCGTTCGAAGAGCGCGAGCCTGGCGCCCTCCAGGCGCACGTCGGAGGATTGGGTAGCAGGGATCAGGATGAGCAGGATGAGGGATGGAAGCAGGGCCATGAGACA
Organism: Planctomycetota bacterium; assembly: GCA_002683135.1. GTDB lineage: Bacteria > Planctomycetota. The sequence goes on along the minus strand of NYSS01000186.1, from coordinate 40,444 downwards.
CTCCGTCTCCGGAAGGCGGCGGTCCCAGGTTCCGGCAATCGTGGCTTCGCAAAAGAGGTCGTGAAAGGAAGCGCGCGTGCCAATACTCGGTGCTGGGGCCGAATAGGCGTGGGTCCATGATTTGCCATGCTTGCCACGAGCCCTTCTGCGGCGCGGTTGCGTTCTGCCCCCAGTGCGGACAGACCCTTGCGGTAGAAGATTTTGGGCTCCACCCGGCAGCGCGGCGGCGGCGTCGGACCGTGAGGCCTGCGCTGGAGTTCGGGAGGTCCCCCTCCACCCGGTCGGCTGCGTTGTTGCTGGCGCTCGTGCCGCTGTTCTGCTTTGGAATCGGGGGGATCCACCAGTTCTACACGGGTCGGGTGGTGTACGGCGTCCTGCAGTTCTTGACCCTCGGTGGCTTGTGCGTCTGGACGCTGTGCGACGTGGTTCGCATCGCGTCCGGCGACTTTCGCGACGCTGAAAATCGTCGGCTCGCGGACGCCTAGCTCGCTGACGGGCAGTCGTCGGCGAGGGCGCACTCGCCGCAGCGGGGTCGCCGCGCGACGCAGACCGCGCGTCCGTGGTCGATGAGCTGATGGGTGAAGCGGACCCAGTGCTCTTCGGGGAGCAGGGCCATCAGGTCCTGTTCGATCTTGACCGGATCCTTGTTCCTGCTCAGATCGAGCAGGTTGGCGATGCGGGTGACGTGGGTGTCGACCACGACCCCGACCGGCTCCTTGAACCAGGTGCCCAGCACGCAATTCGCCGTCTTGCGCGCGACGCCGGGGAGTTCGAGCAGCGCCTCCATGGTGTCAGGGACCTTGCTCTTGTGCCGCCCTTGTATGAGCTCGGACGCAGCCTTCACGTTCTTGGCCTTGTTGCGAAAGAAGCCCGTCGTCTTGACGAGCATCTCCAGCTCGTCGATAGGAACCGCGGCCATCGCCTTGGCTGAGCGGGCACGTCGAAACAGGTCAACGGTGACGATGTTCACGCGCGCGTCGGTGCACTGGGCCGACAGCATGGTGGCGATGAGCAGTTCGAACGCGCTCCTGTGGTTGAGCGAGCAGCGGCTATCGGGGTACGTCTCGTCCAGGGTGTAGAGGATGCGGGCTAGGCGGTCCCTCAGAGGCTTGGTGATGCGCCGCTTCTTTGGTCTTGGCCTGGTCTTTTTGGCCATCGGGTCAACTGGGAAATTCGCTGACCGGTTTGCGGCCGCGGTAGCCTTCCTCGATGCCGTGCCAGTACTCGATGTTGTCCTCCCCGTGCTGCCAGCAGAGGAACGCGAGCTCGCCGTCCACCCATGTGTAGAAGTCGATGAGCCCGGTCATCGGGTCCTTGAGAACGGCGCCGAGGGCGTTGAGCTGTTGGACCTTTTCGCGAAAGGCCACCTGCGCATGGCTATGGCGGTCGCGGAGCTCGGTGTCGCGATCGCTGTCCGAGCGCATGGCGCGGAGCTCCTGCTGCAACGCCGCGATCTCGCGGGTGGTGGCCATGATCGCGTCGACCACCAGGCGGACGTCGCCGATCCGGCGCCGCGCCTCGTGGATGTCGAGGATCTCACTGGTCGTGTTCAGGTCGTCCACAGGACCATCGTAGCGTACGTACGCAAACCGAGCGCGGCGGCCTAACCCCGGCGCGACAAATCAAGGAACTCCATCCGTGTCTTGGGGTCGTCACGGAAGAGCCCGAGCATGGAGCTCGTGGTGGCCGAGGAATTCTGCTTCTCCACTCCTCGCATCATCATGCAGAGGTGACGGGCCTCGATCACGACAGCGACCCCGCGTGGATCGAGGGCGTCGTAGAGCGCTTCGGCGACCTGCTGAGTGAGGCGCTCCTGGACCTGGAGCCGCCGGGCGAACGCATCAACGATACGGGGGACCTTGGAGAGGCCGATGATCCGGCCGTTGGGGATGTAGGCGACGTGTGCCTTGCCAAAGAACGGCAGCATGTGGTGTTCGCACAAGCTGTAGATCTCTATGTCGCGAATGAGCACCATCTCCGAGCAGTCTTCCGCGAAGATGGCGCCGTTGATCAGGGTCTGGATGTCGGTGCGATAACCCGATGTGAGGAACCCGAACGATCTGGCGACGCGTTCGGGTGTACGGGCCAGCCCCTCACGCGACGGGTCCTCGCCGAGGTGGTGGAGTTGCTGTTTGACGAGGGCGGCGAAGGCGTCCTCGTTCGGTACTTGCGGGTCGGCCATCGGGGAGGTCCTAATCAGTGATGGACATGAGGCCATCCGGAGGCGTCGCCTTATCGGCGTCAGGGAAATCCCTGTAGAACTGGCGTCGCCGCGCCCAGATCACGGCGATGAACGCGAAGAAGAGCATCTCGACGGCGGGGATCAGCAGCGGGCCCCAGGGGATGTTGGCGCCGGCGCCGGCGTAGGAGTGTCGTCCGGTTTGGTACACGTTCGACCCCCACCAGGTCCACCACAGGGCGACCCCACCGACCAGGGATCCGAGGGCGGTGCCCACGTCCCTCAACCAGCCGGCCCACCGACCGTGGATGACAATGACGAACACCACGAACGTCACCGCAGCGGCGACCTCCTTTGGGTCATTGCCCCAGAACCGACCCCAGGATGCGTCGGCCCATACGCCACCGAGGACGATGCCCGCGAAGAGCAGAATGACACCGGGTGGGATTGTCCAGAACATGAACGTGGCGATTCTGCTCAAAGATGCCCGGTGTTGGGGCTCGCGGGAGGTCCCTCGAACGAGCCAAAGCCCGAGGTACACGTGGCCCAGAATCACCGTCAGCACCAGGACCGCATAGCTGGACATGATCGTCGGTACGTGGATGTGGATGAGGCTGTTGTTGATCAGCACGGGCTGCAGCTTGGAGACCTCCGGGTTCATGAACTCGGGGTCGAGTTGGGCGCTGAACAAGGCCAGCATGGCGACCATCGCGCCGCTCACGGTGAGCCATCCACGACGCCAGACGAACTCGAAGATCAGCGCCAGCAGCATCCCGCTGGCCGCGGCGAACACAAACGACTCGTACAGGTTGCCGATCATGGCTCGGCCGGAGATCTCGGTCCGTTCGATGATCGCCCACGTGTGATAGGCGAGGGCCGCCATGGCAGCGAGGATCGGGGTGGCCCAGGCGATTCTCCCGATCGTACGGCCGGTGCCACCCTCGGAACCCTTGAGCCCCATCAAGGGGAGGGCGCACAGGGCGATGAAGAAGACGCCGAAGTAGATGAAGCGCAGGGCTGAGAAAGGGTTCAACCGGTTGAGGGTCACTTCACGGTCAATCCAGTCGAGGCTCCGCCAGCTCGGGTCGCGCCCCGGGTTCATCGCGAGGATCGCGGCGAGCAGCCCCTCCGAGGCCCCCGTAAAGGCATCGGCGTCGTTGGCCGCGAAGCTATCGGCGAGGCCGGTCATCGCGGTGGTCACGGCGTCGGTGCGGTCGGCGCCCCAGCCCATCCGCCGGATGTCCCTGGGCGATTGAAAGACGTAGGCCTCGCCGCTCACCGGGTCGGACACCGGAGGCAGCACGGGCAGCACGCCGGCGAATTCGTCGGCGGGAGGCTGGGTGTCCGGACTCTCGGGGGAGACGCCGCAGATGTTCGCCAGCGTGGCGGCGCGGCTCCAGAAGCCCCATGCCTCGTCCTCGTGTCCTTCGGTGGCGACCTTCTCGTCGAACTTCTTTCGCCGGATGACCTCGATGGCCCGGATGAACTTGGGGCTCTCTCGCAGCATGGCGAGCGACGTGTACTCCGTGGCTGCGGTCGGTTTCTCCAGGCCGTAGTGCTCTGCCGTGTCCCGGGACGGGAGCTTGATGAAGCGCCCGTGGGCGGCCTGCAGCGGATTGAAGCGCCAATGGAGGAACAACAGGACGGGATCGGTCTTGTGGAAGTTGTCCCTCCCCGTGACTGAACGAACCATCACCTTGGCGTAGGTGCCGAAGGGCTGATATCGAAGCCGGTGTTGTACGGGGATGCGTCGGATCGCGTCGAGGTCCAGCGGCGACTCTGCGACGACCGGCGTGGTCGGCGTGATCGCCTTGCCGTCCTGGTCGCTCGGTGGAGCGTCCGTACCGCAGGCGGTGAGCGCGGCCGTCAGTAGTACAAGGACGAGATTCTTGTTCATGGTGCGGATCCGGTTTTGGCCGGAGGCCTGTCGAGACGTTGCCGTAGCCAGGTGTTGACCCAGAGCGTCTCCAGGCTGAGGCCGAGGACGATCAGGAGCACGCCCACCCCGAGAAGTGGGCCTTCCGGTGTCAGCACGATCATCATGACACCCGGTGCGGTCGCGAGAAAAGCCAGAAGCACGACGATGGTGGCGGCCACGAATCGTGTGCCCGGCGCCGCGTCGCGTCGCTTCACGTACTTGGCGAGGGCCTTCAGGAAGTGTCGTTTCTGGGTGAAGACGATCACGAGCCCGAGCAGCAGGACGACGCAGGCGGGATAGATGAGGCTCAGCCCCGGATCCCGGTTGACCTGGAGGAAGGTCTCTTCCCGATCTCCTTCGCTGAATCGGGCCTGGAACAGCCGCCACCCGTCGAGCCTCAGAGGGTGATTCATGTCGATCTTGATTCCGACGTGGTCACCGCTTTCCTTGAGCTTCGTCGGGTGCTCCAGCCAGAGGTAGGACTCGAATGTACGGGCCTCGCGGCGACCTGGGTAGAAGTCCCGGTGGAAGTCACGCAGGGTCAGCTTAAAGCCCAGCTCTTGCTCGCTCTTCCACCATCGGACGCGGAATTGGCGGCTGTCCTTCTCGATGGTCGTGCCCTTACCGCCCAGGCGGAGCCAGTGGGACTTACCGTCGATCTCCATGCGGGCGACTTGGCGTTCGGGGTCGTGGGCGTTGAAGTCCCAGGTGAGCCACTCCCGCATGTGGGTGAAGACCGTGGTGGGGATGATCTCCAATGGGATGCCCAACTCCAGGGGCTTGCCCTCTTCGATCGGCCCGCTCATGCGCTCGCCGGAGCTCTTCACCATGACCCAGAACGGAGCTTCATCCGGATGGTAGGCGAGCACCAACTCACCAGGCTCGAGGGGGAACGAAGGCAAGTACTCGAAATGCACCCGGAGGTCTTTGTAGGCGCCGAGGGCGGACGGTGCGTCGCTCCAGGACGGCACGTAGGCCAACGCCGTGCGCCGCTCTTCACCCTTGTCCCCGCTCAGGGTGACCATGATGGCCGGGAACCGGGGCAGGCCTGGGGTCATATCCATTCCGGACCGGATGGCGAAGTTGTCGAACCAGGCCAGTCCCTTCATCTTGACCTTGGTTCCCGGGATCGCGACATCGAGATCGTCGATGCTCGCCGGCGCCTGTGGCACCCCCTCGGGGCGGGCTCCCGGCTTGAGGGTCTGACGCAGCAGCTCCTTACCCTCCGCATCGGTCACGACGATGGTGCCGACGTCGATCTCGTGGGTTCCCTGCCGCAATGACCGCCCGACAGCGGGCCAGCGGAGCCCGATGGCCCCCATGGAGAGCACCTGCATGCTCAACGTCGCGCGGTCGGGATCGTCCGCCACGAGGTCGAACGGCATCCCCTGTCCGTTGGGGAGCCGCAGTTCCCCCTCCACTGCGAAGCTGACGACATCGGAGTCATTTGCGCGCTGGGAGCGCGGGATGCCATCGCCGTAATAGCGGTCCACGTGGATATCGAAGAGGCTGCCGCTGGCGTCCGCGACGTCGAAGCTTTGCTCCACCTCGGTGTCGGACGGATCGACGTCGAAGGTCGCGATCTCGGACCAGATACGCACCGGGCCAGCGCGGTCCTTGCGGATCTCGAACACCTGCAAACGCGTCTCGTCATCGAGTGAAAAGACCGAAGTCGCTTCGCCCTCCTTGAGGCCGAGCATCCCCTCTCGTTTGCCGAAGTAGCTCATGAAGCTACCAACCAGCAGCATGGTGAGCGCGATGTGGGTGACGATCCAGCCGGTCTGTTCGATGCGCCAGGGGTACTTGCGTAGGGTCGCGGAGATGAGCGCCGATGAGAACGTCAACTGGAGCAGGCCGTACCACCATGACGAGTAGAAGACGTGGCCCGCGGATTTGTGGCCATATGCGTTTTCCCACCAGGTGCCCTGATGCCAGGCGGCGGCGAGGATGATCATCAAGGTGATCCCGAACCAGATGTTGCCGGCGGCGTGCCACATCCGTCCGAGCGCGTGGGTCAAGGGCCCGGGTTCCGAAGGCCCGCGGGGATAGGCCTGCACGATCACGAAGGCCGCGAGCGTCCCAGCCATCCCGACGCCGAAGACGATCAACCTGGCCGTCAAGGGAGCGGTCTCGGCCATGCCTGCCGCGGCCAGGGGGATCGCCGCCACGGCTCCGAGGTGTCCGGCGAGGAACCACCAGGCGGAGTGGTTCCGGCGTTCGGCGACGACGGATGCGAGGGTCCCAAAGACGATCCCGGACCATACGGACAAGCCCAAGAACCCCACGCGCGGTACGTCGCCCCAAGGGCTGTCCGTGTGGGCGGCGATCAGGAAGGGGAGGAGCAGGATCAGGGGGACGTCCAGGAACAGCACGGTCATCAGGACCGTGAAGACCGGGGTCATCTCCTTGGGGCGTGGACGCAGCAGGCCCCCGGCCCGAGATGGCTCCGCCGAGGCGGGGGTTACGGGTGGGGTGTTGTCTTCGAACTGGCTCTGCACAAGATCAGCCATCGCATCTGCCGTGCCGGGAGAGCCCACGCTGCCGGGCTCCCTTGCTCAGGCGTGTGGGCGCGCTCGCCGTAACGAACACGCTTACGCCGTGGCGGCCCCGGCTTCCTCCTCGCGACGCTTGCGATTGTATTCTTCCACGGTCTGGGAGATCTGCATGGAGCAGAACTTGGGGCCGCACGTGGAGCAGAACTCCGCGGACTTGAAGTACTCCTCCGGTAGCGTCTCGTCGTGCATGCGCTGCGCCGTCTCCGGGTCCAGGCTGAGCTCGAACTGGCGGCGCCAGTCGAAGTTGAAGCGGGAGCGACTCAACTCGTCGTCGCGGTCTCTGACTCCGGGGCGGTGACGGGCGATGTCCGCGGCATGGGCGGCGATCTTGTACGCCACGACCCCCTGACGCACGTCGTCCACGTCTGGCAGGCCAAGGTGCTCCTTGGGCGTGACGTAGCAGAGCATGGACGCCCCCGCCCAGCCAGCTAACGCCGCTCCGATGGCCGAGGTGATGTGGTCGTAGCCTGGTGCGATGTCGGTCACCAGGGGGCCCAGCACATAGAAGGGTGCCTCGTTGCACACCTGCTGCTGGCGTTCGACGTTCATGGCGATCTTGTCCATGGGGACGTGCCCCGGCCCCTCAACCATGACCTGGACGTCTCTTTCCCAAGCGCGACGGGTGAGCTCTCCGAGGGTGTCCAGCTCGGCGAACTGGGCGTCGTCGCAGGCGTCGTGCAGGCATCCGGGCCTCAGCGAATCGCCCAACGACAGGGTTACGTCGTGACGGCGGCAGACCTCGAGGATCCGGTCGTACGCCGTGTAGAACGGATTCTCGCGCCGATGGTGGACCATCCACTGCGCCATCAACGAGCCGCCTCGCGATACGATGCCGGTGATGCGACCGTCGACGAGCGGCAGGTGCTTGAGCCGTATGCCGCAGTGGATCGTCATGTAGTCGACGCCCTGCTCCGCCTGGCCTTCGACGACACGCACCAGGTCGTCCTCTGTGAGGTCGGTCGCGGAGTTGACGCCCTGCACGGCTTCGTAGATCGGGACCGTTCCGATGGGTACGGAAGACCGTCGCAGGATGGACTCGCGGATGCCGTTGATGTTGCCACCCGTAGACAGGTCCATGACCGTGTCGGCGCCCAGCGTGACCGCCGTCTCCAGCTTCGCGATCTCATTGTCGACGTCGGAGGTGACCGCCGAGTTGCCGATGTTCGCGTTGATCTTGCACTGGGCAGCGATGCCGATGGCCATCGGCTCGAGCTCAGGGTGATTAATGTTCGCAGGGATGACCATGCGTCCGCGGGCGACCTCGTCGACGATGACCTCGAGCGCGACGTGCTCTCGTTCAGCGACGTAAGCCATCTCCTCGGTTGCGCGGCCCTGTCGCGCGTAGTGCATCTGGGTGACACACACATCGCCGCGACGGCGGTCGATCCACTCTTGCCTCATGTCTGGAGCTCCGGTCTGACGCGCGCAAAGGCCTTGTGAAACAAGGGAATACGCATCGTCCGAACTCTAACTTGCGGAGCGATTAGCCTCAACGCCAGCGCCCCCAGCCTCATCGCTTCCTGAAGTCCTTTTGGGTCAGCCTCTTCAGGGTCTCCGCGTCAGGGGCGAGCCGGGTTTTGAGGTGTGCGCTGCCCAGGGTCGGATGCCAGAGGTGGATCGAGATCTCCTCTTCGGTGGGGATCTTCCTCAGCGCCACCGTACCGTCGGCGCTGCTGACCCCGGCCCAAGGGCTTTTTGTTCCGATGAACCACGCCTCCATCCACGGGTGGACGTCGCAGACCACGTGGTAGGTGCCGCCGACGGGGATGGTGTACGTCTGGACCGCCTTTCCGGCGGGGATGATGCCGTTCCAGAACTGCCGGCCCCCGCGGCCCAGGATGCGGGCATTGTGGGTGATCCGGTCAGAGTTCTTGACGGTGAGTTTGCTGGCCAAAGGAACGAACTGGACCCGCGGGTGGAATCGGCACTTACGGTTGTCGAGGGTGCCCGCGGGGAGGCGGGCGCCCTTGCCGGGGGCGGGCCCCGCAACCAGCACGGCGACATCGCGGAGTCCGCGGGATTTCTCATCCACCACGATGCGCTCATCAAACAGCGTCTTCTCGTCGATGCACTTCTGGCAAAAAGCCGCGTCAGCGGGGCTCCGCTGCTTGACCAGGTCGGGGATCGTCAGCGGCTGGCGTTTAGGGAGAGGGCCCTCCCAGGTGACGTGGATCTTCAGGTCACCTTGGGCGGCCACCGTGGCAGCGAGGAGGAGGAGGCCGAGGAGCAAGCGACGCATGGCGACATTGTAAGGAGTGGGCGGGAGAGAGCCCATGGCGGGGTCGCCGCGGGGATTCAGCCCAGGAGGAAGATAGCGACGACGACGCCGTGGGTGAAGAGGAGGACAGGCAAGCCTACGGTGAACACCACCCGTTGGGTCTTGTGGCGGAGCGTGGCCATCGCGAGCAGGCCCCCCAAGGCCCCGCCGATTGCCCCCAAGGCGAGCAGGTTCAACTCACTCGCCCGTCGCCCGTCGCGCCGGGACTTCAGCTTGTCGAGCGCGAAGATGAGGAAGGTGACGAGTGAGACGAAACCGATGTGGGTGAACAGCGATTGAATCGGCGTGAGACGGAGCCAGAGGAGGGCCAGGAGCCACAGCACGCCCGATGCGACCATCGTGTAGAGGATCAACCTCCCGCTCTCGAGCAGGGGCCTGGGTTTCTTGGCGGGTTTCTTGGCTGAGCGTGGCTTATCGGATCCCATAGCGCTTCATCTTCCGTTGCAAGGTGCGTCGGTCGATTCCGAGGATCTCGCTGACGCGGGAGACGTTGCCGCCCTCCCTCTCGAGCATACGGGTGATGTGCAATTTCTCGCTGTCCTCGAGCGTGAGGGGCTCCCTGGGGGGCTCCAGGCCGGCCGGTCGGAACCGCGGGCGGAGGACGGCGTCCAGGTCGCGCGCGGCGACCTCCTCGCCTCCGGAGAGCAGGATCGCCCTCTCGAGGACGTGGAACAACTCGCGGACGTTGCCTGGCCAGCGATAGGCCCGCAGGAGGTTCATGGCCTCCGGCGCCAGGAAGATCCCCTTCTCCCGCGCTTCGCGTGATCCTTCGAGGTAGTGGGAGACAAGCAGCGGGATGTCGTCCGGACGTAGGCGCAGCGGCGGCACCTGAACGTGGACGACGTCGAGCCGATACAGGAGATCCTGGCGGAAGTCCCCGGTCTCGACCGCGGCGTGGAGGTCGCGGTTGGCGGCAGCGATGATGCGGACGCGGACGGTCTTCTCTTGAGTCGACCCGAGCGGCCGGAATACTCCGTTCTCGACGACCCTTAGCAGGCTGGCTTGCACCTTCAGGTCCATATCCGCGATCTCGTCGATGAACAGGGTCCCGCCGTCTGCGACCTCGAACAGCCCGTTCTTCGATCGAGAGGCGCCCGTGAACGCTCCCTCCACGTGGCCGAAGAGCTCGTTCTCCAGCAACTCAGGCTTCAGGCCGGCGCAGTTGAGCGTGACAAAGGGCTGGTCCTTGCGCTTGCTGCCGACGTGCAGGGCTCGGGCGACGAGCTCTTTTCCCGTGCCGCTCTCACCCTGGATGAGGACCGGACTCCACGAGTCCTTGGTGCGTTCGATGAGCTCGATGACCTCGAGGATCGGCCCGGATTGGCCGACGATGTCCTCGTACGGCGTCGTGATCTTGATCACCTCCCGGAGGCGGGTGTTCTCCCGGATGAGGTTCTGCTGTCGTACGGCGTTGCGGAGCGTGATCTCGACCTCATCGACTTCGCACGGTTTCTGCAGATAGTGATATGCGCCGGTTTGGATCGCTTCGATCGCCGAGGGAATCGTCCCGTGCCCCGTGAGGATGACCACGGGTAGGTCGACGTGGCGCCCACGGATCTCGTGCATCAGCTCGATGCCGTCCATGCCAGGCATCTTGAGGTCTAACAACGCGACGTCGTAGCTCCCGCGCTCGGCGATCTCCAGCGCATCGCTGGGGGACGCCGCCGTATCGACCTGGTGCCCCCGGCGCAGCAGCGCATTCGAGAGCGCCTTGCGGAACGTCGCGTCGTCGTCCACGAGCAGGATCCGGATGGAGTTGATGTCAGTCATGTCGTGGTCGAGGGTGTGCTGTTCTCAGGGGCTGGGAGCGTCAAGCGAACCAGCGTGCCGACGCCCGGGTCGCTTCGGATCGCGATGTCGCCGCCCAGATTCTTCATGATCTCGTACGAGACATAAAGGCCGAGCCCCGTACCTTCCCCCACGTCCTTCGTGGTGAAGAACGGGTCGAAGACCCGCGGGATGTCTTCATCGGAGATCCCGTCACCTCGGTCCTCGACCTCGATGATCGGTGTGCCAGCCCGGTTCTGCGTCCGGACGATGATTTCGCCGGCGTTGTCGCGGGTGGCGTCCAGCGCGTTATCCAGGAGGTTTAGGATGACCTGGCGCAAGCGGTCGGGGTTTGTTTCCACTGATGCGAGGTCTCCGGCCAGGTCGGTCCGGATTCGTGGGCGCGCCCCCGGGGACCGCACGGAGATGAGCCGGATCGCGTCCTCGGCGACGTCGTCCGGATCGGTCGGTGTGACGCTCTCGTCTCCGGGGTGGGACAACTCCAGCAGCCGCCGCACCAGGTGCGCCACGCGCTCCGTCTCTCGCTTGACATCCCCCAGGCTGTCCTCGAGTTCGGCTCGTTGGGCGGGGTTTTCGATGTCCTGGACGGAGGCGATCGCTTCGCTCGTCAGGATGCTGACGGACCCGAGGGGGGTGTTGATCTCGTGCGCGACGCCGGCCGCGAGGCGGCCGAGTGCGGCGAGCTTCTCGGTGCGGTGGAGCTGTTGCTCGGCGGCCCGGCGGTCGGTGATGTCGGTGAACACGAGGATGACCTGGTCGAGGCTGCCGTCGTTGCCACGGACCGGTGATGCGGTGACCTGATGCACGCGCGGGTGACCCTCCGCGTTAGGCCCCGTCCATTCACGTTCGACCGCGTCTCCGGATCGAATGGCATCGTGGTCGGGCCACGGGTCGCCTCCTGGCAGGTGAAACCGTGTTCCCCGTGCGAGCTTGCCGAGGGCCCCCTCTGATCGTCGGTTTTGCCACTCCGTGTTGAGCTTCTTGTCTAGCAGGACCATGGAAGCCCCGACGAAGCGCAGCACGTCGAATAGCTTGCGCCGTTCGCGCTCCGCTTGTTCGTGATACTGGTGCGCCTGGCGCGCTCGTGCGCGCAGGTCCTCCATCACCATGACGACGAGCTGCAGCGCGACGGCCATGGTGAGTACGAGGGCGAGCCCGACTCCCCAGATCGGTAGCTCCTGAGGGTCGACGTTCCCCGTGGCGGGGATCAGGTCGGCAAAGGCGAGGGTCGCGAGGAGCACGCTGATGCCCATCCCCACGAGCCCGACGCTCACCGCCGTCGGGCGTGGCAGCAGGATCGCTGCCAGGATCACCTGGACCGCGAGGAACACCGAGAACGGGTTCTGGAGCCCGCCGGAGAACAGCAGCAACCCGCCGAGGATGAGCAAGTCGAAGACGACCTGGCGTCCAGCCGCGAGCACGTGCTTCCCCCGCTTGACCCGGAAGAGCAGCCACAGGTTCCAGGTCCCGAGCGCTGACACCAGGAGGTAGAGGGGCACGGGATGGGCGAGCAGCCCCAGTACGGGGCCCGCCATCGCGATGGCGCTCAACACGCCGAGCACGGCGACCCAGCGAAGCCGGATCAGCCACTGGATGCGGGCGTGCTCGCCCTCGCGGTCGTCGGCGAGGAACTCCATGTGGGGATCATAGCCGCGCGGAGAAGCTCCACACCTCGCCGGTGTCGTAGAGCACCTGGGCGACCAGCGAGCCGGATGTGTGGAGCGGAACCGAGAAGGAGAGCCCCGGATCGACCCCCTCCACGATGTCGGCGCCGACGATCAGGGACCCGGTAGGACCGAGGACCTCGACGCGTCGGGCCGTTATGCCGGCCGGGGGGTCGATGTCGACCCGTCCGCGCCAGGCGTCGGCGCCACGAACGAGCACCACCTTGGGCTCCAGATCGAGGACCTCTTCGGGGACGTGGTCGCCTGGGTGTTCGCGGCTGAAGGTGCCCACGGGCGCATCCTTGCCCTGGCCCGTCGAAGCGCCGCTCCCATGGCGGAGAGCGATGAACGCGACCACCGCGATCGCGATAGACAGCAGGAGAACGATGAAGCCTCGCATCCGGATCGCATCATAAGCGACCTGGGCGCTCAGGCCCCGTTTCCCGTGCCGCTATTCGGGGCCGATCTCGGTCACGGGTTTGCCCTCCGCGACCTTGCGATATCCGATGGCCTTGACGATCTGAAGGACCTCAGTCCACGAAGGGAACGGACGTTCCTTCGCGGCCTTGTAGTCCTCGATGGCCTTGATGAAATCGAGGGCCTCTTCACCGACCGCGGTGGAGAACTTCGATTTCCGTTCCGGTTTTCTTGTGCCGCTCTTGCTCGCCGTCTTGGTGCCCATGCAACGTCTATCGGCGCTCCACGTGACGTTAGTTTACGGCGCGGCTGTGCAGGTTTGTCGTAGGGGCCTGTCGGGAGGCCCTGATCGGAGCGTTCAGGGAGTGACGACGCGGACGACCTCGTCTTCCGTCACAGGGGAGATCAGCCCCTTCTCGGTGACGATGCCGGAGAGGTAGGCCGCGGGGGTGACGTCGAAAGCGGGGGAGTAGACCTTGGCCCCTTCGGGAGCGGTTCGCTTCCCGAATCCTTCCGTGATCTCCTCAGAGGGCCGCTCTTCGATGGGGATCTGTTCGCCGGTCGAAGTCTGGAGGTCAATGGTCGAGCATGGGGCGACGACGTAGAACGGAATCTCGTGCTCCTTCGCGAGCACGGCGAGGCTGTAGGTCCCGATCTTGTTGCATGCATCGCCGTTGCGGGCGACGCGGTCGGCGCCGACGAATACCCGTTGTACGCGCCCCTCCTTCATGACCTGGGCGGCCATGCTGTCGCAAATCAACGTGACGTCGATCCCTGCATGCATGAGTTCCCAGGTCGTGAGGCGCGCGCCTTGGAGCAGCGGACGGGTCTCGCCGGCGTAGACCGAGATCTTCTTTCCCTGCGCCTGCGATTCGAACATGACCGCGAGCGCGGTGCCGTACTCGGCTGTCGCGAGCGCGCCGGCGTTGCAGTGGGTGAGCAGGCCGTCACCGTCCTCGACGAGCGCCGCGCCGATCTCGCCCAACTTGTGGCAGATGGCGCGGTCCTGCGCCTCGATGGCGCGCGCTTCGTCGAGCAGTCCCTGCTTTATGCGCTCGACGCCCCCACCTGTGAGCGTGCTCGCGTGGGCCTTCATGCGGTCGAGTGCCCAGAACAGGTTGACGGCTGTCGGCCGCGACGAGGCCAGGTAGTCGCACGTCTTGTTGAGGTCCACCCCGAACCCGGCTTCGTCGGCCGCGCCGCTCCTGCGAATACCGAGCACGACGCCGTAGGCGGCGGCGACGCCGATGGCCGGTGCGCCCCGGATGGCGAGGCGCTTGATCGCGTCCCACATGGTCTCGACGTCCTTGACGTCGAGGATCACCACCTCGCTGGGCAGGAGCGTCTGATCGATAAGCTCACATCGGCCGTCGAGACCGCCCTTCCAGGTAATGGTGGGGGCCGGGCCGTCGCTCAAGCGTCGCGTTCCCGGAGCTTCCTCTGGACGCTCTCGTTCATGGCGTCGACCTTCTCGCCCAGACCCGCCCGGTAGTCGACCATGCGGTTGCGGATGTCGTCGTCCTTCAGAGCCATGATCGCGACCGCGAGATAGGCGGCGTTCTTGGCCCCCGGTTTGCCGATCCCGACGGTCGCGACGGGGATGCCAGGGGGCATCATGACGGTCGAGTAGAGGCTGTCCAGGCCGGACAGGTGTGGCGACTCCATGGGGACGCCGATGACCGGGAGAATGGTCTTGCCCGCGACCACTCCCGCGAGGTGGGCGGCCATCCCTGCGGCCGCGATGATCACCTGCGTGCCATCGGATTCGGCCTCCTTGACCAGCGCCTCGACGCGTGCGGGAGTGCGGTGAGCGGAGGCGACCCGGACCTTCACGTCTACCCCGAATTCCTCGAGGACCTCGACCCCGGCGGCCATGCTGCCGAAATCGGATTCACTTCCCATGACCATCAGGATGTCAGGCATGGCACTCGCTTTCAGTCCAGGTGTGGAACGGAGCCACCGGCGATCCGCTCGTAGATCTCGATGTAGCGTCCGCGGGCGGTCGCCGCCACCTCGGCAGGCAACTCCGGGCCAGGGGCCGTCTTGTCCCACGGCTGCGTCTCCAGCCAATCGCGCACCACTTGCTTGTCGTACGACGGCGGGTTCCCGTCGGGGAGCGCTGAGTCCGCGTCTTCTTTGCGCCAGAAGCGGCTGGAGTCCGGCGTAAGGACTTCATCTACGAGGATGGTCTTGCCACCGATGGCGCCCCATTCGAACTTGGTGTCGCAGATGATGACGCCGCGCTCGCGGGCGTGGTTGCGCGCGGTGTGAAACACGGCCAGAGTTTTGTCGCGGAGCTCGTCGGCCAGGTCCTGCCCTACAGTGGCGACCAGCGCCTCGAACGAGATGTTCTCGTCGTGCTCACCCTGTTCGGCCTTGGTCGACGGAGTGAACAGGGGTGGGTCGAAGCGGTGGTTCTTCTTGAGGCCGTCGGGCAGCTCGATGCCGCACACCGCGCCGGTCTTCTGGTAGTCCTTCCAACCCGAACCGAGCAAGAACCCGCGGGCGATGCACTCGGCTGGATGGACCGCCGCGCGCTTGACCAGCAAGCTGCGCCCACGCAGCACATCGGCGTTAGCCGGAATGGGATCGGGCATCGCCATGACGTCGGTCTCGACGATGTGATTGTCGGTGACACCGGCGAGGAGCTCGAACCAGAAGATCGAGAGCTGAGTGAGGATGATGCCCTTACCGGGGATCGGGTTCGGGAGCACGACATCGAAGGCGGAGATGCGATCGGACGCGACGAGGAGCAGGTGATCGTCACCGACCGCGTAGATATCTCTGACCTTGCCCCGGTTCAGGAGCTGTAATCCGGCGACTTCAGTTTGATGAACAGCGCGCATGGTCAGAGCGTAGCACGCAGGTCCGGGGCTGGAAGGGACCGGGGGAGTCCGCCGCCGGTGGGGTCCCGGCCGCCGTTAGGGGCTGCAGCGTTCCGCGCAGTATTGGCGGATCTTCTCGATGTCCTCGCTCGAGACCTGGAGGAACTCTACGCCGACTTCCCAGGTCCCGTTGAGGCTCTGCGAGATGTGCACCACGCGGCCGGTTGCGGCGACGATTTCGTCTTGCAACGCGACGCTGAAGCGGAACCGATCTCCCGCTTCGAATCGCTCGCTGGTCTGGATGCGGAGGCCGAACTCGTTCATGTCGAGCGTGACGGCCATGCCGAGCACCTGCCCGTGGACTTCCTGACCAACCTCGGAGTGGATCACGAGGTTTCCCGTATCGACTCGCGTCGCGCTACGGCGATCGTGCGGAATCATCTGTGCTCAATCTCCCCGGCTAGGGTGACCCTCTAAGTAGCGGTCACGTCGGATCTTTCGTCCGTTGGCGGGGTGTGGCTTGAGGGAGGAGCCCCCCCTTCGTGCCCGGGCCCAGTGGTGATACGATGTCGCCGAAGTCGTTGGGCGACCGGGTCTTGGCAACGTTTCGTCAAGCTGGAAAGGGAACCGCGGATGCTGCGTACGCTCACAATCCTCTTGGCCCTCGTGGTTTCGGCGTGTCCGGTCCACGGGCAGGGTGGGAACACAGCCGATCGGGCCAAGGCGGAGGCGTTGAAGGCCTTCAAGAGCAGCGAGGAATTCCAGGAGGCCAAGGATCGCTGGCAGGCTTATCGGCGTCAGATCGGCCTCGAGGTCCCCAAGCAGGATCAGGCCGTGTCCGCAGGCGGCTCCCGGCTCGACCAGAAGATCTCCCAGTACGAGATGAAGGCGGAGATCGAGGGCAGCTCGGTCAGCAACTACCTCGCCGGCCGTATCCTGGGCCTGGCTGGCCGTCTGGATCAGGCTCGCCCGTTCTTCGAGCGCAGCGTATCCATCGACAGGTTCTTCTACTGGGGGCACCACGGCCTCGGCACCTATTTCGCCATGCGTGAGATGCCCGAACCCGCGGCAAAGCACTACCAGCAGGCTCTGGACCTCAACCCCGATTTTGCCAAGGCTTCGCGCGGGCTGGCCATGTGCCACATGCAGCTGCGCAACTACGACCGCGCGGAAGCGCTCTTCAAGAAGGTCATCTCTGGAGAGCCGTCCGATATCAAGACGCGCTACGTACTCGCGCGTATGTACATCCAGGCCGGACGGCACGCCGAGGCGATCAACGAGCTGTTGCAGATCAAGCAGCGTGATCCCAGCGCGGAGAAGGCCGACGCGCTCCTGGCGTTTTGCTACAGCCGCACCGAGGCGCTGGAGAAGGCTCTCGAGACCTACGAAGCGGTCCTTCAGCGCGACCGGGAGGATTGGCGGTCGGCGATGGAGCTCGGGAAGATCTTCCTGCGCATGGGCCGCCACCACGACGCGGCGGTGCGCTTCCAGCAGGGGCTCGACAACCTACCACTGGGTGCGGATTTCGATCGCGATAGGCTCGAGGAGCTCGTGGCTGAGTTGCATTCGGGACCCGCGGTTGTTCAGAAGCGAGCGGGGGTGAAGACCCCTGAGGAGTGGCTTGAGATCCTCCTCAACAGCGTCGAGGCCGAGCGCCGTCGCCAGGCTGTCCGGGTGCTCTCCCAGAGCCCTGTTCGCCATGCCGAGCTCGACAAGGGCTTCCTTCGGGCGCTGAAGGACAAGGACCACTTCGTCCGGACGGTGGTGGTGCGGACCATCCGCCGTTGGTGGGGTGAAGCCGAGCAGCTCGATGATCGCACCCTGGTGAAGATCATGGGCATGCTGTTGGACGACCCCAGCCACATGGTGCGTGGCAGCGTCGCGGCTACTCTCGGGCGGACCGACCACGACCGCGCGGTTCCGCCGCTGGTGAAGCGCCTGCGGAAGGAGCGCAATCCGTATGTTTTCCGTCAAATCCACCGCGCGTTGAACCGGTTGAGCTTCGCCTACATCGGTATCCCGCTCGAGGGAGATCTGGACGTCGAGCGGATGGAGGCGCTGACCCTCGAGTGGCGGTCTTGGTACGACGCACACATGATCCAGTTCCGCGCGTTTGAGGACAGGTAACCACCGTTCGAACGCCTGCGAGCCCGACTAAGGAAAACGAGTCGATGGGAACGATCATGGTCGCCGGGGGTGCCGGGTACATCGGGAGCCACTGCCTGTGGCTGCTACGTCAGCGTGGGTACGAGGCGTTCGCTTACGATGACCTTAGGGAGGGGCATGGTGAGGCGGTGTTGGACGCAGATCTCGTGGTCGGCAGCCTCTCCGACTTCGATCTGGTCAAGCGGACGCTCGAGGAGCGGGACGTGGACGCGGTGTTCCATTTTGCCGCGAGCTGCTACGTCGGCGTCTCGGTCGATGACCCGGCCAGCTATTACGACAACAACGTCGCGACGACGCTGAAGCTGCTTGATGCCATGCGCGCGGCGGACGTGAACACGTTCATCTTCTCGTCCACCTGCGCCACCTATGGGAACCCCGTCCAGGAGTACATGGATGAGTCCCACCCCCAATGGCCCATCAACCCTTACGGCTGGACCAAGTTCTTCGTCGAGCGGGTCCTCTCTGACTACGGCAATGCGTATGGGCTGAAATACGTCGCGCTGCGCTACTTCAACGCGGCTGGCGCGCATCCGGAGGGGATCATCGGGGAGCATCATGACCCGGAGACCCACCTCATCCCCTTGGTGATTCACGCGGGCCAGGGCAAGCGGCCGGACATCAAGGTGTTCGGAGACGACTACGAGACGCCCGACGGCACGTGCATCCGTGACTACATCCACATCCTGGACCTCGCGGATGCCCATCTGCTGGGGCTGGAGTATCTCCGTGGTGGAGGTGAGAGCGCGGCGTTCAATCTGGGGAACGGTGCCGGCTACTCCGTGATGGAGGTCGTCAAGATGGTGGAGCAGGTCATCGGCAAGCCGATCCCATACGAGACGGTGGCCCGACGGGCCGGCGATCCCGCTCGCCTGGTGGGGAACTCCGCGCGCGCACAGGAGGTCCTGGGCTGGCGGCAGCAGTACGGCGACCTGGAGACCATCATCAAGACCGCCTGGCGGTGGCACGAAGCCCATCCTGACGGCTTCTGATCGATCCCCCCTGGCGGTCGCCTCCGCCGCGGGGCAATCTGGCTTGCCGGTTCGGCCCCGGCTGTGCCATTCTGTGAGCCATGCGGTTGGGCATCCTGATCGCGTTGCTCGCTGCGGGGACAGCGAGCGCGCAGGACTCTGTGGGTTCCGTTGGGCGGGCGTGTCGTAAGGCGCTCCAGGGACTCTCAAAGTACGGGATCGTCACTTCGTTCGTGGCAGTAGATGCCCGAACCGGCGACGT
Source organism: Planctomycetota bacterium (assembly GCA_002683135.1). GTDB lineage: Bacteria > Planctomycetota. The sequence continues at coordinate 21,424 of NYSS01000186.1, read as the reverse complement.
CATTACCCAGCGTGGCGCGCGCCAGATGTTGGTGCCGGCCAGCAACATGAAGGTGCTGACGGCCGCCGCTGCGCTCCTGGGTCCGGGCCCCGATCACCTGATCATGACGGACCTAGTGATGCATGGCGAGCGCCGCGGTGGAGACGTCCACGGTCCGTTGCGGTTGCGTGGTGAGGGCGACCCAAGCTTGCGCGCGCGGGACCTCCTGCCCGCGTTCGTGTCCAGAGTGCGCGCGACGGGCATCCGTCGGGTCCGTGGCGATCTGCTTGTGGATGATCGCTTGTTCGACCAAGTGTTCCACGGTCCGGCGTGGCCGGACAACAGCCCAGCCAAGACGTACATGGCAGAGGTCGCTGCGCTGTCGCTTGATGAGGGGACGGTGGCGCTGCGCGTGTCCGGAGCTCCTCGGGTGGGTCTCCCCGCCCGGGTCGAGGTTTTGCCGGCTGGTGCGTTGACGCTTCGCGGAACCGTCAAGACGTGCGCTCGGCCAAAGGAACAGGCGATCTGGGGCGAGCGTCGGCGATCCGAGGATCTCATGCGCGTCGGCGGACGGTGCTGGATCAAGACGCGCGGCCTGCTCGTTCCCGTGGCGGCCCATGATCCTGCCATGGTCTTTGGTCGCGCACTGAAGCGGGCGCTCGGCGACGCCGGTGTACGTGTCGACGGCGCGGTGCGCCGCCCCGGTCCGCGAGAGAAGCGAACGGGCGGGCATCTCCTGGCCCGGGTGCGGACGCCGGTGAGAGATGTCCTGCCCGTTTTGATGAAGAGAAGCCAGAACCACCGAGCGGAGATGCTGTTCAAGCACCTGGGAGCGCTCGGGCCGGAAGGTGGATCTTTCGCGGGAGGGGCCGCGGCGGTTCGCCGCATCCTGGAGCGTTCCGGAGCCGACCCGGGGACGTGTATCGTCGCGGATGGTAGCGGGTTGTCACGAGAGAATCGGGTGTCGGCTGACCATCTCGTGTCTGTGCTGAGAGCGGTATGGCTGTCTCCCGTGCGAGACGTGTTCGTCAACGCGCTGCCCTACGGCGGTGATCCGGCGGGGACCATGCGGAAGCGACTGCAGAAGGTGGGGGAGCGCGTCCGCGCCAAGACGGGGACGCTGAGCGACGCGTCTGCGCTCGCGGGTTATGTGACGACGGAAACGGGCCGTACGGTCATCTTCGCGGTGCTCACCAACGGATCGAAGGGCGGGATGGTCTGGCGCATGCGGGATGCCCAGGACGCGATTGTCCGCGCGCTGGTTCGATTGGGTGATGGCGCGTGAGCGGAGACCTGTTCCCCGAGGCGCGTGCGGGCGCGGCGGCGGAGGTGCCCCCCGACGCTCCGCTCGCTGAGAGGCTGCGTCCGCGCACGCTCGACGAGATCGTCGGTCAGCCCGCTGTCGCTGAAGGCTCGCTCCTGCGTCGGGCGCTTGAGCGGGACCGCTTGCCTTCCATCCTCCTCTGGGGGCCTCCAGGGAGCGGGAAGACGACCATCGCCCGTGCCGTGGCTGCCCATGTGGGAGAGGACTTCGCTGCGTTCTCGGCGGTCTTGTCGGGAGTCAAGGAGGTCCGCGCCGTGGTCGCCGAGGCGCGACGCACCCGCGCCGATTCAGGCCGAGGCACCGTCCTGTTCGTTGATGAGATCCACCGGTTCAACAAGAGCCAGCAAGACGCGTTTCTCCCGCACGTAGAGGACGGGACGATCGTCCTCGTCGGAGCGACGACGGAGAACCCCAGCTTTCACCTGAACGCGGCCCTGCTCTCGCGCTGCCTCGTGTTGACGCTCGATCCACTTTCGGAAGAGTCGTTGGTCGCCATCGCCGAGCGGGCGTTGGAAGACGAAGATAGAGGTCTCGGCGCCCATGGAGTGGCCCTCGCCCCGGAGGCGCTGTTGGGGTTGGCTCGGACCAGTCACGGCGACGCCCGGAGTTTGCTCAATCGTCTCGAGGCCCTCGCCGAGGCTGCGGTCGCCGGAGGTCAGACGGGGCAGCCGCTCGACGAGGAGACAACCGAGAAGCTGCTGGCCAAGAAGTTGGCGTATCACGACCGAGCGGGTGACGAACACTTCAACCTGATCTCTGCGTTCCACAAGTCGATTCGGGGAGGCGATCCGCAGGCGACTTTGTATTGGCTCGCCAGGATGCTGGACGGGGGGGAGGACCCTCTCTATCTCGCACGACGTATCGTCCGCATCGCGGCGGAGGACATCGGCCTCGCCGATCCTCCCGCGCTGCAAATGGCGCTCGCGGCGACGGAGGCCTACCGCTTCTTGGGTTCTCCCGAGGGAGAACTGGCGTTGGTGCAGGCCGCGGTTTACCTGGCGACGGCCCCCAAGAGCAACGCTGTCTACGCGGCCTTCGGTGCGGTGGCGGGGGACATCAAGGACGGCGCCGTTCACCCGGTCCCTCTCCACATTCGTAACGCGCCGACGACGCTCATGAAGCAGCTCGGATACGGCAAGGGATACGTGTATCCGCACGACTTCGATGAGAGTGTCGCCGAGCAGTCGTATCTGCCCGATGCCTTGCGTGGGCGTTCGTGGTACGAGCCGTCGCCGTTTGGCCATGAGAAGGAGATCGGGCGGCGGATGGAATACTGGGCGAAGTTGCTCAAGGGTCGGGGGGGGGCAGAGGAGACGTGAATCCAGACGTCGCATTTCTGAGTGAGGTCGCTCGCGAAGCCGGTGAGATCCTGCTCAAGCACTGGGGGCGCCTGGAATCCGTCGAGAAGAAGGGCGCCCGCGATCTGGTAACCGTCGCTGATCGGGAGTCGGAGGCGCACATCGTCGCGCGTATCCGGGACCGCTTTCCGGGCGACGCCATTCTCGCTGAGGAGGGCCACAGCGAGCAGCGGGCGACGTCGCGTTTGTGGATCGTCGATCCGCTCGACGGCACCACGAACTTCGTGCATCGCATCCCCCATGTGGGTGTTTCGATCGCGTGGTGCGCTGGCGGCGAGGTGACGGTCGCCTGCGTGCATAATCCTCTACTCGACGAGTGCTATACGGCCACCCGTGGGGAAGGCGCGATGCTGAACGGCCGTGCGATCGAAGCCAGTGGCACGTCCGAGTTGTCCGAGGCACTGCTGGCGACGGGTTTCCATTACCAGCGCGAGTTTCAGCCGGACAGCAACCTGCAGCACTTCGTCGACTTTGGGGTGAAGGTGCGTGGGCTGCGGCGTCTGGGGGCGGCGTCGTGCGATCTGTGTTACGTCGCTGATGGACGCTTCGACGGATTCTGGGAGTTGTGGCTCGCGCCATGGGACGTGGCTGCTGGGGGCCTGATCGCCTGGGAAGCGGGGTGCGTCGTCACCGACTTCGACGGCGGCGACGGCTGGCTGTTTGGTCGCCGCATCGTCGCTGCGAACGCGACCCTCGGGCCCAAGATCCGTGAGGTGCTCGCGGCGGCTGAGTCGGCCCGCCTTCCCGGACCGCACTGGGACGGGGATTCGGCGCGTTAGCGACCGCCCCTCCGCAGAGCAGAGCCCACTCCGTGTTCAGGCCACTGTCTTGGGAGTCGGGGGTGCGTTCCGGCGGGCGTTGGCCAGATCGTCGGCCATCGTTCGCAGCTTGCTTCTGATGCGCACGAGCGTGTCCGTTAGGGCCTCAGGATCTTTGTCGAGCTTCAAGAGCACGGCGTGCTCTGCGTCGGCGGCGAGGCGCGCGGCCTCTTCCATAGCGCGAGAGCGCGCGGGATTTCGTGCTGTAAGGAGGACCTCGCAGACCAGGTCTTCGACAGCTTCGAGTATCCGTAGGGCGCGCTCCTGTGCCCGTGGATCAGGAGGGTGTGGAATGGGGGGGGACATGGGGGCAGTTCTTTCATCGGCCTGAATCGCGATTGAAGTTGAGTCCGTGCGCGTCTTTTTCACACGCTCGGATTCGGGCTGGTCGATTGGTGCCCGACGCCCCTATAATCCGGGGTTTATCGGGGGCGGTTTGATTCCACGTCCATGCCGGGCGTATTCGCCCTAAATCATTTTAGTTAAGGGGTTTAAGTCTTGCCTGGACCGCAGCGGGAGATCGTCGTCCGTGGGGCCCGAGAGCACAATCTCCGGGACCTGGACGTCACGTTGCCTCGTGGGGCCCTCACCTGCGTCACCGGGGTCTCCGGTTCCGGCAAGTCATCCCTCGCGTTCGACACGATCTTCAAGGAGGGCCAACGGCGCTTCGTCGAGTCGCTGTCGTCGTACGCCCGGCAATTCCTAGGGCAGTCCGAGAAGCCGCAGGTCGACCATATCGAGGGGCTCTCGCCGACGGTGTCGGTCGATCAGAAGACGGTCAATCGCAATCCTCGTTCGACGGTTGGCACCATCACCGAGGTCACCGATCACCTGCGGCTCCTCTTCGCGCGCCTGGGGACGCCGCACTGCCCGCATTGCGATGAGATCATCAGCGCCCAGACCCCGGATCAGGTCGTCGATCGCATCGTGCTGGGTTACAGCGGCGAGGCGGTCATGGTCCTCGCGCCCATCGTTCACGATCGGAAGGGTGAGTACCGCAAGGAGCTCGAAGAGCTGCGTTCGAAGGGATACGTTCGTGCCCGTATCGACGGCGAGGTGAGGCGGCTCGACGAGCCGATCGCGCTGGCGCGCTACGAGCGACACACTATCGAGGTCATCCTGGATCGCGTGAAGGTCAGTGCAGACAAGCGCGGGCGGTTGACCGAGGCGGTGGAACAGGGCTTCAAGCTGGGGAAGGGCCAGTGCTCCGTCGCGCGGGGAAGCGCTGTGGAGACGTTCTCATCGAGCCTGTCTTGTCGGATTTGCGGGGTCGATGTCGTTGAGCTGGAGCCCCGCTTGTTCTCGTTCAACAGTCCACATGGTGCCTGTCCGCAGTGTGACGGCATTGGACAGGATCGGGATGTCTCCGAGCGGTTGATCATCGCCCCGGACAAGACGATCGATGACGGCGCGGTGATCGCTTCCGCGAAGGGCGGGTTTGCGCTGAGAAGGCACATGCGCCCGGATGTTCTCTTTCAGGTCTGCGATTTCTTCAAGGTCCCGCGGGGTAGACCCTGGAAGAAGCTGACCGCTCGCCAGAAGAAGATCATCTTGTGGGGCCATGAGAAGCGGCGAGTCCCGCTCGAGCTTCGTTATCAGGGCAAGCGGCTCAAGTACGAGCGCAAGGAGCGGCGCGTCTGGCGCGGAGTGATCCCGATCATCCGCGATCAGTACAGGGCTCGGCGCACTCGTTCGCTAGAGAAGTTCCTCGCGCCGGGGGCTTGTCCCGAGTGCGGAGGAACTCGTCTGCGCCCCGAGGCGCGGGCGGTTCGTTTTCGTGGCGCATCCATAGGCGAACTGTCTGCGATGGCCGTCTCCCACTTGTTCGCGTTCGTGGACGCGGTGTCGCTCGAGGAGACCGAGCGGGCGGTCGGCGAGCGGTTACTCCGGGAGCTCAAGGTGCGCCTCGAGTTCCTCAATCGGGTCGGGCTCGGCTACCTGGCGGTGCATCGCAGCGCGGCGACCCTGTCCGGTGGTGAGTCGCAGAGGATCCGCCTTGCTACCCAGGTGGGCTCGCGGCTGCGCGGCATCCTCTACGTCCTCGACGAGCCGTCCATCGGCCTCCACCAAAGGGACAACCTCCGGCTCATCGAGACCCTGGAGCAGCTGCGCGACGCGGGCAACACGGTCCTCGTCGTGGAGCATGACGAGGAGACCATCCAGGCGTCGGACTGGATCGTCGACGTCGGCCCGGGGGCGGGTGCGCATGGCGGACACCTCGTCGCGGCTGGGACGGCGGCTCAGATCAAGCGGTCGAAGAACTCCATCACGGGCCAGTTCCTATCCGGCAGGGAGACCATCCCCATCCCGGCGGCGCGTCGTGTCGCGGACGATCGGCGCGTCGTGGTCAGAGGCGCTCGGGCCCACAACCTCAAGGACATCGACGTTTCATTTCCGTTGGGCCAGTTCATCTGCGTGACCGGCGTCTCCGGGTCAGGGAAGAGCACGCTCATCGACCTGATCCTCAAGCGCGAACTTGCACGGGTCTTTCACAACGCGGAGGAGGTCCCCGGTGAGCACGATGCGGTGGAAGGCCTCGAGCATCTGGACAAGGTGATCGAGATCGACCAATCGCCGATCGGCCGCACGCCGCGCTCCAATCCTGGGACCTACACGAAGGTGTTTGGCCTCGTAAGAGACCTGTTCGCGAGCCTGCCGGAGTCGAAGGCGCGCGGCTACAAGAAGGGGCGGTTCTCGTTCAACGTCAAGGGCGGACGTTGTGAGGAGTGCCACGGGGCGGGGGTGAAAATCGTCGAGATGCAGTTCCTCGCGGACGTGACCGTGCCGTGTGAGGAGTGCGGTGGCCGTCGCTTCAATCCCGAGACGCTCGAGGTCCGTTATCGCGGAAACAGCATCAACGATGTGCTCGAGATGTCGGTTGAAGAGGCGGTCGAGTTCTTTCGGAATCACCCCAAGATCATGCGGGTGCTCGACACCCTGCAGCGGGTCGGCCTCGGTTACATGCGGATTGGGCAACCGAGTACGACGCTGTCCGGTGGCGAGGCCCAGCGGGTGAAGCTGGCGAGCCAGCTCCACCGGCCGGCGACCGGTCGTACTCTCTATTTGCTCGACGAGCCGACGACGGGACTGCACTTTGTCGATATCCGTCGTTTGTTGGAGGCGCTGCAGGCGCTCGTGGACAAGGGCAACACGGTGGTCGTCATCGAGCACAATCTGGACGTCATCAAGTGCGCAGACTGGCTCATCGATCTCGGTCCCGAGGGCGGCGACGGGGGCGGTGAACTCGTGTACGCGGGCGCGTTCGACGGCGTGCTCACCGAGAAGAAGAGCCACACTGGCCAGGTCCTGGTGCAGCTCTTGTCTCCGAAGAGACCCACGCGCAAGGCGAGACGCCGGCGGAGGCCTACCGATCGGGCTCTCGATGGCGACATCCGGATCACGGGTGCCGCCATGCACAACTTGCGACGCGTCGACGTGCGTTTTCCCGCCGGCAAGCTCAGCGTGATCACCGGACCGTCCGGGTCCGGGAAGACATCGCTCGCGTTCGACACCTTGTTCGCCGAAGGCCAGCGGCGGTTCGTTGAGTGCCTGTCGACGTACGCGCGGCAGTTCCTCGGCCGCCTGGAACGTCCGCCGCTGGATGACATCTCGGGCCTCGCTCCCGCGATCGCCATCGATCAGAAGACCGCGAGCCGCAACCCAAGGTCCACCGTCGCCACGACCACGGAGATACAGGATTATCTGCGGCTCCTCTATGCTCGCCTGGGCGTCCCCCATTGTCCCGCTTGCGGGGTCGTCGCTGAGGGCTTCGCTCCAGCCCAGGCATGGACGACCCTGCGCAAGGGGTATCCGGATGCGAAGGGTCGGATCCTCGCGCCGCTCTACGTCAAGGGCCTGGACCACGGGACGTTGCTCAAGAAGCCGACGCAGTTGAAGCTCCTTGCGGGGGAGTTGAAGGAGGCTGGTTTCCGCCGAGTGCTGGTCGACGGTGTGGAGGTGAAGCTGGAGGAGAGGCTCCCCGCGCTGTCCAGGAAGCGTGAGATCTGGCTCGTGGTCGATCGGGTTCAGCTCAAGGCGTCGGCCAGGACGCGTGTCCTCGACTCGGTCAGCCAAGCTTACGAACGTGGGTATGGGGTCGCGGCATTTGAGCCCGTAGACGGCGAACGACGGATGTTGAGCGAGCTGCCGGGCTGCGCCGCGCATGGGTTCTTGCTTGAGGAGGAGCTCACCCCTCGCATGTTCAGCTTCAACAGCCACGTGGGCGCGTGCGAGGACTGCCACGGGCTCGGCGTCACGCTGACGTGCGACGCCGAGCGGTTGATCGTGCGGCCCGAGGAGCCGCTGTTCGAGGGCGCGTTCGTCACCCGTCCAGGGGACTTCTTGTCGCGCGGCGATGGGTACTTCCGCGGGGTTGTCGAGACGTTGTGTGATGAGATGGGCGCCGATATCAACGGACCGTGGAAGGACATCCCGCGAGCCGTGCAGCGCGCCGTCCTCTACGGCGGCGACGATCGGGTGTCGATGCAGTGGGAGTCTCGGGGACGGAACCGCGAATCGACCTGGGAGATGGATGTCAAGTGGAAGGGCTTTTGTCGCTACATCGAGGAGTGGCACCGGACGTCATCGAACGCCTGGTGGATCGACCAGCTGGACCCGTTGATGCGGCGTGACGTTTGCCCTGGATGCGATGGTGCGCGGCTGAAGCCAGCGTATCGGGCGGTCACCGTCGGTGATCGATCGCTCAGCGAGGTGGGCAAGATGACCGTGCAAGAGGCAGGGGCGTGGGTCCTGTCTCTGAAGTTCACCGGTGCGGCCGCCGACGTGGCCGCGCAGATCATCAAGGAGTTGACCAACCGGCTCGGGTTCCTCGAGGCGGTCGGGCTCGAGTACCTGAATCTGTCGCGTAGCGCGGTCACGCTGTCGGGGGGGGAGGCCCAACGCATCCGCCTCGCTACCCAGATCGGCAACCGACTGACCGGGGTCATCTACGTCCTCGACGAGCCGACCATCGGACTCCACCAGCGTGATACGGAGCGCCTCCTGGCCACGCTCAAGGGCCTCCGTGACTTGGGCAACACCGTCGTCGTGGTGGAGCACGATCGCGACACCATCGACGCCGCGGACTGGGTCGTCGATCTGGGACCGGGGGCCGGTAAGCACGGCGGTGAGATCGTCTTTCAGGGGACGCGGTCGCGGTTGAATCAGGCGAAGGGGCTTACGGCGGACTACGTGGCGGGGCGGAAGAGGGTTGCGGATCGGTCCGCTCGTCGCCCGTCGTCGCGCAAGCTCGTGCTGACGGGCGCCGCGGCCAATAATCTGAAGTCGATCCATGTGGACCTCCCGCTCGAGGCCCTTGTCTGCGTGACGGGGGTGTCGGGCTCGGGCAAGTCGAGCCTGGTGATGGACACGTTGGCTCCGGCGATGGCGGCGAAGTTAGCCGGCGAGCGCGTCGATACGGCCAAGCTTCGCTCGATCAAGGGGGCGGGCAAGTTCGAGGATTGTGTCATTGTCGACCAGAGCCCGATTGGTATTTCGCCGCGCAGTAACCCCGCGAGCTATGTGAAAATCCTGGATGTCCTGCGGGGCATCATGGCGAAAGCGCCGCTCGCCCAGATGCGGGGTTACGGCCCTGGGCGGTTTTCTTTCAACACTTCTTCCGGACGCTGTGCGACCTGTGAAGGCAGGGGCAGTATCAAGGTGGAGATGCACTTTCTCCCCGACGTGTGGGTCACCTGCGAAGACTGCAAGGGGCGTCGCTACAACACTGAGACGCTCGCTGTCGAGTACCGGGGCAAGACGATCGCGGACATCCTCGATATGGAGGTGTCCGAAGCGCTCACGTTTTTTGAGAACCACAGGCGGGTTGTCACACCGCTCCAACTCCTACAGGATGTTGGCTTGGGTTACATGAGTCTGGGTCAGTCCGCGACCACGTTGTCGGGGGGCGAAGCCCAGCGAATCAAGTTGGCACGGGAACTCGGTCGGCGGGTAAAAGGGGAAGTGCTCTACCTGCTGGACGAGCCGACCACAGGCCTCCACTTCGACGACATTGCGCGTCTCATGGAGGTCCTGCATCGGCTGGTCGACCAGGGGCACACGGTCGTGGTCATCGAGCACAACATCGACGTCATCAAGGGCGCGGATTGGATCATTGATCTCGGCCCCGAGGGTGGGGCCGGAGGCGGGGAGGTCGTCGTGGCGGGCACGCCCGAAGACGTGGCTTCCCATGGGGCCTCATGGACGGGGAAGGTACTGGCAAACGAATCAAATCCCGGGAGTGAGAGTGACCGGAAGAGACAAAGGCGGAGTGGGGTAGTTGAAGCCGGACGTGAATAGCGAGGTGCGGCGAGCCCTCATCGTGCAGCGGGATCGATCGGTCCTGTTGGACCTTCACGCGGAGGGTGCGGAGGACGTGCGCGTCGGGCTCGGGCGATTCGCCGAGTTGGTGAAGAGTCCGGAGCACTTGCATACCTACAAGCTGACGTCCCTGTCGTTATGGAACGCCTCCTTTGGCGGCATGGACGAGGCCTCGATCTCGGAGTTCTTGGAAGAGCATTCGGTGACAGGGGTGCCGAAGGAGGTCCGGGAGTACGTGAGGGAGATGTTGGCGCGTACCGGGCGTATCACGCTCGTACGACGGGAGGGTCGGTTGTTGCTGCGCGCTGACCCGGAGATTCGCGAACAGATCCTGGAAATCGAATCCGTCTCGGGACTCCTTGAGGAGGACGGCGACAACCTCTGGTTGAAGGAGGGGTTCCGCGGGCTCATCAAGAAGGCGCTCGTCCGTGTCGGGTACCCGGTCGACGACATCGCCGGTTACGAAGAGGGGGACGCGCTCGAATTCCGCTGCCTCCCGGAGGACGCCGCCGGTAAGACTTTTAAGGTGCGTGATTATCAGGAATCCGCCGCGCAGCAGTTTCACGCGGGAGGGACTGAGCGTGGTGGTGCGGGTGTCGTCGTCTTGCCGTGCGGGGCTGGCAAGACCATCGTTGGCATCCGAGCCATGGAGCTGTTTCAGACACAGACCCTGGTCCTCACGACCAACCGGACGGCCGTCGCCCAATGGAAGCGTGAGCTGCTCTCGAAGACGTCCCTCACGAGCAAGGACGTCGGGGAGTACACGGGCGACCTGAAGGAGATCTGTCCCGTCACGATCTCCACATACCAGATCCTGACGTGGCGCCGGAGCCACGAGGACGAGTTCGTGCATTTCGAGTTGTTCAGCCGCGCTAATTGGGGGCTCGTGATCTACGACGAGGTCCACCTCCTGCCGGCGCCGGTGTTTCGGGTGACGGCGGAGTTGCAGGCGCGGCGCCGGCTCGGCCTCACGGCGACCCTCGTGCGGGAAGACGGCAAGGAAGACGAGGTCTTCAGCTTGATCGGACCATGCCGGTACGAGCTCCCCTGGCGTGACCTGGAGCGGCGCGGCTTTATCGCCGAGGCGCGCTGTGTGGAGGTGCGGCTGCCCCTCGCCCAGGCGCTGGAGGAGCGGTATCGCGACACGGACAATCGGCATCGTATTCGCATCGCGGCCGAGAATCCGGTGAAGATGGACGTGCTCAAAGAGTTGGTGGCACGCCATGGGGACGATCGCGTCCTGGTGATCGGTCAATACACGCGCCAGTTGCATTTGATCGCACGCATGCTCGAGGCGCCGCTCATCACTGGCAAGACCCCGAACCCAGATCGCGAGGTCCTCTACAGGGACTTCCGCGACGGAACAATACCGGTGCTCGTCGTCAGCAAGGTCGCTAATTTTGCCATCGATCTTCCCGACGCGAATGTCGCCATCCAGGTCAGCGGCACGTTCGGCTCACGCCAGGAGGAGGCGCAGCGTCTGGGGCGGGTGCTGCGTCCCAAGAGCGGTGGCGGCACGGCGATCTTCTACACCCTCGTTACCGAGAGCACGCGAGACCAGGAGTTCTCGTCGCATCGGCAGTTGTTCCTCGCCGAACAAGGCTACTCGTACGAGATCGTCAACGGATCCAAGTTGTTCGCGGCGCGCGTCGGGGGCTCGCGATGAGCCTTACCAAGCACTTGGTCGCGCTGGAGCCGGACGAGCTCGTGGAGGTGTATTCGCACTGGGCTGGAGAGATCGGCGCGCCGTCGGGCGATGAGGCGCTCGTTAAGCAAGAGCTCGCGCGCCTCATGACCGATACGGAGTGTGTATCGCAGCGATACAAGGAGCTGCCGCCCAGGTGCCGGGATTTCATGGAGTGGATGCTCGTTCAGGACGACTTCGCGGTCCCGTTGTCGCGGCTCGATAACGGTAGGAGGGATCTCCCGGTCAAGGCATTCGAGGTCGAGGCCGTGGCGTTTGCGCTGAAGAAGCGCGGCTTCCTCGCCGAGACGCGAGACCTCTCGTGGGTCCGCTATGACGAGCCCGTCTTGCTGGTGCCCGAGGCTCTGGCCGAGGCGCTGGCGCAGTCCCTGGGCAGCGGTGAGCGCTCGCTTGACTCCCAGTTGACCCTGCGAGCGTTCCTTCGGACCGTCAACAAAGAGCAGGTGGAGGCTCGTCTTGCGGATCTGGACCTCGACTCCGGGCTTGTGGAGGATCGAGCCAGATTGTTGACGGAGCTCGCTCGCCCCGATGCGGTGGAGCGGGCCCTCGCCGGCCTCCCTGATCCCGAGCTTCGGTCTGCCGCTTCACGCTGTCTCTACGACCACGGCGGTATCATCGAGGCCCGTCACCTCGAGCGCTTGGGCTACAGCCCCGATCTCGATGCCTGGCGGACGGCGCTGGAGCGGGCACTGCTCGGGACCGTCATGCAGAGCGAACTCACCGACGTCGGGCTCCAACTGGGGCCGGGGTCCCTGGTGGTCTTCCTCGACCTGACTCGTCATATCCTCTTACCTGGCGTCGAAGTACAGCCAGATGAGGATCCGGAGCCTCCTGCCGACGTTATCGCCGACATCGCCGCCATACGCACCTTTATTGACCACCACAGCGTCAGGGTGACTCGCGACGGCACGCTGTATCGAGCGACGCGTCGCAAGATGGAAAATGAACTGCTGTCCCCCGGTGCGCGGCCGCTGGATCAGGAGGACACGCTGTCGTGGATCCTGGATTTCCTGGTTTACGCGGAGCTCGTCGGGCCGGATCAGGATGGGCGCATGCGGACCTCGCGTGCGTGGGACGACTTTGATGCGCGTGGACCCGTCGCGCGTACCGAGGCCCTGCTCACGTACGTGCACGGCGACGTGAAGGATGCGAAGGGCGCTTTCCATCAGCCGCGCTTGCGGAAGATCCTGCTTCAGGTGTTACGTGACGCCGGTCCTTCACGCTGGCTGTCGATGCGGCACCTATCGATCCTCGCGCGCAACCGCTACCTCATGACTCTTGACCGTGAGGCGTGCGGAGAGCGGTTCCAAAAACGCTACAAGTATGCGCCGATTCCTCCGCTCGCGGCTCCCGGCATCCTGACGCGCGAGCTGGTGCGCTTCGGTTCGGGGGCGTTAGCGAGCGCGGGCCTTCTGGAGGTCTTCGAGGCCGATGATCAGCCCGTCTCGGTGCGGATGACGCGGCTCGGGGCCGCCGTGCTGGGGATCTCCACGGAGGAACAACAGGATATCGATGACGGGGCGATGATCGTCACGGCCGACTTCGAGATTGTCCTGTTCCCGGATGCAGGCGGTATCGAGTTGATCCATGAGGTCGGACGGTTCGCGCGCCGCGAAAAGGCCGATTACAGCCTCCACTACCGCGTCAGTGAGCGGAGCGTGCAGGAGGCCGCAGTTGGCGGACTCGGCGCCGAAGCGATCCTGGACGTTCTTCGCACCCACGGCCGGCACGATGTTCCTCAGAACGTGGAGGCCTCGATCCGCGATTGGGCTGCGGATGTTCAGGTCCTCTCGGCTCGCCGAACGCTCCTTATTCAGGCGCCGAGCAAGGAGGCCCTGGACGCGGCGCTCAAGATCAAGGAACTCAAGGCGATCGCAGGGGAGCGGCTCAACGACACGGTCATCGAACTGTCAGAGGACCCCTCGAATCCCCGTGTCGCCGAGGCCCTGCGTGGGCAGAGCTTCTTCCTGCGCTAAGGGGCGCTGCGCTCGGCGTCCTCGAGGCCGTCCTCGATCGCCGTGATCGTGTACTCCACGTGGCCGGCGGCGACGTCGAGTCCGATGGTCTCATCCTTCTCGTGGCCCACCAGGGCGCGTCCGAGGGGGGACAGGTAGGAGATGAAGCTACGCTTGGCGTCTACGTCCCAGGGTCCGAGGACCGTATAGGAGTGATGCCGGCCCTGCGTGTCGGTCAACGAGACGCGTGATCCCAGCGTCACGTTGCCCTCGGTCCCATCCTGGACGTCGCCGCTGATGATGCGCGCCTTCTGGAGACCCTCGGCGAGTTCTTCCGCGAGCTTGCTGAGTCGGGACTGCTTCTCCACGGCTGCTGCCCACTCGGCGTTCTCGGAGAGGTCGCCGTACGACGCGGCGCGGCCGATCTCGACGGAATTCTCAGGGATCTGATTGTTGACGACGTCTTCGTGCTCCACACGCCTGGCCTGCAGCGCCCTCTCGGTCGTGTAGATGATGCTGGTGTCGAACATCGGATCCGACGCTGCGGCGGAGGTGTCCGTGTCGAACTTTGCCGCCTCTGGTCGGGTTCGGAACATGTGGGCCATCATGCGATCGCGCAGATCTGAGTTGAGGCTGCGGTTGTTCCGGAGCAGGGCGGCCAGGGTCATCGCCTCGGACTCGTTCGCTTCGGTGAACGAATCACGGACGAACCCATAGTCCTTGAGCGGGAATACCTTGGCCAGGGTCGCCGCGAGGTCCTTCGATTCGTCCGATGCTGTGGGCTTCAGGTCCTTCAACCGAATGGCTTCTTTGTCCAGGTGGGAATGAAGGACGAGGCTCTTCTCGAGGAGCACGGGATTACGGTCACGGCGAACGCCGGCGGGGAGTTTGTCGCCGCGGGCCGCGCGCACGTACCAGGTGAACGCCCGCGGATGATCCCGATAGCGATCGGCGACCGTGTTTACGGAGTCCTCCGCGACCTGGGTGTGGCCCTCGCGTAGCAGGTCGCTCAGACAATGGTCGGCTGATTCCGCTGCGCCGCCGATGATGACCCGGTGGCATAGCGCGGGCCAGTCGACGTCCTCGAATTGCTTGATCTGCAGCATGGCCGCGACCCGGTGTCCCGCGATGGGGATGCTCGGCAAGGCCTTCACTGCTGCGTCGTGGTCTCGGAGTGTCTGCGCAGGGGACAGTTCTTCGTGAGACGTGATCTCACTCCACTTCTGCGCCGCTTCGGCGAGCAGGAATGACAAGGAGATTCGATCCGCCGTGCTCATTTCGGGCGCCGCAGCGACGAGGTTGGCGGTGACGCCAACGAGGGCCGGGATGCCGTCTTCGTGAGCGGGCGCCTCCTTCATGAGGTCGCGGAAGTAGCGCACGCGTCGAGCATCGGTGGGGAGATGCCCGAGGTCTCGCAGGCAGGCCTCTGCATAGCCACCGGTCTCTTCGCCGAGTTCGAGCGTCGGGTTCGCGCCCGGCGTTATGGTGATGTCCCCGGCGGCTTTTACCTTGCCGCGCGCCTTCTGCCACCATCGCGACCACGACTTGGTCGGGATGATGTCGCCCGCGATGCGGTCGCGGAGGTCACGGAGCGTTGCTTTGCCGCGACGGCTGCGGAGCCCGCAGCGGATCAACTCAACCGGATCGTCCTCGACCAGTCGCTTCACCTCTTCTAGGCGGTCCAGCTTCATCGCACGGAGATCATCCTCGGCGATCAGGTCGGTCTTCTTGGCCGCCATCTCCATGGACATCCGGTGGCCGCGCTTCTCGTCAAAGTCGATGACGAGCGAGGCGTCATCCGCGTCGACCTCGGAAATGCGGCCCGCGTGCCAGCCCCCTGGGTGGTAGAGGTAGGCCCCCTCTTTCATGCAGAGGAAGATCCCCATCTGCGCGACCGCCGCCTTGAGGTCCTTTCCGTCGGCCACGCCGCACATCTGCAGGAAGGTCTCGAGGTTCGGGTCATCGGCGTAGAGACCTCGGTAGGCTGTCAGGAGCCCGTGGCGCAGCCCGCGTTCACGGGGGGCGACCTCGGCCATCTTCCTGAGGACCTGGAGCGCCTCGAGGTAGAGCTCGCGTTCGAGGAGGACGGGGCTCAGCATCGAGAGGTAGAGGCCGGCCTTTTCGAACTGACCCTGTGAGGCGAGTGCATCGCCCCCCTCGATGAAAGAATCGACCTCAGCCGGGGCGGCGTCTAAGCGCTCCAGCCAGAGGTCCTCGAACCCCTGGTGGTCACCCTGCTCTGCGAATTCACGAAACTGCTGGGCACGGGTTGCGGTGGTGGACATCGAGTGCGAACGACCCTCGAGAGTGACAGGAACACCGAGCGGGGAGCGATCCCTCCCGCCGAAGGGACGTGATGCTAACACCGGGGTCCAGCGCATCCACTGATGCTCTTTACCCGTTGTGGGGCCGAGGCTAGGGTATGGCCATGGCGATCGACAAGGACCTCGTGAGCATCCTTCGGTGCCCGGAC
Organism: Planctomycetota bacterium; assembly: GCA_002683135.1. Taxonomy (GTDB): domain Bacteria; phylum Planctomycetota. Next base: position 5,494 of record NYSS01000186.1, on the reverse strand, counting down.
AGCAGGGCTCCGCTGGTGTTGGCTGGTGAGTGGCTCGTCAGCACAGATCCGGCCACCCGGCGGCGTTACGGTGTCACGGACGACATCCCCAACATGATCCTGGAGGAATCGGAGGTGATGGAGGAGGGGGCGTGGATCGCTGTCATGCGGGAGCACGGCGCCGCCCCGGAGGAAGGTGGTGGCTGAAGAGACCATCTTCGCCAAGATCATCCGCAAGGAGATCCCCGCAGACATCGTGTACGAGGACGACCGGGCCTTGGCCTTTCGAGACATCAGTCCGCAGGCCCCGGTCCACGTCCTGGTCATCCCCAAGGAGCCGATCGTCAGCGTCGGTGAGGCGACGGAGGATCAGGTCGGGGTTCTTGGGCATCTGATGCTGGTCGCCCAGAAGGTGGCGCGAGCGGAGGGCGTCGGCGACGCGTTTCGTGTCGTGGCCAACAGCGGCGCGGGTGCGGGACAGAGCGTCTTCCACCTGCACCTGCACGTGTTAGGGGGCCGTCCGCTGGACTGGCCCCCCGGCTAGGGGCGCCGCGACGCCTCCGACGCTGCGTGATACCGGAGGTGGGACTTGAACCCACAAGAGGTTTACCCTCAGCGGATTTTGAATCCGCCGCGTCTGCCAATTCCGCCACTCCGGCGCGGACTGGGATCGTGCGCCAGGGGCCCGCGCGCGTCAAGAACGGCCGGACCCTGTTTCCCTACTGGATCGTGATGGCCAAGCTGGGGGAGATCGTTCCGAGTTGCCACGACGTTGCGTTGGGGTCCTCGACGACGAACGCAGAGTAGAGGGTCATCCCTGAGAGCGCCGCGATATTGGGGACCGCGATGATCACCGAGGCGCTTCCGATTGCGTTCAGCGTGCTCAAGTTATTGAAGAACACCCCGTTGCCCGGCGCCATCGAGAACTGCACGAGCCAGTCGTCGTTGAGTGGAACGAACTGGCCGTTGGGCAGCGTGGTGCCTGGGTTCGTGCCGGTCGAAAAACCGCAGAAGAAGGCCCGGAACGGGTCGGCGGGGCTGGAAATATCGAGTGAAGTCGCTGCCCCGACCGTGGCGGGTGTGGTCAGGCTGAGGGTCGGCGTGGGGGCCCCCGTGGCGACGCGTTGGAACACCAGCTGGTAGGGCCCCGGGGTCGGGTTCTGGCGCCACGTGATATCGAGGTCAGTCCCGGTCCGGTTGAACGGCGGCCACATCGCTCCGCGGATGGACGGCGTGTAGTAATCGTGCTGAGCGGTGCTGGGCGGCGTCAGCGGCGTCAACGAGGTGAATGATGTCGCGGCTACGTCCTTTTGGACTACCTCGAGCTGGCCGCCGGCGGCCAGGTCTCGGAAGACGGCGATCGCTTTCCCTGTCGCCTCCTCGCACGCGAGGGCGAAGATGCGGTAGTTGGCGACGCCGCTGTACTGGGCGGTCGTGACGCTGAAGACCGGTGAGGCGGCGCTCCACAGCCCGAAGGCGTCCCAGCGTCGATAGAAGAAGTTCCACGTCGTATTGGGTCCGAGGTCCTCGCCGTACAGGGCGTGTACGAACCCGAGATCGTCCGCCGCGAGCGTGCCGAGGTAATCGTTCGATGGGATCGAGTTTCCCAGCCGGGTCGATGACTGCCACCCGGTGGCCGGGTCGTAGATGCGGTGGTAGTAGTCCCCGGAACCCGTGTTGCGGTAATACGAGCAGTGGACCAGCCCCGCGTTGTCCACCGCGAGGCGTGCGTTCTGTGCGCTGGCCGAGGTGCTGATGGTGCCGAGGTCGGTGAATGCGAGGGTGGAGGCGCCCGCTGTCTGACTGGCGATGAGGTGGGTGCGCCAGTTCTGCGCGCCATGGGCGGCGATCCAGATCGTGTCGCTCGCATCGACGGCGATATTCATGGCCGAGGTGCGACTGGTCGACGCCGCTCCCGTGACACCGGTGAGGCTGACGATCGGTGAGAGGGTCCCGCCGCTGGGGTCGTATTGTCGGTAGTGCTGAGCGTAGAACGACGGGTAGTAATAACTCGCCCAGACGATGTGGAGCACGCCTGTCCCGTCGATAGCCAGGCAGCAGCCATTGGTCAGGTTGGTACCGGAGAGGCCGGACGTCGGGTCATTGATCGCCACGGTGAGGGGGAGCCAGGTGGCGCCGCCGTCGGGGGAGACCTGGAGCTTCAAGGGGCGGTTGCCGCTGGCGTCCTGAGCCACGGACAATGCGTACAGGTTCCCGGCTGCGTCCTTGACGACGTGTTTGTGCTGGCTGCTGCCGGCGGACGCGAACGGACCCGTGGTCAGCGCTACCTGACCGAAGGTGCTGACGACGAGGAGTAGCAGGCAGGGGAGCGTGCGGGGCATGGGGGCCTCCTGAGGGGGGGTGGGGGCCATCGTACCCCTCAGAAGTGCCTTTCTGGCGCGTGGGTTTGGTGGGGATCGTCTGGCGCTTCAGGCCATGGATCGGCGTGGATGATGACCTGGGTGCGGGGGAGGCGCTGCTCGATGGCGCGCTCGATCTGCTCGACCAGGCGATGCACCTCGCGAAAACTGACATCTGCGTCGATTTCCACGTGGGCCTGCACGAACCGATCCGGCCCGGAGCGTCGGGTCAGCAGATCGTGGTATCCGCGCACCGGGGGGCCGAGGGAGGAGATCGCCTCCTCGACGGCCTTGACCTCTGTCCGCTCGAGTCCGGCGTCCATGAGTCGGTGCCCCGACTCGAGGAGGAGGCCCCACGCCGTGTGGAGGATGAGGGCGGCGATGATGATGGCTACGGTGGGATCGATCCACGGCGACGCGATCCCGACGTGGAGTACGAACACGAGCAGCACGCCGCAGTGCGTGAACAGGTCGGATGAGTAGTGGAGGCTGTCCGCCCTCAGCGCCGGGCTGTCATGGCGCCGGGCGGCGCCCTTCAGGTAACGGGCGAATCCCCAGGCCGCTACCGTGCAAAGGAGCGTCACTCCGATCCCGAGGACCGGTCGCTCGAGGTCGGTCTCCTGGCGGAACCCGACGAACGCCTCGCGAATGATAAACACGCCGCTCGCCGCGATCATCAGGGCCTGGGCCAGTCCGGCCAGGTGTTCGAGTTTCCCATGGCCGAAGGGGTGCTCCTCGTCCGCCGGTCGTTCGGCGACTCGGAGGGCGATCCAGTTCCCGGTGGACATGAGCGCATCGCCGGCGGAATCGATCGCTGAGGCGAGCAGGGCAGCCGATCCTGTCGCCCACGCGCCCATGCCCTTCAGGATCGCCAGGACGAGCGACCCCAGCGTCACTATCAGCGCCGGGCGCGATCGGTCTTGTGCCGTGTTGCTCGTGTTAGCCCCGTCCATGGCAATAATCGGGATCTTATGCTGAATACCCCACGGTGATGCTGTGGCTCGTCGCCCCACCCCAGGAGGAACCATGTTCGGTGAGTTGATCAAGCTCCGTGAGCTCGGACGTCTTCTCAAGAAGCGTCGGTATTTGGAGGCCCTGGCCCTGGCCCGGGACCCAGCGATCCGAGACCACCGGAAGGCGGTTGTGGGAGCGGAAAAGGCCAGGGAAGCCCTCCTTTCGGTAGCCGAAGAGCAGCGCGCGCGGGGGGAGGTCGCTGAGGCTTTGAAGATCGTCTGCGCTGTCCTGCGGGACGTGGAAGATCCAACCGCGCGCCGTCTCGAAGAGGAGCTCCGCCGTGCGGTGGCAGAGCGCGAGGCGCCGAAGGACACGCTAGAAGACGACAGCGAGCCGCTGGTGTGGCCGCCGCACCGCGACCCCGTGGAGAGCGCCAATCGCGGCCGACTTGCGGTCCCCGAGCCCGCGGGTCTACGCCCGGTGACGTTTCGATCAGCGGATCAGCTGCCTGGTCGGGGCGCGTTCGCCCGTGGGATGCCCTTCATCCTCAGGGTCGAGGAGCAGGGGGACTGGTTTGTCCACCCGGGTCAGTCGGTCCTCATCGGCAACGCGACCGGTCACGTGGCAGATCTGCCAGTTCTCGCGGCCGTCGGCAGTCGCCACGCCCGGATAGAGAGGATTGGCGATGGCATTGATGCGCGCTACCGCGTCGTGCCGATCCCGGGGCGGAAGGTCACCAAGAACCGCCGGAAGATTGAGGATCTTGCAGTTCTTGAGGACGGTGACGTGATCGTCCTCGGTTCGTCCTTGACCGTTGTTTTCCGTCGGCCCGTTGCCGCGTCCGCGACCGCGGTCCTCGAACTCGGCGGGGATTTCACGGTTCACGGTTGCCGCAAGGTGTTGCTGTTCTCGGAAGCGGGGCGCACGGGGTCGGTTGTCCTGGGCCCTGGCCCGGAGACCCATGTTTCGCTGCCGCCCGACGGGGAACGGGTGGAGGTGCTGCGTGGGGAGTCGGGTGAGACCGCGGGGCTGCTGCTGGCCCGGTGTCCCCGTGGGGTCGCGGTTGCTGACGACGAGGAACGGCCGCAGGTCCGTGTCCAGCCTGGAGTTCTGATCCGCGCCGGGATGCTCGGGTTCTTTGTCGATCCGGTCTGAGTGGTCCAAGAACCCGCTTTCGTGCATCGGGCGGGGCAATATCCCGGATTCGCCGCGGAATGACTGAATGTCGTGAGCACAAACATGCGCCAATCACTGCGGCTTGGCTTGGTCCTGCCCCTCCTCCTCTTGCTCCCCGCCTCAGGGCAGGATCTTGAGCCGACCCTCGTGCGCGCCGCGGGGCGGATCGGGGATCAGTTGGTGGACAGTCTGCCGGACCGGGGGGAGCACCTCACAGCGCTCGCTGTCGTCGCGGAGCCTGGCTGCTGCGGAGAGGTGGCGTCCGCGCTCGTCGGCGCGCTGGTCGACCGCGGTTTCAAGATCGCTGAGGCGGCGGCAAGGGGTGCGCGTACGGGGGTGCTCGTCCTGCGGGTCTCTCTTGTCATGGGTGAGCCGCACCGTCGCCTGACGGTGGAGACGGCCGGGGACGAACCGCGTCGGTTCGTCTGTTCATTCGGTGAGGCCTCCTGGGCCGACGAGCGCACGGACGACGCGCTGCTCATTCAGGGACCGCTGCGCGGGGCCCCGGAGGAGGCTGTGGACGCTGCGCGTGATCTCGCGCGGCGTCGCGCCATGTCGCGGGCAGGACTGACGGCGGCCCCGGGGGACATCGACATCCTCCGCCGTATCGCGCACCGTACTTTCGTGGGTGCTGAACAGCGTGAGACCGGGCGATTACACCGCGCTTTCGTTCGCCTCGAGCTGGGTCCCCACGCGGTTCGTCGCGTCAAGCGCGCTGTAGATGACGAGGACCGCCGTCGAGCGATCATCCCATGGGCGCGCGTGGGTGGGGTGGTCGCGCTCGTGGCCATCCTCGGGCTGTCATATCTGAGCCTGGACCTTCGCACCAAGGGCTACATGACGGGACGACTTCGGCTGCTGTTTGGTACCCTCTGGGTACTGGGCGCAGGCGTCTGCTGGAGTGTCCCGCTGTGATCGAGGCCAACGGACTTGACGGCGGGATCGGCACCGATGACCCGTCTGCTTCTGGCCGTGCCATGGACTGGGAGACGTTCTTCCGCAACTACCGGGATCCCGACTTCGTT
>NYSS01000185.1 GCA_002683135.1 Planctomycetota bacterium | reverse complement strand
TGGTAGTCTCTGCCGTCTTGTTCTTGGTCGGTCTTTTCTTTTCGTTTGCATCCGTTTTACCTTTCCTTTCTTTGATACTCCAGGACTTCTTCGCTTTTTCTGCGCTCTTTTTTTTCTATTTTTGTATTTCCTGTTTCTATCCTTCTTTTACCTTTTTTCTTGGGCAAAACCGTAGCTTAAAAAGAAACAGGTTAAGGTAAGTTGTATGTTTTTTTCTGAAACCGATAAATTTTGAGCCATCGATGGGAATGAGGGTAGATAAATATCAGTCATAAAACCCGAAAGAGGAATCGTGAAAAACGTAATTATTGTGGCTATCTTCTTATTTTTTTCAGAGGCGTGTCTTAAGTGCATCGATGGGTATTATTTTAAAAATAGTCGATAGCATTTCGAGTTGCTTTCAGTAAAGACTAACTAATTTTAAAATTTTAAAAAAAGAAGAAAAAGTTAAACACCCGAATAAAATTTTAATTTGAGGATATTTTTACTTACTTATAAAAGTAGTGTACAGAATTTATGTAAGAAATTTTACTGATAGAATTTATAGACCTATAAATACGGTATTAATATTTTTTTGAAAGAGATATAAGTGCGATCTTAATTATTGTGTGCAGAATATCGAATAACTTGGTTTAAATTGATTATTTCGATGAAGATTCTTGGAAAAATCTCACCTCTTTATTTAATAGTGATTTAAATATAAAGTGTAGACTTAAACCAAACAGATTCACCTAATTTTATAATGAAGATATTATTTTAAACAAAATCAGTAACTGAAATCTATAATTATGCGATTGTCTTTTTAAGATTTTATTTTGAATTTTTTAATTGATTTAAATATTTAAAAAAAATATAGAAGAGAATGATTTTCTAAAAATTCATTTTAATAAATATTTTATTATTATTGATATCTACTTTTATAAAGTATTATTATTAATACTATATTGATTCATCAATATTGAGTCGTGAATTTATTTTTTTAATAATTAATTAGGATAAATAAGTGATATTAATAATTTGTGAAGTACTTTATGTTAAAGTTATCTTATTCTTTTTTTTAATGATTAAAAATTTGTTAATTGCTAAATCGTTTAACTAAACGTATTTTTAGTCAAATTTTATGTTAATTCTAAACTAACAAGCATGAAAAAACAATTACTCTTATCAAAAGGGTTATTAAGTAGTTTTAACAAAATGTTTTTATTTTGTCTTAGGAGTAGAAAACCTTTAAGGATATCTACTTTTTTGTTACTACTTTTTTTTACTTTAAACGCCAGTTATTCTTTCGCACAAGGATCAATAACTGTTACAGGTACAGTAACTGATAATAATTCGCTGCCTTTACCTGCTGTTTCTGTTATGGAAAAGGGAACCCAAAATGGAACACAAACAGATTTTGATGGTAAGTATACCATTACTGTAAATTCAGGAGCAACCTTAATATTTACTTATGTAGGTATGAATCCTTTAGAAATGAGTGTAGACGGTAAAACTGTTATCGATGTGGCTATGGAAAATGATCCACAGGCACTAGATGAAGTTGTACTTGTAGGTTATGGTAAACAGAAAAAGATTAGTGTAGTAGGTGCGCAATCTACTATAGAGCCTGAAGAACTACAACTGCCTGTGGCTAATTTATCTTCAATGCTTGCAGGTAGAGTCGCTGGTCTAACAGGTGTGCAACGCTCTGGATTACCTGGTTATGATGGTGCTGATATTTGGATTAGAGGTTTAAGTAATATTAGTGGAGGAAATTCTCCTTTAATATTAGTTGATGGTGTACAAAGATCATTATCTAATATCGATCCACGCGATATTGCATCTTTTACTGTATTGAAAGATGCATCAGCTACTGCCGTATATGGTATTAGAGGTGCTAATGGTGTAATTCTTATCGAGACTAAAAGAGGAGAGATTGGTAAGCCAGAGATTTCTGTTGATTATTATGAAGGAGTCACTCAATTTACCCAAGTTCCAGACTTAGCAGATGGTGTTACTTATATGGAGTTGGCAAATGAGGCTTTAGTTACAAGGGGGCAGCCTGCAAGATACTCACAGCAAACCATAGAAAGAACTGCTAATAATTATGATCCATTACTATATCCAAATGTAGATTGGATAGATGAAGTTTTTAATGATTTTGGTCGTAATCGTAGAGTTTCAACAAATGTAAGTGGTGGTGCTGAACAGGCTAAGTACTACGTATCCTTAGGGTATTACGATGAAACCGGATTGTTTGTAACTGATGGTTTGGAAAATTATGACTCTAACACCAAATTTCAAAGATACAACTTCACTTCTAATCTTACAGTGGATATAACTTCAACTACAGAGATGCATTTAGGAGTTCAGGGGTATGTTTCAAATGGTAATTATCCAAATGAACCAATAAATGGTATATTCTCTCAGGCAATGTTAGTGCCACCTGTAGAATATCCTGTAATGTATCCTGGAGGATTTATTCCCGGAATCAGTCCTAATGGAGATTTGAGAAACCCATATGCAGATGTTGCTTTAAGAGGTTATCGTAGTGAAAATAAAAATCAACTATATTCAAATTTAAGATTAACACAGGATCTTGATTTTTTAACTGAAGGACTTTCATTGTCTGGATTGTTTTCTTTTGATGTTTATAATCAACAATTTACTAGTAGGGGTAAAAGAGAACCAACTTATTATGTAAATCAGTTGTATCCATATACAGAGGATGGAATGCTATTAATTAATCAAACCTTTGAGGGTGATAATAACTTTTTAGGGTATTCTAATAGTAATACCGGTAATCGTAGGTTTTATTTAGAAGCTAGCTTAAATTATGATCGTTCTTTTGGGGATCATCAAATAACAGGCTTAATGTTATTAAATAGAACAGATTACAATGATGCATCGGCTACTAACTTGACGGATGGACTGCCATTTAGAAATCAAGGACTTGCCGGTAGGATAACATATTCATATGATCAAAGATACTTTGTTGAAGCAAACGCTGGTTATAATGGATCTGAGAATTTTAGTCCTGGTAATAGGTATGGTTTCTTCCCTTCGCTTGCTGCCGGTTGGGTGATATCAAATGAAGAATTTTTTGAGCCATTATTAGAGACAATAAATTATTTTAAAATTAGATATTCTGATGGAAAAGTAGGTTCAGCATCTGGAGCAGGTAGATTTTCATATCTAAGTCGAGTTGAAAATGGACAGGCTGGTTATCAATTTGGGGAAAATGCAGGAGATGGTTATGGTGGAATATCAGAAAATTATCAAGGAGTAGAAGTAACTTGGGCTGAATCCAGGAAACAGGATTTAGGTATTGAAATTAACGCATTCAACAATAGTTTTAGATTAATATTTGATCTATTTAAAGAACGTACTGAAGGCGCATTTTTACAACGATCTGATGTCCCTAACTTTATAGGTTTGGTTTCTGATCCTTATGGTAATTTGGGAACTACAGAGAATAAAGGTTTTGATGGAACTATAGAGTATAATAAAATCATTAATGATTTTAGCATTAACCTTAGAGGAACATTTTCGTACAACAAAAATACAATTATTGAGAATGGTGTACCAGAACAGCCTTACCTTTGGTTAGATAGAAGAGGTGCGGGATTACTCTCTAGATGGGGTTATGTTGCCGAAAGACTTTGGACTTTAGATGATGATACAAATGGAGATGGAGAAATAAATCAAGATGATAATGGTGATATAGCTGAAGTTACAACCGGTGTGGTGATGCCTGGAGATATAAAATATAAAGACCTTAATGGTGATGGTATTATTGATAGTTATGATAGAAAAGAAATAGGAAAGGGAGATGTTCCTTATTTAACTTATGGATTAGGAATAAGTACTCAATATAAAAACTTTGATTTAAGTTTGTTTTTTCAAGGACAACAGGGAGCTGATATTATGTTGAGTGGTATTGGGATACAACCTTTTTCTGGTGATGGAGGTAGAGGAAACTTATATAGCATAGCTACTGATAGATGGACTCCAGAGAATGATGATCCCTATGCTACATATCCAAGATTATCTTATGGTTCATCTGCTGTTGGACAATCAAATAATACTCAAGGAAGTACTTGGTGGCAAAGAGATCAGGATTTTGTAAGATTAAAAACGGCAGAATTTGGATATACTCTACCTAAGCCTGTAGTAGAACGTATTGGAATTTCAAATGCAAGATTCTACTTAAGAGCTACTAATTTGTTTACATTAACAAATTTTGATCTTTGGGATCCAGAGTTAAATACTGATAACGGTAATGGACAAAATGGAGGTCAATATCCTAATATATCTGTTGCTTCAATAGGTGTTAACTTTAGGTTTTAAATAGTTTTTTTAAAAACATTTACAAAACATTTAAAAATATATAGAATGAAAAAAGTAATTATTCTGCTGTTAGGATTAATAGTAACAGCATGTAACGATGATTTTTTGGATCAGGTTCCAGATGATCGTCTGACTTTTGAAGCTACGTTTGCTAAAAGAGACAATGTAGATCAATATTTAGCAAATATTTATAGTCGTATACCTAATGAATTTGCTCAGCGATACACTACTACTCAAAATTCTGGTCCTTGGACCGGAGCTTCAGATGAAGCTGAGTATGTGTGGTCTTTTCATTGGGGAAATTATTTAAATGTAGGTGATTGGAATGCTACCACAGGAAATGTGAGTACATTATGGTCTAATTTCTACAGAGGGATTCGATCAGCATCAACATTTATGGCAAACGTAGATAAATGTCAAGACTGTCAACCAGAGCGTATAAATCAATACAAGGCAGAGGCTCGTGTTTTAAGAGCATATTTTTACTACAATCTTGTGCGTGCTTGGGGGCCAGTAATTTTGTTAGGTGATGAGCCTGTATCTGCAGATGCAGATTTATCCCAGTTAAATAGAAGCACTATGCAGGAATGTGTAGATTATATAGTGTCTGAGTTAGATATGGCTGCTAATAGTTTAGAGGGTATACCTTTTAAAGGCCAAAACGCTGGTAGGATGAGCCGCCCATTTGCTTTAGCTATAAAAGAAAAAGTTTTATTGCATAATGCAAGTCCTCTTTTTAATGGAAATACAGATTATGCTGAGATGACCAATGAAGAAGGTACTCCTTTAATTAGTCAAACTACAGATAACTCTAAATGGCAGGCTGCTGCAAATGCTGCTAAAGATTTTATAGATGAATATGTTCCTGGTACATTTAGTTTGTATAGAGAAAATGATAATACAGGATCTTACAGTCCTTATTTATCTACAAGAAATGTAATGTTAGAAGATTGGAACGAAGAAATTATTTATGCACGTACACGTGGGGATAATTATTATCATTATGATGTTACTCCATTACACTCTAATGTAAGTGACAATGCGGTTAAAGGTGCCGGAGGATTAAGTGTTACCCAAGAAATGGTTGATGCATATTTTATGGCTAACGGAAAAACAATTGATGATCCAACTTCAGGATATGTTGAAGACGGCTTTTCTCAATTTCAAGCTCCTTTCGATTTTACTCAAAGGTCTACTTATAATCAATGGGTAAATCGTGAACCTAGGTTTTATGTTGGGATTACATATAATAGAAGCTTATGGTTAAATACTACTTCTGTAGGAAATATAATTACAGAAACTTGGTACAATGGAAATTCAGGAAAAGCAGCTGGAGGAAATGATTATCCTCCTACTGGTTATATTGCTAGAAAAAAGATGATAACAGGACCTAGAACTAATAATAATAGAACACTACCTATGATGAGGTTAGCTGAAATCTATTTAGATTATGCAGAGGCATTAAATGAGGCTGATCCTGGAAATCCTGATATTTTAATTTATTTAAATAAAATAAGAGAAAGAGCGGGGATTCCTATATATGGAGACGCAGGTATGCCGGTTCCATCTTCACAAAGCGCAATGAGAGAAGCTATTCATAGAGAAAGAAGAGTAGAATTAGCCTTTGAAAATATTCGTTATTTTGATGTTATAAGATGGAAAAAAGGTCCACAGCTTTTTGACGGTCCTAAACATGGATTAGACATTAATGCTCCAGAAGAAAGCAATTTCTATAATGTTGTTGAATTTGAACAAAGAGTTTTTAGTCAACGTCATTCTTTGTTTCCTATTCCGCAGGACGAGATAAATGCAAATCCAGAATTGATTCAAAATACTGGATGGTAAATTTTTAGTTTGAATTGAGTTAGTTTGTTCACACAGGCTCTTTCCCACGTGTGCTGCGTGGGAAGAGTCTTAAGTTTCATGCAAACACTCTTAAAATATTAAAAATGAAAATTATAAAACTAGTCATTCTTCTTTTCTTGATGAACTTTCAGGTAAATGCTCAGGAAGTAGAAGAGTATTCAAAAGATAATCTTAGTATTACTTTTAAAAATTTTGATCCTACTTTAAAAGAAGGTACAGAGGAAAAATTTGTTTCGACAGTATTTGAGGTTTATCCAAAACTTCTAAAAGATTTTAATCCAAATGCTCAAAAGCATATCACGATTAAGATTGATACTTCTTATACAGGTGTTGCCTATGCTTCTAATGGAGAAATAACAGTAAGTAGCAGATGGTTAAAGCAAAAACCAACAGATATAGATCTTATCACACACGAAGTGATGCATCTTATACAGTCATATCCTCATGGGGGTGGTCCAGTTTGGCTTTCTGAGGGAGTAGCGGATTATGTACGATTTAAATATGGAGTGGATAATCCAGGAGCCGGATGGTCTTTGACAGACTTTAATAAAAACCAAAGCTATACCAATAGTTATCGTATTACAGCCAGATTTTTAGTTTGGTTAAGTGAAAATTATGATGATTCTATAGTATACAAATTGGATAAGCAAATGAGATCTAAAACATATTCTGAAGATTCATGGAAGAATCTGACAGGTAAAGATATAGATTCTCTTTGGTTAGAATATTCAGGAAATTCAGAAATTTAATTATGAGTTATCTTCGCCTTAATAGTTTTTTCAATACTTTTTTAATACTTTTTTTCTTCATTTCTTGTTCATCAGAAAATAAAGATATGAACTCTGGAAGTGATAATGAGGTGGAAGAAACTGTAGAAGAAGAGAACGAGGAAGAGATTGATGAATACGCTGCTCCCAATTCATGGCAGGAACACTGGTTTGATCACAGCCAATTAGTACAATTGGTTTATCAGGATGAAGATCTCGCATTGTATTACGATAATGATGTAGATCGATCAATTAATTGGCCTAATACAACATTTTCAAATGTATGGGAGTATATCAAATCAGTTTACGGTCCTTATGGTGATGATCCCAAATTATATGCTGTTCTTCATACGGATAAGTATTCAGGAGGGCATCCTTCAACATATATGGATGCTAGTCATGATTACCGCAATGTGGTAGACTGTGGTCCATATGATTGGAAAGAAGCCGATCCTGATAAAGGCTTAAGTATGATGATTCATGAAGTAGGTCATATCGTTGAAGGAGCTACAAATGGCATTCAGTACAATCCTGCTTGGGATATTTGGGGAGATAGTAAATGGGCCGAAATTTTTGTTTACGATGTATATAAAGGTATAGGAAAAGATGAGTTCGCTCAACATACCTATAACGATTTTATGAATAATGTAGATGATTTTCCTCGCCCAGGCACTATGTGGTTTAAGAATTGGTTTTACCCTATCTACTCAAATTATGGAGAATCTGCATTATTGAATAATTTTTATGATTTGTTAGCAGATTATTTTCCAACGAATGCAGCTGGAAACAGATTTTCACGTAGAATGAATATGGGTGAATTTATTCATTTTTGGAGTGGTGCTGCAAATCATGACCTAAAAGAGCAGGCAACTATTGCGTTTGGTTGGAGTGAAATCTATGAAGAACAACTTAATAAAGCACGTGAAGATTTTCCAGAATTGAAATATGAATATTTAGAAAATACAGAAGAAAATGAGTCTGTTAATTTTTCTCCTGAAGGAACTCTTACTGTAAGTGCAGAAAATAGTAAAGGAGCACAAGCTAACGAAGGTTCTTTAATGCTTGTTGATGGACGTATAAGTACTAAATTTTTTCTACGCCCTTTCGATCAGAGTTTTGAGGCTCAACTTAGCTTTGAGGATGCAGTGAAAATTAATGCATATTCAATTTCATCTGCAAATGATTATACAGAAAGAGATCCAAAAAGCTGGAAGCTTTTTGGTGCTATTGATGGAGAAAATTGGGAACTTTTAGATGAACAATCTAATGTTGTATTTGAGGAACGTTTTTACGAAAATAAAATTAAATTTGAAGAAGAGAAATCATATAATTTCTTTAAATTAATTGTAGAAGAGAACGCAGGAAGCTCAGACCTGCAAATAAGCGAATGGCGTTTATTATATATAAATAATTAATAAATTAACTTTTTAATTTTCATGTTATGAAAAATATTACTTATAAAATACTTATGTTAGTATTTATTTTCATTGGCTTTATTTCATGTGAATCCGATGATGATAGTGCTATTGACGGATTACCGTCTGCAATAGTTAATACAGACGGTCCTAATGCTCCTGCCAGATTCTTAGATAGAGAATGGTTTGGTAATTCAGAATATTTACATAGACAGTCTCTTAATAACAATGTAGCCGTTTATTATGGTGAAAGTGTTGATAGGGATATAGAATGGCCATTTGAGTTTACAGAGAGTGTTTGGAACTTTGCTTTAGATCAATATGGTGACTTTGGTGATAATTATTTATATGCAATCTATCGTACAGATAACACTGAAATATCAAATTACTTAACCTATTTAGATAGTCCGGTAGAAAGCAGTGTTTTAGATATCACTTTAAGTGGATTAGAGCAAAATCAGGCAACTATGGCGGAAATTATTTCCGAAATAGGTAAAATTGTAGAACATTCTTCTAATGGTGTTAATGATTCTCCTGGAGAAGAAGTTTTAAAGCAAGAATTTAATAAAATCTTTGTATACGACGCATTTATGCAACTTGGTTATGAAACAGAAGCTGCAGCAATAAAAGAATCTTATTTACAAACTTCAGTAGGTGGTATATATTGGTTTAGAGATTGGTGGTTACCTCTTTATGAAGAGAATGGAGGAGGAGATTTTCTTTCAAGTTTTTTAAGACTCGTTTCTCAAAATTATGCTAGAAAGGGAGATGGTTATCAAATACCTTTAAATGCAGGGGGCTTAATACACTTCTTAAGCGGTACAGCTGGAGAAGATTTATACCCTTTAGCAAGCGATGTTCTTAATATTGATAATAATGATATTTTTGATTTAGCTTTATCCCAGGCTTATTATCCAAATTTAGCCTATCAATTTGAACCATTAGCAGAATTTGTAGATATAACTAATAATGCATCTATATCTGTTAGCCATGAAAATAGAGGTGGTGCAGATGCAGGTGAAGGTTCTAAAAAATTAATAGATGGAAATTATGGATCTAAGTATTTATCATTTGACGGTAAGGAAATCATTGAAGGGGATTTTTGGTTACAACAAGAGATAGAAGAACCTACAGTTCTAAATAGATATATTCTTGTTTCTGGTAATGATGCTCCCGGAAGAGATCCTAGTGCTTGGACTATATCAGGTTCAAATGATGGAGTAACTTGGGATGTTATTGATGAGCGTGCAGATGAAAAGTTTACTGCTAGAGGACAAGAAAGAAAGTTTTTTATATTTAATAATTCAACTCCATATAAATATTATAGAATGAATATTACTGGTTATGGTGAAGTAGGTCTTTTTCAAATGGCTGAATGGAGATTAGAAACTTTAGTATTATTAGCAGATTTAGGAATGTAGTTTTTTTCTAAATAATAATAAGAAACTATCCCAAAATTATGGGATAGTTTTTTTTATATAATAGTGAGATGAGATTTAGATAAAGCTAATGCTGAATTGGTTTGTATTTAATTTTACTCTTAATAGTTGTATTGTTTTAAATTAAACAGAGAAGTTGATCAGTCATTTTTGACTTTTAAGTATGGTGAAGTTAAAAATAGTGTTTTAATTCAGTGACTATACAAGATTTGGTAAACTAAGTTAGTTTTAAAAAATTATTCTAAAATTTAAAGCCCCGAATTTAATTCGGGGCTTTTTTGTATCAAATTTATTTTACCATTTAGTAAAATTATAGTTCTGTTAAATTGAAGAAGCGAGTAGATAAATCTTTAGTTTATAAAGCTGGAGAATTTGGTATTCGTTATCTAATCTAAAGAGTTTTTTGTAACCCAGGTTTTCCATCCAATTATTGCCATTTGCAATTTATTAGCTTTTGCCAAATCTAATTCTTTTTTAGAATAACTGGGCAGTACTTTTTTGTTGAGTTTTGCTAAGGTTTTAAACAACTTCTTTTTCATTTTTGGTCAGTTTATTTCAAAGATATTAAAATATTGACTCTCAATAAAAAAGAAGTTATTGTAAGCTTCACCTGATATTCAAAATTAACAGGAACCAAGGCTGGTGTTCATTAAAAACCATTTTTATACAGGTACAATGTGCTTTTTAGTGAATTTACTATTCAGGTTTTTGATTCGTAATTTTAAAATCACCGCTTTCAGTATCCATAAT
>NYSS01000184.1 GCA_002683135.1 Planctomycetota bacterium | reverse complement strand
TCGGTCAGGCCTGTGAGTTCGACTATTCGGGCACCCAGGCGATCAAGGCGCTGAAGGAAGAGGGCTACCGGGTCGTCCTGGTGAACTCCAACCCAGCGACGATCATGACCGACCCCGAGATGGCCGACGCCACTTACGTCGAGCCCATCACCGCCGAGTATGTGTCCAAGGTGATCGTCGAGGAGCGGCCCGACGCAATCCTCCCGACGCTCGGTGGGCAGACCGCGCTGAATATCGCCATCGAGCTGGCGGAGAGCGGGGTCCTCGATGAATACGGTGTCGAGATGATCGGCGCCACCGCGGAGGTCATCCACCGGGCTGAGGACCGCAGCGCCTTCAAGGCGACCATGGAGGAGTGCGGGCTCGAGGTGCCGCGTTCGGGGCTCGCCTACACCCTCGATGAGGCTCGTTCCATCCGGGAGGACATCGGTCTTCCTTGCGTCATCCGTCCGGCGTTCACCCTCGGTGGGTCCGGTGGCGGCATCGCCTACAACCAGGAGGAATTCGATCAGATCGCCGCGCGGGGCATCGAACTCTCACCCATCAGCGAGATCCTCATCGAGGAGTCGGTCATCGGGTGGAAGGAGTTCGAACTGGAGGTGATGCGGGACAAGAAGGACAACGTCGTCATCATCTGCAGCATCGAGAACATCGACCCCATGGGTGTCCACACCGGCGACAGCGTTACGGTCGCTCCGGCCCAGACGCTGACAGATCGCGAGTACCAGATGATGCGAGACGCCGCGATTCGCATCATCCGGGCGATCGGAGTCGAGACCGGGGGCAGCAACGTTCAGTTTGCGATCGATCCCGAGACCGGCAGCCTCAGCATCATCGAGATGAACCCGCGCGTGTCCCGCTCGTCGGCGCTCGCGTCAAAAGCGACGGGGTTCCCGATCGCCAAGATCGCGGCCAAGCTCGCGGTGGGCTACACCCTGGACGAGCTCCGCAACGACATCACCCGGGAGACGCCGGCGTGCTTCGAGCCGTCGATTGACTACTGCGTCGTGAAGGTCCCGAAGTGGGCGTTCCAGAAGTTCCCCGATTCCGACCAGACGCTGACGACCCAGATGAAGTCCGTCGGCGAGGTCATGGCCATTGGCCGGACGTTCAAGGAGTCCTTCCAGAAGGCCTATCGCAGCCTAGAGGTCGCTCGCGACGGCTTCGGCCTCGACGCGAAAGACCCGCTGCTGACCGGCGCGCACGTCGATATCGAGGACATCCGGCGACGTCTGGCCACTCCAAACGAGGAGCGCTTCGACCAGGTCCGCCAGGCGATTCACGGCGGCGTGGATCTGGATGAGATCCATCGGATCACGGGGATCGATCCCTGGTTCCTCGCCAACTTCGAGGAGTTGGCGGAGACCGACCGAATGTTGGTGGCGATGGAGGGCCTCGATGATCTGGACGAGCCCACCCTGCGTGAGCTGAAGCGCTACGGATATTCAGATAGACAGATCGCGCGCGCCATCGGTTCGGATGAGGCGTCGCTACGTGCTCGGCGTCAGGACCTGGGCGTCCTTCCCACGTACAAGCTCGTGGACACGTGCGCTGCAGAGTTCGACGCGTACACCCCGTACTTCTACTCCACGTACGAGGAAGAGGACGAGGTCGAGCGCACAGAT
Organism: Planctomycetota bacterium; assembly: GCA_002683135.1. Lineage (GTDB taxonomy): Bacteria > Planctomycetota. The sequence goes on along the minus strand of NYSS01000184.1, from coordinate 24,339 downwards.
CGCAAGAAGATCATGATCCTCGGGTCCGGGCCGAACCGTATCGGTCAGGGCATCGAGTTCGACTACTGCTGTGTCCACGCGTCCTACGCGCTCCGCGAGGCCGGGTACGAGACCATCATGGTGAACTCGAACCCGGAGACGGTGTCGACGGACTATGACACGTCCGACCGCCTGTACTTCGAGCCGCTCACCCACGAAGACGTCCTGAACATCTACGAAAAAGAGCAGCCGGACGGGGTAATCGTTCAGTTCGGCGGCCAGACTCCGCTCAATCTCGCGACCGGCCTCGAGGCCGCCGGGGTGAAGATCGTCGGGACGAGCCCCGACTCGATCGATCGCGCAGAGGATCGTGAGCGGTTCAAGGACATCGTCGACGAGCTCGGCCTGCTCCAGCCTCCTAGTGGGATCGCCTTCGACCTTGAGGGCGCCCAGGAAGCTGCTCGCCGGATCGGGTTTCCGGTGCTCGTGCGCCCGTCGTACGTCCTCGGTGGTCGGGCCATGGAGATCGTCTTCGACGAGTCATCGCTCGCCCGGTACATGACGCACGCGGTCGAAGCCTCGCCGGATAAGCCGGTCCTCGTGGACAAGTACCTCGAGCACGCCATCGAGGTCGATGTGGATGTTGTCTGCGACGGTGACACCGCCGTCGTCGGTGGCGTGATGGAGCATATCGAGGAGGCGGGGGTCCACAGCGGCGACTCTTGCTGCGTCCTGCCGCCCCACACGCTCTCCGACTCTCTGCAGGACGAGATCCGCCAGGCCGCGAAGGCGCTCGCGTTTGCGCTGGACGTAAAGGGGCTCATGAACGTCCAGTTCGCGGTCAAGGGGACGGCGATCTACATCCTCGAGGTCAACCCCCGCGCCTCGCGTACGGTGCCGTTCGTTTCGAAGTCGGTGGGCGTCCAGCTCGCCAAGATCGCCGCCCGCGTCATGGTGGGGGAGCAGCTGGTCGATCTCGGCTTCACTGAGGAGGTCATCCCCGATCACATGGCGGTGAAGAACCCCGTATTCCCATTCCACAAGTTCCCCGGATGCGACATCATCCTTGGCCCCGAGATGCGCTCGACAGGCGAGTCGATGGGAATTGACCTCTCGATCGGGGCGGCGTTCTTGAAGGCCCACATCAGCGCCGGCAACGACCTGCCGTTAGAGGGGCTCGTGTTCATATCGGTGAAGGACGCGGACAAGCGCGACATCGTCGCGCTCGCTCATCGTCTCGATGGGCTTGGGCTCGGGCTCGTCGCGACGGAGGGCACGTGCAAGATCCTCGAGCGGAACGGGATCCCGGCCACGAGCGTCAAGAAGATCGCCGAGGGGCGTCCCAACATCACGGACTACATGAAGAACAGCGAGATCCGCCTCGTCATCAACACCCCTTCCGGCATGGGGCCGCGTACGGATGAGGCGGATATTCGCGGCCTGGCCGTCGCCCAGGGCATTCCCTGCATTACCACCCTGGCGGGGGCCGCCACCGCCATCTCCGCCATCGAGGCCGCGTCGAAGGGCGGCATCGGCGTCACTCCGCTTCAGCGCTACCACGAACGGCTGGCGGCGCGGTTGTAGCGCGTAGCCGTGGGCTGGGCGTTCGCTGTCGGAGCTACTCGGCTTTCGGCTTGAAGACGCGGATATCGGTCGTGGTCGGCCGCCACCAAGAGTCGGGGGTGTCGTCGCGCTTGCCGAAGTTGATGCGCTTGATCTGGATCTTCGGGTTCATCGCCTCGACAAGTCGGTGGTATTTGATCAGGTCTGAGAACTTGTAGCCGTTCTTGTCGCGCCAGGTAATGGTGACGACGTGCTCCTCGAAGACGTCGCTCCTGGCAAAGCGGCGCTTGGCGCCCTGGCGGATCAACATGTACTCGGTGATCTTCATTTCCTCCGCCACGGTGATGGCCGGAGTCTGGGGGTCGGAGACGTCCTCGGTGCTCGCCTTGCTGAGTTGGCGCACAGCCTCCGCAATCTGCAGGCTGTTTTTGCGGATCTTCAGGAGCTTCTTCTGCGCTGTGGCGCGGGTCTTCTCGACCTTCTTCCCCTGGACAAGGTGGAGGTAGGCGTAGGTGCCGCCCGCCAAAAGATCAAGGAGGATCAGGATGACGACGAGGGCCTTCAACCCGCTGACGGTTCCCTTGCCCTTGACCTCAGCGTCCGCGTCTTTCTTTGCGGTGATGCGTAGGAGCGCCATCTTTAGTACCCCCGCTCGAAGTTGAGAGTGGAGCTGGTGATTTCGGATTGTTCGCCCAGGGACTTCGTGTCGCCGCCCTTGTAGTCAGAGACCCCGTCGAGCTTCGGCAACTCCAGGTTCAAGAAGTCCCTCGCGATGGTGACCGAGGAGCGGGGCAGGCGCATGGTCCACTGAACCTTGGTGTCCGACACGTCGAGCTTGTCGATCTTGTAGATCACCTTCTTCTCTTCGCGAAGTCGGTTCAGGACGCTGACCCACGCTTCGAGCCGCACGAGGGCGCTGGTCGCGATGTTCTCGGGGGCGTCCTCGCCGAGGCCGCCGCGTGGGTCGATCCCGTAGTGGTTGCTCAGGTGCGTGGCGATGTCGTTCAACTCGCGGGTCGCGAGGTTGATGCGCTTGATCGGTTCACCGCTCCCGAGCTTCTCCGATATATGCTCCGCTTCCTTCGGAGTGGCGTAATCGTAGTAGCCCACGTGAGCTGAAGCCGACGCCACGATCTGCTTGTCGTATTCGTACTTGGTCTGGTCGGCGATGAACTCCACGTCCTTCTCCACCGACTTGATGCGCTTCATTTCGATGATGGAGAGGAAGGCAAGCAGCACCAGAATCAGGGCAGAGGCAAAGAGGAGAGGGTTGCGTACGCGGTCGAACTTCCGCGCGTAGGCGAACTCTTCTTGCCTGAATTCAAGGCCAACGGGGTCGTGTTCGAGCGCCTTGAGGGCGAGGCCAATCGCCGGGCCGGCGAAGGAACCAGCGGAGGTGTCGTCGCGGTGCTCGCCACCGGAGAGGACGTCGAGTGGTTTGATGGCGACGCCGAACGCCTCGTGTAGCTGGCTCTCGAGGCCCGCGGTCCCGGAGGCGGGGCCCGTCAGCCACATGCCCTGGACGCGCCCCTCGACGTGCACAGAGGACAGGGTGCGGCGAATTTCGTTGATGATCCGGCGCGCGAAATCCGATTGCTTGTCGCGGATGATGTCCGTCTTGAGCTCGTCCGCAGTCAGCGCAGTAGACGGCTCGCGAGACTCGACGTCCCCAGCGGTGGCGAACGGCGCGTCGCCGTCTTCAAGCGACTGCGCTACGGATCGTGCTTCGTCGGGAGCGATACCGAGGTCGGTTGAAAGGGTTCGGGCCAGGGTCTCCGTGCCGATGCGCATGGAGCGGATCATGCGCAGCGTCTCACCCTCTGTCACCACCACCGTCGTCGTGAATTCTCCGAGGTCGAGGATGACGTTGACGCCGGTGTCGTCGGGGTCATCGCACGCGAGATCGGGAATAAGCCGCGTCATCGAGTAGAGCGCCGTCGCCCCAAGGTCGACCTGCGTCGGCTCGATACCCACCTTGCTGAGAATGGCGAGCCGCTTCTTCAGCGCGGTTTTCTCTACGGCGAAGATCAAGATGCGGCTACGCGGGCCTGTCTCCGAGACCTTGTAGAACCCGACGATGACCTCGTCGATGTTCGACGAAGGGAGGTGGCTCTCCGACTCGAACTTAATGACCTTTCGGATCTGGTCCTTGTCGGTGAAGGGGATCACGATCTCGCGAATCACCGCTTCATGGGCTGGGAGGCCAAGAACGATTTGTTCCTTCTTCGCCTTCGTCGCGCGGAACGCAGCCCGGGCGGCTGTGCCGACCTGCTCTGGGGAGCGTCCGCCGTCGTCGTCGGCTTCAATCGGCACGGCCGCGGCGCCGAGCAGCTTGTATTTCTTGTCCGTGCCGTCGAGTTCGACAACGCGGACCTCGGTTTCCGTGATCTCGACGCCGGTCGCTCGGGCCATCGTGTCCCCTCCCGATGTCAGTAAAGCGGCGGATGTTACGAGCCCCCACCGCCGGGAGTTATCTCAGATCCACGACCCGCGCGCCAGCCCGGGGCGGTTACTTGCAGCTACTTAGACCTCTCAGCGAGCTCGATCAGCCGCTCCGCTTCCTCCAGCCTGATGCCGTTCTTCTTGCAGTAGCGGGTGAGGATGCCGAACTCCTTGAGGCTGGCGAGGACCCTGCCGCCCTCAAGATCGCCGGCGTCGTCATTGGCCGTGACCCGGAAGGGCTCCTTGATCTCAGTAATTTGCCTCGCTTGCGCTTCGGTGAGGTCCCATTTGTCCTGCCAGAGGCGGAGGGTGCTATCGCGCCATTCTTGCAGGGCTCGAACCTCTTCCGGTTCCCCCGCCGAGACGGGGTTGGGGCTGCCGATCCACCATCCGCCGAACGCGGTCACGGCCACCATCAGGATGGCCGCTGCGACCTTGTTGAGCATCCGTGGATCGGGGAACCGATGGACGGGTGCCGGCTCTGCGAGGACCCGATCGGCGATGCGTTCCGCGAGCCCGTGCGGCGCCTCATGGCGATCCATCCGTTGGAATGCTCGGTGGATCTCGTGCAAGGAGCGCTGTTCGTGAGCGGCGGCGGAGTCGCGCGAGATGTAGTCGTTAAGGCTCGCCTCCTCCTCAGGCGTGAGGAGGCCGTCGATCTCTCGATTGACGAGTTTTTCGAAATCTTCGCGGTTCATACGGCTATCTCCCGGAACGCTTTATGCGCCGAGGCGGCGGCGTTCGAGTTCGATCTTGAGCTTGGCGCGGGCACGGAAGATGCGGCTCTCGACGGTTCCCTTGGAGATCTGCAGCACGGCGCTGATCTCCTCGTACTGGAGCCCTTCCAACTCGCGCAGCACCAGAATGGTCCTGAATTTCTCGGGGAGCTCTCCCATGGCCATGCGCACCTCCTTCCGGAGGTCTTTGGTGCGCACGTTCTGATCCGGTCCATCCGCATCGTCAGCGAGGGACATGGCGCCGAAGTCGTCCAACTGAATCGCCCGGTCCTGGCGCTTCTTCTTCAGCCAGTCCGTGGCGGCGTTGACCGCGACCCGATAGAGCCAGGTGTAGAACGCCGAGTCTTCGCGAAACGTGTCCAGCTTGCGGTAGACCTTGAAGAACACCTCTTGCGTGACATCCTCGGCCTCCGTTTGGGAGCGCACGAGGTTGCGGACCAGTCCGTAGACCCGCGGCGTGTACATCTCGACCAACCGACGGAAGCTCTCCTGGTCCCCGTTTTGGGACCGGAGGAGAAGTTCCCTGTCGGTCGAGGTCTGTGCCACCGGCCGTCTCCGGGTTCTGGGTGCTGGTCGTTCGAGGGTCAGCATGGGGATTATCTCCCGATGCTCCTTGGACGGCGCGAGGCAGGGGGGACTTCCCTCAAATCTCAAACCGTTGGTATCAGGGGCCTTATGGCGACCGAGGCCGGATCAGAATATGTGCCCCATCTTCGACTTCTTCGTCTCCAGGTAGCGACGGTTGTTGTCGTTGGGGGAGATGATCAGCGGGATCTGCTCGACGATTTCCAAGCCATAGCCAGTCAAGGCGTTGCGCTTGGTGGGGTTGTTGGTGAGCAACCGGATCTGGCGGATCCCCAGGTCGAAGAGGATGCTCGCCCCCGTCCCGTAGTTTCGCTGGTCCGGCTGAAAGCCCAGTGCCTGGTTCGCCTCGACGGTGTCGAGTCCCTTGTCCTGGAGCGAATAGGCCCTCAACTTGTTGATGAGCCCGATCCCGCGGCCTTCCTGGCGCATGTAGAGGACGAAACCGCGCGACTCCTTGCCGATGATCCGGAGGGCGGTGTCCAACTGTGGGCCACAGTCGCAGCGCTCGGAGTGGAAGATGTCCCCTGTGAGGCACTCCGAGTGGACGCGCCCCACGATCGGGTCGGCTTGGGCCGGGATGGCTGTGGCGTCGTCCGTGATCTCGATGCCGCGCGTCAGCGCGATGTGCTCGCGCTCATCGTACGGTGATGTGTACACCGTCAGATCGAATTCCCCGAATGGCGTTGGCAAAGAGACCGTCGGTCCGCGGGTGACGAGCCGCTCGGTCTGCCGGCGATAAGCGATGAGGTCAGCGATTGTCCCCATCTTGATCTGGTGCTTTTTCGCGAAAGCGCGGAGATCCGGAAGGCGGGCCATCGACCCGTCGTCCTTGAGGATCTCCATGATCACGGCCGCCTCTCGCATCCCAGCCAGGCGGCACAGGTCGACGCTGCCCTCGGTGTGACCGGGTCGCACCAGGGAGCCTCCCCTCCGCGCGCGGAGCGGGTGTACGTGGCCGGGTTTGCGAATGTCTGCTGCCGAGGCATCTGGTCCGGCCGCGACCTCGATGGTCCGGGCCCGGTCGAAGGCGGAGGTGCCGGTGGTGACCCCCGTTGCGGCTTCGATGGTGACGGTGAACGCGCACGTGTTGCCGGAGCGGTTGGCGGAGTCCTCACCCTGCAGTTCCAGGTCCAGTTGTTCGGTGATCTCAGCGGAGAGAGAAAGGCAGAGCTCACCGCGGGCCTCGCGCAGGAGGAAGTTGATCTTCTCCGGGGTGACGGTCTCCGCTGCGAAGACCAGGTCACCTTCGTTTTCGCGGTCCTCGTCATCGATGAGGATGACCATGCGGCCAGCCTGGAGCTCAGCGAGGAGTTCCGAGATGGGGCTGATGCCATCGTCCATGCGATCTGTCATGTGGCCATGCTATCAACCGCGCGCATCCGCGCCCCGCGGGCAGGCATAATGTGCCGTGACAACTGGGGTTATTGAGCGTTACCCTGTCGCCGATGGCACGCCGTGCTCTGAATTCGCGGGTCCGGGGTCCCGCTCCGGGGCGCAGCGTCACCGGTACGGTGACGCGGGTCCACTCCCGCCACGCGCGGGTCGCCCTTGACGACGGTGAGGAGACGCGGTGCGCGCTCCGAAAGACGCTCTTTCGTGAGGAGGACCAGTTCACCAAGCCGGTGGCCGTGGGGGATCGGGTCCGCGTCACCTCCTTCGGGCCGCGGACCGCGGTGGTGGAGGAGGTCTTGCCCCGACGTGGCTACCTGGCGCGCCTGCAGGTGGAGACGGGGAAGGAGCAGATCATGGTCGCGAATGTCGACCAGGTCCTCATTACGGTGGCCCTGGCCGAGCCGGCATTCCGTCCTCGCATCGCGGACCGCATCCTCGTGGCCGCAGAGCGGGGCGGCTTTGACGGGATCATCGCGTTGACCAAATCCGATCTCATCGATGATCGCGGACCGTTCGATGAAATGGCGGCCCTCTGGAGTGACATGGGCTATCACACGTTGTTCACCTCGCTCGTCACCGGGGAGGGTATTGGCGAACTGAAAGAGCTCCTCGTCGGCAGCACGACGGTTCTCGCTGGTCAGTCGGGCGTTGGCAAGTCCAGCCTCCTGAACGCCGTCGAGCCGGCACTCGAGCTGCGTTCACAGACCGTGAGCGACAAGTGGGGCAAGGGCCGTCATACCACGTCCTCGACCGCGCTCATCCCGCTGAAGGAGGGTGGCTTCGTTGTTGACACGCCGGGTATTCGTTCATGGGGTATCGCGGGACTCGAGCCATCGGACATCGCGATCTTCTTCCGTGATCTCGCGCCGTACATCGAGTCGTGCAAGTACAGCGAGTGTACCCACGACCACGAGCCCGACTGCGCGGTGAAGGATGCGGTTGCCGCCGGTAAGATCGACGACCGCCGCTATGAGAGCTATCTGCGTATCATCATGGGTATGGAAGAAGAGGATTAGCTTCTTCGACCTGCCGGCAGAGATCTGATCCCGTGTTCTGGCACCTGACCAACATCTTCGCGATCCTCGGATCGCTCGCCGTCCTCTCGCTCGCGCTCTGGCTGAATCCGGATCCCCGCGGCTTCGGGACGCACGAACAACTCGGGCTCGCGCCGTGTGACTTCATGGTTCGAAATGGCTATCCGTGTCCGTCCTGTGGATTGACCACGTCGTTCGCGAACATGGCTGAGTTGAACCCTGTCACGGCCCTCGAGGCGAACCCAGCCGGCGTCCTTCTGTTCCTCCTCACGCTGTCCATGCCGTTCTGGTTTGGTCACGCGTTGTGGACGGGCGCCGATCCGTTCCGATTCGCTACCCATCGGGTCGGGCGTTGGGTGCTGCCGGTCGTTGTCTTGCTGCTGGTGATCTGCTGGGTCGTCAGGACGGATTGACGGGCTCCCACCTCACCACGCGGTAGACCACGCCCTCGAAGGCAAATCGGTCGTTGCTTTGGAGGGCTTTCAACAAGGCCTTGATCACCTGGGATGGGGCGCGCAGGGTCTCGGACTTCTGGTATCGCTGAGGCGGACCGAGGGCGGGGAGGGAGGGCCAGGTCGGGATCTCATCGCTGGGTGCCTCCGGCGTTCGTTCGGACTTGAGCGCCAGCGCGGGGGGTGTCCACGCATCAGACCGTCCCTTCAACAAGCTCAAGAGTCCCACGGCGTCCGATTCGCTGGCGCTGCGGTTCTGGGCCCCCTTGCCGACATCGATGGTAACCGTGAACCCCGCCGGGGTCGGCCCCTCGAGGAGCTGGCTGGCTACAGCGAGCGCGCCCTCGACCGCTGCTACGGGAACGCGGTGACGTTCGAGCGCCGCTTCATTCACGGATTTGCGACGGTACGTCACGCCGTTGCCGCGTAGGGATGCGAGAGTCGCCCCGCCCCGTGCCGCGCGGGGGTCGTCCTTGGGATACGCGATCTGAATGAGGACGTGGGCAGCTTTACGGGGCCAGTTGGCGGCGACGCGAGGTCGCTGACCGGTGCGTCGCCCCAGGCTGTTGACCTTGCCGTCGATGAGTTCGTTTTGTGTCTTCAGGCGGTCGTCCGCCGGAGAGGAGATCCAGACGAGAAGCGCGATGAGGGCACCGACGAGGGCGGCAGCAATCAGAATGACGCGCGTCATGGTCTCTCTGAAGCCCCGGCCAGCGTGACCAATACGGCTGCGTTACAGGGCGACACCCTCCTCCTCATGGATGCGTTTGCGAACGGCTGGTCCGTATGGATCGTATGCGAATGGGGTAGCGGTCGCCATGTCGTGCCCGCGTCACGGCGCGACGGTGACGATGCCAGGGGACGTGGCCTCTCCTGTTGAAATCCTGAACCCCTGACCGAGGAAGGCCATGCCAGGAGCAAGCCCGTTCCAGTTCCAGGTGTAATCGGCGACACCGTTGGCGTTGGCGACCATGTGCCATTGAGGCACGTTGAAGCTGGCCCAGGTGCTGGGGTCCATAGGATCGGGGAAGACGGTCACGAACCCCAGGACGTTCGGCGTCTGCCAAGCGAATGGCCCAGGCAAACGGGGGTTGCTGACGACGAGCTGTACGACCTCACCAGGTACGAGATCTCTGACTTCGCAATGCCCCAGGCCGCCAGCGGCGCTCGACCCTCCAGCCGGGTCAACGCGCAGGACGGGGTGGGGTGACTCGACGGAGAGAGAGAGGGCGTCCAGGGTCGGTGCGGCGCTGAGTCCGAAGAGCGCCGGTCCTACGGGTTGTCCCCCGACTAGCCAGGTGGACCCGCCACCCGCTGTCGTCACGACCCTTCCCTGAAATGAGCTGCTCACGCTGCGACTGGACAGGAGGAGATGTCCGGGGTTCGCGGGGTCCGATGCGAGCCCGCAGACATCGACCACCGACGCGGCTCCGGTCCCCGCCGCCTGGTTGAAGATCTGCACGACCTGGGTCTTGGTGAACGCGATCACTGCTTCCGTAGCAGCCGGGTCCAGCCGGAAGACGGTCTGCTCGTCGATGCTCGGCGCGCCGCCATTCTGGGCGGTGAGCGCCGGGCTCGCGGTGAACTCATCGTCCGCGAACGAAAACCACAGCGCGCCGCCCGGACCCTCGGCGAAGGCGTCGATGTCGATCGCGGTTGTCTGCGTCGCGACCTCGAAGAAGCTCTCGCTGTAGACCACGTCGACGCCTCCGTGGCCATCGAATGCGAACACGTCGCCGTCTTTGAGGCAGGTGCCACCAGCGAGCGGTATCGTGACAGAGGTCGACATCAACCAACTGGCGAGTCCACCTCCGGTGCTGCGGATGTGAAGGGCGTTGATGTCGGACGGCTCATCGTCATAGATCCCGTTTCCGTTGCGGTCACCGAGGAGGACTCTCCAGGCTTCCAACGGCACGAATGGAGCTGTCCCGCCGCCGGGTCGCAGGCGGTGCAGTTCATGCTTCTTGAGGTCATGCGCGAGGCCGGGGATGTCGTGCGCGAGCGAGTAGATCAGGTCTTGCGCGGTGACCGGAGCGAGGAACAACACGAAGCAGGTCAGGATGTGAGGCATCGAAAGGGACCCTTGAGGCGCCACCGGGTCCGGGCGAGCGGCGGAGTGAGGTTAACGGCTGCCCAGAGATGGGAGTGGGGGGCGTGATGGAACGGCGATGTCCATGTCTCGTTCCGTCAAAACGTCGTGCGCCCGTAGTCGCGGCCCTCGACTGCGAGGGGGGGGCCGCGCTGCGGGGCCGATGGAGGGGCAGTCCGAGTACGTACGACTGGCTACTTGCCGCCGTCCGATTTCTTGGGCGAGTCCTTCGGGTCGTTCGACGGTGGCCAGTACGACTGTTTCTTCAAGCCGTACACGACCTCGTCCGGTTCGCGCTTGATGTCGGCCTGCGTTCGCAATGCGTCGAGCCACGCATCGGATTGTTTTGTCATGTACTCGTCAATGACCCAGTCCCAGTAGCGCGGATCTTTCCAGTCGATTTCACGACTGCTGGGCTCATTCACATTGTCCAGTTTCAGGACGTGCCAGCCGAAGCGACTCTTGATCGGCTCGGACATGTCGCCGACCTTCTCCAGGGCCCACGCGGCCTTCTGGAACGCCGGATCTACAGGGCCACCCCATTGTTTGATGGGCTGGGCGAGCCGTCCCTTACCGCGGGCGGTGACCGTGTCGTCGCTGTACGTCTCGGCGATCCATCCGAAGTCGAGGCCTTCGACGAGTTTCTGGTGCAGGATCCGGATCTTCTTCTCGGCCTTTTCAGCCAGGCCCGGGATGGGCAGGTCGGTGTCGGCGTCCGTCGTGCGGACGAGGACATGGCTGACCTTCTTGGTCTTCCCGAGGAAAAACGACTTGTTGGCCTCGATGAACGCCATGACCTCGGCTTCCGTCGGCTTCTCGCCAACGACCCGTTCGTGGGCGCGGATGCGGCGGGTGCGTTCCATTTCGCGTTCCGTCGAGGTGCCCTTGATCTTGCAGATCTGCTCCCAAGTGAAGGGGGGCGGATGCTTGGCGCGCTGCTCTTGCGCCCACTGCAGGATCTCTTCGTCGGTGACCTCCGATCCGACCTTCTCCAACTCGTTGGTGATGAGGGTGCGGTCGATCATCTGCTCGCGGCCGTCAATAAGACCGCCGAGTTTGGCGAGGCCGATCAGGAAGTCGAGGGACTCGCCGGCAGTCACGTACATCTCGTGCCCGTCAGACTTGTCGGTGATTTGCGCAACCAGACCTGGCAACGGGCCCGGATTGGTCCCACGGATGCGGGTCTCATAGCCCTGCATGGTCTGACGGATCCAGAACTGGAGCAGCATCTGGTTCGTCTGCTCGTGTCGCTGGTCCTCAGCGATGTTCTGACGCTTCCAGAAGATCTCCTTCCAGCCACGCTGGGTGCGTGCCTGTCGTCGCAGGTGTTTCATCGAGATGTTGCCGCTCTTCTCCATCTCCTCGACCGTGCGGCCCGTCGAAGACTGCTCGAGCAAGACGCGAATCTCGTCGTCGATCGCGCCCTCTTTGATCGCGATCTCCTCTTTCATGACCTCGTGATCGACGATCTTGGCGAGGACGAGACTGTTCACGCCTGCTGTGAAGTTCTGCGTCAGCACGAACTCGAGGAGATCGCTCGCGGGCACCGGTGTGCCATTGACCGACGCGATCGAATCTGATGGCAGGGGGGGCTCGAATTTGAGGGGCGGCAGCTCCGGGATTTCCTGGACTTGGGGCGGGGCGGGTACGGGAGTACCGCTGATCTCGGTGGTGTCTGGATTTGGTGCGTCCGGGTTTGCGGGACTCGGGGTGGGTGAGCCGGAGGTGTCGACTGCGTCCGTGCTCTGGCCGCCCGAGCTGTCCTCTCCGCCGCAGGCCCAAAGGCCAAAGGCGAGAAGGAAGAGCAGGGCGAGGTTGCGTTTCGAGGTCATGGCTTGCGCTCCGATGTCGCGGATGAGGGACTCAGCCCCCAAGGTATCTCAATAAAATGTACTCGATCTCAGGGAGGTCTTCGCCAGAGGAATACCAGCGGTCGTTAAACGTGATGCGCAGACGGACGGCCTGGCTTCCGTCCTGGGGAGGCACCGTGGTCCAGACGCCGGTCCGGACACAGCGTGGGGTGCCGTTCGGGTTCTTGACGATCTGGCCATAGGCATCGAGCTCTGGTCGACCACCCTGGAATTCGATTTTGAAGTCCCGCTCCGAAAGATGGGTGCCGTAGGCCGGGGTTCGCGGTTTGAAGCGGGGATTGAGGACATCGCTGACGACGTACCACCGCGTGCGAATCGGGTCGTTGACCTCGGTGGAGAGGATGCAGCGCAGGGAGAAGTCGGACGGCGGCCGCTCGGATGTCTTGGCGCCGCCGGCGGCGATGGCGAGCTGCGGGCGGCCCTGTCCCGGCGTCGGATGGGGGGCGCCGCGTATGTCCAGCCCGTCCTTGGCGATGGCGTAGACGTTGGAGACACCCTCGTGTCGGATATCGATGACGAGGTCTCGGTTACTCCCGTCGTAGTGGAACGCCTCTCCGAAGCCGAGGTACACCATCCCGGGCTGCTTCTCGTTCGGACGGATTTCTACCTTGCCGTCGACCGCACCGACGTTCATGGATTGCCACCCTTGGAGGTTAAGGTCGAGCTCCATGCCTAACCCGAGTTGGGCCTCGTCGGCTTTGCGGTTCAGATATCCGATGTTGACGATCAGCTCGTTCGCGGTAACCGGATGGTCGAACTTTCCTGTCGCGAGGAAGGCGATGCCGGTCACGAAGAGGGGGCGTTCGCCCAGCCAGTTGCCTGGAATGAGAACCTGTGATCGGGCGGGACAGCTCGAGAACACGTGGGGGACGGATTGAGGGTCAGCGTCCGGGTCACATGCTCGCCTCAGGCTGACGAGCTCGGTGTGTCCGTCACCCGAACTGCACGCCGCGTCTTTCCTCAGCCGCGGACGCAGTATGCCCCGCGAGTCGTGGTAATAGGGACGTGATTCGGGATGGAAGTCGGTCTCGTCGGCGAATTGGACGGCGAGCAGGCGCGTGCCCTTGTCCACGGTTGTGAAGGTGACGGATTGCTGTTCGGTCGGGCTGCGTCCGTCGCGAGAGCGGAGACTGGGCGTGATCACCACGTCGTACGCTGCGCCGGCGTTGAACAGGCTCATGCCGCGTGCGTCCCGCAGTTCGACCTCGAAGGGCCTGATTACGACTTCGCGGTGGTCGTTGGCGACGAGCCGCGGCGTCGCTCCTACGACGTCTCGACGTCGGCGATCGACGACCTGGATGCCAGTGGTGAGCGATCGAGCATCCAGCGGTGCGTTGAACAGGAGACGGATCTCCTGGTCCATCCCGATGTCGGTTGAGCCGCTGGCTGGTATTGAAGATAGGAGCTCGAGGCTCCCCTGAAGCCGACGCTCGCCGTCGTTGATCTTGACCCGTGCGGAGTGTCCGCGCGCCAACTCGGCCCCGTCAACGCTGCGGAAGGTCGGGCCCGCGAGGGGGACGGGGATCGAGATGGAGAGCTCGGTGGTTCGTGGCCACAGTCGGACCCCGCCCGTGTCTGCGGAGGTCGCCGGCATCACGATGAGGTGTCGCCCGTCGCGTTCGAGGTCGGTCTTCACTACGCGACCACCCGCCTCCCGAACGATCAGCGCCCGGGACGGTAGAGGTCCAGAGGCCAGCGGGCGGGAGAAACGGATCAGGATGCTCTCGTTACGCCAGATCGGCCCCGGTCCCGTGGTCACGGCTTCCGCGTGGAATCCGGACCGGGCCCGCACCTCGTTCTCGCAGCCGGCCAGGAGGCAGGCGAGGATCACGAATCCGCACAAGCCGGGTAGGAGTAGTGTCTTGGACATGGGAAGGGCCTTCGCCCCGTCCGTTATCCGCAATCTCCCGGACGGGATCCACAGGACGCGGGCCGTCCCGGTATACGGATGTGGGGATCGGGATGCTCCTGCGCGGTCCGGCGAGAGAAAATTGGCGGGAGCGCATGGGAATCGAACCCACCGAACGGGTTATTTGCCCGTCCCACCGGTTTTGAAGACCGGGCGTTCCACCAGGAATCGATCCGCTCCCGTCTCGCGGGCTGGGCGTTTTAACGGTCTGGAGGGGGGGGCGTCAATGACGGCTGGAGCTGCGTGGCGGGGGCTCGCCATGAATCTGCATGATCGGGCCCTGGCCTGACGTCACGGATCCGATGACCTGGGCCTGTTCGAGCCCGGCCTGGCGGAGCCGGGCCTCGAGGCTCTCTGCGCGGCTCGGGGGAAGGGAGATGAGCAGGCCGCCCGAGGTCTGAGGGTCGAGCAGGAGCTCGCGCTCCCAGGCCCCGATGTTCCTGTGGTAGACGACTTTCTCGCCCAGAAACGCGCCCGTGGTCCGCGCGGCTCGCGTGCGGCACTTTGGCTTGAAGCAGTTCTCGACCCCGGCGATTCGAGGGACCGCCGCCATCTGGATCTTGGCGACCAGCGGGTCGTCGCCGAGCATCTCGGACAGATGTCCCAGCAGGCCGAAGCCCGTGACGTCGGTCATGGCGTGCGGTTTGGCGTCGAGGATCAGATCCAAGGCGGTGTTGTTCAACATCGTCATCCAACGGACGGCCTCTTCTACCTCAGGGCCTCGGTTAGCGAGCGCCTTGATGGAGCTGGTAATCAGCCCGGTTCCGAGCGGCTTGGTCAGCAAGAGGAAGTCGTTGGGCTGAATGCCGCTGTTGCGGACGAAGCGGTCCGGATGGACTTCCCCTGTGACGCTGAGACCGTACTTGAGTTCATCATCCTCCACCGTGTGTCCGCCGATGATCACCGCGTTTGACTCACGGACCATGTCCGCTCCCCCGGCGAGGATCTCTGCGAGCACATCGGCGTGCAACGACTTGGGCGCGGCTAGGAGATTCAGCGCGGCGATGGGGCGTCCCCCCATGGCGTAGACGTCGGAGAGCGCGTTCGCGGCGGCGATGCGCCCGAATGTGTAGGGGTCGTCGACGACCGGAGGGAAGAAGTCTGTCGTCATGACGAGGGCGCGGTCATCTGCGATACGGAACACCCCCGCGTCCTCGCTGCCTTCGAAGCCGACGAGGAGATCCGGGTGGGGTGTGGTCTGGCGGTCTCCCAGGACCTGGGAGAGGCGGCCGGGGTCGGCCTTGGCCGCTCAGCCCCCACAGGCTGAGTATGCGGTCAGCCGAATAGTCTTGGCGGTGGTCATGGGTTATCCGTGAGGGCCGCGACCACGATCGCGGCCGCTTCTTCCGCCTCTCCCGGGAGGAGGGTGCGGACGTCGAGGCAAACCCGGTCTTCGTGGATGCGAGTGAACACGGCTGGGTGGTTCTCCCGGAGCGCGCGGGCCAGGCTATCAGGAGAACGCGGTCCCTTGAGCGCCACGGCGACGGACGGGATCTGCAACGTCGGGAGCGCGCCTGAACCGGTCTCAGACGTGATGCTAATCACTTCGACTTCAGCGCCCTCTGGGACGCCGGCGCGGATCGCGGTGGCGAGGGCTTCGGCGCGCGGCCGGAGGGCGTCGACGGGTTGGGAGATCATGCGTGTCACCGGGTGGTTCTCCACGAGGCGGTCGCGATCGAGGAACAGGGCAAGAGTCGCCTCCAGGGCAGCGACCGCCATCTTGTCGACACGCAGCGCTCGCGCGAGGGGGTGACGTCGCATGCGGCCGACCAGGTCCTTCGTGCCGAGGATGATCCCTGCTTGTGGCCCTCCGAGCAGCTTGTCTCCGCTCATGCAGACGACGTCGGCGCCGTCGCTGAGGCTCTTCCCGACCGGTGGCTCGTCGCCCATGCCCAGCTCCTCCGGGGAGAGTAACGAGCCGCTACCCAGATCATGGATGCAGGGTAGCCCTCTCTCGTGTGAGAGCTTGGAGATCTCGCTCAATGGTGGCGAGGACGTGAAACCTACGATGCGGTAGTTACTCGTGTGGACGACGAGGAGGGCACCCGTCTGTTCGGTGATGGCGCGCTCGTAGTCCTCAAGGTGAGTCTTGTTGGTCGTTCCCACGGCGACGAGCTTGCACCCGGATGCCTCCATCACGTCGGGGATGCGGAAGCTACCGCCGATCTCGACCATCTCACCACGGGAGCAGATGACCTCGAGCCCTCCTGCGATAGTCGAGAGGATCAGCAGCGTCGCGGCCGCGTTGTTGTTGACGACGAGCGCATCTTCGGCGCCCGTGAGCTCGCAGAGGATCGCTGCGGCGCGCGAGTCGCGGGCGTGTCGGGCGCCCTTGGCCCGATCCACTTCCAGGAGCGAGTAACCGCCTGCGCGGGTGATGGCGGCCGTGGCGGAAGGAGCCATCGGCGCCCGACCGAGGCCGGAGTGGAGGATGACCCCGGTGGCGTTCAGGACACGGGGCAGGGGGGCGTCTCGGTGGAGGCTCTTTGCGACAGCCGTCGATACGGATGCCAGGTCGAGTTGAGGTGCCGCACCTCCTCCGTTGAGCAGGCTGGTGCGCAGCGCGTCCAGGGTGCGGCGGACGTGGTAGGCCACCAAGCCGCGTCCCTGTTCGGTGACCAGGGCCGCCAGAGGCTCACTGTCGAGGACGGTGTCGACCTTAGGGAGCTGCCGGAGCAGGGCTTGGCGTTCGTCCGCTGGGGCCATGGGGGAAAGATAGCATTCACCCCCCGCAGGTCACGTCTCCGGGGGGGGGCGGCCTCAGATACGCGCGTGAGCTGTGCGGCCTCGGGTGAGTAGGCCACGGCGCCAGAGCGTGAAGACCACGAACGCGGCGCCCAGGGTGAAGAGCACGACCGTCTCCGGCTCGGGCACCGGCTGCTGTCCGGGGCCACCGCCGATCGCGTTGGGGCCGAGGGTGACCTGGGTCACCACCTGTCCGCCGTTGTTGTTCACGTTCGGTGCGAGGATTCCCGGCCCAGGTGAAGCGCCGAGGCCTTTCTTGCCGAGCTGGTCCATCCCGGTCTGGGGTGGCGTGAAGTCCGGTTCGCCCGGGAACCATGCCGTTATCGGTTCGCGGCGGGCGTAGAGGTCACCAGGAAGGAGATCGTCCGGTAGCGCTGGGGGCCCGCCCGGCGTCGACAAGATCTGCTCTTCCTCGGCCTCGGTCACAGGCAGGAGTCCGCCGCCGCCGAACGGGGGCGGGACCGTGGGCGGGGTAGCCGTGGCTACCTCAGCCTGCTCGCCGCCACCGCCTCCACAGGCGGAGAGGACGACGAGGGCTGTCGCCCCGATCAATGAGAGGAACCGACGTTCCATCTTCCCTTCCTCCACCGTCGGAACCACGAGTGGGAAGCGGGCCCGCTCCCAGGGTTTTCGGGTCCATAAACGGTGGTCCAGGTGTGTTTTGGATGGTGCGTCTCCTGTTCGGAGTCGCAGAATCGAGTCTGGCGATTCCGCAACCTAAAGTCAACAGTGGTAAGGCTATAGGGAGATTGGCCGGTACGGGCACTACATAAATCGCTGCCAGTTAGCTGATTACGAGGTTAGAGGCCTCGGCTCCGAATCCTGCGGCTTTTGTCGTTTGCGGCGCCCAGCGGTGGTTCTCTCATTCTGAGTGCCGTTCGAGCGATTTGTGAGACTCCTCGCATTCCTGAGAATCGTCCCGTCTCACTATTGAGACCCACGGTTTTGCGGCGTTTGCCCGTTACGAGGGGAGGCATCAAGCGTTTCGCCGGCTCCGCTGCTTTTCCCGGGGCACAGTTCTCTCTTGTCTCGGGTGGCCTGTTCGGTTTGATTCCACTGAGTGGCCCGCCCGATAAACCCTGGGGAATGTCCGCAACGATGGGGGAGAGCACCGTGTTCCTGCGAACGACTCGGCTTCCGGTTCTGACGATCATCCTGGCTTTGACGTTGGCTGCCTGCGGCAGCGGACCCAAGCTCGAGATTCCGACTCCAGGTGAGCACCGCTACACGTCCCTGGAGCCGCTGGCGATCCATGCCGTCTCGGTCGAGGAGTTCATCATCACGGGTAGCTTGACGCGCACCGATGGCACGCCTGAAGGCCTCATCCTGACGACCCACACCGGCGGCCGCACCTGGCGCCGGCTCGCAGTCGAGGTGCACGATCTCAAGCGGACGACGTTCCAGGCGGTCTTCTTTTCCGATCGCTTGAGGGGTTGGGTCGGTGGTGTTCGCGTCGATGCGCAGGGGCGCGCTCGGCCCGTCGTGTTTCGCACCGACGACGCTGGCAATCACTGGAGTGCTGTCACCCTCATTCAGGACCCTGAAGCGATGGTCTCCGAGGTCCACTCGCTGGCGTTCACATCCGACAGGCAGGGCTCCGTCACCGTGACGCTCCGCGATCCGGCCACACGTGAGACACGGGAGACCACGTTCATGACGGATGATGCTGGACGTTCGTGGACCGTGGGAGCGTATCGGGAGAAGCCCACAGTTCCCTTCCGGGATCAGACCAGTTCGATGGTCGACAGGGAACGTGGCTTCCGTCTGCGCAAGTCGCAATACCCCGGCGTCACCCTCGTTGAGGCGACGATCTCGGAAGGTCGGGACTGGATGCCCGTGAGCGAGCTCTCGATCGGCGCGCTGGCTACGTACTACTAGCCCGGCGGTTGCGGGGCTCAGACCCGGCGCTTAGCAGCCCACCGTGAGGAGGATCCCGTTCGTCAGGTGGTCACCGAAGACGGGGCCGGTGCCGTCCCAGACCTCGGCCTGGATCGTCAGCTGCAGCCCGTGCAGTGACGGGTCGTTCGGGACCCGGTGCAGGGGCAGCATGAGCGTCCCGGTGGCGTCAGTGAAGCCCTGCGCGATGACGAAGAAGTTGGCAGAGTTGACCAGGTCCACGTAGATCGTGCAGTTCGTCACCCAGCCGAGATGGACCGGCGTGTGGCTGCCGATGCTCATGTACACGTACGTCGGAGCGCTCGGGAACGAACTGCTCACCATCGCGAAGACCGCGCCGCCGAGCACCGGGGGACTCGCGAACAGGTCGGGCGTTGGGTTCCCACAGCCAGGCCCGAGCGAGCTGCTGGCTGCGAGAAGGCCCACGCAGCTGCCTTCGGGGGCCGGAGCTTGCCCGAAGAGCAAGGTCGCGGAGAAAAGCAGGGTGCCGAGCGCGAACAGCGGACGATCAGGCATGGCGCAACTTCCTCGGTGCTAGTTGTCGGTGACGTTGGCGGCTGCCTGTTTACCCGGAGGAGGCTGTACCTGCAATCCGGAACTGGTCCGGAGGCCGTGGATCGCGGTGCTCTACGGGTGGAGTTCAGCAGGCTTTGGGGCGGCCCTGACCTGGTGGGAGTCGCTCAGACGTCGATCTGGGCCGAGCGGCGCGCGTTGATCTGGGCGTAAAAGTCGTTTCCCTTGTCGTCGACGACGATGAAGGCGGGGAAGTCGGCGATGTCGATGCTCCAGATCGCCTCCATGCCGAGCTCCTCGAACATCAGGACCTCGACGTTCTTGATGCTGTGGTGGGCTAGGTGGGCGGCGGGACCACCGATCGACCCGAGATAGAAACCCCCGTGCCGCGCGCATGCGTCGGTCACCTGCTGTGAGCGGTTGCCCTTGGCCAGCATGACCATGCTGCCGCCGAGCGCCTGGAAGCCGTCCACGTAGGGGTCCATGCGTCCGGCGGTCGTCGGGCCGAACGAGCCGGAGGGGAGTCCTTCCGGCGTCTTCGCGGGGCCGGCGTAATACACAGCCTGCGTCTTCAATGCGTCCGGAAGCGGCTCACCACGATCGACGGCCTCCTGCAGCCGCGCGTGGGCGATGTCGCGCGCAACCACGAGCGGCCCCGAGAGCGACAGGCGGGTTCCGACGGGGTGCTTCGTCAGCTCGGCGCGGATCTCATCCATCGGGCGGCCTAGATCGATGGAGACGACCGCGCCGTCGAGTTCGGCCGCTTCGATGTCCGGGAGGAAGCGCGCTGGGTTCGTCTCGAGTTGCTCGAGAAAGACGCCGTCCTTGGTGATCTTGCCCTTCGCCTGACGGTCGGCGGAGCACGACACGCCGAGCCCGACGGGGCATGAAGCACCGTGGCGTGGAAGACGGATGACCCGTACGTCGTGTGCGAAGTACTTGCCGCCGAACTGGGCGCCGATGCCAGTCTTCTGGCAGAGCTCGAACACCTTCTCCTCCATACCCAGGTCGCGGAACGCGCGGCCCGCGGGATCGCCGGAGGTAGGGAGGTCGTCGAGGAAATGACAGCTCGCCAGCTTCACCGTCTTGAGGGTGAACTCGGCCGACGTCCCGCCGATGACCAGCGCGAGGTGGTACGGCGGACACGCGGAGGTGCCGATTGACTGGATCTTCTCGATGATGAAGCGCTCGAGGGACTCCTCGTTGAGCAGCGCCTTCGTCTGCTGGTAGAGGAACGTCTTGTTCGCTGAGCCGCCGCCCTTGGCGATGAACAGAAAGCGGTATTCGTCGCCCGGCTTGCTGTAGATCTCGATCTGCGCGGGGAGATTCGTCTTCGTGTTCTGCTCGGTGTACATGTCGAGCGGGGCCATCTGGGAAAACCGCAGGTTCCGCTCCTGGTAGGTGCGGTAGATGCCCTTGGAGAGGGCTTCGGCGTCCTCGATTCCGGTTCGCACGCGCTCACCCTTCCACCCAGTCACGATCGCGGTGCCCGTGTCCTGGCACCCGGGTAGCTCTCGCCCCGCCGCGATATTTGCGTTCTTGAGGAGCTCGAGGGCGACGAAGCGGTCGTTGTTTGATGCTTCGGGGTCGTCGAGGATCTTCCGCAGCTGCGCGAGGTGGTCGGAGCGCAACAGGTGGGTGATGTCATCGAACGCATGGAAGGCGAGCAGCTCGAGGGCGGCCGGTTCGACGCGCAGGACGTCGCCTTCTACGGTCACGTGATCGGACGTCAGGCTCCGGTATTCGGTTGTATCCGGGCCGCGCTGAACGATCGGGTGGTATTCGAAGGCCGCCATGCGGCGTGATGGTAGCAGCCGGGCCGGGACTGCACCGGGGTCGGTGACCCTCAAGATCCGTGCCCACCTGGATTCCCGCCTCCGCTATCCTAGGGCCGTGCGTGTCCTCGCCGTTCTTCTCCTCTTGGCTTGTGTGGCCCCCGGCCAGGGGGGCCGTGTCCTGCACGCGTGGACGGCGCCCGACGACATGCCGGGTGTGGTGACCGAGGCGATCACGGCTGACCGCGAGGCGCTCGTCCTCGATGGGAAGGCCCGGTTTCGGGTGACCGACGATCACACGACCGTCAAGCTCCCCAAGCGGTCGTTCAGCGTCGCGGCGTGGGTCCGGGTGGACCGCCCCCAGCCCTGGGGTGGCATCGTGTCGTGCTTGCAGGACAACGGCGCCAAGGAGGGCGGCTGGCTTCTCGGGGTCCGGGACACCCGTTTCTGCTTCGCCGTCGCGTCGGTCGGCTCCGACGACGGCGACGGATTACTGACGTACCTGTCGGCGTCGCGCACGTTCACCCCCGGTGGGTGGCATCACGTGGTCGGGACGTACGACGGCAAGGTGATGCGTCTCTGGGTCGACGGTGAACTCGACGGTGAGAGCGCCGCGCAGTCTGGTGACATCCTGTATCCGAAGAAGACGTGGCTCGACCTCGGTGCTTACAAGGACGCGAATGAAGATTTCCCGCTCGTCGGCCGACTGCACTCCGCGTCCATCCGGACCCGCGCTCTCGATCGCGGTGGCGTCCGTCGCCTGTGGTCGAAGCGGGCGAAGGGCTGGCCGGAGGCGAAGCCTCCGGCCGTGGACGCGATCACCGCGGCCGAACTAGCGGCGCCGATCGAACGCGGAGTGCGCTGGCTGTTGAAGCAGCAGCATCCCGACGGGTCCTGGCCCGCGATCGAGCGCGACTACTACGTTGGTCAGACGGCGCTGTGCCTCTACACCCTCCTCAAGTGCGGCCTCCCCAAGGACCACCCCGCGGTGGCCGCCGCGCTGGCGTATCTGCGGTCCCACGAATACCGGCGCACCTATGACCTCGGCGTTGTCCTCATGGCGATGGCGGAGATGAAGGGCGCCGTATCGGAGAAGGAGATTCGGGGGCTGGCGTTGCAGCTCGTAGATCTGTGCGGCAATGGCTCCCAGCGGCGCGCGGCGCGTTGGGGCTACCCGTTTGGCTTCTCGGCGACGGGTGTGGAGAACGGGGACGTTGGCTACGAGGACATCTCGAACACCCAGTACGCGCTGCTGGGACTGCGGGCCGCGTGGAAGGCCGGGGTCAAGGTCGGCAAGCGCGTGTTCTGGGAGCGGGTCGCTCGGGCGCTCGTCGATGACCAGAGCGCCTATGGGGGGTTCGGTTACCGGCACGGCGCGACGAACCACACGTCGAGCCTGACCTCAGCGGGAGTCTGCTCGCTCATCATCGTGCGGGACATCCTCGAGGACTTGCGCGCTGGCGGAGCGATCCGCGGGCGTGTCCGCGCGGCCGTGAACAACGGCCTGATGTGGTTCAAGGATCACTGGTCAGTCAGTGAAAATCTGAACGGCGGGTCCTCCTGGTACTACTACTTCATGTACGGCCTCGAGCGCATCGGGTCCTATGCGCACAAGGACCGTATCGGCGGCCGTGATTGGCACAGCCTGGGTGCTCGGGTGATCCTCGGGCGCCAGGGAAAAGGCGGTGCTTGGGGTGATGGCGACATGGACACGTGCTTCGCGCTCCTGTTCCTGCGCCGTGGCTCGCGGGCCTCCGGACTGGGCCCGCGGATGCGCGCCGAGGATTCGGTGAAGAAAGACGCAGCGTTCGTGATCGGTTCGAACGGCCAGAGCCCGCTCATCGCGTGGGTGCGTCGCGTCGGGCCGGACGTGCGTGACGCCCTCGCCTCCACCAAGGGCACGTTGCGTTGGGAAGTCGACGGCGCTGCGGTGGACACCGTCGCGGACGTGGACAGGGAGGCTCTGTTTGCCACGGACGCGAATCTGGAGCGACCGTTCGTCAAGAACGGCGGCGTCAAGGTGCAGGCCGTGCTCGATGTCGCCGGAGAGAAGGCTCCGTTCCGGAGCAATGTTCTCGACCTGTGGATCGACGGGGTCGAGGAGGCCTGGCATCGAGAGGCCGTGCGTGACGCGGCGCGTCATCTCGTGCCGCGCCAGGGGGTCGAGGCGATGTCGAGTTCCCATCGGCCGGTTTCGCGGTGGAGCGGCGCGGCCCCTGGCAACGTGGTGGATGGCCGTCATGCCTCGCCGTGGCGTTGCGTCGATAGCGACGAATCTCCCTGGGTGTCCTTTCGGCTGCCCCGTTCCGTGCGGGCATCGGTGCTCAAGCTGTGCGTGGAGCACGCGCAGGACGTCGACGTGACCATCAATGGGAACAAGCCTTTTCGGGTGACGCTCGCGAACGACGTGCGGCGGAAGCAGACCATCGTCTTCAAGTCGCGGCGCATCCGCTCCGTGCGGCTCGACGTACGTTCGCGTTACGGGGGCGCCGCGTTCGTCGGCGTGAGGGAGATCGAGCTGTTCGCCGAGCTGCTCCCCGAAGAGGCGGCGGACGTGCTGCTCGTGGCCGACCGCAGGTGAGGTGCGGCCTCAGGCCAACACGCCCGTGACCACCTTGCCGTGCACGTCGGTCAGCCGCATGTCACGGCCCGAGTGGCGGAAGGTGAGCTGGGTGTGGTCGAACCCCAGCAGGTGGAGCATGGTGGCGTGGAGGTCGTAGATCTCGACCCGCTTGTCGACGGCGTGATAGCCGTACTCGTCCGTGGCGCCGTAGGTCATGCCCCCCTTGATGCCGCCGCCGGCCATCCAGAGGGAAAACCCGTAGGGGTTGTGATCACGGCCGTTCGCGCCCTGCGCGAACGGCGTGCGCCCGAACTCGCCTGACCAGATGACAAGGGTCTCCTCGAAGAGCCCGGTGCGCTTCAGGTCGGTGAGCAGGGCGGCGATGGGCTGATCGACGGCGCGGGCGTTGTTCTCGTGATCGCGTTTGAGGTTGCCGTGTTGATCCCAGCGGTCAGCGCCGCCGATATGGGGGCACGTGAGTTCGATGAACCGGACCCCCCGCTCTATCATGCGTCGGGCGAGGAGGCACTGGCGCGCGTAGACCTGGGTTTGCTTGTAGGGCGAGTCGACGCCGTACATGGACTTGGTCGCCTCGGTCTCGTCAGATAAGTCGGAGAGCTCAGGGACGGCCGCCTGCATGCGAAAGGCGAGCTCCTGGTTCGCGATTGATGACTCGAGCGCGTCGAGCGGGCCCATCTGGGCCAGCAGCCCCTTGTCGAGCGCGCCCAGTAGGTCGAGCTTGCTGCGCTGGAGCTCCGGTGTCCGTTCTCCGGGCCGGATGTTGGCGACCGGGA
>NYSS01000183.1 GCA_002683135.1 Planctomycetota bacterium | reverse complement strand
GTTTGACGAGTTCATTTGCCGTTCGTTTTGCGAATTCCAATTCTCGACCTGCGTTTGGCGCAGTAAACAAATTCTGGCGGTGCCGATTAGTGATTCGTAAAATGAGGCTGTAAAGTAATCCTTGAAGAGAGACCGAGTCACGCACGTTGGCCGATCAACCCGTTGTCCATTCAATTCCTCGAAATCACACCTGCAAACCGCATGACCGGTCGTCTTACTATCTTCATTCTCTGCGTGCTGAGCTTAACGACTGCTCAAGCCGGCTCGGGCGAAGACCCGTTGGTCTTTGAAAGCGATATCAAGGTAATCTTGATTGAGAAATGCGGGAAGTGTCATAGCAAAAAGGTCCATAAGAGCGACCTGGACCTTTCGACCATGGGCGGAATCCGCCGCGGTGGCGAGTCGGGCGAGGTGCTGGTGGCTGAGTCTGTCGATGAGAGCTTGTTATGGAAGATGGTCAGTGCCGGCGATATGCCACCGGAAGGCGAGCCGCGTTTGAGTAAAAAAGAGCAGACGCTGATTCGGCAATGGCTCGAAAGTGGCGCCCATGCCGATGAACCGGCACAACCAACCGCGCAAATCATCTCGCAACATCAAGTGCTGCCGATTTTTCTGCTTCGATGTACGACCTGCCACGGACCGCAAATTCAACAGGGCAAGCTGGACTTACGTACTCGAACGGCAATGCTCAAAGGGGGCAAGAGTGGCCCGGCGCTGGTGCCCGGCGATCCTGATTCCAGCCGGCTCATACAACGCATTGAAAACAATGCGTGTCCA
Organism: Planctomycetota bacterium; assembly: GCA_002683135.1. Classification (GTDB taxonomy): domain Bacteria; phylum Planctomycetota. The sequence continues at coordinate 4,797 of NYSS01000183.1, read as the reverse complement.
CCTCGAGAACAGCTGCTTAAATTCTTCGTCAAGCGACCGTCGTCCTCGGAAGTCAAGAAACTGCGAGAGTGGATCAAGGCCGGCGCGCCTGAAGTTGCCATCGAGCCCGATGTCGCTACGACCGAATCCGATCCTCTCGTTACCGACGAAGACCGGCAACATTGGGCATTTCAGCCACCGAAATCAACAGCGAAAAACAAATCGGTTGATGATTTTGTTCTTGAGCAATTGAATAAGAACGATCTCGGTTTCTCTCCTGAAGCCGAACGAGAAGTACTGATCCGTCGAGCGTATTATGACCTCATTGGCATACAGCCCAGCCTGGAAGAATGGCAACGATGGCGTGATGTGGCGAGGCGAGATTGGTACGAGCAAATGGTGGATCATCTATTGGCGTCGTCACACTACGGCGAACGCTGGGGACGGTACTGGCTCGACCTGGCAGGCTACGCGGACTCCGAGGGAGGGCTATCGGCGGATCCGGTACGCCCCGTGGCCTGGAAATACCGCGACTATGTCATCGCTGCTTTTAATAACGACAAACCGTACAACCGTTTCTTAATCGAACAGATTGCCGGCGATGAATTGATCGACCACGAAAACGCACCGCTCGTTACGCAGGAGATGGTCGACAACTTGATCGCAACCGGCTTCTTGCGGATGGGAATCGACGAAACCGGGTCTCGAACGATGAACTTCGTGCCAGAACGGCTGAAAGTGATCAGTGATGCGATCTCCATCGTCAGTTCCGGATTGATGGGCCTGACCATGGAATGTGCTCGATGCCATTCGCACAAATACGACCCGCTCCCTCAACGAGATTACTATCGATTCAAGGCGATCTTTCAGGGTGCCTTGGATGAACATGATTGGAGTAGTTTTAAGACTCGCTCGCTGAATATCGCGACTACACAGCGCCGAAAACGAGTGGCGGCCACGAACCCACCATTGGAAGCGGCGATCAAGAAAATCCAAACACAGCAGAAAGAGGCGATTGCCGAACAGCAAATAAAGTTATTGCAACACGCGCACCCAAACCAATCAGATGCGGATAATCAGGCCACGGTAACCGCACTTAAAATTGCCGACAATAATCGTACTCTTGGGCAGAGAATACTTGTTGAGCGATTACAGGTTGCGGAATTAATTGAAGAACCCAAGTTACCGGATGAAGTCCTATCTGTCCGCCGCCGGATTGAAATACAGCAGCAAAGGATCGAACAATTGCGGCGAGAGATGGAGCCGTCACTTACCATTCGAGCCTTGTGGGACAAGGGACGACCCTCGCCAACGTATATATTGCATCGCGGAGAACACAATCTGGCAGGTCGCCTGGTGGGCCCCGGTGTGCCGTCGATGCTTACCGATGGTCGGACACCGTTTAAGGTCGAATCGCCATTCCCCGCCGGCACCCGCAAGACCGGCCGCCGACTCGCATTAGCTCAATGGCTGACCCAGCCCGATCATCCGCTGACAGCCAGAGTGATGGTAAACCGGATTTGGTACCATCATTTCGGCACGGGGCTTGTCAAGGAACTCGATAATTTTGGGGTTAAGGGTGGTCGGCCGTCGCATCCGGAATTACTCGACTGGCTCGCCGTGAAATTCGTTGAAGATGGTTGGAGCATAAAAGCAATGCACCGCCGGATGATGAACTCGGTCACCTATCGGCAATCAAGTCGCATCACTGAAGTCTCTCAGCAACGAGACTCACAAAACCGGCTGCTTTCTCGTATGCCGCTGCGGCGGATGGACGCCGAGGCATTACGTGACTCGCTGCTATTCGTTGCCGGGAAACTTGACATGAGCCCAGGGGGCTTGCCCGATACCGTGGCCGTTAGCCGTGAGGGTCTGGTCAGCGTCAATCCCACCGAAGCCGGAGACTGGCGTCGCAGTGTCTATCTTCGATATCGACGTACCGAAATCCCGACGATAATGGACACGTTCGACTATCCCCAAATGGGGCCGAATTGCCTCGCCAGAAATGTCTCCACGGTGTCACCGCAGTCACTAATGCTCATGAACAATGGGCATGTGCGAAAGTTATCTGCGGCATTTGCCGCTCGCGTGTCCGCGATCGTTGAGGCTCAAAATACACATCATGACAGTGCCAAGATTGAAACCGTCTATGGTTTGGCGTTAAGTCGTCGGCCGACCGATCAAGAGCGACGAATTGGAATTGCCGCGTTGAAGGAGCTCGAATCAAAGTGGCAAGGAAACTCCGAAAAAGCGCTGGAGACTTTTTGCCACGCCATCCTCAATTCAGCGGCGTTCCTGTATGTCGATTAACGGTTTTTCAGCTCAAAGAAACGTAATGCCTGATTCACTAATGCAACAAAACTCACGTCGAGATTTTTTCGCCCGGGCCGGAGACGGTCTGCTCGGGGCCGCGCTCGCGCAGTTGCTGTGTGGCGATTTTTTCGGCGGCACGTCGGCGCTTGCTGAAGAACCTGAGTCACCGCATTCGGAATCTGGGTTCGATCTTCGACCAAAACACGGCCATCATCCGGCGAAAGCCAAGTCGGTGATCCAATTGTTCATGAACGGCGGACCGAGTCAGATGGACTTGTTTGATCCCAAGCCGAAACTGGATCGGTTGGATGGAAAACCATTCCCAGGGAATATCGAAGAGATCGGAAATACGGGCACCGATCGCATTGGTGTGATGATGGGTGGTCAGTATAAATTTGCACGCCACGGAGAGTCGGGAATGTGGATGTCGGACGTCTTGCCGCATACGGCGCAGATGGCCGACGAAATCTGCCTCATTAACTCGATGTGGACCGATCATCCCAACCACGATAACGCACTCTATAAAATCCATAGCGGTCGGCTGTTCATGGGATACCCGACCTTAGGGGCCTGGACCGTTTACGGATTGGGGTCCGTAAGTCAGAACCTTCCTGCGTACGTGGTGCTGAATGACCCGTTGGGTGTTCCGAAAAACGGTACACGCAATTGGACGTCGGGATTTCTGCCGCCGATTTACCAAGGGACTCCTTTCCGGCCCACCGGCTCGCCCATCCTGAATCTCAAACAGAAGTATCAGCAGCCTTCGGCGGTCACTGAGTCCGCGCAGGAGTTGCTAAAACGGCTCGATCAGATCCACCAGGTTGAACGACCAAACCAACCTCAGCTCGATGCTCGCATCCAGTCGTATAGCCTCGCCGGCCGCATGCAACTGTCGGCCGGTGAAGCGATTGACCTGTCGAAAGAGAGTCGCGAGACCTTGTCGTTGTACGGGATCGGCGAACCAGCAACCGACTCCTACGGTCGGCGCTGCTTGCTCGCTCGACGGCTGATCGAACGCGGAGTGCGATTTGTCCAGATCTTCCTCGAAGAACAACCTTGGGATAGCCACGTTGATCTCACGGACAATCATCGAGCCGTTTGTCAACGTACCGATAAACCGACGGCCGGCTTGCTGCAAGACTTGAAACGATTAGGACTCCTGGATTCTACGCTAGTCATCTGGGGCGGCGAATTTGGCCGCACGCCTACCTCACAGAAAACAGGTGACACCGCCACAGGCCGCGATCACAACATGCAAGCCTTCACGACTTGGATTGCTGGTGGTGGCGCGAAAGGTGGTTCGACCTATGGTTCGACCGATGATTTCGGACATGCCGTCATTGAGGATCCCGTCAGTGTCCATGATTTCCATGCCACCATTCTACATTTACTGGGCTTGCATCATCAAAAATTGTTTTTTACTCGCAGCGGATTGGAAGAACGACTCACGGGAGTTGAACCGCCGCGAGTTGTTAAGGAAATTCTGAGTTGACCACGGCTCAGGAGTACACCTCGCTCACCATCGAAGCGATAGGCTAAGGATGATTCCAAGCCATGATGCATCGTCGCGAACTTCTGGGCACGGCCCTGACGATCGGAACCGCGTCGGTACTTAAAACGGAAAACGCGATATCCGAAGACAAACCAAAACAGCCGGCACGAATTGTCGACACGAATGTCAGTTTGTTTCGGTGGCCATTTCGCCGGTTGCCGCTCGATGAAACCGAGAAACTAATCGGCAAATTCCGCTCACTTGGAATCACTCAAGCGTGGGCCGGAAGTTATGAAGGCGTGTTTCATCGTGATCTTACCGCCGCAAACGCTCGTTTGGCGAAAGCATGCAAGCGATATCCTGAATTAGTCGCTGTGGGCTCGGTCAATCCTCTTCTTCCGAGTTGGGAAGAGGACTTGCGACGGTGCACCGACATTCATCGCATGCCCGCAATCCGGTTACATCCGAACTATCACGGCTACACGCTCAGCGATCCACGTTTGGTCAAGCTTGTAAAACGTGCCGCGTCGGCAGGCCGCTTGATTCAGATTGCAGTGACACTTGAGGACACACGCACACAGCATCCCTTGATGCGGGTTCCCGATGTCGATCTGGCGCCGTTGCCGAAACTGATGCGTGAGATTCCAGCCGCAACCGTACAAATCCTCAACGATCGTCCGCGGGGTCCGTTGCTAAATTCACTGGCCGAATCAACACAGGTGTTGTTTGACACTGCACGCGTCGAAGCCACCGACGGCATTGCGACGTTGATTGAAAAAGTTTCATCCAAGCGAGTGATGTTCGGATCGCATGCGCCCTTTCTGGTGCCGGAGGCCGCGTTGATTCGTACGAGTGAAAACGAACTGGAAAAAGAACAGCTTCAGTCGCTGTTGTGGGGGAATGCAGTTCGAATGTTAAAGATGCCCAGTCCATGATGTTCAAAGAGACACAATTCGGATTGCCGTCGGTTTCGACACTCAGGGGATACCGAATCTGGGATTCCTATTTTACGC
>NYSS01000182.1 GCA_002683135.1 Planctomycetota bacterium | reverse complement strand
CGCCCGCCAAGCCTCTTAACAATGCTCAAATTGTGCGGGCTTTTTTATGCCTGAATTTTACGTCATGGAAGATAAGGCATAATGAATCAATTCAACAAATCCGTGGTTAGTATTACAGAACAAATCGGCATTCTTCAGCACCGCGGTCTAGCCATTCAAAATCCAGAGCGTGCGGAAAGATATTTAGAATAGGTCATCGTTAGGTTGTAAGCGGAACGCTATCCACGAATGCGCTGGCCATATGCAAATGCGTCCCCTTGATAATTTTTACGTCCGAGTAATGCGACGATTAGAGCCAGGGTTTAAAATTCCCGTCAGTGATAAGGTATTTGATTCTCGTGAAGAGCTCGTTGCTTATTACCCTGCTGAAGTAATGAAGTCGTACTTAATTGATTTAAAGGATGATGGCAAAAATCGTGATGCAATCATCGAGAACAAACGAATGACCCTTTTCTATAATACGAAGAACTATGAGCGTATGAAGCGAGCCATGATGAACGAGTGCAAGGCGTGATATTTGGACGTTGTTAGTTATAGAAAGGGTCAGCGACGAGATAAACTAATGGGCAGCAAGAAAAAATAATAAAGGTGCACGAATACTGCTAGGGGAGCGACAATAATAAAAAAGCAAACAAATCAGTGCATTGCAAAATAGTATATAAATATGCAATAACTTCTTTACTTCCTAATATAATAGTCTACAATGCAATTGCAGTTAGTTTTCTGATTGCGAACAAACAAAAAAAACATGCTTGTGCCCGTTTCTCTGAGACGGGCTTTTTTTTGCCTACTTAAAGGTACTGCACATGATTTATTTGTTGTGCATATCATGCTGACTTGTTATTATTATCCCGCTTGGAGCCATGGTTTGGTTTCACTCGGAAGGTAAGGCAATAGGAGCCCATCCATAGTGATGGGCTTTCTTATTTCATGGAAGAAATAAACGTGCTTAATCCCCTACTGCACCCAGCAGTATTTCTTATCTCTTAGACCCACTTATATCACTTCGAATTAAATCACTTACCTAATAACGCTGTATAACATCATTTGCAGTACTTTTTGTGTGTTTGAGATGTCGAATAGATATACACATCCATATTGAATAGTGCAAAGATTTTAGGCCCCGGTTAGATTGAGGCCTACCTTATATCAATAACGATAGTTAACCAATGGGACTGTATTGACGTATACGTACTCTTTTATGGATACCAGGTGTTTTTCTGGTTCCGCGGTAAAGTAATAAAGTTGGTTTTGGCATCGTTCTGCCGTCTGCATCTCTTCTTTTGTGGAAGCGCACCCGGTTACCTGTGATAAATGGATAAAGCTGTAAGGATTAGTGATGGTACCTCCCCTACCGTGAGCTGAGTATAGCGTGTTCTTGTTGTCGGACGACAAGTAATGCATTACTTCGTGATCTAAATTTACCTTTTGCTGTTCGCCTATCGGCTGCTTTAGCATAAGCTTCCATTTATAGGTTATTACCACAGTATCAAACTGTGAGACATCAAGGTACTGTCCATAATGATCGTGTATCCCTTTAGCCAGCACATGACATTTGTTTCTATAAGGGCGCTCAAAGGATGAGAAGACATGCTCTTCTTTTTCTTTTATGACCTTGCCATCCTTGCAATAGCTTACCCAAGCAATGACAGATGAATGGTTTAGATCATATTTGGTATGGTGTCCGGGCGGTAATATGAGATAAGGCAGTAAATGAAAGACAGGTGTTCCCGGCGAATAGTTTTTAATATCTTGATAAATATACCCGATGCACGGCGCATTTTGATTGTTTAATGCCGGGGCCAGATAGTTATTTGCATAGTCTACTGGGTTAATATCATCTTGATAGGCTTTAACCCGCCTGTGTTCAGGTTCAATACGGTATTCATTTGGTGAGGCCTTTATGTGATCGTCTACGGCTTTATTCCACAATACCCAGTCTTCGCAGTAATCGGATGTCATCGACATATAGATGTAATTAATAGCGCGATCAGAAATGCTGTACTGCTTCTTCGGTTTGGCATACTTGTACGTCGTTTTGCAAACAAGCCAGTTATCGTTAATTGCATCTTCAATTACATCATTGACACGTTTACCGGACTTCGGGAATACGTCGTAATAGCATAGTTTAACCACATCCCGTGACTTATCTTCTAAGTTATCTCGCTTATTCTTGAAGTAAGCGAGCAGACGTTCCTCTATGTCGTCTTCAGTTAACTTGGCACAGTAGCAGTGTAAGAAAAAATAGTTAACGATGTGACGGTTGTACTTATCAGGACCTAATTCTAAGACTATGGGGTGTGATTTGCTGCCTGGTACGATATTGTAGTGAGCTATCTCCTCCTCATCAAAGCGATCCTTTTCGTGAGGATAGGCACATGAAAATAAAATATACTCAAACAACCAGGTTTCGCCCTGACCGATATAGCAACGCTCTCGTAATAGGCTTGCTAAATCCACCAGCGTATCTGGTGAAATGATAGTATTGTTCTTGTTACCTTGGTGTCCATGAAGTGTTTTAGCTCGAAATGTACCCCAGTCTTTGTAGCCTAGTACAGTTGCCCAAGCATTTAAGAAATATGATTTCTTGAGAAGTACCGACAGGCCTTCAGATATTGATGATTGAATTAAGCCGTCACGGATTGCATAGGCTTGATGTTTCGCAGCATCAAAGTGATCTGCACTTATTATTATTGGCATAGTAAACCTCTATAATTGTCGCGTGCACGATTATTAAGATGATTGCTGCTTACACCCTGACACGCGAACCATAGTGGTTACTGTATAAAGGTGGAAAATTATATGTAATGCTCTTTTGACTTAGGCAACTGCAGCGCCAATGAGTTGAATGAACCCAACAGCAATTATGCACATATTTTAACTTATATGTATATTAACTTCTCAATCAAGGGGATTGATTTGACGCCGGGGTTAGTCTTATAACGGCTTTCAAACGATATATATCTAGGACTAGCTATGTGTATGAAGTAGAGAATGATGGCGGTTATTTCATATGTAAAATGAAAGGCCCTCACGTTGGGGCCTCTTTCTATATGGCTGTATGGCTAAACAGTGATGTGGATATGGATTTTTTCAGGCAGATAGCCTTTATTGCGTTTCATGCTTCGCTATCTCTGAAAGCCCTGTTAAGAGTCCACCCAATGGGCCTGCCTTAACAATACCGTCTTCAATCTTATTCATAAAATCACACCCGGCGCCATGCTCTGTATTTGGCGAGCATTTTACCGCTTCAGGAATTAAAACCTTGATACGGTTCCCACAATTTGGTCTTACGGGCACACTTTTGTTATCGCCTCGATTTGTTGCTATTTTATCAGCGTATTGGATAGCTGCATCATACTGAAGGGCATTAAAGTAGTTATCGTTAGCAATATTGGTATTGTAGTGCGATTGAATAAACATGCCTGTGCCGCCATGATTATTACCTAAGCCGAAAGTAACGATAACATACCGTGGCTCACCCACCTGCGTGAATAACATGTTATTTAGAATAAGTAAGCCCTTGGCAATTTCATTGGCTTTATCGATAACCACTTGTTTATTATCGTCTATCCATTCGCGGTACTTGAGGTCGTTAATTTCGATAACGCAGTTGTCATCAATATAATGATGAAACCCATGAAGCCTAACGTTATGCCTAGCACTCATTGTGTCTGATATATTCCCGTGTAACCAAAAATTACTAAAAGGCGATGTCGCTGAACGATGAGAATATTTGTTTTCGCCAGATTCGGTATTATTTTTAACGGTGTCAGCTGTGACTAACGCGGGGGTCTTGCCTGTTATGTCGTAGTAATAGTTCCACAAATTATTGCCATCCCAGCGGATAGATGATTCTCCCACTTTAAATGCGACAGGAAGCGTGACTTCATTCACTTCTCTTATCTCTACCTCAAAGGTATCTCTAATGATCGCGAGAGATGGTTTACGACATCGTGGTTTCACAATTAAGGCTTCATATATAAACGGTACGGTAATTTTCATTGATATCTCTTTTAAGTAGTCAAATGTGGGCAATAAAAAAGCCTTTATAAAAATAAAGGCTTAATAATGGGTGAACTAGATGACGGTAACTTCGCAATCAAATTCTTCTAAAAATTCATCGACTTCTGCATCGTACTCCAACCGCTCTACAGCTAGACGGTTTTGTAATGTGAGTAAGGCTTGCTCTTCTTCATCGCCTGAACTTTCCATTGCCTCTGCCCAGTCTTCACTTCGCGCTTTATAGGTTATGCTTTCCGTTACTTGTGCTTGGATATTTCTTATTTTCTGAATGTAGATCATGCCCTCGTCGTTGTCGGCGCAATGACTATGTTGTGTACTAATAGCCTCATATGCCGTTTCAATGCTTTGAAGGTAAGCAGGTGTAGTGATATCAATGCCAGCGCAAAACTGAGCAAGAATAAGTGATTCAAGGGCATCTACTGAGACATTAAATGGATGTTCACTCGATAGGGCTTCATCATGCATTTCAGACTGGATAGATGCAGCTGCTGTATTGTTTTCAGCGGTAGTAATAGTGATACCAAAGCAACCAGTTTCAACGGTTTTCATATGCGTGTCCTCTTTTAAGATAATTGGAATGAAGCGAAATGATTAATGTCATCTTGCAGGTGGGCTTTTACCACATCAGTAATATCAACGTCTTCGCCGTCCTCATAGGTAGCATTGACAAGGCGTAGGTTTGCATCGTATTCAACAATAACGTTGTGACTATTTTTGGGGTGAGTGGTTTCAAAGATTTTATTGCACATGTTGGTTTATCCTGCCCCTGAAAGACCGAGGCGCGTCAATGATTACAAATTAATGGACGATTGCGACTGATTTTGAAAACTTGAGGTCAGAGTCTGAATATAATTGAATTTCAATGATGTTATTTAATGTAGCGTCTACATCGAGTGAATCAACATCAGCAGTCAAATCAATGTAGGCATCGCTTGTAGAAGAATGGATTGCTTCAAAGATACGACGTAATGCTTCGGGTGAATCACAATAGTCTGCATGTTCATCATCAAATTTGCAGATCAACGTGTACTGATTAGCGTCATACTTCATGCCTATTACCGAATTAATTTCTAACGGCTGGCTGGTGTTGCCGTTTTTCAGCTCAACGTGAGATAGGTTAAGTTCGCCGTTAAAGTCATCCTGGGCAATTTTAATGAAAAGGTAGTAGTTACGAAGGTCGAAGTTCTGTGTATTCGATGACTGAATATTCATGGTTAATGTCCTACCCCTGAATGGTGACCGAGGTGCGTCTTTGCTATGTGTTTATATTACTGTGTGTGCGCACAGAAATCAACATTTATTTATCTCTTTCACCACTTTTTTCGTAATTTTTATCACTAGTTCACGATATCTATGGAACTAAAGTAAAACCTATTGTGAAGGTTGCCGTATTTTTATACCCGAATGATATACTGATTAATGACCGGTTATTTGTCGTCCAAGGACTTCTTAGCAGCATAAATTACCTCGTCAGCCCAATCTCTATCGTGACCGGGCATAACTGGTAACGTCGAAACCACTGATTCAGGCAAGGCGTCAATATACTCTCGCTGTGCCTCAATTATTTCCAATAATTCTTTAATCATTTTGAATTCCTCACTAAGAGTTAAGCCACTATCAGTTCTTTATATAAAGCCTGCTTAGCTGCAACACGCGCCATTTTATTATGTCTACGGCGCTTTAACTTCTTGTTTCTGATCCGCTCTCCTTTTGGAAGCAGATCTTGGCAATCCGCAACATCATACCCTGAAGGCGAAATACTCGCAGGATTAATGTTGTAAATGCCAAAAGGTCTGATTTTGTTAGCCATAGAACATTCTCCTGTCGGCTTAATATTGTTATTTCATCAAATCTTTATATATCCACTTTCTAATGGGATACCAAAGACCAATTATGATAGCTATACCGAGAACATGGAACTGCCATAAATTGCCAGCAGAAGGCACTTTTTCCAGTACCATAGGCTTTACATAAAAAAACATGAGCAGTTCTAAGCCGAAAATAGCCAAAAATGGTGTGGCATATACTAGCAAGGCCGCTTTTGTACTTTTATTCATAAGGCTCCCTAAGTAAGTGTTATTTATTAATTAGACTCAATAGATTCATCAACACATGAAAAGTGCTGTTTAGTGGACTCTATAACTTCTTCATGATATTCGCAGTATTGTTTAGCCACTGCATCAGCTGTCGTTTGATCCATTGCTGCAGGCATATGCAAAATAAAGGTACTCAAAAATTCATGACTCGGTACATTTGGTACTAACGTAAAGCTTCCTTTATGAGCCTTAATCCACTGCATTACCTGTTCAGGTGGCATTGCTGATAAATGTTCTAGCGTCATATGATGGGTTTCCTTGAGGATATTAAAAAATTTACGCTTCTGAATCCCAATAAAAAAGCGTAGGAATGCTGCAGTCTTTGTCTAGCCCGTTAAAAAATTCTGCCAGCTCTTCGTTGGTGTCCTCGTCCTCTCCCTGGCAGCTGCGAACATAGTCAGAAATGATTTGTTTATTCTGCTCAGAAAGAATACTTGATTGCGTTGTTACTACTTCTAAACGGTCTTCGTTATCGACTAGCACTTCTGATTCAAAGATTTCTGAAATACCACCAGCAATAAAGTGAGTAACATTAATTCGAGGTAGCTTTGCTGCCGTAGTTGCATTTTTCATTGTATTTACCAGCCCCTGAATGACCGAGGCGCGTCTTCAAATCAATAAGGGTGTATCCCTTCCAATAGTGCTGTCTTAGAGATTCAGCGCAGTGTCTTCGGCTTCGATAATTAATCGCTGCATCAATCGAGAGCGTGACAGTGCAATGCCCATGACTGTATCAGTTAGGCTGATATCTACTGATTGCTCGATAGCGTCGTCATTGTCGGCATAGGTATCAAAGACGCATTCCCTAGATGCTTTAGAAAACACATCTAGGATAGCTTTCAATTGAAAATTCTTTCTTACAAGCAATTGTTCAAAGCATTGACCAAAACCAACTGTGGTAAGGGTTTCTTTGATGATGCTATCGAAAGCAAGCTGATTGACGTCTGATGACTCATCGGCACGAGCGATAAACGTAGAAACTACATCAGAAGCGATTTTTTGCGTGGTATTTAGTTTATTTGACATTGTTTTTTCCTACCCCTGAATGGTGACCGAGGTGCGTCTTTGCTATGTGTTTATATTATTTTATGTGCGCACAAAAGTAAAGGTTTATTTCATTTTATTAGCAAAGACTATCAAAACAAAGGCGATGAGCATCCCAATCTCTTGAATAAGGTGTTTTAAGAGAGTATATTTAAATTATAGTGTTTTTATGGAGTTTATTGTGCCTACTCTATTAATAGAAAAAACGAACTCATCAGATTCGAAAAAAGCTAAGGTTGCATTATCAGTATTCTTTAACATCATGGATGCATGGCGTGTTAAAGCTAAAGATCAAATTACGCTGTTAGGTAGTCCATCTGAATCAACCTATTACAAGTGGAAAAAGGGGAATGTGTCTTCGTTATCCCCGGATACCCTTGAACGCATTTCTTATGTCATGGGAATTTATAAAGGATTGGGGATCTTATTCCCCACCCGCGAACAAGCAGATGCGTGGCCTAATAAAAGTAATCGCGACTTTAACGGGTTAACAGCAATGGAGTACATGCTTAAAGGAAGCATGATAAATCTGTGGGATGTAAGGAGATATATTGATGCACAACGTGGATGAGCCGTTGCTGACGTTGCCTGACTGGGAGAAACTTCACCGTTTAGTTCCTAGCCACTTCCCACTTATTAATCTTTTCGAAAATGTGGCCTCGCCGGATGAGCTTGAGATCGTCTTTGAAATAGAATCATTGACGAATGATAGATTACGCGATGAAGCTGGCGATCTGGCATTAGTTCCACCAGAGGATAGAATTTCTGGCCCAGGCACCACCCCTATCATGGCTGCGTTTACTCATTTATCACTACCCAGTAGATTTACAGACGGTATGCATTACGGTGTTTATTATGGCGCCAAAGATCTCGATACAGCAATTATAGAGACCATATACCATAGAGAAAAGTTCTTATCGGCTACCAATGAGCCTGATACGGAAGTTACGATGCGCTGCTACATCAATAAAGTTGCGCTAACGTTACATGACATTCGACCTGACACGTATGCTAATCTACATACTGAAGATTATGCAGAGCCGCAACGTTTTGCGAAAGAGTTAAGGGCTAAAGGCAGCAATGGGTTGCTCTATAATAGCGTAAGACATGCTGGTGGAGAGTGTATCGCGGCATTTAAACCTCGTACTGTGACGATCCCTATGCAAGCTGGTCATTACCGTTATATATGGTGTGGTCGGAAACAAAAGATCACTAATGTCCTTTCAGTGAGTCAGATAAAATAGCCCTACTGAGATTAGCTCAAGTAGGATGGGAGTCAGGTTTTAAGATGACGATACAAGACAGAATAAAGGCCAGAGTGAAGTGCTCTAAGCGATCTGTTTTTATTCGCTCTGATTTTAAAGACATAGCAGACTATGACCAAGTAGGGCGTGCACTTAGGAGATTGACTCGTAACGGCTTGCTAATGAAGATTGGTTATGGCCTGTATGCACGAGCCAGAACTAATCGTATCACGGGAAAATTGATGCCTGACAACGCTGCTGGCGCTGATGGAGTGCTTATTGAAGCAATGCAGAGGTTGGGTGTTGAGTTTAAGTTAGATAATTTGTCGAACAAGTACTTATCAGGCCAGAGCACACAACTTCCTGCCAACGTGAAGATCACCCCGTTAGATCCACGCTTTACCCGAAGAATTGCTGTAGGGAAGCGGTATATTAATAACGATCGATAATGCTTTGGTTGTCGATATTGCCAAAACTATTAGCTCAAAGTTCCCGGCAATTTCTATAAAAAGAGGGCCATTGACTGTCATCAAAAGCCCTTGTCGTATTAAGTGGATAGGTTAATCATGCGTGCAACGAACTGGCACCTCATTATCGCCTGCCGCCATACTCCACTCATAGCCACAATCACTGCACCGGAAGCAGTCACTTTCTTCTTTTACATTCTGCAATGCCTTACGGTGATAAAGCTCATAGAGTGGGAAATGGAATCGTTTGATTCCACTGGTAAGCGCTTCTTTAGGCGCCCCTAGTGCTTTAGCTGCATCAAGAAGCATGTCTTGAGTTACGTCTTTGTGAACTTCACCATTTGAAAACAAAAGCCGGTAAGTTTTTTGATCTCCTGTCCATGTGAAGAAATATCGTGTCTTTATGCCTAAAAGTTGTCTAAGTAACATTTCAAGTTCGTTGGTCTTGGTTGCGTGCATATCGTTATCCTGCCCCAGAAAGACCGAGGCGCGTCATTTAAGATTAAGTGGCGCTTACGTCCTACTCATACGTTCAAATACTTCTGCAGCGATTTGATGACGTGCTACATAGAATTTTGCAGATAATAGTAAAAGGCAAGACGTGAAGCTTACATTGAAAATGAACGTTGCAATAGCTGATTGAAAAACGGTGGCTATGTTAGCAATAGTATAGGTTGCACCGATAGCTGCGACATACTTTGGCTGTCTGCTGACGTTATAGGCGAAGATGAATAGCGCAATGTGAGAAACATTACTCAATACTTCTCCGACCAAGGCGGGTAAGCCTACTAAATCGGCTAGTGCCTGCGGTAGATCAGCGGCAATGATAAAAGGTACGTATAACCCAAGGAAGTATCGAGCGATGCAGTAGAATGTGGTAACGATGTTCATGGTTAATTCCAACCCCTGATGGTATGACCGAGGTGCGTCTTGAGATGTATTTATCATATTATTCGTGCGCACAAATATCAAGCAGGAATACTAACTTTCCCTAATATGCCCTCTTGGTGTTTTAGTAAACCCCATATTTTCATACCAACGCACTAAGTTATAAGTATCTAGTGGGCTAAATGAATGTGACCTAGCGTACAGTGTAAGTGTCACGGAGTTCGTGTCTGCATAGTCAAGAAGCATCTTCATAGTTTTTCTGCCAATGCCAGAACTTCTGAAACCTGACTCAACTTCTATATTACCAATCCCTAGCGACCCATTAGCATCGTTTAAAAGAGTGAGAGTGCAGTGAGAATAGGCCTTTATGCCTTTAACACCACCCCATTTATCAAAAATTGCAGTGGATGTATCTATATTGCTATCACCAATATGAGCTTTTAAAAACTTTTGAACTGCTTTCATTTTTAACCCTGGCCTTCCACATAAACAGTTTTGATGTGAAACTTATTTTAAGAGTGTCTCACGAAGGAAATTTTCAAATTCTTTACCGCCTACGTGTGTTAAATCACCCGCTTCACATTCAAAGATAAAATACTCGCCATGATGCTCAACTTCCACGTAATCAGATAAATGCTCCCCTCTGTCGGAACTTACTTCGGCGTCATTGATTTCTTGTGACTCTACGATGGTGCAACTGTCGGCATCAATGCCCACAAATGATGTGATATTTTGGTTTTCAAATTCAGTGTGATATTTGGCAAAAATTTGCATAACTAATTTCCAACCCCTGAATGGTGACCGAGGCGCGTCTTGAGATGTGTTCATTATATTATTCGTGCGCACAAAAGTAAAGGTGGAATCGTATTTTCTCACCACCAGCAATGCGATTAACGTGGTCTTGTACTGCAGACATTATAATTTTAGCCAGGTAACCAAAGTGAGCGGCGCTACGGTTAAACCTTTCATCGTAAAATCGCCATACTCATCTCGATTTGAAATATATAAGCGTTTTTGCGTTTTAATACCGGCGTATTGAAAGGCAATTATTGATTGAATGAGCTGGTGGGATATGTAAGAAGGCCCAGAAGAAATGAACCGGTACGTATTGTTTTGATTTGTTGGTATTACATAATTAGTCGAAAATAACGATACAAAGTATGCATTAATGATATTATTTGTGCAAAACTCAATGCGATTTGAACATCGCGTTCAGGAACATCAATCGCTATATGGTGGATAGAATCATCACTGATTTAGGCGCAATTCAATGTGTAGCTAAAGCGGATAGTTTTCACCATTAATAAGAGGATGGTTAGTACGTGATTGAAAATGTATTTCTTACTGTAATTTCATTAACAGAAGCATTAGTAAGCGATCCCTTTTTGCTTGGAATGGCCGTCGGTATAGCTTTAATTGCAGCCTGGTTCTGGCCAAAAAAGAAAAGATGGCGCGTTAAGTCATCTTATAGAGCGCTAAAGCAACTCAACAAGATGGAAAGCCCAGCACAGAAGTTCGCTTATCTTCGTAAAGTAGATCCATTCGTTTTTGAAGAAATGATTTTATCATCGTTAAAAAAAGCGGGTGTCAAAATTAAGCGAAATAAAAAGTACACCGGGGATGGTGGTATAGACGGTAAAATATATATAAATGGTCGATTGATAATAATTCAGGCCAAACGCTATGCGAACCACATTGATCCAAAGCATGTCAGAGAATTTTCTGAACTATGTCATCGTCATAAATCTTTTGGTTTATTCGTGCACACGGGTAAAACCGGCGCGAAATCGTTGGGCAATTCAGGTAGGAATGTTGTAATTGTAAGTGGGCAGAAATTGCTATCTATGCTTGATGGCGATACATCCGAAGTGAAGGAGCTCGTACTGATAAAAGCCTAGAACAAAAAAAGAAGGGCAAGCCCTTCTTTTTCAAAACTAGGTTGGATTATTATCCATTGTAATGTTGATATAGGCGTAACAACTCACTGTATACGTGATCGTACAATGACTTCTCCGACGCTTTAGATTCATCGGCCGTTTCAATGATCTCAACTAGGTAAACATTATCCTCTTTGCCATCCCATATTTTCTGGTAGGTACCATCTTTATAACCCAGAGCCTGGCGTGCATTGTTTAACGCATTTTTTCCGATATACCAAGTAAACAGCCCCTCTAATGATAGACCGCACATTCTTGTTACCAGGATAAACAAAGGATAGTCGATTTCACGAGCGATAAAATTACCCGACATGGACTCAATTGCGTCATTTAACATGTCGAAGTCGATGTCAGTTTGTGGAATAGCATCGGTATCGCTTACGTTAAACTGTTCAGTGATAAAGTTTGATGTGGCTTCGAGATCACCATTAAAGTTGATGATTTCCTGCGCGACGATGAAATGAAGTATATCTACCATTTCCATACTTGCTTGTTTGAAATCTGGTTTAGCGGCCTTCCACCACTTCCATGACGAAATATGCTCTAAGGTCTCAAAACTTTCGACAGCTGCAGCGCGAAGATAAGGTGGTGGATTAATCAGCCAATCTGGTTTAGCTTTATCATTGGCGTTACTTTGCAATTGAACAATTTCTTTAATAATTTCTTTCATTTTGATCTCTTTATCTAATGGGTTTAGAACTTAGTAATAATTACCAAATTGGAACGTTGCGATACACCCGCCGTTAAATGGTTTTAGATACATTGGAATCCCACCCTTGCTTTTCATCCAAATATAGTCCGAGGTTTCAGCTTCAAATTCAAAACCCTTCATTTCACTGGCATATGCCGTACAAGACTGAGGTGTGGTAATAATTGATGTTTTCGTTACATAGCATTTATCTGAGTGCTTTCTAAATTCAGCCTCAATGAAAACTGAATCATTAGTGCTTCCAAATGTTGCAGTAAGCTTTAAAAAATCATCCTGGGTATCTTCGAACCAATCGGTATTTACCCGGATATCATCACCCGTTGCCTGATCGAACGCTGATTTGATGGCTGCATCGCATCCATAGAATTTTTTTTGATGAGCTTGCTTAACCACAAAATCAATGAATTTAGGGTCACCAGCGTCACAAGTCATAGCGGCTAGTGAAAGTGAAATACCTAATAAAAATTTTTTCATGTCTTCTCCATTAACAATGCATAAATATCAATTTAATTTGTTAACTATGCACAAATACATCTATTTACGCATAGTTTGATAGTGAGTATACCTGCTCCAAAATAGCGTGCAAATTAAGTATTATTCTCTACGTGGCCACAAATGATATTTAAATTAGCCCTATGCTCACAGTTTGCTTAGTTCAATGATGGCCAGATCTACACTGACACCTTTAAATTCTTTTTGTGCGACCGGTGTGATTTGTTTGCTCATTCCCTCTGCATAATAATTATTCGCTACAGGCAATGTTACCAATCCAACTATCTTACCTTTGTCAGCAAGAAGAGAAATTGCAGCATCCAAATGATGAACTGCACGCCCCTCCGAAAAAGGCGGGTTCATTAGAATCCCTGCAAAGCGTGTATTTGTCTTAACTGTTTTATGTGCCCATTTGATAAAGTCATCACATATGACGTTTTTAAAGCCTTTTTGCTTTAAAATTTCGCAATGCAAGGATGATACTTCCACCAGCGTTGCATCTTTACCTAAATACTCTGCTAATGCGCCCTGCCCGGCTTCGGGTTCTAGTAATAGACCTTGTACATTGCCCAATAGATCGGCCATTCTCTTAGCTAAGGGTGCCGGTGTTGGATAAAATTGATGGCTGTACTTATCTGGGATACGTCCTTCAAAGTATACTTGCTCTATGATAGGCATGGGATCATAGTCAAACTGAAACTCATGGTTTTCTAATGCTATCCCGCCGATGGCGATAAGAACGTCGCTTACTTTGGCTAACAAGTGTTTGTCCATAGAAAACGGATATCGAGGTGTTACCCGATTTTCTATTTTGTTACCACGGGATAGGTTAAAACCAGGTTTGCCTTTCATTTCGTAGGCGGGTTGAATTTGTCCTAGCTCGTTAATAACGTCATGATTAAGCAACGTATTTGACAAATTAACGTGTTTTATTTTTTTCTTTTGTTTGGTTCTAAATTGAGAAGGAATAGCACGCGGGTAAAGCATGGCTAAGATCTCATTTAATTGCCAAGCGATATCGGGGTGTACCTCAATATGCGCAGTCCCTTTTTTGTAGACACGGATACGTAAAGTACCGCCATCAATCTCTACCCATTGACCAGTGTGCTGCATTAAACGATTAAGAGATCATAGGAACTCACCACATTATCATTTTCACGTCCTAAGAACCGTCCGACTACAATTCGAAGATCGTTGATGTAACCGCAACGTGTCGAACAAGGAAAACCATCTCTATGAATATCACTAATGATCATCCTTTTATAGAAACCTTCTGGGGTATTAGTAACGTGAGACTTCGATAACGCATTAAATACGCCCTCCACCCGCTCTGCTATGAATTTGTCGCGCTCTAACAGTAAGGTTGATAACGTAGAAAAAAGGTTCTCTAGGGTGAAATCAGGGAAATTAAAGGCTTTTACGTTTTCCCTCCACTCAATACGTCTGTTATTAGGCATGTGAAATTTAACATCAGTTAAATCTATAGCCTTCTCCCAATACTGCTGTTGAAGAATTTTTTCGCATTTTCTAACGACGACCCAAATAATGAACAATTAATTGGCTCATTGAGATCTTTTAGTGAACTTCTGAGCAATAGAGAAATGGATAGTTTGGTGCTGGGGCTATTTATCATCTCGTGGGTCTTGTTCAGAGACTCTTCTTGACCTCTGAACTGCCACCACAATTGTTCAACTTTTGAATCTGATGGGGTCGATAGCATATTTGCAAAGCGAGCGGGTAGTTTGCTATGCGATGGTAATGAAAGTGCAGTGTTATTCATCTTTATTCCTGCCCCTGAGAAGTGATCGAGGCGCATCTTAATAATTAAAATAGTTACCAGATATTAATTACTACAGTCGTCTGTAATAAAAATATCACCGACTTTGATATCATGCATTACGCTGCTTTTTTTATATTAGAGAAAGCAAGCAAGGCTTCTGCGTATTCTCTAACGAGTGCTCTTTTAAGGTTATATCCATTACCTTCATCGTTAACTAAATAACTCTTTTTGTTCTGCTTGACTATTTTGTTGAATCCTTTTTCAACAAGCGAGTCAACCCATGCCATTGCTTCAATACCATTTTCAAACTTATCAAGAACTTTTTCTTTTACATGACTCAATGTGAACTCGATTTCTTCCTGTTTTCTTTCGTTGAGAAGCTGTTCAAGTTCGATTTGACAATGCTGAGCTATAAGGATGTCTATCCCTTTCTTCGTTAAAACAGTGTCGGTGTTAAGAAGCTGGCAAAAAGCCTTTTTTGAACCATCGTTGAAACCTTTTCCATGAGAAAGGTATTCAGATAATAAACGATGCTGTTTTGCGATGAAGGCACTAGCAAGCATTTCTGACCAGTTTGAATTTTTGTTCGCATCATCGTGTAATACCAGATCGATGATTTGTCTGATTTCAGTTTTAGTTTTGATGGTGGTTGTCATGGTTTTTCCTACCCCTGAGTGGTGACCGAGGTGCATCAAAGTCTTTTAAAGATAATATATTCCGTGCGCACAGTTGTCAAGCATTTGTTTACATCCCTAATCGTTCATATTCCCTTGTAATATCCCAACCGTTTGATTCAATAATACGCGTGTAAAAATCATCAACGGTATAGTTCGGATCTGTTGGGGTTAAGTCTGTGTGAAGACTTTCAGCGCTAGGAATGCCAGATTGGAATTCTTGTATTGTTGTAAAAACATGATCATCTTCTGTTGGGAAATCATACTTTTCAGCAAATTGTAACGCTGGTGTTGGTAAACCAATTTCTTCCGCAATAATGCACTCACCATCTTCTAGGTGTTCGGCAATTTCATTGAGTTGTTCATCTGTAATTTCGCCTTTTAAAACGTAATTAATAGATTCTTTGTAGTTACTCTCATCAACATATTTCAGAGTAATAAGTGTGTTTTTCATAAGAGCTCCTAAGATAGTTGTTAGAAAAATAAACCTAGTTGGTAAAGGTGAAAATAGCACAAGAGGACGGTATATTTTGCATATTACATCTATTTTATGAATAATCCATTGTGTTTGCCAAAAACTTGTCTAAGCTTAGGTAGCTACAAGGTACTAACCTGCTAACTGGGTTGAGAGGCCTACTTGCGGCCCACATTTTATGTGGGCTTTTTTTTGTCATTTTCTTTAAGGACTTTGTATACGTAACCTGTTGTGCACTCTAATGTCCGGGCGATATTTCCAACGATTTTGGACTCCGGGGTACCATTTTTTATGTTCTCATCATAGCAATCAATAATTGACTGCTTCTTACTTGTCGGAACGTGCACGCGTTGCTTTCTGGCGCCTACTGTTGAATTAATGCCATTGTCTTCCAATATCAGATCAATCATCTTCCTTGATATACCGAACGATGATGCAATTCTGGATTTGAGGCCCCGCTTATTTTCAGTATTTGAGAAAATTTCAACAATTGCTTTATTTCTGGCTGCAGTATCAATCGGCTTAGGCCTGGGCTTCGCATTCTCAAGATGTTTCCACCGTGACAATGTAATCATCATCAACCTACATGTATCAATTATTGATATTCCTTTAGATGAATAGAAGGTCTCATCATCAATAAGTCGTTGATACTCAACTTTACTGAGTTTTGAAGGTGGCGTCCTAGACTCAAAATCACGCTCTTTACGGGTATCGTTACTTAATACAATCCCTTTGTCATACAACGCTTTCAGATCATCAACAAATTGCTTACTTGTGATATCGAGATATTCGCAAATAAGATGAGGTAAGTGATCGCATCGGTACAATCTTTCAAGTCTTCGCCAATACGCTACTCGCGACTCTTCATGTAATTTCACATAGTCATGTGGCGATAGAGATAGATCTGCATTTAAATCGTTTATGCTGGTTGTAAATACTTTCATATTTTTACGCCACAAACACGAATTCTATTGCGGAATGTCTAAATCCATATACACGTTCCCCGTGATGTTTTGAGCGGAAGTATTCAACATGGTTATCCCCTGCCATCGTCAAGCCTTGCTTGTAGTGTTTGCTATAACCTAAGCTTAATTCAATTTCTTGAAGTTCATCATGGTCAACGTATTGAAGAAAGGTGCTACGTTCAATAGAGGTTCTATCATCAATAAGGCTACAAAGCCCACCATCAACGTGCACATCCGCAGAATCCCAGCTGACGCAATTGTTAAAAAATCTGTATGTACGCTTGCTCATTTTTATACTCACAATGTGAATGTGAGTGTTACAGTAAAAGTGAAAATAGGGAAATGCAACTGTTATCTTATGCATATGTGATACTTTTTAAGAAACACAAAAACTATTATTAAAATCCTTGACCATATCTAATAGGTATGTATAATTACTATTAAGTTGGATACAACGAATAAACAAACACGGTGCACCTCGACCATTTTCAGGGGTTGGATATTTTCATGACAATGCAAACAGTTAAGCAATCAATCATTACCAAAGACGATCCAAAGTTCATTGCGTTTAAAGACGATTATGACCGCATGATGAATGGTCAGACAAAACCAAGCAGTATTGTTGGCCGCGGCTATAAAAACCCCAAGCAGGTGGCATCGCAATGGCTTATGCGTGAAATGTATAACGTATTAAACGTTTGCAATAAAGTGTCACAAATACATGTAGCATCATCCGGTAAAGGCTTTAGTAGTGAATCAAGAGCTATGCAAAGCAAAACCTATCAGTCACTTGTTAATGGTGAATACAAGTTATTAAACGGTTGTATTGTATCTGGTTATGGTGTATTGCCTACCCCGTTGGATAACGGAAGTTTCATGATTTACGTCGAATATCAACGCGCATAAGGAGTACATGACAATGCAAGAATCGAAAGCCGTGAAGTTAGCCAAGTCTATGATGGATTGTTTTGATAGCCCAGAGGATGCACACAGCGCTTATAAACGCGCTATGCAAAACAACTGTTCAATGCGTGATTTTGAGAAACTTTGCGAAGCCCCGGTGTCCTCATCCAACGAGGTTTCAGTTAAAGGAAATAGTTTAAGGATTGAATTAGATAACGGTAAGTACACCTATATCTTTGATCAAAATAAGCACATAGCATTACGTCATGGTGAGCAGTGGCGAGATTTGACAGGTGACAACCTTATCCTTTCCATGGCCTTTAAAATTGAAGACTTACAGGAAAAGGTAACGGAACTATCAAAGGAAAAAGAGGTAATGCGACAAGCTATCGAATCCGCTGTGTTTGATCATGCTAATCTTGGCGAGGTTCAAATAGATACTTGGCAAGCACTTGATAGGTTAGCGCTTAAGACAAAAGAATAGGACAATCACCATGCTTGTCATGTGTTAAAAGTAGCGTTAAATCGCTACTTTTTTTTGTGATGGACAAAAAAAGAATGATTCTCCTCTTGATATTTGTGCGCACAAATAATAATGTTAGTACATACCTACGACGCACCTCGGTCACACTATCAGGGGTTGGATAAAACATATGGCTACTACAGACAAAAAAATGGATGTGTTTACTTTTCAGTTTGTTTTAAAGCAACTTAATGCGCCGGTAATGACATCGTTGCCAGTAAATTTATTTACGCCGATCACCGTAATAGATGTCGAGCAGAGTTCATTTGATACGGCCAAGTACCAGGCTAATAAATGTTATGATAATGTCGTAAATACACTGCTTAAAAATATCAATGAGGAACCGGAACTTAAACTGTGTATAGGGCTGCATCAGATCATAGATAAACCTGAACAAATTGTCGAACATTGCTGGTTTGAGTACGACGGGGTTTATTTTGATTTTATATCTGAATTGCCCAAAGGGAAATACTTTAAATATCAGTCTTTAAATCTACTCGATTTATACTCAACTATGGAAGAAATGCACTGCAAAAGCGTCCCGAACATCATTGAATTGAAAGCATGGACTCAACATAAAAAAGTTAACTAATGGATTGATTACAACATTAATGAAAGGGGTAAGAGAAAGCGATTAATTTTAGCGACTCTTGGTGTTATTGTTATTTTTATACTTGCAGCCGGTACCGGGCACTACACCAAAAACTACCCAGGTAATACGTTGTAATACTTCGTCAAATAAAGAAGTCGTCTAAAATACGCATCGTTTAAAATACTGAGATACATATTCAAGACGACTTGGTGTAGTAATGTTCTATATGAAGTAGGAGTCCACTTACTTGTATGCTCTAAATGTTAAGGTCTAGGTAATGGGTTTTCCCATTGATCTAACTCCACATTTACTTCTTGGTCTTCACGAATAATCTTTGCGGCTTTTAATTTTCTGGTTACCGCGGGTATCGATTCGAGATCAACGAGATCAAAGACTCTTTTAGTTTCTTCGGTGTCCAGTACTCTTTTTAGCTCTCCGTTTTTGCTATCTAATATCTGAACAAACGGACTGCCATCATTATCATTCACAACGATGGATAATGTATTTTCTTTATTCCAAAACATAAGATTTTGGTTTGTGAATTTAGCATGTTTCTCTGTTTTTCTTTTAACTAATCCTTTGAATCCCATTACTAGCGTGGATGGCGATAACCGTGAATTATTTATCTGGTAACTGGCATTACCGACAACGGAAACTACATCACCAATAGCCCTTGTAGCGTTAACCCACATACTATCGCGTTTTTCAAATGTCTTTAAATCACCGACATGTTCAGAATGTTTAAAGAACTGCATTAACGCGGCCGGTGATAAGTTACGGATGCTATTTTTTTCTGTGTAAGTTTTCAGTTCTCGTGCTGTTATTGGATTAACAGTCTCAAGGATTTGCAAAACAGCATCTCCCATCGTGATCCGGGATTTGATATTGTGGAACTTATCCGTATAGAGGTGTTCTTTTAGTGACGTTGCAGGTTTACCTATACCCCAATAATCTTTCATTTTTTCAAGGGTGCTCTTTAAACCTGGTGTAGATACCTTTTTTAATAATGATGTAGCTAGTTTAGAAAGACCTTGGTGGTCAGCAAGCCAGTGAGAAATATAGCTTGCGGTTGATGTTACTCCAAACTTAGCTAAATTAGTGCCAAAATTCAGTAGATACATTGCACCAGCAGCCTGCAGCGCTATTTTGGGGTACACAAGTGTATCTTTGATGAAATTAAACATTTCACTATTTTCAGGCATGCCTACTGTGTGACCAAGATAGGTTAATGCTGCAACACCAACAGAAATAGCAAAGCCTTTTATGTATTTCTCTTCACTCATTCGATAATGGGCTGCAGTGGTACCAACATACTTATCAGCAACTTCTTTGCCTTTTTGCCGGATTGCATTTTGAACGTTTGGATCTTTATGGCCTGCATGTATGGCAACAGAATTTACAGTGACCGCGCCTTCCAATGCTTTAGATAGACTGACAAGCTCGACATTATCGTGATCTTCAGATATCGATAGTAGCACCGGTTCATTGTTATCATCTTTACCGATACAGAGGTATTGATGACTTATATGAAAGTTGCCAGCAAGAGAAGATATAGTCCCTTTATCAACAAAAAGCATTTTTCCAATAATGCAATCGCCGCTAAGTGCTTGTTCTACTTCCAGCTCAAATGGGTTCTGAATATCTTGAATGAGATCGGTTTGAATCTGCGTAAATGTTGTCATGCTTACCTCCTTTGCTATGCATAATACATCATTGTTGTGCACAACAAATCATTAGAGAACGGAATTATCGAATTAATTCACTACATAGCAAAAAAAGAATAAATAAAAATTGCTTTTCGTGCGCACGTAAATTATTATAAGCACATCAACGATGCACCTCGGTCACCATTCAGGGGTTGGAGTTAATTATGTTTAAAAGAACTCAGCAACGCTCTTCGTATATTCAAACATGGGGAACACAACCCGTTGTTGGTGAAACTATCAACTACCGAAAAATCCGTATTAAATTAATCTCGATTGATGGTGATACCCTTCATTGGGAGCAACTTCCTTGGTAATACCAAGGTAACTTTTTTCAAAATAATATAGTGCGCCTCGACTGTCTGGGGCAGGAAAAACGATGAATAACAAGTATCAGGTAGTAGCAAGAACCGGTTTCAATCTTGGGTATGCAATCCCTTCCTCTTTCAATTCTTACGATTTAGCCAGTAACTGGGTCAGCCAACAAGCGCCTGGTGTACAAATGTATCTTTCAATCGTGCCAGCACAATAAGGAATTATCATGCCTACTAAAGCCCCATTTAAATTCATGTCTGAAGATGAAATAAAGCGTGCCGTTAAAAGAGGTGACGATCAGTGTATTGTTATCGCAGAGAATAGCGGTACCCTATGTTGGGATATTACAGACCCAGAAAATGAGAAGACATACCAAATCGAAAAAGGTGACCTGTTATGGTGCTGGAATTTTGTTGAGCGTGACGGTGAATACTTCCACGATTATGCGAACATGGCGCCTACCAATGTAAAGATAACGACTGATGTTAAATTACGGTTGGTATACGTGAGTGATACGCCGGATGAAGACGTTCATTTTAAAACCACCATCGACAAAGGACCTAATTGGGCATGAATCAAGCACCTAACATCTTAAAGAAGACAAAAGATTTACTGGTTATTGCGTCCAATGATGGCAGGCATTCCACCCGCGTTTATGAATTTAGGAAGCTGAAAGGGCGTCCAATTGAAATGCAGACCAGGTGTACAGTGCACGGTGTGTATAACTCATGGCAGGTGGCCAAAAACTTTTGCCTGAAATCGCTTATCAGTTATGAGGCGTTAGCCGCACATTTCGGCCAAACGGAATACCAATTTTTTAATGGGAAAATATAACATGTCAAAAATCGACTAGCGTGTATATTGGCCGTACACCTAGTGCAGATTGTTGGCTTTACACAGAACCCAAAGCAGAAGTGATGCTTGGTTTGCTATGTAAGATAGAAAAACTCCGCGGTAGCCACCCTCACCTACGGGTCACACAGTAATAGTCAGCGCAGGGGCTCCTACACCACCTGCGCCTATGAGATGAGCGCGAGGTAACGAACTCATCTCAATACTTCTATCCTATATTTAATCCTTTCATACAAACAACTTACTTTTTTTAAAAAACCCTCTTTCGTATATCTATTGGGTATGTATAATTAAGTCTCAATCGGGTGACTCCTACCACCTGCAATAAATTTACATAGCGAGGTTAATACCATGTCTACACAAGAAACTAAAATCGTACACATTGATTGCGCACCTACTGTTGACCGTTTGCGTTATACGGATACGCCAAGCAGAACGTGGACAGCAGAAGATGAAGCCCGACGTATCGTAAAAGCAGGGTGTAATTATTCAGACGTAGCTGAAGTCATGCTAGGCCTGTTATGCGAACTGGAAAAGGCACGCGGCAACTATCCACATGTGCGTGTAAAAGAGGGTTATCAGCAAATCAAATCTCCTACTCAACCTTAACAACGTATTGTTTAACGAGGTAATCGTCATGGGTTGGACATACGGTAACGATTGGCGTACTAAAAATGACATCATTGAGCATTGTACGCAGGTGAGCAAATCACTCACAAAGTTAGATCATGCAGTTAGAGGCAATAATCTTTGGTTATTACTTCAGGTAAATGAAGGTGAGCGCAAATGCGATATCTTTGTCACGTTAATGCTTTTGCAAAAAGATGACGGCATCTACGGCTATAAAGAGTTTGACGATACTAGTCAGCCTTATCACTACAATTGCCCCATTGGGTTTATTAAACGTACTGTAGCATCAGGTAGAACGCTTTCTGATTGTACTAAAACATGGCATGAGAAAGTATTTGAATATCATGCCATGCAGCGTGAGCGTGCCAAAAAGCGAGCTTCTGTAAAAGCCGGAATGAAATTGAAGTTCCAAGGTGTTATCTACGAGCTCATCAGCAAGTATTCAGGTAAAAAAGGATGGTTAGTAAAGTCGCTGTCTGATAACGCAACCTATCGCATGAAGGCTTGCCAAGTATCACTAAGCCAAGTTGTTACTGGGTGAATAAGCATGCCCCTTCTCCTACTGGGGCTCAAAACAATTAAAGTCGAGGTAAGTATGTCAACCCTATTAATTAAACAGCCTGTTTTCAATGTATGGGAAGATCAAAACACGAACCGTTGTATCCACGTCGAACTCAAAGGTTTAGGCATGGTGTCTATTAACCGCACTAGCGCTATCTAATACACTAGGAATTGAGTAGAAAATGAGTAAAAAAATTTGGAACGTTAAGTTTATCGCTGGTAACCCTGAGATCTTTACTGCTGTTAAAATTGCCGATAAAAGTCCGTTTACTCGTGCA
This sequence comes from Planctomycetota bacterium, assembly GCA_002683135.1. Classification (GTDB taxonomy): domain Bacteria; phylum Planctomycetota. The sequence continues at coordinate 57,906 of NYSS01000182.1, read as the reverse complement.
GCTGCTAATGAGGCTTTTGAAAATTTAGCAAGTAAAGGTTGGCGAGTATGGGTAGAACATGTTGATACCGGTGAAAGAATTGCGGAATCATCTGCAGAAAAACAGTACTCAACTCAATGAAATCATAGTAAACACGTTAAGGCAGAGGAAATCATCAATGGACAGTAAATTACGCAACAAAAAATTATACATGGAAGCACGCCAGATAACGGGTGCTTCTCAAAACGACTGGGCACGTCTTTTCAACTTAACGCCGTTAACCGGGATTAAGCATGGTCAAAAGGGCCAGCCTATTGTAGCCGCGAAGGAAAGTGGTACCAAAGGCGTAAATCTCGCCGAAGGGTTGGCATCAGAACTTTTGCGCTTTCTTGATGAGCAAGGCTATGATGTATTGAAGACGCAATTTAATGAGAATGGTCAGATAACGTCTATCCCTAAGAAGTAATCTAGCGAGGTATAAAGTATGGCAGATGATTTATATGCGCAGTATCAGGAAGAGTTTGGCGCGAAGTTTGATCTAGGAATAGACCTAAATGACTTCCCTGATTTAGTCGATAAAAGCTATTGTCATGATGTAGCGCCGTCCTTTTATTTTAATGTTGATGGGCAGTACTACACCCTGTGGATTGACCATGAAGAGCCAGCAGAACGTGAATTCCCAGAAGCGAAACGCTTTACCATCTTAAAAGCGTACAATGATGATGAGAACGGCATTAATATCGTTAATGAGTCTGAACCACCGGTATTTGAAACAGAATCCGTCGAAGAGATTCAAGACAAACTCAACGACATGATGGATACTCGCCCTATCCTTTCCATGTAAATTGAGCGGCACGACTTGCAAACTTGCCGCTCTTCATGTTGCATATTTAGTACGATTTGTGCATTATAATCTAAAATAAAATTTGGATTTAAACCTTATGCTAAAAAGTGCGCTACTAAGTAAACCCGTTAAAACATCACACCCTTTCTTTCAGCGCTTTACGGCGCTGTTTGAGCGAATAAACCATTTGCTGACACGAATCGATGCCTGTATCGATTCTATATCCGAAGCACTAGCAACGAAATATTTGCTGCCGATGGTAAACGATTTAAATGAGCTGTTATCGGTATCTGGCGTGTATCTTACCGGCCTGAAATCTCAAAAAGGTTCTCAATTGGCCAATGATAATGAAGATGAAATTAACTCAACTTTAGAACTTATTGAAAAAGCTGTCATGGATATATCTCAGCAATTCAATCTTACGCTAAACGGAAATATTGAGGTGTAACATGTATAGCACTCCTTCAGCCTTAACAAAATTACGGTCCAAGTTACGCACGCGAGAAGGTGCAAACACTTTTTTTGCAACATCACTCAATCTTGCATTAGGTACCATGGCATATGGATTGGTCACGGAAAATACCGATATCCTTATGAACGGGGCTTATTCAGGTATTGCAGTGGGCGTGCTGATAGCGCTCGAAAACCACCTGCCTAACGTTGCCTTAAAGATTAAAGAAACGTATTTAGCAAATACCCTTTTTGAAGAGCGCGAAGCCTTAGTTACGGATATGGAAAAAGCAAGTAGCAATATATTATCAATAGGCACAAAGGCTTTTGACCTTGGGGTAATTGATGCAAGCATTCTTAGGCGGTTTATTAAGATTGATGCTATGCCAGAAGGACGACTTAAACAGCAAAATATTTTGGTTGAAAAGCTGCTTATGAACGAGCGTGTGATGGAAATGAGCTTAGATGAACACAATGCGCCAACGATGTAAAAATTAATAAGCACTTGACTTATGTGCGCACGGAAATTATTATTATCATTAACACGGCGCACCTCGGCTTAGTCAGGGGTAGGAATTTATCATGAAAAATCTTAAAGCTAACACTCTTATTTCACTTGTAGCCTTTCAAGTGTTTTTGCTAATCACAGCTAACAAATACGTGTTAATGAATTACCTTTCAGGTGATGCTATGAGCGCCCCACTTATGTTTGTCTTCTTAAATGTCGGTATCTGCGTGGTGTTTAAATACATTACTGAAATTGTTGCACATTGCTTTGATAACTATCAGGCAAAGCAAAAAATAAGCGCAGTCAAATTATAAGGACAATGCCACCAGCATGGCAATGAAATAGAGGAAGTTAAAATCATGGCTTTTAAACTTAGACATAGCGCCTTTTGTGACTTATGTAAAAAATCTCAAGAAGTGTGGGCCTTTGATGAAGAGCACGCGAATACCTTGCTCAAACGAGATCATAATTGGAATGCAGAAGGCAATGCCCATGTGTGTACCTCGTGCAAAGCAGATGCCACTCAACCTGAACAAATTGCATCATAACCAGTTAGGAATTTAAAATGGGCCACTCAATGGACGTAGTAACGAACGATACGATTGCAGATGATTTATTCGAGGAACTTGAGCAGGAAAACAATGAACTTATGAAGCGTATTGAAGCACTCGAAAAAGAAAATGCAGAACTGAAGAGTGCTGAAGAAAAACTTGTGACTGTAGCTGATTACATTGCAACTGTAATGATTGAGCAGAATATCGAAAACTTCACTACCAATAATTTTAAAGTCGATGATCGCCAGCTAGAGCTCACTTGTCGTTTTGTTGAAGGTAAAACAACGGCAGATGTACTTGATGAGCAGAAACAAGAAATTGTGAAGCTAAAGGGTAAGGTTGATGAATGCCATGCCCTTCTCAATGAACTAGATGAAAACGATCAACTGTCGGTAGAAGGTAGCGAACGCTATCACGAATGGCTTGATATTAATGAAGAAGCCGATGTGCACATTGTGCCTGGTATGCATTAATACGATTAAGGAATAGTTTGTAATATGAAACATAAGACGTTAAGAACGGTTTTAGACCTATTGCCAATGGTCATGCTCTTGTTGGGTGGTTTTCTAGGGCTGCTTGATTACTTGTTTATTGGTGGTGGTTTTCTTGTTGCTATGGGCGGCGTATTCATGGCCTTGGGTATTTTGAGTATCCTCATACCGATGCCGTATAGCGATGTAGAGAAAAGACGCTATGCGAAATTAAAAGATGCCCACGACATCATGAGTAAGAAATCAGAGGTTTAGAGCCAGTGAATAATGTTGAACAACTTTTCGATAAGCTTGTAAATGCGGTAGGTGATACTGCGTTAGCTAATCAGGATAGTGAGTCATTATATGCGCTAGAAGTCGATTCAGACATTAAGAAAACCATATCGCGTGGAGAACTGTTAGAGCTTGTATCTGATAGCGCGTTTGTCTGTGATCATCCTGAAGGAACCTGTCATCAAGCGGTAGCATATGAATGGAATAACCACAGTGAAGATGGAGACAAGGTGTTCACGGGTATGGCTCTCAAAAAAGGTAAGTGGTTTAGGCACAGCTGGATAGTAGATGCTAATAAAAATATCGTCGAGCCTTGCACTGAATTAGCCGACGATTATTTTGGTTTTGCGCTCACAGAACAAGAACGGGATGAGTTCATTAAGTATTGGGGGCAGACATTACCTGTATGGGCAAAAACAGATGAAGAAATCCAACAAGTTGAGTATTTGATCACTTCGACCAATACCCCTATTTTGCGTCCTTAATTACTTCTTGATTTATGTGCGCACATAAATTATAATATTCACATCAACGACGCACCTCGGTCATTTCAGGGGTAGGACACATGCCGTGAGCGAACAATTCTACTTCTACTCTTTCACAGATAAACGCTGTGTTATCCAAAAAGCTGAAACCCCCAATCCAGCTTACCTACTGTCATTTATAGGAAACTTGGAGTCCGGCAAAGACTTAAGAGATTTAGCGACTGACAGATACGATGAAAACAAGTATTTCGTTACTTCTCTATTCGGTAAAGACGCTGATAAATACAAAGTGGAAAGCCGCCCCATTACCAGTTTGTTTGATGCCGTTTCATGGGCCGAATTTATTCAAAGTCAACAACCAAGAAAAACAATCAATATATGGCGTTTAGAATGTAATCTATCGGGGTGATGTTGTATGAAACAAAAGGTAACAACGCTAGAAGCAGCTGAAATCATGTTGAAATCGGGACAATTCCACACGGCTTCATCATTAGGTAAGGCTCTGGGTATACCTGCCTATAAAGCATCAGGGCTACTTTACAATATACGCCATGCTGATAAATATCAGACTATTGAAACCGCTAAACCTAATCGACAAGTCAAAGTGATAGACATAGAAAGTCGAACCAAAATAGCGAATCTATGGGCAATGGCGTTAGGTACTAATCAACAATTAAATAGGAATGAGAGACATGTGTGAAAAAGGGCGATTTTTTGTAATGCTAAATACCCAAAGCGGTGGTTTTATTCCTTTAATGCGCTGTACAAACATTGCGACAAATGAGGCTGAGTTTGCAACGTTCGATAATCATGATGATGCTAGAGAAGGCGCACTAGAATCTGTTTTAGGCGAAAAATTTGGGTTTGAAGTTTTTGAAATGGTAGCGGGTAAAAAAATGATTAAGTCTCTATTGGATATTATAGAGGCACAGAAAGAATATATAGATGCCTTGCCGGATGAGGTAGTTGCGAAGTTACCCGCTATGCCCGGTTTTGATCATGACTGGGCTGATGAAGTTATTTACGCCGCAAAACAAACATTGAAATTGTAGATTTCACAGAGAATATTTCCATGGCCTTTATGAAATTTCCGAAAAAACTAAACATGAAAGAGGTCAAGCTTCCAATCGGCACTCGAATCAAATTTGTTAAAGAGTTGTCCAGTGGGCCTGATGAGTTTAGTCCAGGAAACCTTTATGCCGAAAAAGATGGTCTTGGTGAGGTTGTCGGTCATGACTGCTGGGAAGGTCATCGTGTGAAATGGGATAAATGGCCTCACCCGTTTGGCGCTGTGCACGGCGAAGAATTTGTACAAGATCATGATTATCACAAGAGTTTGGATCAAGATAATGGCAATCAACCTGTTTAGAAAAGCACTTGATGATATGAATTTCGATGATGAGCCTTTGCTTACGAAAAAACAGGTTGAGCACATATGCTCGTTTGAAAAACGAGCTGGTCAAAAGTGTCATTTTGAAAAGCGAAGCAAAGGTGATAGAAAGCGCAATCCACGTTGGAGAAGAGAATGAGTGATGAACTGCTACACAGAACCAAAGACCACCCAAGAGACTGTGTACACGGCAGTCAAATAGGAAAATGCGATACGTGCGATCTAGATGACGCTGAAAATCAGATCAAAGCGCTTGAGTTGGCACTTGCCGAAGCAAAACAAAAAGTGACAGAACTTGCTGCACATAATGCGCTATTGATGCAGGTATCTTGGGAGATGAAAGAAGGAAAGCCGGATGCCTTCTATAAAATTAAGGATGCGAGAAATACGACGGCAGATGATGCCCTTGCTGAGTTCTCGCGCTTGGAAAAACGCAAAGCAATCTCAGAACTCAATACCTACTTTGTTAACAGGGCAAACCGTGAAGATGTAATGCTCGATCTTAATTTTCCAGATTGGTGTAATGATTTCATTAGCTTGCTCGCTAAAGACTGATCCGTTGCAGCAATTGTACTTGATAACTTAGCCTCATTCGCGTTACTGCATAATAAAATTCACATTGACTTATGTGCGCACACAAATTAATATAAATTACATCTAAAGACGCACCTCGGTCTAGTTCAGGGGTTGGAAACCAACATGATTACTCCAATTTTATCTCAAGAAGCCGCTTTTGAATTTTTCACTGGTACACCTGTTTCAGAAGCAACTGATAGCGACAGCAATAAAACTGAAGATGCATTACTTAATTGTGCACGCGCAGTCTATTTAGATGATGCCACCCGCGCTAAATTAGTATCTCTGGGTCTTGTTGAATTAGTTGCTAATATCAACTCTCTTGAAAATGCGGTATCTGCTAACGACTGGTCTTTGGAGAACTTGTGAATTAATCTTTATTTTGAAGTGTCTTATGCGTATGTGTTTTTTTAGTATTAACAACAGGTAGTAGTGGATAACATGTTTAAAAAAATTGATGAATGGGTATCAAAAAATCCAGGTGAGTTTCTGACATTATTTTTTATTGCTATAACTTTTGCTGTCCTGTTTCTGTTGATGTTAGTGTTAGCTGGTGATGTATTTTTAAGAAAAATATAACAGGGTGAAAATATGGAAATGGTTCAGATAATTTTATTCTGTTTGTTTACTATCACTGGGTGGATTTGTGGATTTATTACAATTCGAAGAGCGTTTAGCACCGAGAAATGTTTCGCTGAGAGTCAACTTTTAATGATGAGTGCGCTTTTACTTGCACTTGTGTCAATCAGCGTCCCTATCAAAGCAGTTCTCTTACCCGCTATAGAGCATGTCATGCCTTTTTATAGTCAAACGGTGAATTATGTTGCTGCATATGTCGTAAGTGCTTTATCAATTTTAATCTGGACGGTTCACCCTCTTGGTATAGGTGCGGCCTACATATATAAAAAAGAGGCGCTATCTACGTAAATCTGAGTCGCATTTGAAGACGCAACTTTACATGATTAAAAACAGTCATTATGCTGCATATTAGTTATTCATTTTGCAATTAGTTCATTAAGCGAGAGAGTTATGGGAATGGTATTAAGATCGACAATTGATGTCGGTATAAATGCAGTAAAAACCTATTTAGAAAGTAAGAACGAGACGGGTTTGGTTCCGGCATTGAAGTGTATTGCGCATCATTGTGATGTTTTTGTCATTGAGGTTTCTTATCACGAGCCAGGTATCGATTTGACCCAAGTTTGTAATGGTCTTGCAGTCAAGCAGTTCATTACCCCTGTATCTAAATCCATTTTTTACGTCAGTAAAGAGCCAATATTGGTTAACGCCGAAGAGGTTTATAGTAAAGATACTGTGTTTTCTGAAGATGGCTTCAGGATGAATAGAAACGCCAGTGTGTTGCACTACGTCGCTAAGCATGTTGATCATGTGGTTTTCAAAGATGAATACGTTGAAAGTGCGATGAACTTTTGGCTTTTAGAACATCGTGTAGCTGCCTTATATCAGAACGAAGGCTATGCTGTATTGGAAAGTTTTGAGAATAAGGCATTGTTTGTGTCTAAAATCACTGCCCACATACCAACGGCTATTTCTACTTATTGTGTATCTGAACACTTACAAGTCGAACACCCTTTGTTGGATGATTACTTATCCAAGAAAAGCGCAGCCTAATATATAACAAAAAAAGCATGCTACATCGCCTGCAGCATGCTTTTTATGACACCTCATGGCGCATTACATTGTCATAGTGAGTCCCTGTTCAGGGGCAATGTTGAGAAGATCATTTAAAGCGGGATCTACAGTTGTAATGGTGTAATTCGCCTGGTAATTAATATGGTCTTTCCCTAGCTCTATGTCTGCAGTCAAACCGTAGTCAGGTGCACTGAAACAAGCAATCAACTCCGTTAAAAACACTTTGTCAGTGTATTTGTTTAGTTTTTCTTCCGTACTTTCATCAACCACCAGATCCCAGGTAGGAAAGTGATGCTCATGCCAGTCTACGATTTTTGTAATGATGAATTGCATATTGAGCTTTTCGTTATCTACATTGAGTACGAAAGGAAGATTAAGCGTTAGTTTCCCTTCAAGTGGCTCTTCATCATGACCCATAGGTAAGCCCGTATCTTCGTCTACGACGAATGTTAGATCGTCATCTGTCCAACAGGCTGGTGATTCGTTTTTTCGCGTAAGGGTATAACCGTCTTGTGTAACAAACGTTGCGGATGGCTGCTTCATTTGGTTGCTAAAGATTAATGCATTGTACCCGGCTTTTGTATATTCGTTATTAGCCACGTACCCTAATGATTCAGCTTTTTTAATAAGCAAAGTATCCTCTTCATTGAGCGCCTGTTTATGAATGGCTATTAACGTTTGAGTTAGTTTTTTAAATTCACTATGTGAAAGCTTAAGGTTATTAGTCATCGAGTGCACCTGAAGAAATGATAATGCTTATAGTATATTCTTTGTGCAAAACTTATCAAACAAAACAATAGTTGTAAGCTAAACTTGATTATCGCAATGACAAAACGAACCTTCATCCTTTAATGCTTTCGAATTTTCACAACAGAGTAGATATTTGCTGTAATCAAAATGTACTATTTCACCCCGCCCATACATTGCTGAAAGCGTTAGCCAATCGGCTTTCGTTAGTTCTGCCTCTTTCTTTTCTTTAAGCGCAAGGTATTTGGATAGATCTATATTTTTAATCGCTAACTTTACGCCTTTGCTATACACATTGATTTTGTGTTCTTTGATAAATTCTTCCAATTTAGGCTGCTTCATCATGTAACTTATATTTACCCAGCAATCAAAGATAAATAACAAAGAAAACGAGCTAAATAGTAACATCGCCAAACCTTCAATGGGTGAGATTGACTCATTAGTAAAGGTGCTAGTCCAGAAAGCCTTAATCTCACTGAAAAAAATGGATGATATTAAAATTAAAATAAGTAAAACAGCGGCGCTTACGTTTTCATTTGGTCTTGATTGGCATAGGGACATCAGGGTCATTTTAAATGGCTTGGCACGCTCGTAATCTTCAACCACCCAAGTTGGTAGTGCGTTGTTTAGTTCTTTAATTGGATCAAAGTTTTGCATTTGTTTAGCCTCTAACATTATTGATACAGCTCCCAAACTTTTGAGACCTCTTCCATGTTTTGGAATTTGTTAGTTATTTCGCAATCAAACGAGAAAACCTCAAATGTGTGATAATCTTCATTTTGCTCATCTCGACAAGCAAAGGCTTTATTAACATCGGAAAAGATTTTGAATACCTTTGATTCTTTAGGGGAACGGCCTTCCCTACTAACACCGACAATGAACATGGTATTCATGTTACCTATTTTTTCGACATCGCTAACAGTATCTAGTTGAGCTGTGAACCTGCCGACCAAATCAAAAGTGGCTTGATGTTTAGTTCCACTAGAAATTAGCGTGTTCATGGCCTCTTGTGGGCAAATAAAGGGTTCTATACATTCTGGTGGTCTATCACCAACGTTCATGCTTGAGTCGTGAATAAAATGAAACTCACTCGTATATTCGCTGCTAATTCTGATCACTATTTATCAACCTCTTATTGTTGCATCAGTGTTTTTAAAAACACTGGTTTCGTTGCTGCTTGTTTTTTCCAGTAACCAAGAAACACACGCTTACCATGACAACTGCAATCGAAAACGTCTTGGAGTTGCCCATTCTTCACTGCTGTTTAGTGACCTTTAAGTGCTACGACCAAAAGGCCACTTGGTAGATCAGCATCATTTAATCTAACGCGGGTGGTTTTTCCAACCTTAAGCGCAGGAAACCAGGTAAATCCTAAAGATGTCAGGAAGGATTTAAACTATTTTCTTTGCGTGTTTATTCCAAGGTCAGCGTTACCCTCGCGCTTTGGTGTTCGCTTGCTCGCTCTCTGTGAGCCTGTGCCACGAGATAAAACTTGATGGATGACCTCATAAGCATGCGGAAAATCTTGATCATACAATTCAGGCCAGATTTCTCTTCGTTGCGCTTCGATGTATTCGCGAGTGTGTTCCATGCTGCACCTAGCTTAGAATTAATATCCAGGCAGCACCGGCAAAAATGATGCTACCCATTAGTAAGAGACGTTGCGTTTTCTTCTTATGTTTGTTTTTGTGTAGGCGCTCATTGATATAAAGAAGTCCTAACATCACAAAAAGTAAGCTTAAGTAATCGTTCATAACAACGTAAAAAGTTAAGGGGCAACTGCGCTACAGTATACCCCGTGTTGGTTTATGCGAAAGACAGTTTGCCGTTTTCAATCTTTGCAGTCAGCGTTTGCCCGGCCAGTTTAGTCTGTAAAACAGGCGGTAGCTGTCCAATCATATCTGAAAGCACCTGAAGAGGATCGTCCTTTATAAATGCATTTACTTGTTGGCTCAATGCTCTGGTATCAGTGTGAAGTTCTGCATCTAAGTCCTCATCAAATTCAGATTGATATCTTGATAATTGCAGTAGTAATTCACTTTCGACGTGCGCAGTTTTACCAATGACTAGGGTAGGCGTTAATTCATCTTCGCCACAACGAATTGAGATATCAGACTCAAGACAATGATCCCACAGTGCAAACGAATTACTGTTATCAATGTTTACAACTTTGCCTGATGGAATATGCTTGATCGTAATATCGCTGTCGTAAACTAACGCAACACCGAATTCAGAATATTGAAGCGAATAATCAAGTAAATTACCACTTTCAGTTGAAACTTCAAAATCATCATTGTTGCATTCATCGTCAAGAATAATGCTTTCATAAATCCAGTGATTCGGGTCAAGCTGCGTATTTAACATAAGCGCATTAGAAAAATGAAAGAAATGATGGGCAAGTATGCCTTTGTTCCACATATCATAATCGCTATAAATAATCTTATCTGCCACTTCCTCTCTTTTTAAAACTTCATAAGGCGAGTCTGAAATCATATCGCGGCAAGAAAGAACAGGGGTAGATGAAAACGCTACACTGGGAAGGTAATCGATGTCATTAAGTAATGTTTTGCTGTAACGAATAATTGCTCGGAAATGTTTTTCGACAAATGCGATATCATCTTGTAGGTCGTTACGTAATTCTTCAAGTTTATTCGCCCAGTAAGCGTCTAGCCATTTATCGACCTCTTTCTCGAACATTTCAGCATTGATAATAGCATCCCTATCTGGCATACGTAATTGGACACTGTTGTTAAGAAATAGATAGTTTGAAAAGCTCTTGTGTTTACCAACACGCAATTCCTGGCAAACAATGGCAATTTTATTTGAAAATTTATGTTTACAAACAAGCGTACCATAAGGAGTTTCAATAGTTTCGTACTCTTTTTCCAATAAATGAAGTGCTAATTTATTTTCCTGAAGCTCTCCATTGAAATAAATGTCTACACTTGAGAATAAAGCCAAGTCACTGACTTTATCTTGAATTGAGTAGTCTGAACCATCTTTATTAAAGTCAATTAGCGTAATGCGCGTACCTTCATTAGGGCAACTGGCTGAATCTGTTGGCTGACCAATATCTTCAAAGTTAAGTGCAGTAGCCGTATCGATAATCAAGGATTTCCCACTACTTTCAATGACAACTTGCTTGGCGGCAAACAAGGTAGAAAAGAACCCCATCCCAAAAGGGTTTTCAATGGAACGCGTAGCATCACTCCACCCGCTATCTGACAAGGTAATTAAATTTTCGAATTTCGAAACACCTGTGCCATTATCTTGGATTTGAAGGGTGTTACTATCCATATCGAAATTGATGTCAATGCGTGTTGCACCGGCTCGTCGGCTGTTCTGAATTAGTTCAGATATAACCTTTGATGAATCGGTCATTACTGAAGAAAAGTTTTGAATGGTTTTTTGAGCATTAATTGAAAGTTGCATGGTTATTTTCCTACCCCTGAACTAGACCGAGGTGCGTCGTTGATGTGTTTATATTAAATTATGTGCGCACAGATATCAAGTATTTTTCTCAAATTCCGAGTGTATTTCTCCGTTAATCCCTATTCCTGTGTTCTTTTAGGTTTTTAAGAAAAGATGTGGCCTTTTATATGATTTTCTTTTTTATTTTTGGCTTTCCGGTTCATAGAAATAGAAAGTTATTCCCAACGCTGTTAAAAGACAAGCCGCGAAAACCGATATCATGAAAGGGATAAAACCAAACGGATATACAAAACCTTGATAAAACTCCGCATAACAAAATACCCCATAGGACAATGAAAAAAATCCGATGGATGAAACGCCAATTCTAAAAAGCGGATTGTATTTTTCCTTTACTTTGGCTGTATGACTACCAAATGCAAATATACCACCGATGAAAAATAACATAAGTAAAAAGGTTATCATCATTGCATCAATGAGTGGTATGAAATAAACAGCCGCAGCAACTATGAAAATGGCAGTTGGAAAAAAATATTCATTTTTCTAATCATTATATTCATCCGAAGTAATAGCTATATAATTCCGGCTCTTTGACTTTCCAGAACGTGACATCTTCTGAAAAAAAACCATGTGACAAGTCCATTCCGCACGCAATGAGAAATTCTTTTTCTTTTCTTTCTCTATCTAGCAGCATGATAATAACCTTATTCTTCAATGAGTCCAATGAGATGATTTGACGCTGCTGTATAGGTGGGAAATTCACCAAAATATACGCCATCAATTTTCAATTCAATGACGGGTAAAGCGTCTTTATCACGTTGAAATGGGGTGAGTTCTACGTGAGCTTTGCCAGCTAACAATTTTTCTTGATAATCCATAATAATCTCCTACCCCTGATTGACCGGGGTGCGTCGTAACTGATGAATATACTATAATATGTGCGCACAGAAATCAAGTTTTTTTAAAGTTTTTATTAAAATACGCCTTTGAGACCCACCTACTGAGTCGATAAACCGGCTATCAACTCACCAAAAATTCAAAGAGCATGCAATATATATTGATGTCTTTTCATATTTCCTGGCAAGGAGTGCATGAAAGTAACGACAAATCCTGAAATACCCAGTGCGTATCACTTTGTGTGACGATGAATTGCTGTCTCGAAGTATCTGATGGGGTGCTAATATCAACTTCAACAAATTGGCCTGAATCATTTAGATCAATGAGTGATACTATTGAAACTGAAGCATTGATAACTTCTTTTGTGCTTCCTCTCAAAACGTCATGAGACGAAGCCCACTTGTTCTGAAAAATGACGCAACTAAGCGCCTCTTCAAGTGTTATTGCCCTACCTTTAATGTATGAATTTCTTTTATGGACAGAAAATTTCAATGATAGACAATTTTTTTTCAATGCAATCAAGTGCGCATCGTGTAGAGGGATAGCTTTTTTCATTGGAAGTTGCCTACATTAATAATTGATTAACACTATAACGCAGGGCATCAAAATGTTCACCATGAGACATTATAATGGTGATCTTTTCCTTGATCGTTTTGTTGCCCACAAAGTTGTTTTCTTTTTCGATTTTTCGCTTGCAGAGAAAAAACTTGTCAGCTTGCTGAAATGATAAAACCTGTAGATTTGACATGGTTAGTAGTCCTCTTGAAATTAGGCGTGCTTTTAGCTAATTCATCAAGATATGCAAATCCACCCGCTTCATAAATGAGATTGTTCTGCTCTAGTGACTCTGACACCGTGATCAAATCAATGGGTTTGCTTTCGCTAAGCAACTTGATGATTTCTTTGAATATGAGTTGGCGGGAGCGATTGTAAAAATCGGAGTCTGTTACAAGTTCTGTGACTTTATCCCAGCTATCTGGATCGTTAAGCATGCTCCCAATAACGCATTGCTCTGCTTCCATCGAGTGCGGGGGGGGACTTTAAGTTTTTGGATATTATTAGGTTTTTGAAGAAAATCTGTCTGAATGACACCACCTATAAGCATATTATATATATGCTTAAAGGTGGGTAACAAATAAAGCTCTGCAAGATTAAAGTGTCAGCGCCTATTGGGTTATTAAGCTCTTACCTTTTGTGCATTGAGAGAAGGGTAAAGCAGATCGTCTTCGTCTGGTTGTTCGAAATAATTAACTTTACTGTCCGGCGTGAATACCAAACTTTTTTTACTTTTATGAATGTGCATTAATGTATCAGAACCATCAATATCAATATGGAGACACGGAACACCGTGATTGACTTCAATCAATACTCCCATGACAGGTTGGTCGTTATCGGTAAGAAAATCAATACCGATTTGATTACCTAGCTGAACAATCACGTCATAGGTTGTGTTGTGCGTGGGTGATTCTAGCGGTGAGCCTTCTGGTGTGCGCCAATCTACCATGGTTAATTGTTGATTAGTGCCATGGAAAGCACTTTGGTTGCCCTCATGCTTATTGAATAGGTGTTCAGCAATGGTTTCCATGTTAAGCGAAGCTTTGTCGCTATCTGGAACATATGACTCTGCAATTTTCACCCAAGAGGCGTGTTGAGTATTGTTCAAATCATTGAAAGACACTTCCTCTTCTACTAGTACACCATGCTCTGCTAATACTTCTTCTAGCGAATCAGCCACGTTTCCGGCTTCATCATTAATTTCTATGCCGTAATCCTTAACCGACTTTAGAAATGCTTCTGTAATTGATTTGAGGGCTTTTTTTGCTACTAACATAATTGTTCTCCTAAAAAGTGAAGCCTGAAAGGTCAGTTCCTAAATCGTCCTCTAAAAAGACGGCGTGGTACTTCGGCATGTTTTCATTGATAATGGCTTGAACATCCCTTCTCCAATCACCTTCTTCGGAAATTGACTCAATGTGCGTTGGCTCTTTGTCTGGTGTGTCTTCATCTAGCTCTGTTCTGAAAGCCATGATGTGAATGTAATTTCTATCTGTCATTGGTGTTATCCTGCCCCTGTAGACCAACGCATCTTGTCTAATATGGTTAGAGTACATAACGGTTCTGCCTTAGTTATTAATCAAGAGTTTATTTCTACTTCAAAAGTGTCGAAACGATTGGCTTCTTTAAGAAACTCTTCATCAGTCATTGAGTCTAACTTCTTTTGAAAAGCTTGTTTTAAAGCAGCACCTGTAACATCACTGGCATTGCAGCATGAGCTTATAATTTCAATATTTAAATCATAAGCATGGTTATATCGTTGGAGAACTTCATCGCTGGCCTCATCCCACAATTCCATTACATCATCAGGCGTTACCGCAGACTCTGGTGAGAATTTAAAATCATAAATGTGATCTTGAATACCAGATTCCGACGTGTCGCTTCCTACCCAGTTTTCTACTTGTTCAAAGGTAAGGCTGGTATCGTGTGTTTCATTAAGTAATGACATTAATGTTTTAATGAGTGCATCGCGTTTAGACATGGTTTACTTCCTACCCCTGAGAGACCGAGGAGCGTCATTTGATAAATTTTGTTTAACGGGTCTTAGCAACTGAAAGCGATGAATTCACATTCTTCTTCGAGTGCTTCAGTGAATACGTCTTGAAAGTGTTCCTTTAGAACGGTACACACATTTTCATATGTGCTTTCTTCACACGCTCCGATTTCCACCCACAATGAGTCGCCATTACGGTTTTCTTTTAGTTCATTCTCAAGAACTTCCATGCCTTCACGAGAGATTACTACAGGGAGATATTTAGCGGGATTAAAGGTTTCTTGTACAAAGCTCATGTGGTTGTCCTACCCCTGAAAGACCGAGGTGCGTCGTAACTGTTATTTATAATAAAAAAGTGTGCGCACAAAAGCAAGGTTTATGTTGTATATTTTCGATAAATGTATCGTTATTACGGTGCAATATTCATCGTGTTTTCATCATGCAAAGACACCGTTGCATTTGGATAGCGTTCGCTTAGCTGTTGTGTCACTTTGTCGCACACAGCCCAGCCACCATCACTTTCGATATGAGCAAAAGCTTTGATGTGTTCTGGCTCATTACACAATGTCTCTGTAATAGCATCGCATGCAGCGCATGACATGCGACTAGCTAAACCCTTGCCTCTTAGTTCAGCTTTAACATACACATAGGTCAACTCAAGCTCAGTGTGATCATCGTTGTTATCCAGCTCAAAAGCGAAGCCACCAGCAAATTCGCCGTCTTTTAAAATGGCTATATCAAGCACCGTTCCACAGTTGCGTTCTTCAGTGGCCATGTCTGCTAATGTATCTTCACCAGACTCAAGGTAATACGCATGCACTGAATCTAGATCAGTAACTACGGTGATGCCACTTTCGTTATTGCTCTCATTGTTGACTTGAGTGATTGGATGGAATGCCTTGATGTCTTTGATGAATTGTTCACGTATTACATCAGAATTTTCCATGAATTCATCTGCAGAAACATTCACTTTGCTTGGAAATAGATTGCAATTAGCAGCTAGATGCTCCACCGCTTTCTCTGACATTTGATTGATAATATATGTGTCATGGTAGATGGGGTTAACGTAAACATGTTCAATATTGATATCTACATGCGTCATATAGTTATCAGTATCAAAAGCAAAAGCACCTATAAGTTGATCGTCTTTCATTACGGCAATATCGAGCACGTTACCACGTTCCATAACAGCCATATCCGTAAGCTTTTGGACATCAGATTCGATATAAGCTAGTTGTACTGAATCCAGATCAGTGACAAATGTTAGGCCATCCACTTTTTTAGTGCTTGGATTTAGCGGGTGGTTATTGTTGTCAACAAAACACTGGAAGTCGTTCATCTTCATGCCCACCAGCATGGCAGGAGAAATATCATCATTGTGATAACGAATTTCAGATGAAATGGCATCAATGCCGCGATTAAACCGATCTGTTGCAATTTCATCGGCCTTATTGTGCGTATCAGCGATAGCTAGGATTTCAAGCGTAGCATTGTCATAGACAACACATACATGGCGTCTAATGGGAAGTCCATTGATAGGGTTAACGCCACCGTCTTTAGGGATAAGTGAAGAAGCCATAATACGATCCTATTGAAAAGCAAGTACCGTGATTATGGCTTAGCTTATAATACAAGTAAATGCATAAACTATATTATTTATGCACTACTCTATTTTGCTTAATGCAAGTTCAAGTATCTTCCTTTTGCTTGCTTTACTGCCGAATGCTAACTGAAGATTTTCTAAGTGTGCCTGGGCCTCATCCGTCAACTGTGAATCAATCAACGTTTTTGCTGAAGCAGGTTTTGGCATTAGATCGACTTCAGTTATCGACAAAATAAGTGTTGAAATCGCATCACGTTGATTAAAACCAAATTCTAATTGAAAATCGTCAAGCTCTTTCTTCGTATGTTTAGTCGTGAAAACCTCGAAACGGTTTTTTCTATTCTGCGGCATAGGTCAACATTGCGTCGTATTCATCTAGCATACTCCTTACATCACCAAACTCGCGTGCTTGGATAGCTTTTATGATGTTACCTGTAATATCTACTACGTTTTTTATACTTAATCCCACTTTTCCTGTAATTTAATCACTTCTGATTTAAGGTGCTCATGCTTATGTTCGGTAACAAGACCAAGCACTTTTGAAATTTCAATTTGCTTTTCTTTCATACCTTTATCTAAACCTTTTTGGTATACATTAGCTAACGCTTTCTCATAATTTGAGAAGCTGCAACCGTCGGTGATAAAAGTGGGAAGCAACACAACGTTATCTATTTCATCATCTACAAGACCGAAACGATCTTCAGCAAAAACGAGATAGCCGTTTAATTCTGGTACTACAGAGTTAATCCATTTCTCATCGTTTTCATTGAACTGAATCTGCAGTTTCTTGCGCATTGCTTTTTTGATTTCGTGTTCTTTCATAATGGAAATTCCTTTAAGAGGAAGGCATGGCCTCCCTCTCAATGTTAATTAATGAAAAGTGGTGTTATCTTCAATCCACTTACCGCCAATTGGTGGGGCTAAATTGCCAAGCTCTACATCTTTGGCAAATTCTGCATCGACGCACATAGCACGGATATAAGGCTTATGCTCTTCAAATGAAACGCTGCCAAATTCAGACTCGAAGCCTTGAACGTAAGCGTTCGCATAACCGTCTTCGTCAAAGTTTGACGTTAGATACACTTCCCACCCATTAGATAGGATGTACCAACCAACAAAAGTCGTTTCTGTGTCGTTTACAATCGCTTTTTTAGCTTGGGGATTTTGCTGAACATCAGTCATTGTCGTCTCCTTAACATTCAAATTCGCTTAACCATTGGTAAATATCTTCGGGTTCGTCATCTTCATCCTCCATATCTTCGATAGGAATAAATGCACCGTAGTGGGTTGAGCAGAACCATCTGCCCTCTTCCTCTTTGATAAGAATTTCGCTCCCCCTGATGTCGTCTGCAGTGAATTCATCAATTGTTGCTACTGTCGCTACATGAGCGAGAAGTGAATCAAGTGAATCAAATGTTTTGCAGTCCACCAGCTTTGATTCATCAATAGGACTGAGCGATGCAAAGAAATGATTATTCTTATTTGAGATAAAATGTTGTGACATGTTTTCTTCCTACCCCTGAATGACCGAGGTGCGTCGTTGATGTGTTTACTTTAGTATATGTGCGCACACATTTCAATGGAAATTTGCAAATATATGCATATGGGTTATTCTTTATGCAATCTATGATATGGACTAAAAATATGATCACTAATCTGCATAAAGCAACAAAGTTAGACAATACACCTATTACTGAAGAAGATCTAAAAGTTGGACTAGAAGTGTATATGAAACACGGAAGTGGCGTTATTCGTTGTAAATGTATTTTGGATCATGAAGAACATGCAATATTTGAGTCAATTAATCCTGATTGGCCTATGAAAACCATCATGCGAAAAAACGTTGACGATTTCACACTCGGTGACTTCGATGAATTGAAAGACGCGTTGGAAGGCTTTTCTTGTCAAAGATTAGCTACTGACGAGCAAAGAGCTGTTGTAGCAAGGGCTGATGAAATGGGTTATGCGAATTATATGAGTTACACGCAGGCAGGCTGGACCGAGAAAGGTATCGAAAAATATCGTGAATTAGAAGACGAAAATACTTGTCAGCCGGTCATGTAAGGATAGCCAAACTGAATTAGTGTGTGTCATATGCTGCAGCTGGAACCGTTTCACTGACAGGCATATGACACTTTCGACATCTAAATACATAGCTGTTATCAATGTCTCTCGATTCTATTGATATCATGCCTGTCACGTTCGTATTTCCTATTTCGGATCTGCATTACAGTTAATTTTTATCCTGAAAAAATAATGATTGTTAAGGAGTGAAAAAGTTTTCACTTCCCTCAATAAGCTCGTTCCATTCTGTAGCGAGTGCAATAATGTTATTTGACTCAGAGTGGTTTATTTCGCATACGTCAAAGGTTTTTTCTAAACAAAGTGGATCGTTTGCAATTGCGTTAAGTGCATCACGTAGACTGTTATATCCAGCACTACCGTAGTGTGAATCAACTTCATCCCAGACAAGATTATTAGGTTCGCCCCAGGCCTCGTACATCTTGATGAGATCGACGATATCTTTTTTCACGGGCTCGCGAAAGCGATCCGCATTAGCAAGCAACTTAGTAATAAAGCAGCTGTTTACATCTATGATGGGCACATTCCATTTAGGCTGAACTTCTGCTTGAAGATTGTAATTATCAAAAGATACGAATTCTAATTTGATATTACAGCCATTAGATTTAATGAAAGTGCGAACAGCATCTCTATCAGACCTTATTTCGCGCAGGAAAGTTAAAGGACTGGCAACAAGTTCGCCCAAAGAATTAGAACTGACTTGTGTTCGTACAGCTCGATAACTCTTTTTGTTTGGACAAAGAAAATCAATATCAATAGACGTTCTGTATTCGTCTAAATCAAGAGCGATTCTGGTACCTCCACCAAAAAGGATATTGTGTTCTTGAAGGTAAGTTAAATTGAAGTGAGAGAGTGCGTGCTTGATGGCTTGATGATGTAGTATTGACATACTAAGCCACCATCAGCACACCGAAGCCGTATTCATCTTTAAGTCGATTAATAAGGGTTGTTTCATCAGCGGTAAGGTTTTCTTGGGCAATATAAGGCCAGCGCTTTTCAATGATTTCGAAAGCATCTTTTTCATCGATTGTATTTGCACGCCAATCCCAAAAGATATCTTTTAGTGTTGGTAATTGCTGAATAACAAGCATTGAATATTCCTCATGTTGATAATGTGATCATAACACAAAGCTTATTATTCAGCCAATATGCGTTGTATGATGCCATTACGCCGATTTCGGAAGTTTGTTTTCTTCTCTGTTGTGATCTGTCACGCTGGCGCAGAAAATATGCCATTCCATGTTGTTGTGAGAAATGACAATACCATCTTGTACGATGACGCGTTTTTGCCCTTGATAGCCAAGGTTTCGTGCATAGTCTGTGCGATCAATTTTCATTACATCTACCTCTACTGGTAAAAACAAGTTTCACACATCTGCTAAGTATGCAGACAAATTTCCTTTTAGAAATTAATTGGTATTAACATTCGCCTTAGTTAGCTCTGTGACATCTCCGAAAACGTATAGCAGCGTTAATTCCTGATCTGCCTGGGACCAATTATTTGGGTTTAGACT
The DNA here is from genome assembly GCA_002683135.1 of Planctomycetota bacterium. Taxonomy (GTDB): domain Bacteria; phylum Planctomycetota. Next base: position 37,883 of record NYSS01000182.1, on the reverse strand, counting down.
TTGGCAAAGGATCAAGTTGTAATCGTCCTTATTCTTGGTAGCTTCAGCAATTCCTTCGTTTTTCAGCCATTCTCGGTGTGCTTTTAGCATTCGGTTAGCTGATTTGTAGATCTTAGGGTGTTGTTCAGTATGTCTTCCAGAACGCGTCACAAATATATCGTTATGTGCAATCATTGTATTGATCATAGAAAGTCCACCCGCTTAGCTGGCTTGATGCAGATAATTCTGCATTGATGACAAGTCAAATGATGCAAAGCCACCGGAAAGCATTCCCATGTTTGCACGATATTCAATATCCATCAGCATGCAATCTAGCTTCGCCTCTTCGAAAGTGACAGCTTCACAAAGAATATCGTCGTCAGAAAACAACGGTGGAATTTCATCGTCGTCTGTCCAGTAGTTCATCTCACGGAAGATATCTTCTGGCTCCATCGCAACGCCAAGGATGGTTTCTCGCACAACAACCGTTGATACGTCATAGCACACTGAAGGGCGTGGTGCCTTAAGCAGCTTTTTCGCGTAAGACATTGCTTGTTCGCGATCACACGTGACTAACTGGATGGTTTCATTAATCATCTCGTAGGTCCACTCATTGATCTGGTGAACAGTGTATACATGTTGTTCGTTCATTTGAGTAAACCTCGTTGATGATATTCACTTAGCTATATGCTGGGGCGATTTGTTCAATTTTTGCGTTAATTATTTCGTGATGTTCAAAGCTAATTAGATTGTTGATTGAAAAGCTTTCAATATCAGAATCCGTACTTGTAAGGGTTACCTTGCCAATGAAATCGCCTTGTCCTTTTATATCGTAGATATCGACGTCATATAGGTATGCATTGCCGTCAATATTGATAGAGTCACTTAGTGCAATGACAGCCGCATCTCTATCGTTTTCTTGAATTGTGGTGCTGATGGCTACCATAATTACGAAGTTTTTCATCTGCTTTGACCTAATTCATTCTTGTAATCGTGGCTACGCTGTAGCCGCGATTACTTCGGCTTGGAAAAGGGCTTCAAGTCGCTTGGACATAACCACCATTTCAGTTGAGTGTGTGTAATAAGCGCTTATGAAAGACTTTGCTTCTTTACAAAAGGAAGCGGTTACCTCCCACCCGTTCATTGGATGGCGCACATGTATTTCATCGAACGCTTTTTTCCATGCTGTCTTGATGCCGTTAATAACGTCAGTAAGTGGAGCATCGGTTTCGTCGTTCACGATGCTAGCTACCTTTGATAGCGTTGCGTGATGCTTTGCCCAATGTAGCGTTTGTTCTTCACGTACACGCTTATCTAGGCGTGCATGTAGCTTGTTCATTAACGTATCGAAATCTGCTTGGCTCATGATTAGTTCCCCGCATAGCCTACGAAGGGGATGATTTTCTTGAACATATAGAAATTGGCATTCGCATACGCTTTATCTTTTTGAGATAGCTTGCTGTTACCGAAGTTGTTCTCGCCTATTTCTCTTGAAAGCGACGTAAGCAACGTTCCAACGAAATTGTCTTCTGTGCCCTCTTCGATGTGCTTCTCAAGGTTTTTAAGCGTCATCGTGTAGATATGAAGCGATGCTTCTTCGTACTCAACTTTCTCAACGGCTTTGTTAAGGTGATTAACCACACTAATGCGCACTTTCGTATTATCTCTGTCAGCGTGCGCGTCTTGCGCTTTTTGAGAGTATTTTGCTACTTGGTCGTAGTAGCTGTTAAGTGCTTTAGTTGAAGTGTCTATTTCTTCTTTAAGAAAATCGATGAAGTTTTGCATGATTATTATCCTACCCCTGAATGAATGACCGAGGTGCGTCGTTGGTATTTACTTATATTATTTTATGTGCGCACGAAATTCAAGTTTTATTTTAAGTTTTTAATCAGGCCTGCACGGTTAACATATTTAGGCCAAAAAACGATTTCACGAACCGGTAGATGTGCTGTTTAACCTTTTCGCAAATAGCTTGATGCATCGGGTATTCAATGCTCTGCCCTGTGATTTCGCTCGTAATTTCTTCGCTAAATGGCGCGGTATTAAAATCAGCAGGAATGCCCATCAGCGCTTTTAGCATGTCATTTGATGGCATGTAATAGCGTCCATTCATGTAGACATACACGCTGTCTTTCACCTGTCTAGATTGTGATTTCACAATAGTTGGCACAATAGCATCACCCACGTTGATAACACGAATACGGCCGGTATCAATGCCCTTCTGAATGGTTTTGCAGTGCGTTACGTCGCGCAGTTCATTTAACCGAGGGGCAATAACATCATTCCATGCATGGGCTCGTCGAGCTACTGGTGTTGCTTTGATGTCATCTAAACCTAATTGTGAAGAAAATAGGTAAGTACGTACACGCTTAGTCATGCCATTAAAGTCAGCAGCATTATAATTATGCGTTTTTACTTCATGCCCCAACCACTTTAATCCAGTGGAGAGTAAGCGACATTCAATTGATTTGCCGAAGTTCACTACATTCTCCACCAGCATAGTCGGCGTGTTTGTCATGTCCGCTAATTCAAGGGCTGGGATGAACATGTCAATGGTTGTACTTAAATCGTCAATGCTATTATCTTTTAACGAATTAGATTTCATATTAGTAAAGTCATCACATTGCACACTTATATGTAAATGATTGAAATCAGGCAATAAATGACTGACTCGATAAAAATCAAACTCATAGATATCTTCGTTGAATACCACTTTTGCATGCTTACTGTTTAACAGTGCGCACAATGCACCTGTATCGGTTTTGTCGTTGTGTTTGATCACCGTTTCACCCGATACTTTATCAACTGATTTTTTAAAATCACGCTTCTCAGGTGGACGGTATTCGAGAATGCTGGTGGTTTTAAAACCTTCGTTCTCCATGGCATGAATATCAACGCCAGCAGTACATGCGGCAAAGGTAGATAGCGGCTCATTGAAGTTAAAGCGTGTGGCCATGCTCTGGAAGCTGGTTTTGTAGTTGTATCTCGCTAAATCGATATATTCGTGACTATCTAACTCAGGTGAGCGCGGGAGCTTAGCGTATACAAGGTTGTTTGTTTCTTTGATATCGAAACCGAGTCGGCGTAATTGCACACATAAAATGACATATTCCTTTGAATGTAAGAAATCATCAGAGGTATTTAGGATGATTGATGAAAAGTGTGATTGCTTTGTGATTTTAATCGCCTTTAATATCTGCGAGTAAAGGCCCTCTTCATCTGGCATGGTCATATCAAAGTGAGCACCTGATGGATGCTTAAGCGCGATTTCTTGATATTTGGTTGCTGGTCGAACCCATGCTCCGTCTTTTTGAAACGTTACATGTACGTATTCAGCATCACCGATGGTGGCATTAATGTCGCGCTGGTGACGAATGTCAACAACAGGCTCGACGTAATCACGGTTCTTATAGGTACGCTTAGATACAACACGTGTTTTCCCGTCAGACAATGTTGCTGGTCGAATAAAGAGCGCAGACTTGTCACTATGTGCTTCTACCACCATTTTAGTGCCTTCACCAAGTGATGATACGTAAAGCTCTTTAGTAGAAATAACAATTTTTTTGCGTGGGCTGTCCGGGCTTTCTTGCATGACTTTTAAGCGCTTAGTTAGCGCTTCAAGGTTGCCTAATGCATGTGCCAGTGCTTTATGAAGTTTTGTCTTCTTGATTGAGAACATTTTTATTATCCTACCCCTGAATGGTGACCGAGGTGCGTCGTTGCTATGTGTTTATATTATATTATGTGCGCACACAATGCAAGTTGTATTTATTTTAGTTGCTAGTAAATGCAAACACTATCTATTGTCATCGTAATCCATAGACAAAACGTTTGGATAAGTATCAATCAGGGCCCTGATGAGAGACAAGAAACCTTTATATCGCGGCTGGTTTAGTCTTCCGTCAAGTATGTGAATCTGGCGATTAGGTCTTTGCTGCTCAAGTCGAACCAACCTGCCTAGTCCCTGCTTAAACTTCATCATGGTTTCCATGAGTTCAATATCGCTTGTATTGTTATCGAGCTTCATCATTCGTAGGATGTGCGACAAGGAGTTGTTGGCGCCAAAAGGGATCTTAGGGATAACTAGATCAGTTATAACATTGTCCTTTTCAAATATATCTTCATGCCCTAATCCGATACTTTTACCGTTTATATCCAAACCTACCCATGCGTTACCGACAGCTAACCACAAGGGTTTGGTCCCAGACTTAGTTAGCTCAATGTATTGGATTTTCTGATCATTCAATGTTGTATTGTTGTTGGCCACAACTAAAGGGATATCAGTCAACTTTCTTTTAATAATCTCAGAAACCGCAATGCAATCAGCATAAGCCGTCATTAACACAAGTGTGCCACCCGGCGCGTTGGTGTAGACATTAACGATCCTTTCTGCGATGGCGTTATCCCACCTGCTTTTCTTTTCTGACCTTTCCGTTTCATTCCCTCTGAAGCTTCTTCCAACTGGTGTGAGATCATCAGATAGCTGCTTATCAGCTGGTGGCATGTAGACTGTTTTTACAATGTCTTTTGTCCACTTAGCAACAATTGGAGGGTACTCGATACGGCGTTGTCTAGAGATCCCAAGGATGTTTGATATATAGTTGGAGCTATAGGTGTTATAGCGTTTGATGTATAACGTTGCAGAAACGATTGCTACCGCTTCTGCCCGTGCCCATATATCACTAAGGTAACCTAATGTATTGGTTTCCCCGGTATTGATTTGCGGATAGTGTCGTACTGGCGAAAATGAAAGTATACATGCGAAATTACGCTTACCAATTCGATTCAGAGACGCCTTTAATGCAATTAATTGTTCTCGCCACGGGGCATCGATTTTAGCTTTTTTTGTATTCCCGATAAGTGCACTGCATATTGTATGGAGCAAATAATTATGATGTTCAGTTTGATTAGATAAGACTAATTGTTCAGTTTTTATTTTTTGTTGCGAGTCAATTAATTCAGTTATTGCGTTCTCTGCTTCTGAAATTTTTGATTTAGTCGCTTTTCCGGTGCCGGAATACTGTTTTACATCACGAATTATTGAGCGAAGTGAGATGTTTTCGCTCGTTACATTACACATCGCATTCTCAAGTAAATGTCCTTCATCAACGAACAAGTATTGGTAATTTGGCAATAAAGACGGTGTGGATGATCTGAGTGCAGCCATTCGGCATTCATTGTATGCTAACCGCGCATTTGAGTAGGCTTCATATGCTTTATCTTTTTTATCACCTAATTCTAGCTCGTCATAGCGTTTAAAACGGCGGTCTACTTCAGCGCGTAACGATTTTATTTCATCGATAACATCAAGCTCTAGATCTTGATGTAAACGCCTAAACTTTGTATCAATGCATAGCATAGTATGAGTGACAAGCAATATGGCATGCTGAGTATCATGTGACAGCGTAAATTGTGCCTGATATGCTAAATATCCTTTATCGTTGTCACTGACATTGCTATTCAGGGTTACTTCTGAATCTATAACCATTGGTTCACATTCTTTGAGTGAAGCTAATGACATGGCAGGAAGATAGTCAGGTTCGTTTTCGTTACGCCCTCCCCTATTTAACCATGCATCGATGCGATCTCTATTAATAGGTAATTCGCATGAATCGATCCACGCGAAAAGTCGTTCCGAAGAAACAAAATTTTGCCTACCGATTATGAGATAAAGCGGTGACATCTCCACGTCTTTTGCGGTGAGGTTCCGGTAGTCAGCAATATATTGTTGAATATTGGCAAGGCTGTTTGTTGAGATCACGCATACTTTATTTTCGTTAAGTGCACGCTCATTAGCCTGGCTAAGAATAGCAAGACTTTTTCCCACCCCTGTGCTTGCTTCAATCAAGCCGACCTTCTGTTTTGTGATGGTGTCATCTAAGAAACGATAGAAACGCTGTTGTTCGTCGCGTACTTCATAGTTCATCGCATTTAAATAATCTGACAAACGTGTTTCTTCATTTTCAATAAGTGAAAGATGCCAGTCATGATTTAGTGCGCAGACAAGATAACCAAGTGCGATAACGGCTTCGGGTGTTTTATTTTGTCTCGCGTGCTTAATGATTGCTCTATTGTATTTGTTCAATATGTTAATGGTTAGGTGACCAACAAAATCATTTTCTGATTCCAACCTCACTGATGCAGGTAGTTTATTTTCAATAATGGCCCTTTCAATCAATTGCTTCGCACATTTTTTTGTATGCGTTATTTGTGCATCATTTAGTTCGTCAAATGGTGTGTTTGGAAACAAGTTTTTTGTCAATGTTTCTGGGATTCTAATTGAAACAGCCAAAAGTTCATTCCTATGGAGTTGACTTTATAAATTCATGAGAATAACCTTAGATTAATCTTCAATTATGGTCAAGCAACATGCAACAGACATTCGTAAAGTTCACCCTCCCGGCTGGTACATACATCCATGCTAATGAAATGCGTGAGGCAGTAGCAAAAGGGTTGGATGGGCAGATGTTTCAAAGCAAACCGGGTTTGTTTAACTATCTCACTGAAACGAAGACTAATTGTAATCGGCCTGAAAACCGATTTATTGGTGGGCTTGGTTGGGTTGGCTTTGTCAGTGATAACGATCCGTTGATGACAACTCAAGTTGTCGCACCGGCAATTAGTTTTCTCATGGGAAAAGGCTTTAGCCCTGATACGCGTGTAGGTGAGAAAGATAAGCGAGCTGTATTAACAGATGAGCCGAATGTCTATCGACTTACCGGACTTATTGATCAGCGGGATAAGCGCAGGGAATCTGAAACCGGTGTCGTTGAATCCGCTGCAGATCTAGTGAAGCGTCATGTAATAGCTATGTTCGAAGATGCATTTGATAAAGGTGTTATTGATTCACCTTTCACGGATGATGATCTCAATATTATGGTCTTGGAATCACGTCGTTCCGGTGAATCAGTAAAATTTAGAAACGGTGGGCAAAAAGCGGTAGCAAAAGTAAGAGCAACATTTGCTATGCAAGTAAGACTTGAAGGTATTTGGCAAGCTGGCCACTTGCAGTCACGAGGCTATGGCCTTGTTTATTTCGTTAATAAAGGGAAGCACACCCAATGCCCGATTTAATATATCCCTCAGAACTCGTTATTAAAGGCGCAGGCTTAGCAGATTCCCTTCCTCAAGGTGTTGAAGCTGAAACAACTGGACACTGCGGTATTTGTGGTAAACCCCATGATGAAGGCGATATGGTTGATTTTTTGATGCTAACGAAATCCTTCACCGTCGAAAATGTCATTTTTGATCCGCATGCACCTTATCGTTGCCTACACTGTGCAGCCATCATGGATGAGAAAGAATTCATCTTTAGATGGGGTAGCGCTGTCGTTACTGCAGATGGACTCTATCCATGCTTAAAGCGCGTGCACCGGGGATACTGGTTTTTAAATCCACCAGAGCCACCTTTTACGTTTTATCTTCAAGTATCGAAATCTCAGCATGTAGCCTGGCGATCACCCGTTAACTATTCGAAAGATGTTGTGTTCTTTAGACTCGGCGAAGATGTCCATAAAATTAGAACACAGAAAATTCAAGATGGTCTTGAAGCAACTATATCTCTGATTGAAGCGCACAAAGCTTTGCACGCCAAAAAAGCTATTAAAAGGAAACCAATGCGTACTGCTTTGTCATTTTGTGACATGAAAGGTCAGCGTGTTGGTCAAAGCGAACTTTATCAATGGGTTAATGAGGTCGTAGAACTCATGCCTGAAATGCAAGCGCATGTTAAACAACTCTTATCTCTCACGAGCAGCGAAGCCTACGCACTTGATTTCGTTCTAACTGAGAATTTAGAGCTGCCTGAACCTGTTAGAACAGCAAATATTAAATAAGCGGAAATGACTATGACTAAATTCCACGTACAAAATAACGCAATTCATGTGATCCTGAAAACCACCAGCAATTGGAATGTGGCGTACCCAGATGGTGCTGATGAGAACAACACAACATTGACGGTAAAGAAACGAATTAATGGCAACAATGTTCCTTACTTCCCGGCCAATGGTTTACGAGGTCGTTTCCGTCGTTACATTGCAAAGCGAGCAATAGATGCAATGGTCAGCACGCAAGGTCAATTATCACTTGAAACGCATATTGCTTTGCAATCTGGGTCATCACATACGCAACCAGACAAGGCTAACTCTTCGATTGAGGAATTAGTACGCGCATCTGAGCATATTTATATGGGCGTATTCGGTGGTGGGTCTCGCATGTTGGAATCACGATATGCAGTAAGTGATATTCATCCGATCCTGAATTCAACAGTGGAAAATGGTGTAGTACAGGCACCACTTGCATTAGTACAAGAGATCATAGAGAAGCAAAACTTTGGAATCGACGGTGATGTAAAACAGCTTCAGCCTTATCAAATCGTTGAGCGTCGTAGTTTTATCAAAGTAGACGATATTTCTCGTGGTAATAACATCGTTGATGTTACACAAAATGTAGAGGGTGGTGAAAGCGCGATTGCAGATTACCTTGAAGGAGTGTCGAAGAACCAGCAAGAACGTAAAACCCAGAAGAGTAAAGGTGAAGATGTTGCAAAAAAACTAACGTTAGGCAACATACTGGGTGTTGAATCAATCTGTGCAGGCGTTGATATGCACTTTAGAATTGATGTCTCTCCTGATTTAACAGAAGCACAAGTTGGCGCTCTATTAGTTGCGCTTGAAGACTTGGCGAACGTTAATTATCTGGGTGGCTGGGGCCGAACTGGATTTGGTCGCTTCAAAATCAGTGCAATTCATGCTGACTTACCGGCATTGGACATTAGTGAGACTATTGTTGATGAGCTATACCAGGGTGAACACTTCTCATTTGATTACACATCACTTTCTTCATTGACTGCCGAAGCGCATGAAGCTATTCAGGCTATCGATAAAGAAGAAATGATTGATTACTTTACACCACGTGAAGTTGCCATCAAGCGTGGTAAAGATAAATTAAAAGGGTAGCCAATGATGGAACCGCTTAAGATTACATTTGAGTTAGGTAGCGCAATTTGTCTGCCTAAATACCCGCTGCATTTGGATGCGTTAATCGCTTATATCAACACGCAAAAAGGGTTGATTACATTAGAAGAGCCGCACTCACGAAAAGCTCTGCTGGCACTTGCCGATGATTTACCATTTGAACGTCACGGTGACGGCGAAGGTTGGATATATAAAGCCTCTGCGCTGCAGCCAGTTGGAGATTTAACGCATTCATCACGTTTTTATACAAACAGGCATGATAAGGCGTCTATCGCATCAGCAGTGAAGAACAATCAGATCCAATTAAAGCGTCAAGCAGCTTCGTTAGAGAAGATGAGTCATGCTGGTCAATTAGATTTTAACCGCGGTCATCAACGTAATGCGCTTGTATATCACAACATTACCTATGTTGATAAGATGGAAGCATATTGTATTGGTGACAAAGCGCTTATAGAAGAAGCTTTATCGTCCGGGCACCTTACTCATTTGGGAAAACTTCATCGTATGGGATTTGGCTTCATCAAGCAGGTTGAGATTGAAGTTTGTAGTGAAGCTAATGAATTGTGGAAAAAACGGGTAAAACCTTTTGAAGAAAAAGGAGATATATCAGTATCATCTCCACTGAGGCCTCCCTATTGGGATATTGGCACAAAAACCCTTTGTTATATGCCAGTAAATTTAATATAAAAAACAATGACTTATTTTTTTCGTTAAAAATAATGATTTTTAGCGTATTTTTATTTAACCCTTTATTTTAATTAAAAAATAAGAGAACTTGTTTCAGTGAGTCACCGCATAGGTGATTTAGAAGAATCGGCGTTGCGTCGCGAGTTATTGTAATACGTGAGTCACCGCATAGGTGATTTAAAAGAATTAAAGATAACGCTTTCAACGCTAAAGCGTGTGATTCACCGCATAGGTGATTTAGAAGTGCATGCCTTCATTAACTGAAGTAAAGCACACGTGATTCACCGCATAGGTGATTTAGAAGGAATCACATTTGAGAGACTTTAATCATGCTAAGTGAGTCACCGTATAGGTGATTTAGAAGTTGCAAAAATAAGCGTGAAAGATACCGATAAAGTGAGTCACCGCATAGGTGATTTAGAAGAAATCACATTTGAGAGACTTTAATCATGCTAAGTGAGTCACCGCATTAGGTGATTTTAAATGATAGAGGTGCGTAGCACGGATATCGATAAAAATGTTTCACCGTTTTGGTGATTTTAAATTAAAAAGGCGGTAACCGCCTTTTTAATTAACAATTATAAGTAATTTCTACAAATGACTAAAAGACGTAACTTACGCCAAGTCTTACAAGAGTCGCTGTATCGTCTGTCAATTTATCGTTAACGTGGTTAGATTCTAGCGTTATGGCTGTGCTGCGAGCTGCTTCGTAGCGAACCGTCGCAGTAATTGATTCGGTCTCAGAAATTTGCCCGGCCTGAACCCCTGCTGCAAACAAAGCAAGTTGTTGAGAAAAATCATCAATCGCTGCCAATTCATTGATGTCATCTAAGTAGTTAACATCACCTTCACTTTCGAAGTTTTCATAAGTTAAAGCCGTGGTCCACTTACCGAAGCGATAACCGCCTGTTAAGTAGTACGCAGTATCTTTACTAGTAAAACTGTTTTCAAGATCCGTAACAGTAAATTCGGCACCGGCAAAGAATTTACTGTTGTCATAAAAAAGGCTAGCTCCAACGAATGTACCTTGATCGTCTTCTACTAAAATGTTGGAACCAAGTTCGGCAAAACCATAAGCATTCACCGCTTGGTTAAAGTCAGAGAGTTGCTGCAAAAGCGGATCTGTGTTGTTCAGATCTAATGTTACATCACCAAACCCATAAACGGCGCGAGCGGTCCATTCAAAGTTAGTAGCCTCAAGAGATAGAAGCGTTGTTTGATCAACCGTAACCTCCGTGCCTAATGCTTCACCAGATACGTTTCCGTGAGAAAGGGCAAGATTGTAATCGAAACCTAAGCCTGAAAATGCTTTGTTAATTTTGAGGCCATCCATGTTTCGGTACGGGACATCATAGACCAACTGCGGCGCTGTTAACCAGTGGTATGAATAACCAACGTCAAGTGATGCAGAGTAAGCAAACAATGGCATGCGAAAACGACCAGCGGTATAGGTCATATCGTTGTCACCGGCGTAACTGATATAAGCCCACTCAAGTTCAGCATTATAGTCATTATTACCACGCGCAAGAATTTGAGCCGTCGCGGTCATTCTACTGTTGATGTCGCTAGAAACCTGAAGCGCGAAGAGACTGTCATTTGAGTAATCGATATCGCCAGTGTAGTTGTTGAATGATTCATCATCATTCGTTGTGGCCCCGGCAACAAAGTTTGCGAAGCCATTAATGCGGATATCTGCGCTGGCGGTAATTGGCGCTAAGAGTGTTGCTGCCAGAATGCTTGTTGCAAGAAGAGTTTTTTTCATCATTTAACCTTATAAATTAATAACTTTTACTGAATCGTCAACCAGGTTTGAATCGACATAGCCTATGACATTTGGATTGTTTGCCACCAGCTTGAGCAACTCGGATTCCGAGGTAACTTCTTTTGGGGGGTTACCTGCCCCGGTGAAAATTGCCTTTGACCAATACGCATTGATTTGTGACGAGCTACGACCCAATATATTCGAGTCGAATTCACTACGTGTTTCAGAGCTGGTCAAATTAACTGGAATTACAGTATTCCCATCAGGGAACGCTTGCGATTTACCTAAGAAAATTTTGACAATTTCTTCTTTATCCAACTGATTTGTGTTGCTCTTATTAATGATGACGGATACATCAGCAAACGCAGTAAATGAAAGGCACAGCAATGCACCAAAACTTGTCAATTTTTTTATCATGGTTTTCCTTTAAGGGTAATGTTGTTGGGGAATGGTTTTCCAAAATGTTTAATAAATTTTCTGAAGACGTCCATGCAAGCGTTTTATACATATTTATTAATAGATATGCAACATTGATTGCAGTTATCAAGGGACGTTAAAGTGATCGATAATGTGCCAAATTGCCATTTAAGGGCCCTCTAATATCATTAAGGTTATTTAATTACTGGTTTGGGATTGCTACATGATCAGCGTCAAGTTCATGAACAATACAGTCATCATCAAATTGCAAATATCAGGTACTGGGAGATAATTCTATATTATTACCCTAATTAAATTTGTGCGCACAAATAAAAAGTAGTAATATAGTTTTATATCGATGCACCTCGGTCCAGTCAGGGGTAGGAAAATACAGTGAAATACAACCTTGTCAGTAATAGCGTCTGTAAAGATGAATACTCTGAACTCTTAGCAAGAATAGATTCCAATAGTGATTATTGGAGAAATGCAACGAGCCCTGTAGAAAAGAAATTGAGAGGGCAACATTTCACGCCATTGTCGATGGCAGTCCAATTATCTGTAATGTCTTCTCCAAATGTTTCAGCAAAATCAGTTATAGGTGACCCAGGTGCCGGGACAGGTATTCTATCAGCCGCTCTTGCGAGCAGACTTCAAAACCAAAATTTATCGAAACATTTTTCCATATACGGCTTTGAAACAGATCAAAGATTGCATGATGATTTAAGTAGAGCTTGGTCGTTCTTCTCATCTCAAGCAGAATCAAATTCTGACTACGAAATACAAAGTGATTTCACGGTACATGCAAAGAGTTTATTAGAGCGTGGGGAGATTGACGGGCTTTCGAAACCGGATTTTATTACCACTAACCCACCCTACAATAAACTAAGCAGTAAAGAACCTCTTTCTTTATTGCTAAAGAAACATGGTATATCGTCACCCAATTTGTACTCAGCATTTATGGTGCTAGCCGCTAAATGGGTTGCTGATGATGGGCATTTACTTGCGGTGTTACCCCGCAGCTTTTGTTCAGGCGCTTATTTTAAGGATTTCCGTAAATTTCTGATGGAAAATCTTAGTATTGAACACATTACACTATACAAATCTCGTTCGTGCTTCAAAAACGTTTTACAAGAAAATATCCTCTTCTATGCACGTAAACGTAAGCAGGTTGGCCGCATTCGTATCACGGTGGCAAAAGATCCAGACTCTAAGCCTGAATACGATTTAGTGCTGCCTTCAGCAGATATTCTAAACGAATCACATTGGTCGCTACCAAGGACAGTGAAAGATATCCATCTTTACCTCAAAAATCAGAAGCGCAATAGGACATTTCCTGATGCCGGATACAGATTGAGTACGGGTAAACTTGAGCTACATCGACAAAGTGGTCACCTTACAACAAAAATTGTTTATTCTTCTGACTTTGATAATGCCGGAAACTGGACCTGGGGCGAGAAAAAGAAACCTCGATTTTTAGAAACAAACAGTAAGAATAGACTTAGTTTACCGACGTCAGGTGGTTACGTAGTATTGAAAAGAATTTCTAGTAATGATGGCGATGAACCTAAACGCTTAATGCCAGCCTGGTTGTCTAGGGCAACTATAGATGACGATGTAGTGGCTTTAGAAAATCACGTACAGTACATTCATAAAATGGGCGAGCCACTGTCGGAAGTCGAAGGAAAAGCACTTGTCGAATTTCTATCAAGTGACGAAGCACAAGCAGTAATGAGAACGATCAACGGCACAACGCAAATTAATAAAGCCGACATGGATAGACTTAACATTCCTTGGGGGTAATTCAAATGAAATTAGAAAGAGTAAAACAATGCCGGAAGTGCCCATGGAAAGTGGCGGTAAATCCTAACGATATTCCGAATGGATACAGCATTGAAAAGCACAAGGAACTCATTAGCACCATTGCAGATCCAAATGACATTGAAGGGCAACTGCAAAACACTGAGTTGAAGGTGATGGCGTGTCACGAGACAGAAAAAAGTCATTGTGTAGGATGGTTATACAATCAGTTGCATAGTGGAAATAACATAGCACTCAGAATTGCTATGATGTCTTACGAAAACGCGGGTGATATCGAAGTGTTCGGCGAGCAGCATAAGTGTTTTCAAGAAACGTTAGGGTGACATAAGAGAAGCCGCGTCACTTTATTTTTGCATAAGTGCTATTATTTATGCATAATATTTAAGGAGATAGATTTGGACAAGAAACGACTAGAAAGTCACACCATAAAAAATGTGAAGTATAAAGAAGAAAGAGGATTAATCTTTCTCATGCTTGAAGTGAATGAGTTCAACTTTCAGTCGAACTCAGAACTTTTTTATGATGTTACTGGTGATGAGATCCTTGTTGTAATGAAAAATAAGGCTTTCATCTTATTTTCTGAAAAGTTCAAGCTAACTAATAAGGCTATTTCGAAAAAGTTAGCCGACCAAAAAGTTTGCGAAATTGTCATTAAACATGGTGAAGAATTGCTCAAAGGGAAATTCCTTAATAGAGGGTTGTTCACTTAAATAATCAATTCATTAAGGGCCGATCATGAAGATAATTAATAACGTTTTACTTACTACGGCCCTTCTTTCCAGTACGGCATTTGCGCAGGAAGTCGCAATTATAGACAGTGCTGACGCTGGTGGTTTCCAATCAATAGAATTCGAAGTGGTCGATTCTCAGGTAGCAATTGATGATTTAACATCAGAACTCGACACGCCAAATTTAACTAAACTCTCTCAAACAAATTACAATCTACTCGCGGATGAGTTAAAAGGTTACTCATCGTCGGACATAGGCCCAAGTGCAAGCTGGTTAGAAAAAGAAACTGGCTATCATGATTTTGAGACCGGTGAATCAGTCCTCTTGGGTGATCTTTTCAATGAAAACTGCCTTTGTATCGATGAAAATGGAAACAAAGTGTTAGTTGTTCAATCTCTCGATGACGTAAATAAGCTGGAAAATGAAAAATTCTTCAATGGCCAGGATAATGCGGATTATATTGAAAGTCTTGCTGAGCAACACTCTGCGCTTAAATCGGGGGAAGGTTTAGCCGCTTTTGTTCTTCAGGATGAAAGCAAACAGGATACGGTCCCAATTGCAGTAATTAGTAAAACTGGAATGATGTCTTTGTTTAACGGCCTAGAGGATGAAGCGGATAGCGGTAAGCTAAATGAATACACAACCGGTGCGATGCTATACAACATCATTCAGCACGAACTTTTTCACAGTACGGATTACATTGCACACGATGCAAATCTGATGGATAACGCGTTTATCGAAACGAAAGCTGAAGCAGTGGGTTTTTTTGAGTCATCTAAGCAGATCATCGAAGATGGTATGTTGTCTGAGCTTCAGAACTACACCGATGTATATAATTCATATGTCAGCTCATTAGATTTTTATACGGACAGTCAACAAGATCTCTTTAAAGATATGGGTGCAATGTACAGTGCTGTAGAGAAAAATGATGAGGCCCTGTTAGGTAATATTCAAGATCCACAAATAGCCCAGTTTACAAAATCAATATTGGACGGTGGTGTTGACGAAAATACAGTAAGTAGGTTGGCGCAAGGCGTCAATTCGTTGAAGTCTCCTTATCTTTTTGCAACCGCTTCTGCAGAAATTGTTGAGCAATTAATTGCTGAACCTGAGCTTCTCGCTGAAATGGATGATGATAGTGTAACTGAGATGAGCATAAAGGTTGCTTCAAAAATAATTGAGTCACAGGAGAATAGTGATTACTTCAATATTGAATACACGCAGAATGTTCCTGAGAATGTCACTATCGGATTTGACTTGGAAATGGATGGTTATGAATACGATGAAGTCGCAAGGCACCAGTTCAACTAACCTAGTGCCAGCGATAATTTATCAATAATTTCTATTCGCAGACAACGCCGTCTTTATCTGGATCGTACATATACTGATAGGCAGGGTGGTCTTGGGTGACCGGCGCGATGCCGTGGGCTCGTGCTTCTTTACAAGTGATCTTTCCATTTCCATTATCATCATAAAGCGTTAATGCACTTTTTAGCGAAATATTTGGCACCTGCACGTTTGATATCGCATTTAAATCACCCTGAACTGGTCTGCCTTCAAACATTATCATTTCAAAGCTCTCGCAATTTCTTAAAGTATTTTCCAGCGTCCGAGCTTCATTAATATCAATTGTTAATTTGTATTTTTGTCGAATTTCAACAATACGGTTAGAGAACCAGCACTGGTTTTTCTCAGGCATCCATTCTGCGGCATCAAACCCGCATTTGCCGCCAGGATTGCAACGGTTAACTTCGGGTGCCGCCAATGTAAGATTAAGCGGATCGATAGCGAACTGTTTTCTTACTTCAGGTGATGCTGCACACAAGCCGCTATCGTGCCCTTCACTTGTACTAAGTATATGTTCTATATCGGTTTTTCTGTCATTTTCGAATATTCTTCCAGTGTATGGACCATATACAATTCCACCCATATTGGCAACAACAATATCCTCTACTGACTGTGGGTAAGGGTATTGAGATTTTTTATCATAAGGCGAACAGCGATTTTCAGGAGCAATAATCAATCCACGCCAAGTATCTTGAGCAAGCGTGGTGTTTGATGCCACCAGCAGAGTAAATAAGACTGTAATAAACTTCACAATGTCGTTCTCCGATATTAAAGGGTTTTGTCGTTCACCACGTTTACGTGATGTTCAAGTGAATTTAGAGACATGTATTCGCTAGTATCGTCCAGTGTAAGGTATATATCACCTAAAGCCTCATCTACTTTGGTGTTATGTTCATAACCAACAATGTTGATGTAGGCTGTTGAATCAATACTGTTTAAGATTGATGAATCTAGAACAAAGTGGAAATTCCCACTAAAGAAGATTTGAAAGAAGCTTCTTACTTCATCCATTTGGTAAGAAAACTTGCAGAGGAATTGATAACGGCCTCCTTTTATTTTTCTTGATGACAACGTATTAGGGTCTATTGCCAACGGATAAAATCTATCACCATTTTTAATGAAAACAGCAGTGAAGTTTAAATCACTCATGCTCACTTTTTGGTTGAGCTCTATTACTAACGAAAGGTTGGCTAACAGGTTCTCTGTTTCCGTCATTGGCTTTATTATGATTGCACTAGATTGCATGATAAAAACCTGCCCCTGATGACCGAGGCGCGTCATATACTTATTAGTTACACAATATTTGAAGTTTGGCCTTCAGTTGTTCTAGAGCAGCTTTATTGAGGATCACATCGTTATCGCCATCCGTCAGTGTCGTCTTGCTTTCAGAATCAATTGAATTTATGAAATGATTGATTGTGTATTTCATCGTTGTTTTTTCTTCCTGCGAAAGAGACGGTGTTGTTTGTGCATCAGATTGATCTGCAAACCGGCTAATGTCATGTAGCGCCCTACCTAGATTCCAAAATTTGTTGGTCATGATTGTTAATGAAGCGGTATCTACAATCATGCCGATTGGAAGGTCCTCGAAGTCATGACAAGCAAGTTCTGAATGAAAGAAGTGCACAGCCGCGCTTAGTGTTTTTAACTCTCGGCAACCAAATCGAATTTCTTCAAAGAGTTCGCCTTCAGATGGCTCTCTTGATGATGTTTTTATGCAAGGTTCGTCGGTATTACTGAACATGTAATCGACGATGAAGTCTTTGTCTAAATGCTCGCGAAATAGTTCATTTAAGCCGTCTGCGATATTGTCACCGTTGGTTTCAGCGATAGCGAGTTTAACGTCGATGACTGCGTAATTTTCATTTGCGATGATAGCGTGTGGCATGGTTTCTTTCCTACCCCTGACTGACCGAGGCGCGTCTTAACTTTTATTAATACTAATATATGTGCGCACAGAAGTAAAGGAAAAATGATTATTTTTAAGTACTTTTTAAAATATAAAGACTTGACATTCGTGCGCACATAAATAATATTGTTATCATTATTGTGCACCTCGGCATTTCAGGGGTAGGAAATACAAATGCAAAAACCACTTATCATATTGCCTTGTTCCCAAGAAAAACTTTCTGTTCCTGCCAGAGCGATTAATCTCTATCAAGGAAAGGGATACCTTCCTTTATTGTCAAAATCTACGGCATCCGTTGGTATTGATTATGATTTGGCGATCCTATCTGCTAAGTACGGATTAATTCACGCTAATGAAATGATTGAGCCCTATGAACAGAAGTTAGAAAAGGATGCAATGGAAGGTTTTATCAAGAGCAATGCGCGTAAGGCAAACGCATTAATTAGAAAACTTAACCCTACAAGAATAATTACATGTTTGCCGAAATTGTATTTAAACGCATTGACGTCAATGATTAATGAAGACAATGCTTTGATTGAATTAACAGTTCCACCAGCAGGCGCCGGTATTGGCTCCCAACGTGGCTTCTTAGCGAGCGCTTTAAAGGCACTTGAACCGAACTATTTAGATATCTTTTTCTTCGGAAAAACACCTTCAGGCAGGCTGGAAAATTCAGTATTTGTTCGTATTAGACCGGGTACAAAGTTTCGTCCGTGGTTAAGAAATGATGTTGAAAATGCATACTCCCCTGTTTACGGAGATGTCGTGACAGCTGAAAAATTTATTAGTGATGGAAATGGACAACGTATTGTTGATACCAATGGTAATAAATGGAGAACGGACCAATTCAAATTTGGTTTAGACAATGGGTTTTCTGATTTCATTAGTACTTATCTTCACGATAATGTAGAACGCTATACAGATGACTACCAGGTGATCGAGTTTAGTGAACTGGAAAGTAAGTTCTTTGAGACGTTTGACGAACTCGCTGCTTAGTGGGAATAGTATAGATTTTCAGCAATAGTAAAAAGGGTTGTTGTTTTAATGCCCTTTTTCCGCAACTCAAAGCGCTTCCCAAGTTTGCCTATCAGCCTCGGTGACACGTCGCTCCCGGTCAATTGTCTCTCTCTCATGCATCAGTAAAGTGTCTTTATGGATTTCACAGCAAAACGTTCTGGCAAATCTATCTTCACGATAGACAGCTCTTGAAGTTTTTGGTGAGCAAAATGAGCACCACGGGCCTATTTGGTTGCTTTTTAATTTCTTCAAAGTCTCACCTTAATGACAATGAGCTAGCGCGGGGCAAAACTAAATTGATGCTCTAACGAAGCTTCTGTTGCCAACTGTTTAGTGAACTTCTTATCTAATCGAGTAATTAAGCTTGAAGCTCGCTTTGCTATTTCACTGTAGGTGCTCAGCATATCGCTTTGGGTCACCGACTCTAACATAAAGAAAGCTGCACTCTCGCATTTATAGTCTAAATCAAACATTTGCCCCTGCATTCCGTGCATATAGAAACTATCGACTTCTTTTTTATTCGGATGGTTACTGGACAATACATAGTGAGGATTTAATTCATGGAATGGCACAATGCTTTTTCTCGATGGATCAAGCTCATCGTTGAAATAATGCATCTTCACAGAATCAGCATTGGTCCCGGCGTCAATATTACTAATACGATGGAAAAAGTTTGTATCATCCTTACACTGCAGCTGAAATATGTTACCGTCTTCACGCCAAGCCTGTCGTGATTCAGGAATTGTACTTGAATTCTCTTTGATGTATTCACGAAATGAGCTTATAGTCTCACTGCCAGCCCTCAGTAGTGCTTCTTCGACGTCATTTTGAATTGCACTATCAAAGTGAATTTTAAGCGTGGGCTGTTGTGTTTGGCTATGATTGAAGTAATAGGTTGTTACTTTTTCCCGCCCATACTTATCCGTAAGTGGTTCAATGAATTTATTTATTATATCGAAAAATTTCTGAGAACTACCCCACCCTGTCATGGATTCATTCATGGAAAAATCGCATGACATTGTTTTAGTCGAAATCCCATCAGGCATTTTATCTTTTGCTATCTTTAAGATCCGCTCATTCACTTTTTCTTTAAAGATTGCGTCTTTCATCTTTTGATCTAATTCGTTGAAAGGAAGCGCACTTCTGATTTCAGCTTTTTTTTGTTCAACCTCATTTACAGATAAGGCCGCAGTGAATGTTTCACACATTTGTTCGAAAGAGTCATGGAGTTTATGACGTTGGCCAGATAAGTATTCCGTCGTATCCTTTGCGTCTTGAAGGTTTTTTTGACTTAACAGATAGACGATGTGATTGAGTTTCTCGTTATCTGGTAAACGATTAATGTCATATCGTTCAAATTGTGGGTTCTGGTAGGTCATAAATCGGCCTCATTAATGCTGCATACATAATATCATATATGCATTTTATCGATGTGCAAACGACCTAAATTTGAGCCTTTACAAAATTAGGTGGCCTGCTGATGATAATCGAACAAGCATGCGTATAACCTAAAGAATTTACTGCGCGGCCAGGTGTCTCGCTTTTGGAATGATGTTGGTCTTAATATCATTGCAGGCATCCCATAAAGCACTAATCGGTATATTAATAAAACATGTCTCGACAATACCTGGTAGCGGTAGGGAGTTATCTAGGCCTGTATATTCAAAATAAATCATGAGGAGATCTGCGTCTATATAGCGATTAAGTGCACTCATGAAATCTTCACACGCTTTGATATCATTTAAAAAGTCGGAGATATTCTGCTTCTTTTTACCACCCGATGCTTTTACTTTCGAGGCCCACAATGGGCTAGGCATGTAGTGCGCGAGATATTGATTAGCAATACTCACGAATGCTAGCACATTTGCTTTACACGTAACGTCAAAGTCATCTTTAACCTTAAGATTTGTGATTTTAGCGCCAAAGTCACCTTTTTCTATGACGGCTGATTCAATATTCAAAGAAGACATCAGTACTTTTAAATTATTCAAAGCACGCGAACTCGATAGGATTGGCATGATGGCTGTTTGTAAAGCTGTAGAATGTATGTTTTGCATTTGTATTTCCTACCCCTGAATGGACCGAGGTGCGCCTTAATTAATAGTCATATTAATATCTGTGCGCACGAATGTCAAGGCGAAATTTAGTTAAAAAAAATCCGGCGTGAAGCCGGATTAAAGTCAAGGAAAACACAACACACATAGTTTTAACGAGAGACCGCCTTAGCTATGCACATAGTATATATTTTATTCATCATCAAGCAATACTTATTGAGCATTAAAATAATGTTAAATGCCTTAATTAGACATAAAACATTAGTTTTAATAGGTTTATATTTTTTTATGAATCAAAAAAAGCCTTGCTTAGTGCAAGGCTTCTCATAATTCTACCGTAATCGGCTAAGCCGCTCTTGAGGCCCAGGTTGCCAAGTTGGTTTTAATTGCGATATCAAGCTCAGAACGTAGTAAACCGATATTGTGGTTTATAGATTGGGCTCTATTACCATCAATGTTGTGATAAAACGCTTTTGCATTAATTGCACGACAAAAACGCATGGCATACTCACTGAAATCATCAGTATGGCCTTCGTTATGAATCATCTTTAACATTTTACGATTAATGGTTCGAAGGACTTTGAGAGATGTTTCAGCTTCTTCTAATGAAATAAGGTCAGTCTTTGGTGATATTCCAATATGAAAGCCATAGGTTTTATTTTGACGCCAATCCATTTGGCAGGTCAATTTCAGGCCGCGATATTGGTGCTTTTGGCCGTAATAGTTATCGTAGAAACCAAAAGTATCGTAATTGCCGGTTTTAGCAACATGAACCACCTGCAGAGTAATATGCGCAAATTCGTTGTGCACACTAAAATCATTGATAAGACGAACTGCAACTGTTTCTTTGCCGGTTTCAAGTAGCTTTGTGAGTGTTTCAAAATCCATGGTCTTTTCCTACCCCTGACTAAGCCGAGGTGCGCTGTAACTGTTATCAATATTAATATTTGTGCGCACGAATGTCAATAAGTTTTTATATTTTTAGCGGTGTTACTAGAAAAAATGACACCCTTATATATTTGCTTTCGTTAGAATCGAATAATGTCCAAACATTAAAATCTTTATCATGGATGGCACCATCTAAATGGGATTTAGTAAATTCAAAGCGATCATCTTCATGGATGATTTCAATCCCACCAGCCTCTGTATCTCTAGCATCCAGGTAAGAGATAAAAGCATCGTCGATTGAGATTGCATCCGCTTTTTTAAAAAGTGATTTAATCATTATTAAATTTGTCATGGTCTTTCCTGCCCCTGATAGACCGAGGCGCATCGTTATCTAATAATCGCTAAATGATTAATCAAAAAACACTGTGCTGGTGGTATGATGCCCTGCACGCCATAATCATTAAAGGGTACTTGGAGTTACCCGATTTACATTTATCATACATACCCAATAGGTATAGTCAAGTGATTTTATCCAGTCCTAATAATTATTCTTTCTAGAAAATTGAAAAAGTAGAAGCTATATTTTGCATATGAATTCATCTTTGTGCATTAATGCTAACCCAAGACCTAAATCATGACGCCTAAATTCATTGAAATTGTATTAACTTATATAGACAATAATGAAAAAACGATCTCGATGGTCGTTGAGAATGATCAATCAGAATCCAAAGAGAATATTGCCCATTTTTTTGAAGGCTTTATGCCAAAAGAATTATTTTGGCCAAGTGAATATGAATTGCCTAATGTACTTTCACTTGTGGGTAATGAATCTGACTATGAGCCCAAAGTAAGGATAATAGAAGTTAATTGTTCTATGTCTGGGAAACTTAGCTTGAGGCCTGATCAATACCTTATTGATACCAAATTTTCAGCTATCTATGAGGCTGGCTGTACTCCACAGTGGGTATTAAGCTTTTGACGTTATAGGCTATTGAAAAGGTGAACGTCTTTTCCTTGTATTAACGCGTAATTATAGGGCGATCTGTTTCCAATCGGCGCTATTGATTCTTTGATAACCTTACCAAACTTATCTCTCTCAAGTGTAAAGAAGCTATCGCATAAATAAGGATTGTAGGAGACAAGTAGAGGTTGGTTTAATGTCGTGGTATCTAACTCTTTTGTGAATGCATCAAAAAAGCTTCCGCGTACATAGGCGTGCACTTCTTTAGATTGCGTTTGTTTAATACGCGCATTTGCAGACTTACCTACATGAAACGATGGTTCAGCAATCAGAATAGCTCTGGCGTACCCTGTTACCAGGCCTTTGAATTCACCTTTTCTCTGCTTGATGCTAAATAAATCAGTTCTATTAAGATTTCGATAGCAATCAACCACATCATTACGAGAAGTAGTTCTTGAGAACGTAACACCTTTTCGCATCATGCTAGTACTAAAAGCGTTATCAATAAGAAGTGAGCACATTTTATCTTTCCATAAGAGAGGGGTGTATCCCTCTCCAAATTAAATGGTTTACGATTGAGGAAAAATTTCTGTGAACAAATCCCTTACCAGTTCCCAGTGCTTTTCACATGGGGAAAGCCACTTGAGTGCATCAATGATAAGTTCTATGTCGTTAAACTTGTGGTGAGTCCACTCATTGTATTGGGCTTTACCTTCGGCAAGTAAATCCCATACGTTATCTTTTGTAGGGTTTTTCAAATCGGTAATACGCAAACAAAAGTAATCGGTGATAGCCGTGCGATTGTCATCTTCGTTGCTGCGCTCTGGTTGAGATATAGTGGCTACGCCGCCACATTCTGTAACAACGACGATTTCATTAGTTAGTTGAACAAGTCTGAATTTCATTGTGGTTTTCCTACCCCTGACTGGACCGAGGTGCGCCTTTTATCATCTGGCGGGTGGCATAAACCACCCAATTCATAGTTAATTCTACATACCTAATAGATATTTGTCGAGAGGTTTTCTAAAATAATAAATAGAACACAAGAAGCACTGTTACTAGGGCGTTCGCTTTCTAGGAATTGATCAAAGTCAGCTACATCATAATCTATTCCACTTTCCGAAATACCAATAGCCATGAAAAGCGGCAGTAATTGGCTTTCAGTAGGGCTGCGATTTACTTTAGCTTCGTAAAGCGCTACACCTTCTTCCACCCGATTTCGCTCACGCTGCTGCGGACGACCCGGATCAGCAGACCAATCGACGGCTTCGCCAGTTATATTCGAATCAATCATTGCATAGCGCACTGTCGATTCCGCTTCCATCGTTGCGATGAAGCCTTCCAAATCAGCGACGGTTTCGGCAGTTACTTCAATTTGCCAAACGTCTAATTCCTCAATTTTGCCAATAACAGTGCCGCCGATAAGCGCTGCAAGGCGCACTGCTTCTGTGTTTGAACTGGCTTCTTCGGTAATTGCAACCAAGATATAGTCGCTAATGACTTCGGTACCCAGTTCATCGGCAATTATACCGCTTTCTGATTGCGCAATAAGTCCTTTTAAAGTGACTTCGAAAATGACTGAGTTTGAGATCTGTTCTTGATAATTAAGGCTGACCGCACCTGTAGTAGCCTCTGCTGGGATTTTAAACGTGAGCTGGCTGTCTGTAACGTCATCTGCACTGATTGAAATTCCGTTGAGTTTGAGCTGGGTATTCGATGGAATCATTGAGTCTGCGGTTACTATTACTTCAGTGCCAGCAACACCAAAATCAGGTGATAGATTTACAATCTTAGGAACAGGTGTATTAACAACCGTTACCGCTAGTTGTTTCTCTGTGGTCGCACCGATGGAAGGACCGTCGGTTTGTTTCCAAGCATAGCTGCTTACACTGCCGTCTTCGTCGCTGGCAGTGACGCTCAGCGTTACCTCAGTGTTTACGTCAACGCTGATATCTGCGCCTGTGTTTGCAAGAGGGGGGCGGTTAGGTTCGTCCGTTGAGCCACCACAACCAGTGATGGTTAATACACTTGTCGCGAGACTCGTACAGATAATTTTTTTTAGTAATCTATTTTTGTGATGTGTATACATACATACCCCCCCATGATGTTTTATTGTTATTTGTAGAAATTGTCTCTTCAATCGGGTTTTCATTCTTCTCTTTGAATTTAGCTGCATTGTTAAGCAAATGCGAACTGCTTAAGGATTTTTGGCTATATTGTTTGTAACACCTACCTTGATGACAGACATTGAAAATGAACGTGCTACATAGAAGAACGCTTGTTCACTGTGGCGTTATTGGAAGGCAAGTTGTGCGGTGTTGCATTGAATTCAATGGCCTGCGCGAGTTCTCCTCATATGACCAGCTTTTTTACAAGGTGTAACGTTATAGGCAATGTGCTTGCCAAGCGGCTTCATTACTTCGCGGTATTCTGTTTTTTTATCCCTTCAGCATCAAAGACAAGCCTTAAGCAAACATTTTGGCTGCTTTGAAATTCACTTTGTTCTGTTTTCAAATCACTCAATCGTTTATCCCTTTCGTGCTTAGAATGATTTTGATATTTTTATTTGAGTGATCGGCATTGATTTACCGATCACTTTGTAATTGTTAAGTGGGGCCGCAACCACTTCTATCAAAGGCGCCCTTTGGCAATTTCCAAGATGATGCCTTATCAATAATTGGAAGTGTGTATTCTTTCTTTAGTGATTGTTCAAAAGCATCTCTGTCATCGATAAGCATT
The DNA here is from genome assembly GCA_002683135.1 of Planctomycetota bacterium. Lineage (GTDB taxonomy): Bacteria > Planctomycetota. The sequence goes on along the minus strand of NYSS01000182.1, from coordinate 12,601 downwards.
GGATTGCCCTTGGCTGCGACATCTAGAATCGAGATCTTGTTCCTGTTGATAGTAGTGTCAAACTTTTTTTCGTAGTCGGCTATTTGATCAAGACTACCTGGATAGTATTCGTTGAGTGTAGCCCAAATATCTGGTCCATTAAAAATGCATTTCATGCAAGAAGATCGACCCCAACCTAGTCGGTAAGGAACAGGTGCAATTACGCCATGTCTTTTTAATGCATCCCACACGCGTTCTTCTTCCCAATGAAGTACAGGACGCCAACTATCAACATAACGCCCTTTTCGACCATTACGGCAATCAGATGAATGAATCTCAAATTGATTATATCTTGCACGGTTTGGACTCTCCTCTCTGCGTTCACCAGACAATACAATGTTTTCAAATTTAAAAGTCGGTCTTGGTTATTAAGAGCGCGTCTACCTACGTCGATTTTTAGTGCCGAACTACACCAACGAGTTTGTAGGTTGGCTGAGACTTGAGGGAATTTAAGTCTTGTTGAAGGTTTACTTCTTCTAAGATCCCTATCGAGAATAATGATTCCATCTGGTGTCTCCACATGGTGAGGATGCCCGTAACTATTATCTTTGAGCATTTCACCTTCGAATCCATGACGAAGCCATGAAAAATAAATCGGAATATTGAAGGCTTGTGCTAATTTTTTGGTATAGTCCACCATAAATGGCCAATCCATTTGCAACGCGCTTCCTTCACGCCCATCGACATCGTGATGCCACAGTTCGATTTTTGAAATATCTACACCTAAGTCGATAAGATGCAACAAGCTAGCAAGTGAATCCTTACCAGACGAAAAAAATATTATGAATTTGTCATAAATACTGAGATCAATATCAGGTGCCGAAAAAAAGGTGCCATTTTTTTCAGGAATTGATTTTTCTGGGTTTACGAATTTGTTTAAAGCCGGAATGACAACAGCGTCATCATAAATATGTGACATTTTCTTATCCTACCCCTGACTGACCGAGGTGCATCGTTGATGTGCTTATACTAATTTATGTGCGCACAAAATGCAAGATTTGTTCATGAGAACGTAACAGGTTTTGTATAGACCTTTTGATTGGGGCCTGGGGCCGTAATTTCGTCTTTGGAGAAAGAGACTTCCTTATTATACCAATTACCGTCTTCATCCTGTGATGGAATTGAGTGCCAAATGACGTTGTTTTCACTATCTGTATCACCGACGTATTGACATACACTGTAACTGACGTGTTTATCGAGAAAATAATGATCTGCGAAATTTTCAACCGTTGAAAATATTAAAATTGAAATTCCATCAAAGAAGTTTACCGTACCATCATCATTCAATGTGGCTTCTTCATCATCAAGAATAATAACTTTCTTCTCTTTCTTTATCTTTTCGATAAAAAGCTCGCGGAATTGCGATTTATCTTCCATTTTATCCACCCCTTCCAGTGATAAATAGTTTTCTTGGAATTTTAATAACAGCATTTGTGCGCACACATTTCAAAAGTATAATAGACTAATGTATGAATTATGAACACTGCTAAGTGGTTATATAATGTAGCCCCTAAAATCTAGTTTTAAAGCCATGCACGAACGCTGCGAATGCAAAGCTTTAGCGTCTTATGGTGTTGATTTACAGATGCTAAAAAATGATTTTGTGTATCAGCAAATGATCCTATACTTAAAATTTGACTCATCTTTAGAAATACTTGTAAGCCAAATTGAAGAAATCAATGAAAGCCTTAGCAAATACTACCTTGCTGATTCGCAGCTTGCGAGTCTAGATTAACTTTTCTTGTACATCCTGATCGCTTCATTTAGGTCACTTGTTTCAAAAGCGCCGATTAGTGTCTTCTCTGGATATTGTTCAGAAAATCGTTTTATACAAACTTCCTTTTCTCCCATGTAGTGATAGCCTTCAAAGTTTTTGTCTTTAGTTTGAGTTAAACAAGTAATTGGTGTTGGCATAGTAATTACCTCTATTAGAGTGGTTTTGTATAGTTTTGTGGATAGCCCATGAATTTTTCGCAAAATTCAGGGTGTAAACCGCCTTGAACGACGCCGAGTTTCATTATGTCTTGCACGAGGCCTCCAAGTTTACCGGGCCTGTTAAGGCGTGATTTTGTTGTGAAATTGTTGTTCCCGTCTTTCTTGATAAGTGTACTTAACATCCCTTTGAAATGAGTTTTATGTGGGTTCAAAAGTGAGCACTTATCTGTATTGAATAGGCTACCATTAAGCATTAGGCCCCTAGAAGGCAACTTTAAAAAAGCCTTCTCGTTTGACACTGTAGACAGTGATATGCTCAGTAATTTCTCATAAGGAACCCTTTGTGAGACCTTTTGACATTGACTAGGGTTGTCTTCTGATTTTTTAATACTTCGAAAAATAGCGCGAGCAATGTCAGGAATGATTGCATTTCCAAGCGAATTGATCCGTTTGGTTCTCAATTTGATTGATTTAGGATTATCAACTACCGCATTTTTCAAATACCAATTAGGATCTTCACTCGTCAGAGGTAGTTTAAAAGGCAATCCCATTTGATGCTTTGCTTCTTTTCTACATTCAGAAAAAGCATCAAGTTGATACCGAGCAATGTTTGTGTCGTTTCGATAAACAACTAGGTATAGGCGATGCCTGTAATGAGGGTAGCCAAACGCAGATGCTGATATTGTTTCCCATTGGGCATGGTATCCAAGTCTATCAAGTTCTTTCAAAATTACACATAAACCGCGCTGCGATAACCTTTCAGAATTCTCAAAAACTCCGTACTTGGGTTCAAAATCTTCAAGGAGTCGTACTAACTCTTTATAAGTAGAAGATTTAGTGCCGTTAATGCCATTGGCATTATTAGGATTAGCAGGGGCGATGTCTTGGCATGGCCAACCACCTGAAATTATATCTGGCCAATCTACGGTTCCTTCCATAAAGTCTTCATATGAATAGGTTGAGAAGCCCGTTTCTTCAACAGGAACAATGTCCTCGTGGGTGAAGTTTGGGTTTTGGTGTTCAGATATGCCCAATGAAGCGACATCACCAACGTTATCGAGATTAAGTTTCTGATCGATATGCCGACAATTAAAGCTCTCCGTTTCGGAAGTTACAATTGTGTGAATTCCTTCGGCTTCTGCAGCAAGATGAAAACCACCAATGCCTGTAAAACAATCAATCATTTTCAACATAATCGTTACGCCGCTTGTTGCTTGAAGAAAGAAGTAGAAAACTCTTCGAAACTAACTCGAACATTTTGCTTATCTAATACAATTCTTTTAGTCGCTATGTTTGTACCTGACGATTTAAAGGCGCCAGCTTCGATATCGTCTAAACTTGCATTACAAGCTTTCAACCATGCTCTAAACGCCTCACAGATGTTTGTGCTACTGTGCTCCCAGTGCGTTGAGGTAATGCATACTACACGTCCTGTGTCTTTTAGCAGATCGACCATATGCAGGAAATGTTTGATGTCTTGATTTTTTGAAAATGGCGGGTTGGCAATAATTTTATCAAATTTTCCTCGCAGCTCCTTTTCAGTGCATTCGAGAAAGCTTTTTGTATACAGTGGAATATCGAAATCATTTGTTAACGATTTGATGTTTTCAGGCATGATTTCTACCAGTGTACCGTTAGCAGATTTCATGTTTGCATATTTAGCAATCATTCCTTTACCTGCGCTAGGCTCAAGCCATCTCTCACCCTCTTTTAAGTCAGAAAGAAGCACCATTTGTTCTGCTTCGCTGCTTGGTGTTTCAAAAAACTGATATTCCTGCTTAATATTTACTTTGTTGCCGTTTAACAGATTTATAAGTAATGCATTGATATCCGTAAATGCTGAAAATTCGAACCCCAGCTTTTTATACTTACCACCCGCTTTTTCCATCATTTTCTTTATAGCTGCATAGTGCTTTAACTTGGTTTCAGGTAGGTTGAGGCGTTGATTTACGTGGATAAGAGAAGCGATTTCATACTCTATTGAATCAATGTCGAAATCATCCTTAGAAATTGCAAGGGTCTCTGTATGTTCTATGGTAGATGGTTTAGGTAATTTGTTGTTATGTTTTAGGAACCAAAAATGTTCATGTACAGCACGTAAATCTTTTTGAATTTTAGTTTGTAGTTTATGTGTACCAGGTTCATAACCAATACTTAAGAGGAAAGCGTTTTTGTTTTCATCAAAGTAGTTACTGAGGGTTCCATTTTGAGATGCGTCTACAAGAAATGAGAAAAAAGGATTTTCTGCAAATGGTCCATCATGCTCATAGCTGAAATTAAACTCAACTTTACTGGCTAAGAATGAAAGATCGAAATCGGTTTCCACTCCAATGCATTTGCTGATCCTGCTTCCAACTTCTGAAATTTTTAAATGCTTCTTAAAGGTATTCGTTGTGTAAGAAAGTAATGTGGTTGTCGAAGAACCACAATCATATAAATATTCAGCAAATGCGTTGTTTTTAGTAAGCAATCCACTGATTTCCTTAAACTGCGAGATGTGTGTTATTTCTGTGAACATTTGTTTATCCAACCCCTGACTGGACCGAGGTGCGTCGTTGATAATTTCATAATATTTTACGTGCGCACAGATGTCAATAAAAAACATCAAATTAATTTATTGTTAATTATGTCACGTTGAAATATAGTTTTATTGGAGGTAATGATATGCAGAAACATTATTTTAAAGCTGAAGATTTAGCCGAACTTCTTAGAAACTCATCGCAATCTAAATTTCCAGAGCGTGACGCCATACTGATTTTGTTTTGTGGAGCTTTAGGCCTGACAAGACAAGAAATATCTGGTCTTACTATATCCGACATTATGACCAGTGACGGTACTTGGAAAGATGCTTGGATAACCGACAAAAGATACGCTTATAAGGGTGTAGAAAGAAAGGTATTTATGCCACCTGCGATATTCACCTATCTTGATCATTATGTGGAATGGTTATATCAGTTAGGTCTTTCAATAGATAATGAAAGCAGTTATCGCGGTTTTAAGTCCGATTTCATCTTTATCAGAAACGACAACAAGACCCCTTTTAGTTTATTGAAGAGGAACCATTCTAGGGCTGAAGGCCTCAGTAGTTATCATACGCGAGCATTGGACGATAAGTTAGAGTCCTTACTTAATAACTCATCACTGATTGGTAGCACAGCCGCTGCTTTTAGAGATGGCTACATAATGCAATTGAATGCGCTAGGGTTACCCATTACAAAGATTATGGCCCTGACAGGTTTTAAGACACGTAATTCTGTTAAGAAGAAGATTGAAAGGTTGTCATGTAGTGTAGATGAAGCATCAAGCTTGATCCTAGATAGGATTAATCAATGTAAAAACATAGAATAAGTAAATTTGCCACTTTCCATTGTGCTGCATATATTATAATATTTATGCATTGATATGTGCAGGATAGAATTATGAGCCCAACCCAAAATTCCTTTCAACATTCAGCTGCGAAAATGTTATGTGCACGCTACGGCATGTCAATAATGTCACGTTCAGCTAATTATGATTTCATTAATTTAGTATCTGAATGTGGAAATGTGTCTTGTATTGTTCAAGATGACTGCTTTCAAATGGGGTTTAACCAGCCATATGGTACGTTTAATTATTCAAAGATGCATTTAAACCATATTGGCACCGCTTCTGACTGTGCATTTGAGCGTTGTCTTCGGTTATCTCTTGCCTCGAAAAAATCCGATTTAGATTTCAATGATTCCATTCATGATGATGATCTTGCTTACCGTTTAAAACAAAGCGCCGATGTAGTTCCTAGTACAAAAATGATGTACAGACATTTGAGTGAACGCGTGTTGGCGCTTGAAAAAATGGTCGCTGATGTATCTGGTGAGAGTGAATCAGAAAAAGTGGTTTCTTATATTAGGACAATTCCAAGATTTGAGGTTCGAAATTATCCATCTTCAAATTCAGAAGATACCAATAAATTTAAAGTACTTTATAAATGGTTAAGGGAAGCTCTAGATCGCGTTAGTGAAGAACTCTCCTATGGCATGCCGCTTGAAGAATGTAAAAAACCCCTTTCCAAGATGACAGAGAGTATTTCAAGCGAGAGCAGGGTTAGAACTCGAAACTTGTTTGATGGTGTTAACTTCGAAGAATCTGAATCAAGTGACGATATCGAAACCAATGAATTCACTGCTGAGAAGTTACTGTAAAATGAGCAAGACTACTTATACTGTTCAGTTTCAATTGAATAGCTTCGGTGAAGCGCAAAAAGACGACATCCCGGCTGATGTCATTACTAGATTATGTGAACACAATTTGATTTTGGCGATGGCTGGCCAACAAATAATGGTGAATAGCTATGATGAGAATACCTTTAAGATATCGGTTGGTATCTCGTCATCTGAAATCGATGGTGTAAGGATCGACAAGCAGACATTAACAGAGGCCCTATCAAAATGTGCCTTAATCTATGGGGAGCCTGAAAGCGTATCTGGGTGGCAACACTATCCTGCCGAACTAGCATATTCAGATGATCCTGAAGGTGATTACTTCGATTTGAAAGAAGTAAAGTCAAAAGCTTTAGCTTTCAAAGAATCACCTATAGACACCGTAGAAGACGTTGAACTCAAGTTTTATATTAAAACTCTGCAGTGCTTCATGAATAACAAAGGTGACTTTATTGAACCGCTAAACAGGCTAATGACTATGGCGGCATTAGGTACTAATAGCGAAATATTAAAGTTAAAGGCATTTTTTTCAAATTCGACAGTAGAAAATGTTGCAGTGAATCAAAATGAGATACAAAGCATTTTGCACGGCAACGCGAGTTCTAAAATCCTCTCTGATTTCTTAGAAAACACCAGGGAGTTACCAAAATTAGTAAACCATGAATGGATAGATAGCAACTTCCAACATGCTTTTGTAGCAGCCCTTGAGCAGCATGTCGATGAAATGTCGAATTCAACTACCGCGGTACTAGCTTGGATGCTAAACGATTTGGAATTTGTCAGAGCAAACAAGGAAGCATTGCAAGACGGTTTTGCTAATTTATCATTTTCACACGTTGTAGATCTCTACAAGCCCGAAGCAAGCACAAGAAGTCAGGTAATCATTCAAGCGGCAGAAGAATTAGAAGCCCTTGATGACAAATTTTGCAGTTCATTAAATCCATTTGGTTGAAGAAATCATGCGTAAATATGTAGAGTGTTACCTAAACACATTGGTAGGCTTAGAGCCTGAAGCCGTTAATAAGAGTATAGCGTCAATGGTTAAAAAAGCGTTGGTGAATACAACGCAAGAACGTGCTGAATACTTCGTGAATGGATTAACCTTCGTTAATAAACAAGATCCAAATAGCGCGACTTCTGAGGGATACTTATTAAACCTTTTGCAAGATTTGACAGGCCTAGAAAAGGAGACTTTAAAAGGAGCGGTAGAACGTAACAGAGACCTGTTAAAGATGCATACAGAACTTATCATTTACACAGGTAAGCTAGTGGTTTTCGGGAACGATATGGACCGTATGATTGATACATATTTTGAAGAAGCAGCGCCCAACCTTGATATACCCAGCATTATACTCATCAATAAAACACTCAAAGAAGTTGATAACGGTTATATTTCAGAAGACGACCTTAAAAGTGCACTTCATCATGGTGAAATGTGGGAGCTAATCCAGGATAGATATAAAGCTCTCTCTGATAATGACGATGATAGAGCTAAGTTAGTGTCCGGGATCATTAATAACATTTCTGAAGCAGAGAAAGCTATTAATGACAAACGATTTCAAGAAAGCATGTCGCCATAAAGTAGCAACTTACCCTTTACATCTGTGCGCACACATATTAATATAGTTACATAGTAATGATGCACCTCGGTCTAATCAGGGGTAGGAAAATTTATGTCTATTCAAAAAGCACAACCTTTCATTAAACAAGCTTTAAAGCTTATCGAGCAATGCAGATTTAGATACGGCACACAGTCATTTTTTTCAGACTTTATTGACCATTGGGCATTTCAGCAGTCAGGTCTATATCCACCAGCCAAGCCGATGCCTGATGACTTAAAGCCATTATGCTTTGAACTATCTAATGTATTAAGTGAAGCACTTAAACTAGCCCCTTCGGATGATGTATTTGCACCCATACTTTGTGAATTAGGGGCAAGTAAAAGAGGAGGAAACTACTTCCCTACCCCTCCTCATATTGCAGATCTAATGGCTGCATTAGTCGGAGACCCCTCACAATATTCGAAGGACAGCTATTACGAACCATGCTGCGGTACAGGTGTATTGGCACTAAAATGGTTACACAATCGATATATGAACGGAGGAATAGAAAGTTTGGAATGCGTATCGGTTCATCTAGAAGATATCGATTCTTTGATGGTGAAATGTGCATTTATTCAAATAATACACTTCCTTAGTAACATTAATGGCAAAGTAAAAGAGTTGCGAATCGAACGCATGGATACACTGTCAATGAAATCTATGGGGCTCTTATACTATGCAACTGCTGCCTAAATGAATATATTATGATTTCATTATTTCTAGCTTACTCTTTATTTGCTTCTCCCCCGAATTGCTGATTTTGGTATAGTGAACGTGATTTAAAAAACAGCGAAGCATTTGGCAATCGTATTAAAGAAAAACGGCGCTCGATGAGCTGACGACAGAATGAACCCAACGGGGAAATGCTATTGTCCTGGCGGGGTGGTGGTTTGCCCTTTTATGAAAGAGGAAACCACTATGAATAAACAGAATACAGGCTGCGATATGAAAACAATCACTACTGAGCTTTGTGATACTGAAATGAATGCTTTGAAAGCCCTGCGAACAGACTATCAAACTAAAACTGATGTTTTTTTGAAAGAGCGTGGGTTTGGCGAGGCGATTGGTAAGTTTACGCATTTCCGCCTTAATAATGGAAATGTAGAAGTGCATGTGGATGATTTAGGCTCAAGCGGTTGTGAGGCTTGTTCTCAAGACGAAGAATTTGTGAATGAGATGGAAGAGTTATATGTGAATATTCGAAATGTAACCACGTCAATAGAGCAGAAAGCACTCCGGTCATTTGAAGCAAATTTGAAGCGAAAGTTAGCATTCTGATTTTAATCCTAAACCCCGACGGGGTTTTTTCTTGCCTGAACGTTTCCTATCTAACGCTAAAGCGCTATTTCAAGTAGCATTCTGAATGAACAAATAAAACTAATGATTAGGAATTGTATGAATGATCAGGCGTGCTATATTTATGGACATAGGTTTTCGTCACCTAGACCTGCCTCGTGGTCAAGACGGATTGGTTAACTTGTTGAACGTTTATTGTTGGCGAGCTAACGCGAGAGGCACGTAGTCTGCAATCAATGCCAAACACATAAAGGTTTAACATGAATACATTCCCACTACCGATCTATCCTTCGCAATTAGACTCAATTAAAACCAAAGCAAAAGCATTGGCAGTGCTTATTGCTGAGAAGCTTGATTTTAAGCCGCTATCAGCATTTAAAAGAAACGATTACCTATCGATTGCGCTTGGGTATAAAGGACATTCAGACCTTGTAGAGTCATCCAAATTCAGAAAAGAAGGCGATAAATATAAGCCACTTTGGGTGTTTCAGAACGAAGATATTGCATCATCTATCGCCAGTGTCTTTTCTAAGAATGTTGACGGGCTTACAGAAAAAACAGTTTTGGATGTATGCAAAGTATTAGGTATCCGTGAACGTTTTTCGGTGATGACCGGGGAACTGAATAGAATGATTGGCGGCGCAACCTCTGATGAAATTAAAGCGATTCAGGCCAATACGACCTCTCGTTTAATTATGAAAACACACTCGGACTGGGAACCAAAGTCGTATGAGGCAGCAGTTGCTGTAACCGATTTTATCATCGAGCAGTTATGTGTAAGTTTGCCAGAGTACCAATCCACATTACTGGCTAAAGGTACGCCGACACACAAGTTGCTTTCAAACTATCTTGAAGCGTGGATAGACCTTAAGGAGCAAGCAAAGGTTGCGTTAAAAATGGGAACCGATAAATCATCAGGCCTGCGACATGATCTCAGGGATATCCAAAGAGGTATGTCTACCCGCAAAAATGAAGTCAGAGAGATAATACGTATTGCTGAAAAAATTTCAGTGCCTGTTCCTGAGCTTGAACCCACACTCATATTCAGCCACCTGGTTAACGACAACCTGTATTTTTCGCACCTTCTCGACAATCCCTTGTGGTTCGTAGGTCAGAAAGATATCAACGGAATTACTTATAGGTACCTAACCCAATACTTTGCTGACTGTTCTTCTTGTGGTGGACATGCACCCGATAGAAAAGACCTTCTCGAAGTGCTTAACGACAACCAAATTGGTTCCGACGAACATGCCACTGTCGTTGAGGTTCCGTTAGAAGAGAAACTGGCTAGGGTTTTGTCAATGCCTCAACTGTGCTCCGATGTTAGAGTGGTGTTAAATTTCAAACAAGCGGTTGAGCTAGGCAATTCGGTTATTTATCAGACAACGAATTCGGCTAAATCAGCTCTCTTCAGCAAAGATCCTATTTATCAGAAGAAACTCGAAAAAGATATGGCCAAACTTCTTAAAAAGGAAGGCAGAACAGACGATCTTTGGCTACTTAACAGACTGGGAAAAAAGTAACCCAAACAACCGAGTATCAAGACAAGACGCATTATTTTAACTAATGCGTCGTTTCCTATTGCCTCTTATCCAATGCGCCTCTTAGACCTGTGAGTTTATTTTGTACTACTATGTAGTAAACCAAGTTTCCTACTAAATTATGACAGACGAAAAAATTGATTTTAATTGGCGCTGGAATCCTCCTTCTTTACGAACTGTTAAACAACCAGAAACGCTAACACCGGATGAGTTCTTAGATATGGTTGAGCGTGTCGATAACGAAGGGGTTGATCCGCTGATTGACTTGCGTAACCAGTGTATGTTGTTAACTACTTACTTTAGTTGTTTCAGAGCAGTGGAAGTGAGCCAATGGAAAGTCAAAGAAGCCCTGTATCCTGACGGTTCCCTGATGTTCGTTACACGCTTGAGAAAAGAAGGAACGAAAGGTAATTATCCGGCCATCGCCCATATACCAAATGTTCGCGAGTACAGAGAGCATTTGGAAAAATGGTTCGATGCGAGAGTAAAACATCGGATTGGGTTGGAGAAGAAAGGAGCATCTGAATATAGAGGTTTAGATCCGGAGTCTCATGTATTCCTGAGTAACTGGCGAGGAATGTGGCAACCGTTTTCGCTTACTCGCAAAGTCTCTAAGGGTAAGGAATACATGGTTGCAACGGCTGTCCAGAACCTGCTCACGAAGCTATATAAGAATTATGGGTACAACAATTCTAGCAGTACACGCTGGCCGTCATAGTTTTGCTCGATTTGCACAAAGACTATTGGAAAAGAAAGCTAACCCTGATACCTCAAGAATCATTCAAACGCTTCTCCATCATCGGACTGAAGGGGCGCAGCGGGACTATACTGATGTGGATTTTAACTACATAAGAAAGGTCGCTCAAACGATGATGCCTAAGCCGAAAAAGCGTGGCAGGCCAAAAATAAAGTAACAACATAGTTGCAACACCGGTTAGTTGTGATAATGTATGTACATTGTTGGTACATAGAGTGTGATTTATGGAAACTGTAATTCGCAAATATGGTAATTCAAAAGGGGTAATTATCCCTGCTGCGTTGCTGAAAGAACTGGATCTTGACGTTAATGAAAAGATTGATGTTAAAACAGAGAATGGCCGGATTATCATTGAACCGGTACGTCAGCCTGAGTATTCCCTTGATGAGCTGCTGGCTCAGTGCAGTCCAGAGGTGATGACTTTGGATGATGAAGACAAGGCATGGTTGAATGATTCACCAGTTGGCAAAGAGGCGCTGTAGTGGTTAAGAAGTACATTCCTGTTCGCGGTGACATTGTTTTCACTGATTTCGATCCATCTGCTGGTCATGAGCAAGCGCATAAAAGGCCAGCTTTGGTATTGTCACCGGAGCCATTCAACAAGCAAATTCAACTTGCCTTGGTTGCACCTATTACATCAAAAGTGAGAGGGCATGGCTTTGAAGTCAACTTAGGTGATGAATTGCAAACAAAAGGAGCCGTTCTTTGCCAGCAGGTGAGGACTATCGACTATGACTATCGAGGCATCAAGTTTATCGAGAAAGCGCCTCAGAACGTGATTAACGAAGCTTTAGCGCGTGTTCGAGTGTTAGTAAGCTGATATAGGAGACAGAAATGCAAAAAGTAACTTTTCCGCGTCCTGCGGATAACGTTGTAGCTCGTGCTGATGAGCATGGTTTGTGGATTGAAACTAATGGCTGGACTATGCCAATTGAAAAAGAAACTGCCCAAGAATACGCAAATTCTTTTAATCCTAGCGGTGATGAAGGGAACAAAGCTAATCATGGGTTTTATAACGTTAGCACTGGTATTGTCTTGACTCACAAAGGTGCCAAAATTCACTTTGATAGGAGTGAAGCCTTTGCAGTAATCGATCTAATTAAAGCGGCTACGGCTTCAATTTGGTAAGTAGGAAATAGTATGAAATTTTCAATGAATGGTTTCAGGCGCGAACTAAGTAACAATGTTGAAGAGCTTAGGGAAGCTGTTTTGCAATCTGTTACGGGTGAACTTTAT
>NYSS01000181.1 GCA_002683135.1 Planctomycetota bacterium | reverse complement strand
TTTATTTATATATTATCAATCAAATTATTTTCTAAGCAGTGTAATCAAAAGTGTTTCTGGAACTATCTTTATCATTTAAAATGATTTATAGATATTCACCGTTACAACGGTAAAAAGAATACAAAAGCCTATTAAATCCACGATAAATTATACTTATAAATCTATACAACGGCACTGCAACGGCAGCCGTTGCAACAACTTTCATATTACGAAAAGCTTTAAAAATCTAGGATCCTCAACTCGTCTGAAAATCTTTCAGGGTATAAATCTCTACATCAGTATTTATCCTTCTTTTTATGTAGTTCCTTAATTTTTTGTCTTTTTGAAAATCGCTATCATTTTTCAATTTGACCATATCTATAGCATAGATAGCTTTAATTCTATAACAATTCCCAAGATCTATAAGATAAACTTTCTTTAACATTTGACTGAAATCCACATTTGCATCATCGCAAAATGAAACCTGAATTTTCGTATTTAAATCTTTCTCATTCTCAATCATTTTTCTAACAACTCTAAGAATAACATTTTTCAGAGACTCTTTTTCTCGTTTAAGAAATTTTTCATTCTTACATTCTTTAAAATGTTCAACAATTTTGTCTAAGATCATTTTGTGTGACATCTTATGCCCCCACTCAAAATGTATATATTTTTTTTTGATGATAACTTTATTTGCTATATAAAGTATAAAGTGTGCTTCAGGATTCTCAATTGACTTTGGGATGATATTGGTCAATGGAATGTTATGTAGCATTCGATATTCAGTTAAAAATTCGTATTCATTTTTTCCTATATAATCCCAATTTGAACCAAATCCAATTCTATAATTATAGTAAAGCAATAAAACTTCCTCGTTAGACAACTGTGCTCTTAAAGTATTAAGCATATTATCTAATTGCTCTTTGGATATCAGCTTATTTTTATAGCTAGTATCCAAAAATTTCACAGTTTGATATAAATGACGATAATAATGTGCTAATCGCGAAGCGTGCCCTGAAAATGGAATAAACCTAAAAGAAACATCTCTTTTTTTCTGATGTGTTTTATAACAATAGAGTACTTTTTGTCCTTTGTGTCTTCTAATTCTTTTACGTATTTCATTTAAAAATCTAGAAATAATTTCTACATCCGATTTTTCTATATTAGAACCATATATATTTCTAGAATTAGTACCCCAGAAAAAAATTTTGTAAGCTAGTTCATTTACTTGATAATTTTTAAGTTTTTTATCTAATAATTTTTTATTCAATAACGCTACGAAATAATGTGTATAATGAAAGTCTTTTTCAATTAATAGAAAAACTTTTCTACCTCTAGCTTCGCACTCCTTAACCTCACCTTCATTACTTGCTTTGAAAGAAATCTCTTCTAAGTTTTCCAAAACTTCTTTATAGCTATTTGTTTTCTTCCATTCATAATTGGTCAAAATTCCAGAGACTAAAAAATTTAATGCAAAAGAAAAATTTTCATCATTTACTTTACCATTATCTACATCATATTTCACTACTGTATTGTTCCTATATGTGTTAATACTTAAATCCTTAATATTTCCTATATGAATATCTAACATCTTATAAAAATGATCCGTAACAGACTGATTATCAAACTGATTTCGAATAGATTCATTAGATTGATACTGCACGTAAAACGCTAAAAAAGTCAAAAATGCCGCAATTAATGCTATAAATGGACTTAAATAAGCTCCAAATGATTGGGCAATTTCCTTGTATTTTACAAAATTATACTCTGGTATCAGAGCAGGTCTATTTACGATAAAGGGCATAAATAATCCGAGAACAAGAAGAAATAAAATACTTATTATTACTATGATAAATATCTTTTTTTTTCTATAAGAAAAGTTGAAAAATTCTTTCATTATTGTGATTTACACCCCATTCAAAAAAGTAGCAATGAAGTCTTGTATTTTATTTGTTATTCGGGTGCTTATACTTTCTCTTTGCAATACACTTGGTTGTTTCTCTAATGCTTCTAAGATTTCATCCTCTGTTGCCATTCTTCCGGTAAAAAGAAAGTCACTAATTATTCTTTCTACTTTCTCCTGATCCAGATTTTCATTTGAAGTTAAATCTCTCATTGCAGATTTAGTTTCTTTTTGCCAAAAACGACTAAATTCATCCTCTACATTATCATCATTTTCGATTGCCGGTAGATTATTATAAATAAACTTTTGAATAAGTTCTTTTTTACTCCTAAGCTCGGCTTCGCTAGAAACCATATCAATTATTTCCTTTTCTTTACGTTTTTGATCTTTCTCTGGAGCATCTTTAAGTTCAGCAAGCAACTTTAAAATATAAGTCACATTAACTTCATCCCGATGAATAAGTTCTAATTCGAAATCAATTTCATCTAATATCGATACATTTTCTTTTTGGGTATCAGATTTTATTTTGTCATAAAGATCTAGATATTTACTGGAGTAGTCTGCAAACTCCTGCTCCTTCATATAAATATCGTCAAAGCTAAAGTCTGTAAATGAACCCAGGATATTTTTTATACGCATTATTTCCCGAAAAGCCTTTGCAAATAGCAGCTCTTCTTCTTCATCATTCAAATCGTTTACACTATCAACGGTTGGTGCAATTTGCATTAGCTTTTTATAAGCTTCGTTAAATTCCCGAACATAATCCTCATAAGGTGCTACTAAAATGGTCTCCTTTGCATTTTTATCAGAAAACAAACCTATGGCTTCATCTGTAGCTTTTTTAAGGTTTCTGAAGGCTAAAATATTTCCTTGCGACTTCTTCTCATTTAATATCCTATTCGTTCGAGAAAACGCCTGTATTAAACCGTGATATTTTAAGTTTTTATCTACATAGAGCGTATTTAAGGTTTTGCTATCAAAACCCGTCAAAAACATATTGACCACCAATAGAATATCAATTTGTCGATTACGCACTCTCTTAGAAATATCCTTTTTATAATTTAAAAAGGCTTGCCCATCTTTCGCAGAATGTTTAGCTCCGAATAATTTATTATAATTATCAATATATTGATCTAACTTGTCGCGATGTGGGAGCTTATAAGTTGCTTCTGGTTCAGCTGCCATGCTATAATCCTCATTAGGGATCATGCCATCAGCATTTTTATCTTCTTCATTTGGGGCAAACGAAAATATGGTAGCAACTCTCAAATTATGTTGACCTTCTTCCCTTTTCTTTTGAAATAGATCATAGTATTTCACCAAAACATCTACACTACTCACACAAAACATCGCGGTAAATGTTTTGTTATGTGTTTTTCTGTTGTGATTAGCCAGGATGTAATTGGTAACCGTTTCTATATATTCATCGCTTTCATAAACCTCCTTTTTATCGATTCCCTCAACCTTTAAATCTTCTATCTCCTCCTTTTGTTTAAAAACATTATAATATTCAATCGAAAACTTAAGTACATTTTCATCTCTAATCGCATCGGTAATTACATATTTATGCAGGCATTCATCAAAAAGCATTTGCGTAGTGTACTTTAAACTATTGTCCCGATGCGCATTTTTCACAAAAATAGGTGTCCCGGTAAACCCAAAAAGCTGATGATTAGTAAAGAAATTGGTTATTCTTTTATGCGTTTCTCCAAACTGACTGCGATGACATTCATCGAAAATAAAAACGATTTTTTCGTCTTTTAATCGTTCAATTTTAGATTTAAACCTTGCTTTAGAAATTGCCGTGTTCAATTTCTGAATGGTCGTAATCATTAAAGGCCGGCTATCATCTAAAAATTGATTCACCAACATTTTGGTATTTTCTGTACCGTCTATACTGTCTTTATCAAAAGCTCTAAACTCTTTTACAGTTTGATCGTCTAAATCCTGACGATCTACCACAAAAACCACCTTTTTTATTTTTGGATTCTGCGTTAGAATCTGGCTGGCTTTAAAAGAGGTAAGCGTTTTCCCAGAACCCGTAGTATGCCAGATATACCCATTTTTGCTTGTATCCTTAACCCTTTTTATGATAGCTTCTACCGCATAAAACTGATAAGGGCGCAAAATCATTAAAAGCCTATCGCTTTCATGTAAAACGATATATTTGGTAATCATTTTAGCAATATGGCAGGGCTCTAAAAATACATTGGCAAAATGCGTAAGCTGAGTAATATTGGTGTTGCTCTCTTTACTCCAAAAGAAAGTTTGTTTAAAGCTATTCTTAGGATTATTTGCGTAGTATTTTGTATTTACGCCATTGGAGATCACAAAAACTTGAATATACTGAAAGAGTGCGCTATTTGAAGCAAAAGAATCTTTCTGATATCGCTGAATCTGGCTAAAGGCTTTTTTGAGTTCGATCCCTCTTCTTTTGAGTTCGATCTGAACCATTGGCAAGCCGTTGATTAACAAGGTTACATCGTAACGATTTTCACGCTTTCCATTGACAGTGATTTGATGCGTTACCTGAAATTCATTTTGACACCAAAAATCCTGATTAATAAACTGGATATAGGATTTCTCGCCATTATCGCGCTGTAACACAAATTTATCCCGAAGCGTTTTCGCCTTATCGAAGATATTCCCTTTACTAAGGTGAATAAGAATTTTGTTAAACTCCTCTTTAGAAAAACTGGTTTTATTATGTTTTTCAAGCTGAGATTTTAGATTATCGAGTAAATCCTTTTCTGTACGAATAAGAATAGGTTGATGCCCTAAACTATCTAATTGCGACAATAAATCGTTTTCTAAAACTTGCTCTGGTTGGGTGGTCATAAATTAACATTAGACTCAGTCAATTATAAGGACTAATGAATGTAAATTTATAAAAATTAAAGTAAATATTTATTCTGATTCCTTCCAGGGGTTTTTGATACTGTAGGATACCCCTAATCCAAACCAAGGTCTATTATCATAATTCCAGCTATTGTTTTTAGTTCCAAATCCAAAATCCCATCCTAGATAGGCTCCCACTCGAAAATTATATATAGATACCATCAACCCTCCACCTGTACTAAAATATCCGATAGATTTTGTACTATCATCCATAATAGGATCAGAACTTACTGTTGTATTATTTTTATCTAAATCAACAGTCCCTAAACTGAAAAATGGCCCAACATTTAATGAAACATTCGCTAATTTCACAAAGCCTTGATGTCTCTCATAGCGTGCTCTATACTTTCCTATTTTATAGCTACTAAAAATACCAAGATTTAAGTCTCCCTCAATCTCTTGGTCAACTGAAATATTATTTTTGGTATAACCAGGACGCATCTTCAGTGGAATTGTAACAGCCCCAAATTCCCAACCGGTTTCTTTAAATTCGATAAATTCTCTGTTTTTGAGTTCCAAAACATAGTCTGCATTTCTGTCGTATTTATTAACCAAATAATAATCAATGGTTTTTCCGTCGTATTTAAATACTTCAATAACTTTATTTGAATTTTTGTAAAAATCTGGTTGTTCTTTTATTTCCCAAACTTCACATCTCCAAAGATTATAAAAAGTAGATTCATTTAGAATTTGGCTTTTAATACTTTCAGAATAACTTGTGTCACATTCTAATGTTCTTTCAATAATTTTAATTTTTTTTCCTGCGGGAACTACCACATTATCATTGAGCCAATAGTTTACATGTATTTTCGTTTTGTCCTCCTCATCAATATAGAAATTTGCTTTTCCTTCCAACGATTCTATATTTAAAGTTAGTTTTTTATCTACCTTAATTGAATCATTTTTACCTGCTTTTCTTCCGCTTATTATTTTAATTGATTGCTGTTTACCGCCTGAAGAGTTTTTGTATTCTGTAACAATATTTATTGAGTCGTTTTCTAATACGTTTACTGTACAATCTTTTATATTTTTTGTAACTGGAATTACTACATTAGACCGGACACTAAGTTGAGAGAATATTTTTGCTAGTTATTACCTTAGCAATTATGAGAAGAAAATCTAAACATTACACCTTA
>NYSS01000180.1 GCA_002683135.1 Planctomycetota bacterium | reverse complement strand
TGCACTTTTTTTGTGCCACATGGAGCTTTATATTTTTAATAAAACACAACATTGGTGTGGCACAAAAAATGACTCAAAGCCCACACACACAAAAAGCTAACGCACACCTGCTGGGCCGCTCCTGGGCCGCCGCCCCCCATACTTGCAGCAGCCTTGCGGGGGCGCTGCAGACCTCCTTGCCGTTGCGCTAGCATGGGTAGTTAGCGGCGGCACGGCGGCTCTCGGTGCTCGGGATGTACGTGGCAACGTAGGCTCCGTTGCGGGTCTTGGGCGCCTTCTTGCCGGCTCGGCACGCAAGCGGCGAGACGGTGGCCTCCTTCGCCGCGCGGCGGGCGTCATATTTCTGCTGCTTCCTCTGGGCGACGTCGTCCCGGCGTTCCTTGGGAGCGTCCAGCGTGTCGTCGATTCCGTACAGTAAGTATTTCATCCTGGCGGCGTCCAACGTCCACAGCGTTTCGTCCTGCGTCAACTCCGCTGGGTCCATGTCCTTGCGGCGAGCGTCGGCGGCGGGTTTGGCAGGTAAGGCCTCAACTGGGGCCTCGTTTGGCTTTGTGGCGCCACATCGACGACGCTTCTGGCCTACTTCCTCTATCTCGGGTTGCTTTCGTTTTGGGGCTCCCTGCCGCTGCTCGTCGCCGGCAGGCTCAACGTTGCGCATAGAATCAATGCGTTTCTTGACGGCGGGGGACACAAAGGGAGCGTATTCCTTTCTGTGCGCGAGGTACACGTCCAACAAAACCTTACGCTGCTTGGGGTTGATGACGTGCGAGTTGCTAAACGACTTGTCTTTGGGCCAGCCCGTCGGAAGCACGCTGTTTTTCTTGATACGTATTTTTTCGACGCGCTGCAGATTCAACTTATTTCCGAGCGCCTTCCGCAACATATTCACGATGAAACGATGGAATGTGTGGGCGGATGGCTCGGCTCCCCTGACAATTGGGTTCTTGAATCGAACAGCCGTCGCCAAAAGGTCCGGGTCACCCGAAAGAAACCACGCACGCGTCGGGGTGTCCGCGTCCAGCCTCTGCTGGACGTCGATCCAAGACACTTTCTTCTCCGACAGAATCGGCGCGAAAAGGTAAACCAGCCTTCCTTCCTGTCGGTCAACCACGTTTCCGAAACCATAATGAACCAGCGCTTTGTCAATCATGAAGCTTGCTGCAGCCCGTGCCTCCGCGTGTTCAGCGAAATCGCGGTGTATTGTTGTTTCGCGGAGCCGCTCGTACTCATTGGGCACGTGGATGTCCGCCCGCTCAACGGCGCGTCGGAAGTTGTACATGGCGCATTTCCCCGTCTCTGAATCGAACCAGTCCCGCAGAAACGCAAACGTGAGCTCCTCTGCATTGGGATACATCCTGGCCGCCTTGTATTTATCTATCTTGGCTTGGTCCAGTTCGTCGGGGTTGCGGTGGCCGCACAAACGTTTAAATTCGTTTTCGTCAACAAGGGGGGCGTCCACAATGCGCTGGACTCTCTCTTGTTTGAGTTTCTTCTTCATTTCTACCGTACATCCCGCGGTTTTTTGCGCGTCTGACGGTTTGTACGGGCGCCAATAGCCGCCGTCGGCCTCGACGAGCTTGCGAAATTCACCCGCGAAATTGGTCTTCGACCTTTGCTTTTCGCGTTGGTTCATGACGCACAGACGAATGTACGCGACCGGAGATTTCTTGAGTTCCTCCACGTTGTCGCGGAGACTGCGAGTGCACATTGTCACGATCTTGGCGCCGACCGCCCGGGAGCGTTCAAGTTCCTTTGTTGTTTCAGGGCAGCCATCGCCTTTGTCCATCGCATTGTGAAAGAAAACATGAACTTCACGGCCACGATTTTTGCGGACACGGCCCTTTAACTGATGGGCACCGCACGCAGTGGTGGTCACCGAGACAAAGTGCGCAAAGACCAAATGAAACCAGTCCATTGTGCAATCGACTCCCATCGCGCCCGTCGGGGACAACATAACGACGCGCGTTTTCCAACCTTCGTTGGGGGTTTTCATGGTGTCCTTGACTTCTTTGGGCGATTTGGAGTGGATGACCAAGACATCGTCTTCGAAGAGCCCGTCGACGTCTTGCAATAGTTTGGTCTTCATCGTGTCCATCTCGTCGGTGGAACAATTGCACGGCATGTACACATTCTTCCCCGCGCGCAAGGCGTGCAAGAGTCGCGAATACCACTCGCCTTTCTTCTTTTTCACGTACGAGATGTAGGTGTTGGTGTCGGTCTGGAACGTGTTGACCATCTTCAGAACCTTCGTGCGCCTCAAGCACTCGACGGCGATGTGCTCGGAGCGTTTGTCGAGGTGCGCATCGCACAGAAAGAGGAACTCACAGACCCGCGGGTGGAAATGGGCCTCCAAGTTTTGGTAGACGACGCGTCGCTTTTCGTCCATGGTCTTACTTTCAAAGTGACGCCCGCTGCTCTCGCTCTCGTCGAGGATGCCCATGTGCCAACGGGTCCCATTATTCCACGGCAATTTCACCATGCTGTCCATCTGTATAATCAGCAGGTTGATACGTGTGAGTTCGCCAGTTGGTAGGGTCCGATCGCGCTTGTCCAGGTAGAGCTGAAATTTCTGCAAGACCCCCTCATCCGCGAGGATCGTGTTGATCCGCACCAGGATCGACTTGCACAGTTCGCGCCGCGGCAGCACAATCAGCACGCGCGTCGCGTCGCCGTGCTGCTGCAGGAGGCGGATCAAAAACTCAACGAGCTGGTGCGTTTTCCCCGTGCCCATTCCCGACCGCAGGAGGATGGTCGACACGGACTCGCCGAAGGGCAACTTCGCGCAGTGCTGCGCCTCGTACGTGACGGTGTTGATGCCGTCGATCATCTTCGGCTCGGGCAGCACGTCGAGATCGACGGGCGCCGTGCGGAGCAACGCGAGTGGAATCTGCGCGAGCACCTTCGTCTGTCCCTCGCACGCGCTGCCGAAGCATGACAAGGCGAGGTTCCCCGTGGTCGTGTGCAGCTCCAGGAGCACGCTGTTACTCGAATGCTTCCCACCAAACGGGCATGGGCACGTGAACGTGCGGGAGAACTGGATGCGCACGACGTTGCTCTTGGTGTCCGAGGAGCAGATGCTGGGCGGGGTTTTTATGTCGGGCAGGATCGCTCTGACGCGTTTGACGGCCTCCGACAGGACCTTGGGCGGCAGGGTCGCGCGGTGGCCCACGTGTGGGCGGCCCGCGCGCGCGTGGGCCACGCGCGCGCGGCCCAGGCGCGCGCGCTGCTCCTCCGCAGGGAAGTACTTCACGTAGTCCAAGCCCGCGTGCATCTCGTCGGGCATGATCAGCACGGGGAAGGACCGCCACTCGAACTCGAGGCAGCGCGTGTTGTACATCTCGATAGCCGCGGGGTCGGAAAGCTTGGGGTCGGGCTCGTTCCGGAGGGGGCGGCGCCACTTTCCCCATTTGCAGCAGCCATTCATTCGGAAAGCGTGGGCACTTTGGTATATTTTTTCGTCGAAGACGGCCTCCTCTTTTTTCTCGAGCGTCGGCCGCAGCACGCAGTCGACAAACGCCTTCCAGTTCTTGAGCGTGGGCGCCCACGCGTTCTTGATGGCAACGACGTGACACGAGGGCTTATACCCGTCACACATGTGCACAGCAAATACGACGCCCGGGAGCCCCACCTTGGAGAGGGCCTCCTTTGCCTTCTCGGTGATCGAGGCCACCATGCGGCGGAACGCGGCCTTGCCCGCGTTGATAGCATCCTCGTGCTCGATGTCCCACACGGCCGGGTTGTGGGCGGCGGCGCGCTCTTTGTGGCCGTGGAGGAGGCACTCTCCGTCCAGATCCATATGAAATTTGACGGGCATGCCCTTTTCAAAGTAATGGCACAAACAAGCTTCGTGACCACCTTCCATCGCCGCGTACTTGCGGCAAATGATGCTCAGCGGGCGTCCCAACCGGAATTTGTGCACGTGCTTAAAGAAGCACGCGACGGGAATGTAGCCGCTGTAGTCCACCAACTCGGCGCACACGGCCTTGGCGTTGGAGGAATCGGGGAAGATGCCCTTCTTCTTCCATTCCCATGGGAAATCGTCATCGCGTAAAATGTCCGCGAGGAAATTGTCAGGATTGGTAAGCGACTCGAGGAGGGCCTGTGGCGTGATGTTCCTGTAATTGGCCGGCAGGCGCTTAAAGTCCACCTGGAGGCGCGTCACATAGGAGGGGAGACACGGCAACATAGGCGATGGCGCCCCCACTACCACCTCCGCGACAATATCGTCGGTCGCCGGGTGCGCGGGGCGGGTCTCCATAGGCTCATCCTCGACCTGTTCGGCCATTTTCACCATGTCGTCGTCGGTCAACGGCGCCTCCGACCCGATGCCGACGTGGATCCGAGTGCTAGACGCAGCCACACGGCAGCCGGCCGTCGTCTCCACGACCACCTCTGCCGCCGCCTTCGTTTCCGGGCTTTTGTGATCCGGGTCGGGCGGCCACCCGCTCTTGCAGCGGTGGCTCGCGTACGTGTCGTCCGCCGTGGCCGTCGTCGAGGCCGCCGCGGCCACGCCGGCGCCGTCCACGTCCATCGCCGTGGCCGGCGTGGCCGCGGCGGCCTTGCGTTTCATAAGTAACAGGCGAGCGTGTTGTGCGGCTTTCAAGCCCTCCAATAAGCGCTCACGCTCCTGGTCACGCCCATTCGGGCCACCACCTGTGTCCGTGGCGGCGTTCGTCGAGGCACTCTTCTCCTCATCTCCCTCGGCCAGCGTTCGCGCGCTGGAGTCGTTGAGCCCGGTGGCCATGTGCTTCGTGGGGGGCACCGGCGACGGCGTTTCTAGGTTCGCCGCTGTAGCCGCCGCTGGCTGCTGCGCGTGGCGCTGTGCGGCCGACCGGCGCTTTGTGGCCGCGAGCCGCTGGATCGCCTCGAGCCGATTGCGTCCGATTTGTTCATGCTGTGCGTCGGTAATCTCAAGCTTCGAGGTCGGCGGCGGGGCGGGTACGTTCCGCTGTATGATGTTTTCGCTGTCAGGCGCGCCACCGGCCACACCGCCGGCCACGGGGGGGCTGCCGGGTGCGTCCTCCTTACCACTGCCGCCACAGCGATCGCCATGAAGGGTCGAATTCCGGTCGGATCCAAAGTTGGATTTTCTCTTGGACATGTTTTGAGATTTATCTCAGAGGAATCTCCTTTCTTTCTATGGGTGCACAGATTATTTTCAAAAAAGAAAAAGAAAAAAGCATTACACTATACTGGCCCCTTTCTCTCTCTGGACTATGACTCAGTCAGTTGTCATTCTTTCTACCACTGGTACTCCTGAAAGATGCCAGCAATTGTGTGTCTTTGTAAGCATTTTTATTATTTTTATTATTAATTTTTAAATGTGCATGGCGCATCGCTCGTCTCATCCTGGCGCCGCAGAGAACACAATAATAAAAATCTCCTATATAAGTAAACGCGCATACGCACGACTGTTGCAAGGAAATGACTCTCCGGAAACACGGCTTCGTCTTGTTCCAGACCATTCAGGACGGATCAAGGAAAGCGTACGTGGCCAAGGGTAGCGTCGCACGGAGCGTTAGACGCTTGAACAAAACCATTC
>NYSS01000179.1 GCA_002683135.1 Planctomycetota bacterium | reverse complement strand
GCCCATGCCGTGGGGCGGCGGGCTTGGTTCCGGGTCGGGGTCGGGGTCGGGGTCGGGGTCGGGCTCGCGCGGCGGCGGAGGCGGCGGAGGCGGAGGAGGCGGAGCCACGGGGCGCAGCTCCTCGAGGAACGCACGCAGCATGAACTCGTCGCTATCGGACAGCGACGACATATGGTTCTTCACCGCGATGCCGTGCTTTTCGGCTTCTGCGATGATCACCTTCGAGTCGATGCCCAGCTCCTTGGCGAGCTGGTGAACCCTGATCTTGGCCATCTGGCTCCTTAGCTCACACTCACGCGGACGAGGGACCCTTCTCCTCGTCGTCCGCGCGGTCATTCTCGATCGCCACCGGCGGCGGCGTTTCCTCGCCTGTGGAGACGACCGGCACTTCTCCGATCGTCGTCTCGCCAGTAGAGATCGGTAGTTGCTCTCGCGCAGCGTCGACCACCTGCGTCGCGATCACCTCAGTGCGGCTCTCGCCGCCTGGCGTCGCGTCACCCTCGGTCGTTTCGCCGATCACGGTCTCCGACGCGGGGACGTCGATGATATCGATGACATCCACCCCGGCCTGCTCGCCCCCGGTTTCGGCCTCAGCGGCGGCACTGCCGACGCTGTCCGACGCGGAAACGATATTGATCGCCCAGCCCGTCAATTTGGCTGCGAGCCGGACATTCTGCCCCTTCTTGCCGATGGCGAGGGAGAGCTGGTCCTCGGCGACGAGGACCTCGCATTCCCCTGTTTCATCGTTGAGCGTAATGCTCTCGATCTCAGCGGGCTTGAGGCCGTTCATGATCAGGACCTCGGGCGAATCGTTCCATCTGATGATGTCGATCTTCTCGCCGTTCAGCTCGTCGATGATGTTGCGAATCCGGCTTCCTCGAACGCCAACGCATGCGCCGACGCAGTCGATCTTCGGGTCGTAAGACGTGACGGCGATCTTCGTTCGATATCCGGGCTCCCGCGCCAGATGCTTGATCTCGATGATGCCTTCGGCGATCTCCGGCACCTCCAATTCAAAGAGGCGGCGAATCAGATCCGGGTGGGTCCTCGACAGGATGATGCGGACTCGGTTACCGAGGCGCTTCACATCAAGGACGAGCGCGCGAATACGGTCTCCGACGCGGGGATTTTCGCCTCGCACGCGCTCTGTCCGGGGGAGCACCCCTTCGCCTCGACCGAGGGCCACGACGATGTCGTCCCGCTCGAAGCGCTGAATCGTGCCGATAGCGAGCTCCCGTTTACGGGTCTCGAATTCCCCAAAAACCACGTCCTGCTCGGCTTCTCGGATTCTCTGTATGATTACTTGTTTGGCGGTTTGGGCTGCGATTCGGCCCAGATCCATTGCGTTGATGGGGACGCCGTCCTTCCAAGCCGCGATTTCACCGGTCTCGCGGCTGATGCGGATGTCAAGCGTGTCAGCGTCCTCGTACTTTTTGCGGACGGCGGTCTCCAACGCGAGTTCGATGCTCGCGAAGAGGGTCTCCGGCTCGATCTCCTTCTCGCGGTGGATCATCTCCACCAACTTCAGAAGCTCGTCTCCGCTAGACATCCTGCCCTCCGACGTACCTTGCCCGATGCCCGGACCGTGCCCCTGACACGTTTCCGAACCTCGGACCAAAAAAAGAAAGTGGGTAACCCCACTTCTCGGTCAACCTGGGGACACCCTGCGGCGTCACCTCTTAGAATCAGTGTAAAGGTAGCGAGGCGGGGAGATTCCGTCAAGCAAGCAAGATGGCCTAACGGGGGCATTGATGGGGAGCGCACGTTCTTCACGTAAGTACACCTACGCCGTTATCCTGGTTGGAGTTGTGGGCCTGCTGGCGGTGACTCTGTTTGTCCTGTGGGCCGGCCAGAAGATCGCCAGTCAGGGCCAGGAAGCATTCCAGGCGAAGCGTCGGGAGGTTGTCCCCGCGGCCAGCAACCTGCTCGTGCGGGCCTGGGCGAGGGTTCAGACGAAGCTCGGGAGCGAGATCTGGCGTGAGCGGCGCCACGGTCCTCTGACTCCGGCCACCTGGGACGAGATCCAACAGGAACTGCCCCTGGAGTTGCTTGAGTACGGGCACCTGGCCGGCCTGGAGGTGGAGACCCCATCGGGGGACCGGGTTTGGAGCAGCCCTGGACTCGCCCAGATGGAGGCCGCCAGCCTGGATCGATCCGCCCCATTTTCGTTCCCCGACAACGCGGCCCCCGAGGATGCGGCCCGCGTACGCGCTGTCCTGGATCTGGGCGACGTCCTCCGGGATCGACGAGACCTGACGGACTTCGTCATTCTCGGTGTGATCGCGATCGCCGTGGCCATGTACGTCCTCACGGCTGTCATCATCATCCTCAACCGCGCGCAGATCCGCCTGCAGCGCATCGAACACGAAAAGACCACCAGGCTGAACGCCATCGGCGAGGTGGCGGGTGGCATCGCGCATGAGGTAAGAAACCCGCTTAATGCGATCAGCCTGTCCGTCCAGTACATGCAGAAGATCGGGGAGCGTGGGGGCCCGGTGTCTACCGAGAAGGACTTCGCTCGGATTCACCTGGAACTCGGCAAGATCCGCAAGGTGGTCGACAGCTTCGTCAAGTTCGCGCGCATCAGGGACATGGTCGTCGCGCCGATGGACCTGGGCGAGGTGATGGACGAAGCAGTCGCTCGCTTCATCCCGGACATGGAGACCCGGTCGATCCGGCGAACCGTCGCTCGGGAAGGAGACCTGACCTGCTCCGGAGACAAGGAGAAGATCCTGGAGGTGTT
Organism: Planctomycetota bacterium; assembly: GCA_002683135.1. GTDB lineage: Bacteria > Planctomycetota. The sequence continues at coordinate 6,705 of NYSS01000179.1, read as the reverse complement.
TGTGGCGGTGTTGCAGAACGCCATCGACGCGATGCGAGACGTGGAGGCGGGAGAATTGGGGGTACGCATCGCCGGTCGAGGCCGCAGCATCAGAGCGACGGTGCGTGACACGGGCGATGTGGTCGACGAATCGTCCCTCACCAACATCTTCGAGCCATCGTTTCGGACTCGCGACACCGCGCTCGGCCTTGGGATGACGGTCGCTCGCACGTTCGTTGAAAGCCACGGGGGCTCCATCAGCGCGGCCCTGGCCCAGGGTGGCGGCTGCGTGGTGACCATCGACCTGCCGCGACGAGGTGTTGGCTGAGGGCGTTGACGTGTTTGCGACGATCGGACGCCGCCTCAGGGAGGCGGTGCGCAGCGCGTGTTGGCTTGACCATGGCATTTCTACGCCGCTGCTTCGGCTTCCCCGGGCCCTTGGTACATTTGCGACCCCATGAGATCCGCCAACAGTGAACCGGCCGCGCGCGTCCTGATCGTGGACGATGACAGGAATCAGGCCGACCTGCTCGCGCGCATGCTCGCTCTCGAGGGCTTCGAGACGCTGGCTGTCTATGCGCCGAGCGAGGCGCTCACGGCCATGCGTGATGGGCCCTTTTCTGTGGTGATCTCCGATTTCAATATGCCGGAGATGAACGGCATCGAGTTGTTTCGCCGCATAGAGGCGGCGCAGTTAGGCGCCGTGTTTATCGTCATCACCGCATTCGGGACGCTAGAGACGGCGGTCGAGGCGATGAAAGAAGGCGTGCAGGACTTTGTAACCAAGCCCGTGGACGTCAGCGAACTGACGATCAAGATCCGCAAAGCGCTCCGGCTCCACGACCTGGAAGCCGAGAATCGCGACCTCAAAGGGGCGGTCGAGGCGCTGCGCGCCAAGGTCCGCCTGATCGGTGATTCGGAGCAGATGCGGCTCATCCTGCAGCAGGTTCACCAGGTATCGCAGAGCCCGGCGACCGTGCTCATCCGCGGTGAGAGCGGAACCGGAAAGGAACTCATCGCGCGGGCGATCCACCTGGAGAGCCCGCGGCACGCCGGCCCGTACGTCGCCGTGAATTGCGCGGCCATCCCGGAGTCCCTGATCGAGGCTGAGTTGTTCGGGCATGTGAAGGGCGCGTTCACGGGGGCAGTGGGTGACCGCACGGGTCGGTTCGCCACCGCGGACGGCGGGACCTTGCTGCTCGACGAAATCGGAGATCTCCCTTTGCCTCTGCAGCCGAAGCTGCTGCGTGTGCTGCAGGAGCGAGAAGTGGAGCCAGTAGGAGCTAGCGAACCGGTGCCAGTCGATGTCCGCCTGATCGCGGCGACACATCGGGACCTAGGTCAGATGGTCGCTGACGGGGAATTCCGAGAGGACCTCTTCTATCGGCTCAGCGTCATACCCCTGGAGGTCCCGGCACTCCGTGATCGCTCGGACGATGTCCTCCCGCTGGCGCATCATTTCCTCCGACTGTTTTGCGAGGAGAACGTCCGGCGGATCTCCGGGTTTACCCGCGAGGCCGAGGAGAGACTTCGAACGTATTCGTGGCCTGGGAACGTGAGGGAACTGGAGAACTGCGTGGAGCGGGCCGTGGTCCTCTGCCCTGGGGATGTGATTGACGAGCCGGACCTTATGCTGCAGGCGACCCGGAGATCGGAGGACAGGTCCTCGAATGCAATCCTGGACGTCCTGTTCGACACCGCCCTCACTCTGGATCATCTCGAGCGAGACATCATCGTCGCTGCCCTGCGGCGCTGTGGAGGCAATCTGAGTCGCACAGCGCGGACCCTCGGACTCACCAGGCGGGCGCTCCAGTATCGGGTTGAGAAGATCCGGCGCGAAGAGGAGAGTGGCGACACTGGCGGAGGTGTCGTGGAATGACCTTGATGGTCAATGGCGAGGTGCGGGACACTGACGGTGAGGTCACCGTGGCGGAGCTGCTCGATCTCCTGAAGGTTCGAGGTGAAGCCGTCGCCGTCGAGGTGAATCGGGACGTCGTGCCCCGCGCGGCGCGCGCCGGTCACCGGCTCGCCGACGGAGATCGGATCGAAATCGTGACCTTTGTAGGGGGAGGTTGAATCCATGGACGACTCGTTCACCATCGCGGGCCGAACATTCGCCTCGCGGATAGTGCTCGGGACGGGGAAGTACGACGACCTGGAGACCATGCGCGCGGCTCACGAAGCGAGCGGCTGCGAGATGGTCACGGTGGCCGTCCGGCGGATCGACCTCAGGGGCGCGTCCGGCCCGACCGTCCTCGACTTCATTGACCGGGACGCCATGGCGTTGCTCCCGAATACAGCAGGTTGCTACACCGTGGACGATGCCGTTCGAACTGCCCGACTCGGCCGGGAAGCCGGGCTGTCGGACTGGGTCAAGCTCGAGGTGCTCGGAGATGAGACCACCTTGCTTCCCGATCCGATCGCAACCCTCGAGGCAGCGCACCAACTCGTCGCCGAGGAGTTCACAGTGCTGGTCTACACGTCAGATGACCCGATCCTTGCTCAGCGCCTTGAGCAAGCTGGCGTCGCCGCCGTCATGCCAGCCGGGTCTCCGATCGGGTCCGGACGCGGGGTCCTCAACCCCGGCAATATCCGGATGATCCTCGACTCAGTGAAGGTCCCCGTCATTGTCGACGCAGGCGTCGGCACGGCCTCAGACGTGACCTTGGCGATGGAGCTCGGCATTGACGGCGTCTTGCTGAATACGGCGATCGCGTGCTCCGGAGACGCAGTGAGGATGGCGGGTGCTATGCGCGACGCCTGTCGGGCGGGCCGCGACGCGTTCCTCGCGGGCCGCATCCCGAAGAAGCTCTACGGATCGGCCTCGTCTCCGGTGGACGGGCACTTCGCCGAACCACCGCGACGGGGCGCGTGAGCGGTGCCTACCGGCACGCATACCCCGCGGACATTACCTGAGGACATCGGCCCGACCCTCGTCGCTGGTGCGTTGTTGGCGCTCGTGACGCTGAGCGTCGCCGTTGCGCCCATCGCCGGAGCCTTCGACGACTTTATCTCCGTGTTCTTCGCCCGCTACGCGCTGAGCGTCGTGGTCGGACTGGCGCTGGTGGCCGCGGCCCGACGGGTCGCCGGGGACGGCCTCCTGGGGCTGGCCGGGCCCCGAATTAAAGGCCCCGCGCTCATCGGGGCGGGGGTGTATCTCGCGGCGTTGCCGGGGATCCTCTGGGTGCACCAGTGGAACGAAGACAACGTGCTGGGCGGCGAGGAGAGGGTCCAGGAGACGCTGGGCACGTTCCTGTCATTGATTGAAGCGGGGGAGGTGGTGGTCGTGGCTGCCATGACCACCGTGCTCGTGGTGGTGGTTCCTTTGCTCGAGGAAATAGTGTTTCGGGGCTGGCTGATGTCCGGAGTGCGGGAATCCATCGTCCGGGCGGTCGGGGAGCCGGGCGCCTCGTCGGTCGCGGTCCTCGTTTCCACGGCGGTCTTTGTGGGTGTGCACGCGCAGTTCACCTGGCTCCCCATCGCGGTGATGGGGATCATCCTTGCTGTCCTGTATGCGAAGACCCGAACCTTGTGGCCGGGCATCGTTTTCCACGGGCTCCACAACCTGTTCACGCTGTACTACCCGGTGTTCGACAAATGAGGCAGCCCCACCTGCTCCGCCTGGGCGATGCCTACGCCGCGGACGATGCAACGGTCGTCGGCGACGTCACCCTCGGGCGGGAAACGAACATCTGGTACGGGGCGGTGATCCGCGGCGATGTAGCGGCCATCTCGATCGGCGCCCGGACCAACATCCAGGACCTGACGGTTGTTCATCCGCAGCACGACGAGGACGTCTTCGTCGGCGAAGACTGCGTCGTGGGCCATGGCGTGATGCTCCACTGCAGGGAGGTCGGCGACGGGTGCCTGATCGGCATGGGCTCTATTCTGCTCCCTGGCGCCCGCGTGGGGCCGCAGTGTCTCGTCGCCGCCGGCGCGCTCGTACCCGTCGGGATGCAGGTCCCGGCGCGCAAGGTGGTCATGGGGTCGCCGGCGCGGGTCGTCCGGGATGTTCGCGATGAGGAATTGGTCGCATTCGGTGCGGTGGTGCAGCGCTACTTGAAACTCGTCCAGGAGCACCTCCTGGAATCATGATCGGGTCCGTGCCCCGAACATGAGGCGGGTGACGACGCGTCGGCCAAAACCTCATCATCCGCTACGGAGCCCGCCAGATCCTGGACGTGGGCGGGTCCGACTTCTGACAGGAATGCGTCGAAGAGTCGTGGGTCAGGGCTCCGCCACCAGAGACGCGAGATCCGGGGGGAGCGCCGCCTCGAAGCTCATGGGCTCGCCCGTCATGGGGTGATTGATGGCGAGGCGCTCGGCGTGCAGGGCCTGGCGATCAAGGAGAACGCGGTCAGGGTCCGCCCTGGTCGGGTCGAGCATGGCGACCGTCACGGCGGTCGGATCGCCGTAGAGGCGGTCGCACAGGATCGGGTGCCCGATAGCGGCGAGATGCACGCGGAGCTGATGCTGACGACCAGTGCGCGGATGGCAGCGCACGAGGCTGAGTAATTCCGAGCGCTGGACGATTTCAAAATCCGTCCGCGAGGGCTTTCCATCGGCGACACACGCCACCTTGAGCTTGATGTCCGCGTCGACATCCGGGCCGATGGGGAGGTCGATGGTGCCGCGATCGTCGGCCACGGACCCGCTGACGATCGCCAGATATGACTTGTCGACTCGGCGTGCCTCGAAGTCGGCCCCCAAGCGTTTACGCGCGGTCTCGTCCTTGGCAAACGCCAGCACGCCGGAGGTGTCACGGTCGAGCCGATGGACGATCATGGGCGGCTGGTCGCCAGGCACGCCTTCGCCTGAGTGATGGCGCACGTGGAGCGCGTTGACGATGGTGTCCATCACGTGACGGCCCACCGGATGGACCACCGTTCCGGGAGCCTTGTCGATCACAATGAGCGACTGATCCTCGTGGATGACACGGATCGGGATCTGATCTGTCGGCACGTCCTCGGTCGCGGGTCCATCGACCATGACGCGGACCTCCTGCCCCGGCTGCAGCTTGGCGCCTTTTCGGGCGGGTTGGCCATCAACGAGGACACGCCCCTCGACGATACGACGCTGCAGGTCGGACCGGGAACGCCAGGTCACGATGCCCTGAAGCCAGATGTCGAGGCGACGTCCCGCATCACCGGGTGCGACCGAATAGACAATCTCGCGCAAGGGTTGGGAAAGATCTCGAGGTGCCACGCCTCTGTTATAAGGAAGTCGTGGCAGATGACACCATCGGCAAGGACCGACTGCGGCGCCTCGCTCGGCTTGATAGTCGGAAGGTGCGCGAAGAGCTGGGCCTCCAACTCCTGGCGGGGCCACGCCTCGTGGCGGAGGCCCTCCGGGGCGGGCGGGTCAGCGAGCTGTTCTTACGTGAGGGCGCCGCCGAAGAGTGGCGAGCGCGCGCCGGTGACGTGCCGATCCACGAACTGGCCCCTGAGGACCTGGCGCGACTTGCCCAGGTGAAGACCCCGCAGGAGGTGGTCGCCGTGGGGCCCTTGCCTACGTGGGCCTCGCCGGAGGCGCTCTTTCAGCGCCACGACCGGGTCCTCGTTCTGGATTCTGTGCAGGACCCCGGCAACGTGGGAGCGGTCGCTCGGACCGCGCTCGGGCTTGGCGTCGGCGGCCTCCTGGTGCTGCCGGGCACGGCAGACGTGACGGCCCCCAAGGTCCTTCGGGCCTCGGCCGGTGCCCTGCTGCGGCTCGACCTCGCCGCTGCTCCCGAGCTCCCCGTCAACGATCACACCCTCGTGCTCCCCGTCGTGCACGGCGGCGCCGATGTGCGCGAGATATCGGCACCCCAACGCTTCGCCCTGGTGCTTGGGAACGAAGCGAGCGGGACCTCCATCGATCGAGCGGGCGCGCTGCGAGTCACCATCCCCATGACTGGAGAGGTGGAGTCGCTCAACGTAGCTGCGGCGTGTGCCGTGATCCTCGGGCGCTGGCTCTGAACGACGGCGGCCGCCCGTCATAGCGAGAGTCCATGGGGGAGATCCCCCCGTTCGCGAGGGCTAGCGTTGCCTGTCGGCGACAGGGGTCGCCGAAGTCGCGGCCGACGCCGCCACGGCTTGCTTCTTGCGCACGTCGTCGAGCAGTCCCAGGGCATGGTCAATTTTCAGGCAGATGCCCAAGGTCTCCGAGTACACCCGGGTGGCAATGCCGACGACCTTGCCGCCCTTGTTGAAGACCGGGCCGCCGGAATTGCCGGGGATGATCGAGGCTGTGATGTGGATCGTGTCCTCGACCTTTCTCACGGTGCCCAGCGACGGTGACGTCTCGGCGACTCCGACCTCGAGGCCGCGTTGTCCTCGGGGGAACCCGAGGGCCATCACGCGATCCAATTTGCGGATCGGCGTCCTGCCCGCGAAGGGCGAGCAGGGCACGGGAACGAGCGGGTCCTTCGTGTCCACCTTGAGAATGACGACGTCGTTATTGTCCAGTTCGTGGACCGCGTAGTCGATGCCGGTACCGGCGATCTCGGTAACCCTCGTTACCATCGAGTCCGGTGAGGCGCCCGCCAAGTGCAGGTTGCCTAGCTCTGTGTTAAATCCGATCGCGAAATCAGGCTTGCGATCGATCGTCATGCACTCCTGACCGGAGCGCCATGCCGCGAGGAGGACGCTGTCCTTGGCGATCTCGACCTCGCCGAGAGCTTCCATTGCAGCAAGCTCCGGATCGAACTTCCACGGCTGGACGACGTGCTTGTTGGTGACGATGTAG
>NYSS01000178.1 GCA_002683135.1 Planctomycetota bacterium | reverse complement strand
GAGAAAAATGTATAGTTTTAAACAATATTTGAGTGAGTCAAAAAATACTCATTTAGAACATTTAGAAGACGAAATAATTAATAACGGCTATGAAGGTGGCCTCAATGCAGTAGCATTTCTTAAATCATTAAGAGGTATGCTGACAGGTTCATCACGTAGAAAATTAAACGTGTCCGTTAAGTGGGATGGTGCACCAGCAGTATTCTGTGGTATCAATCCTGAAAATGGCAGATTCTTTGTTGGATCAAAATCAATATTCAACGTAACCCCTAAAATCAATTACACACAATCAGACATAAGCAGAAATCACTCTGGTGGTTTAGCTGCTAAATTAAACATAGCATTAAGAGAATTACCTAAACTTGGTATCAAAGGTATTGTACAAGGTGACTTGTTATTTACCCCAGCAGATATTAAGTCGGTATCTATAAGAGGTGAAGACGCTATCGCATTTACACCTAATACTATAACATACGCTGTACCTGAAAATACTTTACTTGCTAAAAGAATTAAAAGAGCAAAATTAGGCATAATTTTTCACACTAGTTACACAGGAAAGAAAATGTCAAATCTAAAGGCAGGCTTTGGCGTCAATGTAAATCGTTTTACAAAGACGCCATCGGTATTCTTTTCTGACGCAAGTTATAAAGATACATCAGGTGTTGCTACATTTACATCCAGCGAGTCTGATTCATATGACGCTCAATTAAGAATGGCAATAGGTTCATTATCAAAAGGTAAAAGAATATTAAATTTATTAAAAAGACAAACCAATCTGTTATCAGTTGGTGCTAGATTAAAAATATTTTTTAATGATTATGTAAGACGAGGCAAAACAATTGGTGATGTTAGAAGACTACAATCAGATTTTAGAAAATATTATGCGTCTGTTTTAGATGATGAAATATCTAAAAGAAAAACAGCTACAACAAAAAGAAAATATGAAATGATTAAAAATGATGGATTGAAATTCATTGACAGTTACGATACTGAAATCTACTTTGCTATTGCTAGTTATGTGACTTTACAAAGAGTTAAAGATTTTGTAGTAAGAAAAATGAATCAAATTAAATCTATTGGTACCTTTTTACAAAGAGGTAATGGATTTGAAGTAACAAATCCTGAAGGTTATGTTGCTGTAGATAAAATGGGCAATGCAGTTAAACTGGTAGATAGGTTAACGTTTAGTACGGCAAACTTTACGATTTCCAAGAATTGGATAAGAGGATAAATGATTAATGAAAGGTTTTAGAGATTTTATATTTGAACAAATAGGTCGTATGAGAATTATCATATTAGGTGGACCAGGTTCAGGTAAATCTACTTATGCAGAATACTTAATTAAACATTTTGATATAACACATATCTATCCAGGTGATTTGTTAAGAAAAGAAGTAGAAAAAAAGAGTGAAATAGGACTACAAATAAAAGATTTAATGACAACAGGTCAGTTTGCTCCTAATGAGATTGTTTTAGAATTAATAAAAAGTAAAGTTGAACAATCTCCTAAAGGTTATGTATTAGATGGATGGCCAAGATATATGCAACAAGTTGAAGATATGCAAAAGGCAGAAATAGGTTATGATTGTGCAGTATTTTTAAATGTAAGTAGAGAAGAAATTATGAGAAGATTGTTAGCACGTGGTCGTGCTGATGATACAAAAGAAATTATTAATGATAGGATTGCTTTATATAAAAAAGAAACAGGACCTGTGGTAGAATATTTAAGAGATAAACCAGGGTTTATAGAAATTAAAGCAGAAGGAGAACCTGAAACTGTCGCAAAAGAAATAATAAAGAGTATAGAGGACAAAAAGTATGATTAAGAAAGTAAAAAGTTTTATGCAAAATATATCTGAAGGTTTATATGACCCAGCTATATTTAAAGCATTCTTCTTAGCAGGTGGTCCTGGTTCAGGTAAATCATTTGTTGCACACTCTGCTTTTAGAGGCACTGGATTAAAAGTAGTTAATTCAGATGGTCATTTTGAAAGAAATTTAAAGAAAGCAAATTTGTCATTACAAATGCCAGATAGCGAATTATATTTTAGAGATTTAATTAGAAGACAGGCAAAGAAAATAGCCATAACACAACTAGACTCGTATGTTCAAGGAAGATTAGGTTTAGTTATTGATAGTACAGGAAGAGATTATGAATCTATTGCTAGACAAGTTGCTATATTAAGACAAATGGGTTATGATTGTTATATGGTATTTGTTAATACAAGTTTAGAAGTTGCATTGGCAAGAAATGCTAGACGTGAAAGAACTATACCACAATTAATAACAAAGACAAGTTGGGAAGGTGTACAAAGCAATATGGGTAGATTTCAAAGACTATTTGGCCTTGGCAATTTTCTTGTGGTAGATAATAATAAATCAGATTTAGAATTAACAACGCTTACAATGAATAGGGTAAGCAAGATAGTAAATAAATATATTAGACAACCTATCTCTAGTTATATAGCAAAGAGATGGATGGCAGGAGAGAGAAAGGCAAAAAGAAGATAGATGAGATTTAAAGACTTTATAAAAGAATCTATTATAGACATACCAAAACAGACGTATGCTAAACCTGTATTTGATAAAGCAGATACAGATAAACCTACAATAAAGCCTGCAGTTAAAAAACAAATATTAGACGGAATTAAAACATTTGAAAAATTTGGAAAAGTAGTTAAGTATACCTTAATTGGTTCAATACTAACTAAACAATATAGAGATGACGCCGACCTTGATGTAAATATACTATTTGACATTCCTGGTTCACAAGCAGAACAGGAAAAAGTCCACGATAGTATAAGAGAATATCAAGGAGAGATAAATGGTAAAGTAATACCAGGCACAAAACATCCTATCAACTACTTTTCTATCATAGATCCTGCAACATTTAGTAAGGCTCGGGACATGGCTGATGGTACTTTTGATATTGACACTAACAAGTGGATCAGAAGACCAGAACCTGGTAAATTTGAGCCAGAAAAATACGTTGCGGATTTTCAGAAGCACGTTTCTGAAATAGATGTTGTTAAAGGTGAACTCGCAAGGGATATGATTGATTATGAGGAACTAAAAGGTCTGACAAGCTCCGACATTGATAACTTGTCAAAATTAGTATCCGAAAAGTTAGATGAAATTAAATCTTCTATTAACACGTTAATTGATATTGGCGCTAAGACAATTGCAAACCGAAAGGCTGCTTTTGATAAAGATATGTCGCCAGACGAAATCAGAAAGTTCGGTGTGAAGAATCGACTTCCAAAAAACGTGACCTATAAAATGTTAGAAAAGTATCATTATCTCAAATTTTTCAAAAAGTTGACAGACATTATGGAAGACGGTAAAATTACACCAGACGAACTGAAATCACTATCAAAAATAAAGGAAGCGGCTGGGGGTAAGTCAATAGCATTTACCTTCGGTCGCTTTAATCCACCAACAATTGGACACGAAAAACTTATTAATAAAGTTGCAAGTGTCAGAGCAAATAATTATGTAATTTATTTAAGTAGATCGGAAGACTCAAGTAAAAATCCATTATCTGCTAGAACTAAATTACAATCAATGAAGCAAATGTTTCCTAGACACGCTAGAAGTTTTGTAGTTAATCCATCTAATATGATTTTAGATATTGCTACTGATTTAGATAAAAGAGGATACAATGATATTACAATGGTTGTTGGTAGCGATAGAGTAAGAGAATTTGATACTATCTTAAAGAAATATAACGGCGTAAAAAGCCGACACGGAAAATATAATTTTGATAGTATAAAAGTAGCTTCAGCAGGAGATAGAGATCCAGACGCTGAAGGTGCTTCAGGTATGAGTGCTAGTAAAATGAGATCAGCTGCAAGTCAAAAAAACTTTGCAATGTTTAAAAAAGGATTACCATCCAACTTTGCTAGAACTAAAAACGCACAAGACCTATTCCGAAACGTTAGAAAAGGAATGAACTTGGCTGCATCCATAGATCACGGTGCAGGTGCGTATAGATTTAAACCATTTATAACTGCCTCTACAAAAGGGGAGTTAGAAAGAATGACATTAAGGGACAAGTATATTTCAGAGCATTTATTTGATGTAGGAGATATAGTTGACGATACAGATAATAATATAACTGGTGTCATTATAAGAAGAGGAACAAACTATGTAACTTTAGAAGATGTTGATATGAAGTTACACAAAGCTTGGTTGTATAATATAATGGAAACTCCTGTTTATCCTGTTAAGTTAGAGGAAAGAGCAAGAAGATTGAAAGAAGAAATAGACCAACCTAAAGACAAAGGATTAAAAGATTCAAATGAACTTGCAGGTTTTAAAATAAAAACTAAAGCAAGTAAAAACACTAAACGATTTAAAGAAATTTATGGCGAATTAAAAACAAAGAGAGATAAGAGTGAAAAAGAACCTAGCGCAAGAGGTACAGAATTTGTACCTGATAATACGCTTGGCTTGTCTTTTACAGATCAAGTACCAGAAGCTTATGATATTGGGCATGATTACGCAAAATATAATTCTTCAATAACGCCAGGTGAAAAACATTACAGTCCCAAGTTTCAAGGTGGTCCTTATAAACCAAGCAAACATAGTGATAATTTAATCAACGTTAACGCAAATAAGGATAATGAAACAATGAAAAGTAAAGTTGAACTAAAAGATATAGAAGAATGGGCAAGTAGCAAAGAAACAATAGATAAATATAAGGAACGTTATGGGGAAGAATGGAAGTCAAAAATAGAAGAAATTTATAACAAAATGTTTAATAAAGTAATAGATACAAACGAAAATATGCTAGAAGGCAGAATGAAAGACATCGCTATTGACCTTAAATCAAAGGAAGAAGGCGGGTTAGAACCAGAACATTTTAAAAGAAAATATCAGAAATCTAAAGCAGATATGGAGAGAGATTTAGGCACACCACCAAGTGGAGTTAAGAAGTCATTTAAAGAATTTTGGGCACAATCGGAGAGTAAAAATGAGCAAGTATAAAACAACTTGGCACGATATTGCTAAAGCAATATTAAGAAAAGAAGAATTTATTACTGAAGAACAATTAATAGAACAAGATAAACAAGATATACAAGAATTTTCAAGGTCTCAATTAGACGCTTTGGCAAGACAATATTCAGACCTTAAAGGCAAAACTATATCTATTGATAATGCAAACAAATTAAGAAAAATTTTTGATAAGATACCTAATCATTTTTTAAATGATTTAAGAAAAAAACATATACCTTTCTTATCAGGCTTGGCATTATCTCGTATGGTACAAAAAGGTATACCTGTTAGAGAAGATACTGATTATTTAAAAAGTAAATTAAATACACACCAAATAAACAATATCAAAAATACATGGAAGAGTAAGAAGGCTTCAGATGTAACTCCTGCTGTTAAAGCAATGATTAAGAAGATGGATATACCTACGCAGTTGGCTATTAAAGCGGCAGATATACCACACATTTCAAAACTAGTAGAAGATATGGCTGTTAGAATAAAAAATATTAAAATGCCACCAAATACTGGTGGTGAGGTGCCTAACTCTATTATATTTAATGTACCAGCAGGTAAGGATCCAAAAGAAGTTGGACGTGGAATTTTAAAGAGAATGACAGGTAAAGTACCAACTAGTTTTGATGTAGTTAAAGAAGACGCTTCTGACATGGCACAAGCGAAAGCGGCAGGAACACAAAAGAGAATAGCAGATTTGACAACAAATATAAATGATAAAGAAGATAGGGCAAGAAATATAAACCCTGGTGATAAAAATAAAGTTGCAATTCATAAAGCAGATATTAATCATATGAAATTGAAACTTTCAGACTTAAAAGATAAGTTAAGAACTGATAGACATAAGAGAGCTATGGCGGCTCAAAACGAACCTGAAACAGATACTTCAGGTAAACCCAATAAGAAAAAGGAAATTACAGAAAATGAATAAGAAATACTTTGAAACAAAGTCTGGCAGCTTAGAAGAAATTTCTACAAAGATTGCTACCGAGCAGCCAACAATAACAAAAGAAGAACCAAAAATTAAATTGGAAAGAAAAACATACTTGGAGAATAAACCAGGATCACTAGAGGACGCTGCTGCCAAAGTCGTTAGTGAAGGTAAAGAACTTGAAGAAGTATTAGATGAAGCAAACATAGTTTTTAAAGCAAAAGCAAAAGAAGGTGGTTATTTACCTTCACTAACGACTTTGGCAGCAGCGTCCTCTAGTGATCCTGGT
>NYSS01000177.1 GCA_002683135.1 Planctomycetota bacterium | reverse complement strand
GGCGGTGCAGTGCGGGGCTTCGGGGTCGTGTTTACAGGTCCCAAGAAAAGATAATCGGCGCCCTCGCGAGCGCGTTCCACTCCTTCTTCTACGTCATGGACGGAAACGCCCACGAGGGCGTCGGCGTTCATTGAAGATCGCGCCTCCTTGATGGAGGAGCTCGACCATCCGAGGTGAACGCCCGCCGCGCCGGCGGCGCGGGCCACCTCTGGCAAATGGGACACGACGACTGGGATAGGTGATCGCGAAACCAGCTCCTCGGCCATGGGCAGAAGGGCCGCCGCCTCCAGGTCCTTCTCCCGGAGCACGATCAGGGTCGCCCCATGTTTGACCGCCTGGGCTACCACGGCCCGGGCAAAAGGGACTCCGGGCAACGCGCCGCGGTTTGTCACGAGGACGCGAGAGAACACGGCTAACCCTCGGCCGAGGCCTGCTCTGCGAAGTCGGCGATGGAGTTGGGGGGTGACGGCGCGGCGCCTTCCACCAGCTCGGTGACGAGCTCCCGCAATGAGAGGCCGTCGGCTGCTGCGGCCTTGGGCACCAGAGAGGCACTGGTCATCCCGGGCAAGGTGTTGATCTCGAGTACCAGGGGATCTCCGTTGGAATCCACCATGAAATCAGTGCGGGTGACGCCTCGTGATCCGAGGAGCCGGTGGATGTCGACTGCGAGGGTAGATACGCGATCGGCGAGTGCTGAAGAGATCAGGGCGGGCACGATTTCATCGGCCCCACCGTCTTCGTATTTGCAGCGGTAGTCGAAAAACCTCCCCATGCGCGGACGGATCTCTATGACAGGGAGCGGCCGCGCGCGGGGACCGTCCCCGATGACCGGCACTGTGAGTTCGCAGCCATCTACGAATTGCTCCAGTAACGCCCGTCCTTCCAGTCGGATGATGCGAGACGCCTTCTGCTGGACCTCCGGCATGGAGTCGAGGACGTGGACTTGCACGGAGGAGCCGAGGGACGAGGCCTTGACGACGACGGGCAACCCCAGGTCTTGGGCAAGGGCCTCGACCTCCGATGGATTTCGTACCTCGTGAAATGGCGGCGTGGGGAAGCCCGCGCCGAGGAGCCATCTCTTGAATTGGACCTTGTCGATCGCAATGGCAGAGGCGACGACGCCGCACCCGGTCCAGGCAAAGCCAGCGGTTTCCAGGAACCCCTGCATGCTGCCGTCCTCACCACTGCGCCCGTGGAGCCCGAGAACAATGACGCGGACACCAGCGTCGCGGAGGTGGGTGGCCACGTCGAGCGCGGCTCCCCTGTGGACGGCGCCGTCCACAGCACCGCGGGCCCTGTCAGGTAGCGCGTCGACACCACCGGGGGACACACGGCGCAGCTGGTTCCACGTCCCGTCCTCGCCAATGACGACGGGATGGACGGCGTAGCCGGCCTCCCCGAGCGCGGACAGCAGGGTCCGACCCGACTTCAAGGATATGACGTGCTCCGAGGCGTGACCGCCGCAGAGCAACCCGACATCGCTGCGCGTCATATGACCCTCCCCAGGGAGACCGCATTCTACAGGTCGGCGGCGCTTCAGGCGATCATGGTGTCCGCATCGATGGAGTCGGGTAACTCCGTCCTGCGCTGCGCGACCTCCTGCCTGCTATCTGCGAAGAGCGGGCAGATCTCGATGCGATGCTGGGGGCTTCCATCCGGGTCTCGGGGTACGACGACCCCGGCGGCCTCCAGCCAGTCTGCGAACTGGGTGGACTGCGCTCGCCATGAAGTCTCAGGCGAGTCGCTGCCGTCCCGGTTCTTGATCGGAGCAAATTCCGTCGCGCGCGGCACCTCCATCAGCAAAACTTTCCGCGCGAGAGGCAGGGCGTCGAAGACGAAGGTCTCGAACTTGATTCCGTCGACGGATGCGATCGCGCCGTCCGGTTGTTTGGCGGGGATTTTCTTGCGCGCGATGTGCATGGGGAGCCCAAAGCCGCCCTCATTGAGCCGCTCGACGAAGGCCCTGGAGATGGCGTGTACAGCGATATTCCCGGCTCGGAACCGAAGCAGGCCGCTGTCTTCTCGGGCGTTCCGCAGGCCGTCGGCGAGGTCGGAATATTCGATGACGCCCGGCTTACCGTCGACCAGGACGAGGATGCCGACCTTCTCCTCGGGGGCGCGTTTGGGCACGGACTTGGAGGAGAATTCGCTCCCACGCTGGCGGTGGTAACCCATGAACACGGGGTCACACATCTCGACGAGGGGGTTGTCGACCTGGAAGTAGTAGATCTCCTCGACGCCGCGGGTCTCCATGTCAGCGACGGCGCCGGATTCGAAGAGCGCGCGCAGGGAGCCTCCGTGACCGTCGGGGCTGCGGAACAGGGCGTGCTCGGACTCCAATATCAGCCGCCCGTCGGCGGTGAGGGCAGGCATGGTCCCTTGCTGGAAGAACATGACGTGGTCACTCTTGAGTCCGAAGTAGTCGTGCTGTGCAAAGAAGGACTGTGTGTCGTCGTGGTTGCCCGGAGACGTCATGACATACCAGGGAACCGGCTGAAGGAACCGACGTTCAAGGACGAGGAGCTTCTCGGCGAAGACCTGAAACAGGGGCTTGCCTTGAATCGGAGTCGCGGGGAAGGTCCCCTTTGGTCCCTCATGGCCGAGGCGGGTGCCTTGCCCACCGGCCACCGTGAATGCGCAAGACTTGCCATCCCGGAGAAGCTGCTCCCCGACCCGGCGAGCATCAGCATCGGCCTGCGAGTCCGCCCCTTTGGTGATTTGCGGGAGCGCCTCCACCGAAGCAGGGCCGGTTGGTTCTTGATCGAGCGATCGCCGATGCAGAGCCTTGAGTTGTTCCAGGTCGACGGATGCTACGTCGTCCAGTAGCGCCGCGCGGGCTTCGTCGTCCAGGCGATCCCAGAACCCCAAGACGTGGCCCTGTTCTGCTGAATCGAGTCGTATGCGGAGGATGTCGAGGGTCGCGGTCATGTTCATGTCCGGCGCCAACCCGCCGCCGCCCGACGCCGCATCGTGTGCCACCCAGCCACGGGTCGTGATGTCAGTCGACTTGGGAAAACGCCAGGGTGGCGTTGTGCCCACCGAAGCCGAGACTATTGGAGAGCGCGGCCCTGACCTTCATCTCGCGGGGCCCCTCCTTCACGTAATCGAGGTCGCAGCCCTCTCCGGGCTCTTCGTGATTCAGTGTCTGGTGTACGACCCCGCGGCTGATGGAGAGCGCGCAGACAGCGGCCTCTAGCGCCCCAGAGGCGCCCAGCGAGTGCCCGATCATGGACTTGGTGCTCGAGATGCTCAGCCGGTCAGCGTGATCCCCGAACACGGCGCGAATCGCCGCTGACTCATTGGGGTCGTTGATGGGTGTGCTGGTTCCGTGCGCGTTGATGTAGTCCACCTGTCCTAAATCAAAACCGCCGTCCTGAAGGGCGGCGCGCATCGATCTCTGGGCCCCCTCCGCGTTCTCGGCGGGAGCTGTGATGTGGTGGGCATCGGCGGTGGCGCCAAAACCGGAGAGCTCTGCGTAGATGCGTGCACCCCGCTTCTTCGCGCTCTCCATCTCTTCCAACACCAGGAACGCCGCACCTTCGCCCATGACGAATCCGTCGCGGTCCTTATCGAAGGGTCGGCTCGCTCGTTCCGGATCGTCGTTGCGGGTTGACATCGCCTTGAGATTGCAGAACCCGGCGACAGCCAGCGGGGTGATGGTGGCCTCCGAGCCCCCGGAGACCACGACGTCCGCCTCTCCAATCTGAATGGCCCGCAGCCCGGAGCCGAGCGCGTGTGAGGCCGATGCGCAAGCCGAAGCCGTGACCCAGTTGGGCCCCTTGAGACCGAGGAGGATGCTCAGTTCGCCACTCAGCGCGTTGAGCATGAGCCGGGGAATGAGCCGGGGCGTGACACGTCCCGGGCCGCGTTCGTTCAGCACCTGGGTCTGACTCTCGATGGTGGCCAGACCGCCGATTCCCGAGCCCGCAACGACCCCGACGCGCGTCGGATCGAGCGCAGAGATATCCAGACCGCTGTCGCTCCACGCCGCCAGTCCGGCCGGCAGGCCGATCTGGCAGAATCGGTCCACCTGCCGCACGAGTTTGGCGTCAAGCCGGGTGGTGGGATCGAAGTCCTTGACCTCGGCGGCAATCCGAGTCTTGTACTCGGTGGGGTCAAACAGGGTGATCGGGCCGACCCCGGACCGCCCAGCCAGAAGGGCGTCGAATGTGGACTCATGATCGAGCCCTACAGGGCTGATCACTCCGATCCCCGTGATCGCTGCGCGTCGCTTCATGGTCTCCCGCCCAGGCCTAGGCTGGGCATTGGGGCTCCAAGCCTAAACGCCGGCGGCCTTGCTCTTGATGAACTCGACGGCGTCGCCGACGGTTTGAATCTTCTCCGCGGCGTCGTCCGGAATCTCGATCCCGAAGCGCTCTTCGAACTCCATCACGAGTTCGACGGTGTCAAGGGAGTCGGCCCCCAGGTCGTTGATGAATGATGTCTGGATAGTGACGTTCTCCTTGCTCGTGGAGAGCTGCTCACAGACGATCTCGATCACCCGATCCTCGATGGACTTCTCGGACATGAAAGTTGTTCCTGTTGCGGTTGCGGAGACGCACTTGGCGCGGGCCCAACGACCCCGTGCGCCGCACGTCTCGAACGTGGTCTTGTTACCACACGGTTAGAGGCCGTTCAAATGAAGTGACCTCTTGCCCTGAACTCTACTGGAGGGCATCTAAAGTCTCATGCCCCCATCGATTACGAGCACCTGGCCGGTGACGTATGAGGCGAGGTCGGAGGCCAGATACAGCACTCCGCGGGCCACGTCGTCCGGAGTTCCGGGCCGTGCCAGGGAGATGCTGCCGACCATCGCCTCCCGATGGGCCTCCGGGACATCCCCGGTCATGTCCGTGTCGATGAACCCTGGGGCGACGGCATTTACCGTGACGCCCCGTCCGCCGAATTCCTTCGCCAGGGACCGGGTCAGGCTGATCAAGCCCCCTTTGCTGGCTGCATAATTGGCCTGACCCGCGTTTCCCGCGATTCCCACCACAGATGCCATGTTGATGACGCGGGCGCCTCGATTCTTCAGGAGGCCGCGGGCGAACGCCCGGGTGAGGTTGAACGCCCCCTTGAGGTTGACGTCCATCACCCGGTCCCAGTCGACCTCGCCCATGCGCATGAACACCCCGTCACGGGTCACTCCGGCGTTGTTGACGAGGACATCGATCTTTCCAAACTCCGCTGAGATAGAACCTGCCAGTTCTTGGGTCGCGGCATAATCCGCGATGTCGACGCCGTAGGGGATCGCCTTGACGCCGCAAGCTCGGCAGGCCTCCGCGGTGGACGTGGCTGTCTCGATCGAGGTCGCGACGCAGGCAACCTGGGCCCCTTCTCCGGCGAGGGAGACGGCTACCGCGCGTCCGATTCCGCGGGACGCTCCGGTGACGACGGCGACCTTGTTCTTGAGACCGAGATCCATCGGCTCATTCCTCCTCGTTATCGAGTGCGTCGACGGCGACGTGGGGCGCGATTTTCTTCATGAGTCCTGCGAGGACGGTGCCCGGCGGCGGCTCGGCCGCGCTGCTCATCCCATCGGCAACAAGCTGTCTCATGGAACTCTCCCACAGGACTGGGCTGACGACCTGGCGGGCGAGCAGGCTCCGGATCTCGTCTCCGGCGCGGGTCGGAGTCGCGGTGACGTTGCTATAGACCGGGACACGGGCGTCGCGGATGTCCGCGTCCGAAAGAGTGGCCTCAAGGGACGCGCGTGCTGTGGCCATGAGCGGAGAATGAAAGGCGCCCGAGACTTTCAGCGGTATGGCACGCCGGATTCCGAGTTCCTTGGCGGCCTCTTGCGCTCTCCCGCACGCGCCATGAGATCCCGAGAGCACGACCTGACCCGGGGAGTTCAGATTGGCGACCACCAGGACCCCATCGCCGCGGGCGGCATCGCACACAGCCTCCGCCTTGTCTCTGTCGGCGCCGATCAGGCTCACCATGCCAGACGGCTCGAGGTCACATGCCTCCTGCATCGCTGTACCGCGGCGCTGCACCACGCGCAGTCCATCAGCGAACGAAAACACGTCTGCAAACCAGCATGCCGTGTATTCGCCCAGGCTCAGTCCTGCGGCCGCGCCGTACCCGTCGCGATCGAGTCCCCCGGACTCCTCCAGCGCCTGAACCGTGGCGACCGACGTCACGTAGATGGCGGGTTGAGCCCGGTCGGTCCGAATGAGCTGGTCGGCCGGTCCTTCGAAGCACAGGGTGGAGAGGCTGTAGCCGAGGACATCATCGGCCTCCTCGAAGACAGCCCGGGCTGCGGGATGGCGTTCACAAAGGGCGGCCCCCATGCCGACACTCTGTGCGCCCTGTCCGGGGAAAAGGATGGCTCGCATCTTGAGGCGTCCGTCGACGGCGTGTCTCTCTCAGCGGTGCTACCAGCGAAGCAATGCCGACGCCCACGTGAGGCCGGCGCCAAAAGCGATCAACGACAGGTACTGCCCTTCCTGGGGGCGCTTCTGTCGAATGGCTTCATCCAGGGCGATACCGACGCTCGCACCGGACGTGTTCCCGTACTTCTCCAGGTTCATGAAGATCTTCTCTTCCGGGATGTCGAGCTTTTTTAGCGCCGATTCGATGATCCGGTAATTGACCTGATGCGGAACCACCAAGCCGAGGCCATCTGGGCCGAAGTCGAAGTCCCGCATCTGCTGTTCAAGCAGGCGACGGAAGGTGCTCACTGCGAATTTGAAGACGTCGTTTCCCTTGATGGTGAGCAGGTGCATCTTTTCCTGAACAGCCGCGATATCCGCTGGACGCCGAGAGCCACCTGCCATCACTTGCATGGTGTGGGAGCCGCTGCCATCCGCCCCGACAAAGCTCTGGAGAATACGTCCCCGGGTCGCTGTCGAGCTGACGACGGCAGCCCCTGACCCGTCGCCGAACAGGATGCAGCTCGCGCGATCCTCGTAATCAAGGATGCGGCTCATGCACTCGCCGCCAATGACGAGGACGTTGTCGAGGGTGCCGTTCCCGATGAGGCCCTGGGCCACGGACAGCCCGGTAACGAATCCCGAGCAGGCGGCCTCGACGTCGAAAGCTCCGGAATTCACACAGCCGAGGGCGTGCTGAACGATGGGTGCGGTGGCCGGGACGAGGTGATCGGGGGTGACCGTGGCCACGATAATGAGGCCGATTTGATCCGGCTGCAGCCCGGAGTCTTCGATTGCTCGGCGTCCGGCTTCAATGCAGAGATCGGATGTCGCCTGCTCGGGCGCCGCGATGCGCCGTTCTTTCATGCCGGTGCGGGAATAGATCCACTCGTCCGTGGTGTCGAGGATCTTCTCGAAATCCCGGTTTGTGAGCACCTTCTCGGGCACATAGTGTCCGGTTCCGAGGATCCCGGCCTCGCGGACGGTGTTCTGGGTGGTCACGAAACGCTCCCCTCCTCGACAAGGCCTCGCGCCATGGACTGAAGGACCTGCTTTCTGTGAATCCGTGCCGCCTGGAGGATGCCGTTGCGAATGGCGCGGGCGCCAGAGCGGCCATGGCAGATGAGCACCATGCCGTTGATGCCGAGGAGCGGGGCGCCTCCCTGCTCGCTCCAGTCGGCGTTTGAGCGGAACCGCCGGAGGGCGTCACGAGTCATTTCGTCCCCGTTCTTGGCAACCCCGTCCAGTGCTTTCTGCACTTGCTGGAGTCGCCGGGCCACCATCGCGTAGAGGCCTTCGGCGGTCTTGAGGATGACGTTCCCTACGAACCCCTCGCAGACGATCACGTCGCAGCGCCCGTTGAAGACGTCATTGCCCTCCACATTGCCGATGAAGTTGAGGTTGGTTTCACCGAACAACCGGGCCGTTTCCTTGACGAGATCCGTGCCCTTGCCCGCCTCACTGCCGATGTTCATCAGGCCGATCGTGGGCCGTTCTTTTTCAAACATGGCGCTGCAGTAAAGGGACGCCATGATCCCGTAATGGAACAGATGTATGGGCTTGCAGTGGATGTTGGCGCCGGCGTCGCAGAGGGTGGTGCGGCCGTCGCCCGATGGCAATGTGACCGCGATGCCGGGGCGTCTAACGCGCGGCAGTCGTTTGAGCACCGCAACCGCCGCGGTCACCGTCGCGGCGGTGTTGCCGGCGGCCACGAGTCCGTGGACGTCGTCGGACTTGACCAGCTCACACGCTCGCCGGATGGACCCGTCCTCCTTGCGGTAGCCGAGGGCGGCGGCGTCGCCGCCAGAGACGACCTCAGAGGCGTGGAAGATCTCGATTCGGTCGCGGCCGGCCTCCGGTGCGGATTCCAGCTCGGCCAGCAACACTGGCTCCCGGCCTACCAAGACGACTTGGAGGTCTGGGTCTGCGCCAACGGCCTCGATTGCGCCGCGCACCGTCTCCCCGGGTGCGCGGTCGCCGCCCATGGCGTCAAGGGCTATGCGCGCGTCGGCCATCTGCGTGACGGGCGGCTTAGAAGTCGTCCATCTGGACTACGGCTTCACCCTTGTACTGGCCGCAATTGTGGCAGACGCGGTGAGGCCGGATTGCAGCGCCGCAATGCGCGCACCGAGCGAGGTTTAAACCCGCCAACCGGTGATGTGAGCGCCGCTGGCGCTTTTTCATCTTGGAGGTCCGCTTCTTCGGGACGGCCATGACCACCTCGCTCCCCTCGCGATTCGCGAGGTCTATGTCGTGCTTCGGTAGGATCTTACGCTCTCACAGCCGGTCCCACCAGTGACCGGGGACGGACCTGCTGCGCAGCGCTGTCCGAGCATTCTGCCAAAAAGAACACAACCGTAAACGGGTGGATCGAAACGACCTCGTGGGCCAAGCGGTTGCCCGCCCCACAAGGCCGCAGGGCGTTCAGCCCGGGCAGGGAGATCAGCGCGGCCCGCTCAGCCCGCTACGACGCGGCGGCCTTCTTGGCCCCGGAGGGTTTTATGGACGGCGCTTTTCCCTGATCTGATGCCGCCTGGCGTTTTGCGGCGACCTTGTCCATGACACCGGTTCGGATGCGTTTGGCCAGAGAAGGATCTGCTTTGATCGCCTCGCGGGCACGCTCGCGGCCTTGCCCAAGTCGCTCCTCACCCATGCTGAACCAACTTCCGGTCTTGTCGACGATTCCAGCCTGGACCCCCAGGTCGAGCAAATCGCCGGCACCGGAGATCCCTTCGCTGTAGAGGATGTCGAACTCCACGACTCGGAACGGTGGTGCGATCTTGTTCTTGACTACGGTGACTTTGGTGCGGTTGCCCTTGACCTCGTCCCCGTCCTTGATGCGCCCGATGCGGCGTATATCCAATCGTACTGAGGAGTAGAATTTCAGTGCGCGCCCACCGGTTGTCGTTTCGGGGCTTCCGAACATGACGCCGATCTTCTCTCTGATCTGATTGATGAAAATGAGGCACGTGCTGGATTTGGCAACCGCGGCTGTCAACTTCCGGAGAGCTTGCGACATGAGCCGCGCGTGGAGCCCGACATGGGAGTCCCCCATGTCCCCCTCGAGTTCAGCCTTGGGTACCAGCGCCGCGACGGAGTCGATGATGAGCACGTCGATGGCGTTCGATCGAATGAGCATCTCGGTGATCTCGAGAGCTTGCTCCCCCGTATCTGGTTGGCTGATCAGGAGGTTCTTGAAGTCGACGCCGAGCTTCCGGGCGTACGACGGATCGAGGGCATGTTCAGCATCGATGAACGCGGCGATCCCACCGGCCTTTTGTGCGTTGGCCGCGAGGTGGAGCGTGAGGGTCGTTTTTCCGGACGACTCTGGCCCGTAGATCTCGGTGATGCGGCCACGCGGCAGTCCCTTTCCGCCGAGCGCCAGGTCGAGTGACAGGGACCCCGTGGGGATGCCTTGGACCTCGTCGATCGTGCTCTCGCCCTGGCGCATGATCGCACCCTTGCCGAACTGCTTTTCAATCGATGCCAGGGCGAACTTCAGGGATTGATCCTTCGCTGCCCGCTCCTTGTCCGTCACCTGGCCCTTGTCCGCCTTTGCCATCACTGTCTCCTTTTCCCTCCGCGCGCTGCGCTCGTTGGAGAGCGGCGCCCAACCGTGCGTGCCGGCCCATGATGCCGACGACGGGGGCATGATAGCGGTCGCCAGGGACAACGGGAAGAACAAAACCCGAACACGCGCCGAACCAGCTTGGTGGAAAAGGGTTATGGAGCGTCCGTCATCCGCCCAGCGGGAATCGCTGCAATGGTTCGTAAGCCAGCCCTTGGTTGCCCGTGACGCTCTCGTACAGGATCAACTCTCGGGCTACGAACGTGCCGAAAGGGCGTCTTATGGCCGGCCCGATGCGCTCCAGTAGGGGCTCTGCGTCAAATGCACTGCGGACCCGTCCGAGGGTGATGTGCGGCTGAAACCGCGCCTTTTCCGCTCGGTATCCCTGCCCGCGGAGGGCCTCCTGGATACCGTTTCGGAGCTCCTGAAGGTTACCTTCGTTGCCCGCGTCTTCGGCGATGCCACACCACACGACTCGGGGCGGGCCGGAGCCCGATTCGGGGAAGGTCGACAGGCCCCGAGCGGTCAGGGGAAGCGGAGGGGACGCGGAAGCTGCTCCACGAAGGAGGCCATCAAGCACAAGCAGCTCTTCGTCGACCAGGTCGCCGATGAACCGCATGGTGACGTGGAAATTCTCAGGCCGCACCCATGACACCGGTGCGCCGACGAGTCGCAACCGGTCGGTCTCCTCAGACAAACGCTGCCGCAACTTGGCGGGTAACGCCAGCGCGACGAACGCCCGTGCCATCGCTACAAGGGCTCCTGCAGGAGCGCGGGCGCAACTTCGGGATCGAAGTTGCCATGGGGTGTCACGATCAGCCAGTCAGTCAAGCGCTCGAGCGGCTGCCACAATTCCTGCCCAGCGCGCAAGCCGGGGACATCCACGGGCCGGTTCATCAATCGCCCGTGCACCCGGCCTGGGCGCAGCCCGAGAACTTCGAACCACAGGTGTTCCCGCGTCCCCGCCGCTTGCTGGTCATATGCGAGCTTCACGTGGAAACTCCATTCCGTCCCCTGACGGTTCATGGCAAAGAGCTGGCCGAACGTTCCCCATCGCGACACAGAGAGGCTCCGTTGGCGTTCCGTCTCCCCTCGTGATTTGTATAGCGTGCCTTCTGCGCCGACCTGAAAGAGGGTATCGAGGGGCGCGAGATCCCGGCGCGCGTCCAGGACGATCAGGCGATCGCCCCCATGATCGGCCATTTGCCCGCTTCGGTCGTTCGATCCACCGGCGATGTCCGGTGGGAACAGGCCGACCGCATCACCAAGTGGCAACAACCTGAGCCCAAGGCCCTCGCCAAGATCGAGCCGACCCGAGGGATCCGGCTCGATACCCGCGAGCAGGGCGTCCACGATCGCATTCAGCAGCTCGTGGGCGTCGTCTGCGAGTTGAGTGGGGATGCCCAGCAGATCGAGGTCAGGCAGGCCTGTCCGAAGAAGCCCGTGCGTGTGGAGCCACAGGCCTCCGGTGCCTTCGACGACGTGGATGGCGTACAGGGTGCTTGCGCGAGGCGGCACGTCGCAGGCGCAAAGATCGTGGATCTCGTGCCCCGAGCGGACGACCACGGCGTTGTCGTCATAGACAGCAACCAGGCCGGGGACGGCGACTTCGCGCGAAAATTGGAGTTGCTGCTGAAAGCTGGCCTGCGGACAGCGCAAGTTCAGGCGCGTCTCCACGCCGATCAACCAGCGACTCGCCTTCGCGGCTTCGTACTCGGCCCCGGCGCCGAGCGCTTGGCGAAGAAAGTCGTCGCCCAGGTCTCCCCGCGGTTCGGCCCAAACAAGGTAGTCGGTCTCCGGGCGATCACCATCGGCCGGCACACGCCAGGTCACTCCCCACAGGAGGTCGTCTCCAGCGTCGAGCTCCTCGATGACGTCCAGGGACCCGTAGGCGGCGACTAGGGCGAGGCGCACCTCCTCCTGGAGAGGCGCCTCAGCCTCCGGCCAAACGACAAAGAGCGTGGAGTACTCGGGACTTTGGCCCTCGGGTTCGCCGGCGCGACCCGATGGTTCAAAACGACGTGATGGGTCCATCGCGAGGAGGCCAGCGTAGCAACTACTGGGGCTTCACGAACAGATAGAAGAGCTGCCCCTCATCCCGGGTGTGTCCCGCAAGCAGCTCGGCCTCGTGACCCGTGCCGACGAAAAGGTCACAGCGGCCGGCCGATCGGATGGCTCCCCCGGTGTCCTGGTCGAACGCTAGCTGGGTCGTGTCTCGTTTGGTGATCCCGGACGGGTCGTCAGGATCAGCGAAGGGCATGCGGGCGACCACCACGCACGGACCGCCGCGGGGGAACACGGACTTGTCGGTTGCGACGGAATGATATGGCGTGACCCTCGCTCCGATGCTTCCGAATGGTCCCGGTTCCCGCTCGACAAAGAACACGTAGGACTCGTTGTGCGGAAGCACGCGATTGAGCTCGCCGGGGTTGCTCCGGAAATACCGTTTCAGTGTCGTCAGTGACAGGTTGCTGGAGCTGATGTGTCCCTCTTCGACCAAGCGAAGTCCGACGCTGCTGTATGGCCGGTCTGTCTTGCCCGCATAGCCGATACATAGCTGGTCGCCTGTCGGGAGATCGACGCGCGCCGATCCCTGCACGTGGGCGATGTAGACCTCGAATGGGTCCTTCAGGTACACGATCTCGAGCCCGTCCAGGTGGCCGTTCGCTTCGAGTTCGCCGCGGGTGTAGTACGGGACGACGTGCCCGTTGTCGGCGCGCCGGCCCCGCGGCGTCCCGTCCGCGTCCTTCACCAGGTCCGTCGGAAGCCCGTAGAGGGGGTACATGTAGCGAGCGTCGGCCTTTCGTCGTCCGTCGAAGATTGGTTCGCAGTAGGCCGTGTACAGCACCTCGCCGGAGCCGTCCCAGCCGCGTGATCGATAGAAATCGAACAGCATGAGACAGCGCCCCTGAAACTCGTCGCTGGTCGCGCTATTGACGAGCGCGTCGCGGAGCAACTCCAGGGTGCGGACTTGATCTGCATGACTGATCGACCGGTCGTCGGTGGCGTACGGGAACCAGGTGAGGGAGGACGGCTTGCCGAAGTAGGCCAGGCTCTCGTCCAGCGCCTCGATCGCAAGTTCTCGGGTCGCGAACGTGGCCCGCAAGTCGGGGATTTCGGCGAGGTCGGTCACCCGCTCGAGTGCTGGCGTGCCGGGAGGGAGCGGGCGACCGTATTCTTTCCCCTCCGGCTCCGGAGCAGGGTCGGACGCGCAACCGCCCAAACTGGCCACCACCAACACCGCTGCGGCCCAGGCCGCAGCCCGGGACGGGTTTGCACAACCGCCCATGCATATTCTCCCACGGCGCCGTCTCGGGGACTGTCCCTGAGGGCTCACCGCCCGGCGCCATCCTACCCGCCATCGGAGTACCATGCGCCCCTGCGGAGGTCGTTCCATGCGTCATGTATCGGTGATCCCTCTCCTCGCGTCGCTCCCCTGTGGATGGAGCCCGGCGCAGGTGCGCCGGCCGCCCCTATCTGGCTGCCGCGCGTTCGCGGACGTCGCCATGATGGCTGGGCCCGACTCCTGGGAATTGCATCCTCCCACGGTAGTGTTGAGCAAGGTAAGGTCGCCAACTTCGTGCTGTATGACGGCGGCCCGTTGGAGGCGAGCACGAGCCCGGGACACCTCTTTATTCGTGGACAACGCATCCCGCTCATCTCACGCCACACGTTCCTCGCGGACCCGTTCCTTGATCGATAATGGCTGAAAGCGAGTCGCGACCCACATTCCTGGAGACCCTCGCTGTCCGGCCCGTCGTGTTTGACGGGGCCATGGGCACGATGCTCTACGAGCAGGGGTATTTCATCAATCGTGCGTTTGACGAGGCCAACCTGGTCAAGCCGGACACCGTCCGCAAGATCCACGAGGCGCACAAGAACGCCGGCGCTGAGGTCATCGAAACGAATACGTTCTCAGCCAATCGTTTCCTGCTCGCGCGGTATGGAGTCGACGACAAGGTCGTCGAGATCAATCGCGCCGGTGCCCGACTCGCCCGCGAGGCGGCGGGGTCGGACGCGTGGGTTGCGGGCGCGGTCGGACCGACCGGCGAAGGCCTCGGGGTCATGCCCGAGTACAAGCAGAGGGACGTGCGACTCGCCTACGAGGAGCAGGTGACCGCCCTCGTCGAAGAGGGCGTCGACATCCTGTTGCTGGAGACCTTCCAGCATCTGCGGGAGATGCGGATCGCAGTCGAGGTCGCCAGGGGCCTGTTCAAGGGCCCGCTCATGGCGCAGATGAGCTTCCAGGAGGATGGGCATCTGCTGGACGGCACCGCTCCCCTTCGAGTCGCCGATCTCCTGGTTGCTTGGGGCGCCGACGTCATTGGAGTGAATTGCTGCGAGGGCCCCGCCATTGTCCACGACGTCGCCGCGGAGATGGTCAAGGCGGGGCATCCGGTGAGCGCCATGCCGAACGCGGGTCGCCCGCGTCGGCTCGATCAGCGGACCCTGTACATGGCGACGGCCGAGTATTTCGGGGTGTTCGCCAAACGCATGCTGAAGTCCGGGGTGCGCGTCGTGGGAGGCTGCTGCGGCACGCGGCCCGAGCACGTGGCGGCCGTGGCGGCCGCCGTTCGCATGGTCGGCGGCGGCCCGGCGCGGGTTCAGGTGTCCGGGGCCCGAAGCCAGCCCGCGACGATCAGCGTTGAGGGGGTGACGCCGGTCCCGACCGAGGAGAAATCCCAGCTTGCCTCCAAGGTGATGCGTGTGTGGCAAGAGCGCCTCGGTTGTGGGGCGCGGGCTCAGGCACCTTCTGGGCCGGATGACTTCGTGGTGTCCGTGGAGGTGAATCCGGCGCCGGGCCTGAGCACCGCCAAGCCGATGAAGGCCGCGCGCATGCTCAAGGCTGCGGGCATCGACGTCATCAATATCGCGGACGGGCCCCGAGCGGCGGTGCGTATGAGTAACACCGCGCTTGCGCTGACGATGCAGAAGGAACTGGATACCGAGGTCATCCTGCACGTGTGCTGTCGGGACAGGAACCTGCTCGGGCTCCAGAGCGAGATCCTCGGCGCACACGTCCTCGGCTTGAAGAACCTGGTCGTCATCACGGGCGATCCGCCGAAGATGGGCGACTACCCCAAGGCCACCGCCGTATTCGACCTCGAC
Source organism: Planctomycetota bacterium (assembly GCA_002683135.1). Lineage (GTDB taxonomy): Bacteria > Planctomycetota. The sequence continues at coordinate 41,136 of NYSS01000177.1, read as the reverse complement.
TCGATTGAGTTACTCAAGCTCGTCGAGGGCCTGAACCACGGGATCGACCCGGCCGGGAAGATGGTTGGTGAAGCCACCTCGTTCTTTCTCGCGACGGGAGCCGAGCCGGGCGCCTTCGATTACGAGCGGGAGGTGAATCGGCTCGAGATGAAGGTCAAGGCCGGGGCTGAGATGGTGATGACCCAGCCCGTATACGACGCGGCGGTCGTTGAGCGATTCCTCGACTCGACGCGCTCTCTCGGAGTACCGGTGCTGCTCGGCATCTGTCCTCTGGTGTCGCACCGCAATGCGGAGTTCTTGCACAACGAGGTGCCGGGGATGTCCGTGCCGGAGGGCATCCGCTCTCGCATGGAGCGGGCCGGCGCCGGGGCCTCGGGGGTCGCTGAGGGCGTGGCCATCGCCCGAGAGATGGTCGCGGCTTTCTCCGATCGGGTGGTCGGGTGCTATGTGATGCCTCAACTCGGCCGTTACGGGACGGCCGTCGATGTGCTGCAGCCGGTTGGATACGAGCCGGGAGGGGCCCCGTGACCAGGAACGTCCTCATCGGTGTCGCCGGAGGCACAGCGAGTGGGAAAACGACGATCGCGGAGAACCTGGCAGAACAAATCGGGCCCGAGCACGTCGCGGTTATCCGTCTTGACGATTATTACCGGCCTCTCGAAGGCGACATGGCCGCGCGACGTTTGACCAACTTTGACCACCCGGAGGCCTTTGAGTGGCCTCTCGTCGAGCACCAGGTAGCCGAGCTTGTCAGCGGTCGATCTGTTCAGGCGCCACGTTACGACCATGCCGCGAGCCAGCGGGGTGCGGAGACGACCACCATCGAGCCTCGGCCATTCCTGGTCGTCGAGGGGATCCTGGCGCTTTGGAGCGAGGCGCTGCGGGAGGCCATGGACATCAAGATCTTCGTGGATGTGCCGTCTGAACTCCGGCTCGCTCGTCGCCTGCGGCGGGACATCCGTGATCGCGGCCGCACCATGGACAGCGTCTTGGAGCAGTTCGAGTCCACCGTTCAGCCAATGCACGAGGCGTTTTGCGAGCCGACACGCGCCTGCGCTGACCTCATCATTCCGCATGGAGCGACCAACCGCGTCGCGGTGGAGATGGTGCTGTTTCGGTTGAAGGGCCTCGTCGACCCGGACGAGCGCCGTCGTTTTCTCGCGTCATGACGCGCGGCCTTGTGGTGCTGGACGCGGTGGGGCTGACCCCGCGACTCATCGGCCCTGAGACTCCGCACCTTCAAGCGCTCGCCGAACGCGGGACCATGTCGCCCCTGGAGTGCCCCTTTCCGGCGCTCACCATGTCCGCGCAGACGTCCATCCTCACCGGAGTCACGCCGCAGCACCACGGAATCGTCGGTAACGGGTGGTGGTTTCGCGAGTTGGCCGAGCCGTGGCTCTGGCGGCAACCGCACGATCTGATCCAGCACGAAGATGTCCTCACCCGCCTGCGCAAGGAGCGCCCAGGTTTCACGGTGGCCAAGCTGTTCTGGTGGTTCAACATGTACGCCCCCGTGGATTGGGCGGTCACGCCGCGCCCCATGTACCCGGCCGACGGACGCAAGGTCCCGGACGTCCACACCCAGCCGGGGGATCTGCGCGACCAGTTGCAATCAGCGCTTGGCCCGTTCCCGCTCTTTCGTTTCTGGGGACCGGCGGCCGACCTGTCCTCCACGCGCTGGATCGCCGACGCGTCGATGAAGGTGATAGCTGAGCAACTCCCGGACCTCTCGCTCGTCTACCTCCCCCATCTGGACTATGACTTCCAGCGCTTCGGGCCGGACGCTCCGCGCTCTCGCGCCGCCCTCTCCGAGCTCGACGGCATCGTCGGAGAGTTCATCGCCCTCGCCGACCGTCTTGATCTGGGAGTGCTCGTGCTCTCGGAATACGGCATCACGGAGGTTTCCCGGCCGGTGCACGTCAACCGGGTCTTGCGCGACCTTGGCATGCTGTCCATACGCATGGAGGAGGGGCGCGAAAGACTGGACTGCGGAGCCTCGCGAGCGTTCGCCATCGCAGATCACCAGATCGCCCACGTATACGTCCGCGGCGCCGCGGATCGCGACGCCGTCCGTGACGCGTTGGCAGAGACCCCGGGCGTGGAGCGGGTCTTGGAGGGGGACGATAGGGCCGCCGAAGGCCTCCATCATGAGCGCGCCGGCGACCTCGTCCTCGTCGCTGACGCTGACGCATGGTTCACCTATTACTTCTGGAGCGACGACGCGGTCGCGCCGGACTACGCGCGCACAGTGGACATTCATCGCAAGCCGGGCTACGACCCGGCCGAGCTGCTGCTCGATCCGGCGCTACCGTTGCCCAAGCTGAAGATCGCCCGCCGACTCCTCGCCAAGAAGCTCGGCTTCCGTAACACGCTGGACGTGATCGGTCTGGACGCGAGCGTGGTCAAGGGCTCCCACGGACGCCGCGCGGACGACCCGGCGGATGGCCCTGTCCTGATTAGCAGCACTCCCCTGACCCACGGCGGCGAGGCCCCGTTCCCCCTGTCAGGAATGCCGGACCTGCTGGCCTCGCTGACCGCGCGGGGCTGAGACCGGGCTGGCGGTCAGAAGACGGTGAGCTGGAGCCCGCGGCTGGTCGAGAAGCCGTTGGTCGCGCCGGGGTCTTCGACCCACCACTGACCGTACAGGGTCAGGCCGGCGAGGGAGGGGTCGTCCGGGATCGGTGCGTGGAAGGTCGCGTAGCCGTTCCCATCCCCCGATCCGGACAAGGTCAGACCGACGGTGGTGAGTGGCGAATTGAAAAGACTGATGTTCAGCGGGACGCCGCCGATGGACGCGCCCGATGGGGCAGCCGACTGTGATATGCCGAGGAATCCCCCCGCGCCCCCCAGACCCGCCTTGACGCCGACCATGTAGGCGTTGTTCCCGTGGAGTGGCGGCGCGAGCGCTATCCACTCCGGCGCGAAGTCGCCGCTTCCAACCCGTGATGGTCCATAGGTCGATCCGCTGCCCCCGCTCATTTCGCTCTGCAATGTCGGCCTCGCGAAGACGCCTGTTTCAGCGCCGACTCGCGGATCGTCGAAGGCGAAGGAGACGAACGCTGTCAGATTTTGCTGCTCCATGGCGGACAAGGAGATGTGCCCGATGGCGTCGTACTGTCCGTCGGTGAAGTCCCCGCCGCGCCCGTAGAAAGCGATGACCTCGGCCATGCCGGAGAACTGTCCGTTGTGCATGAAACGTGACCGGAACCCTACATTCCGCAGGCTCGGCGTCTTGAATCTGCCGCGATCCTCGAACGACCCCGTGACGGCCATACGGCCCGAGTCTTCTTGCCAGGGTCGCAGGCCGATGTTCGCGTAGTCGCGGCTGGATCCGAGCTGGCCATCGTGGCAGAGATGGCACTCGCCCTGATTGAGGAACACCTGCATGCCTTCTTCTTGCTGGGGTGTGAGGATCGTGTTCGCAGGCTGCCCCGCGCGGATGGCGTCGATCGGGGCTTGATCTGGAACCAGGGTGCGTTCGTAGGTCGCGATTGCGAACGCGATGCGCTCAGCCGTGATCGCCGGGTCACCATAGGCCGCCTGGAACAGCGCGGGGTAACTGCTGTTGGCCCCTTGCAGCGCCCCGACGATATCGGCGGGCAGGTTGGACGCGAACCTCAACGGCTCCGATGCTGCGAGCTTCGCGGCGATGTCGCTCCAGCTGCGGTTCCCGTGGGCCATCTCGTCCACCGCCATGATGGGGACGACGGCCTGGCTCTCCAGCGCGCCCCCCGTCGGGATGCTCACCGCGCCTGTCTGGGGATCGAGAAATTGACCCGTCGCGCTGCCGTCCCAGAACAAGGCGTCGGGGAAGAACGCCGCCATGAGCATGGAGGACGCGCGACGGTAGGTGACTTGTGGCTCGAGGCCGAATGTGGGGTCAGGGGTGTAGTCCCTGTTCGAGTCTTGCCGGATGACACTAGGCGAAGCGAAGCGGTCGTCGCCGTTGCCGTATACGCCGTCAGATCCCGGGTGAATCCCTGTGCGGGGGTCACTGCCCCCGCTGCCGGATCTGTGACACGTGCCGCACGCGATGGTGTTGTCCGAGGAGAGCTGCTCGTCCCAGAACAGGATCTTCCCGAGCACGGCCTTGTCGGCGGTGATCGGATTGTTCGGCGGTGCCTGAACCGGAGGTAACCCGGGGGGCGGAGTCGGGTTCTGAGCTCCTGCCCTACACGGAGAGAGCCCGCAGCAGATCAGGAGAATGCACACACCAAACTTCGTCACGCGTGACTCCTCTGGAACTCGTCGGGGCCGCTCGGTCACACCCAATATAGTGTCCCTCCTGACGAAAAGATTCGCTACAGCCAACTTCGCCCATGGGCTAACCGGAGTCTCGGGGGCTGACGTGGGTACCGGTTTCAGCGCTCGCTCTCGAGGATCTCCCGTAGCCGTAGGTCGGAGCGCCCGCCGGAGCCGCGCTGCCGTAATCGGCACACCGGTTCTCCGTCCAACCAGGCGAACGCCGGGCCGTCCGCTGGCACCTCCAGGCCTTCCGCCGTTTGACCAAGCGAGAGTTTCGCGGCGGTCTGGCGATCCACGTCGATCCGGGTGAAGGGCGCGAGGACCTCGGCCATGGGCACGAGGTCTGCGCTGGTGGCAGCGTCAGGAGTGACCGCGTTGGCCACCTGAAACCGGCCGTTGCCAACGCGCCGGAGCGCCGACAGGTATGCGCCGCAACCGAGGGCTTGTCCGATGTCCCGTGCGAGGCTGCGGATGTAGGTCCCGGGGCCGCAGGTGACGTGAAGACGCGCGGTGGTGGCAGCGGCGGCGATGACCTCGATAGCGTCGACCCGGACCCCCCGGGGCTTGAGCTTCGGATCGGTCCCCATGCGGGCCAGGCTGTACGCCCGTTTGCCGTCGACGTGTACGGCCGAGTGGGCTGGGGGAATTTGTTGGAGGTCACCGATGAAGCCCGCGATGGCGGGCGGCAGGGCCTGCTCCAGCGCCGGTACGGGATCACCGGTCGTGGTGATCGGCCCCTCCCCATCCAGGGTCTCGGATGTGGCGCCGAAGGTGAGCTCGGCGTCGTAGACCTTTGTGGAGCCCAGCATCAACTCCTGGAGTCGCCGCGCGGTGCCCACCAGGACGATCAGGAGTCCCGTCGCGAGCGGGTCCAGGGTTCCGGTGTGCCCCAAGGGCCCGATCTTCAGCGTCCGCTCCAAGGCATCAAGGGTGGTGCGGCTGCTCTCTCCGATTGGCTTGTCGATCAGGAACGCGCCGGAGGGTGGTGGCATACCCTGATCGTACGGAACGGGGCCCTCCGAGACGATCCCCTTGGCGTCGTGATCGGCGGAGCGGGCGCTCATCGCAAACGGGTTGGGGGCGACCGCCTCATCGACGGCCGCCCCCAACCCGCATCCAATCAGCGAAGTGATCGTCCGATCAGTAGATGGTGACCTGCAGCCCTTGGCTCGAGGAGAAACCGTTAAGGGCCATGGGGTCTTGCACCAACCACTGGCCGTTCAGGGTCAGACCGATGAGCGCCGGGTCGTTCGGAATCGCCGCGTGGAAGGTGCTATGCCCCTGTCCCGCGCCCGTACCAGAGAGCGTGCGGGTGACGAAGTAGAAGGCCGGCGAGGTGTAGTCCACGTTGACCGGGACGCCACCAATGAAGGTCCCCAGCGGAGCTATGGACGGGGAAATCCCGAGGTAGGCCAGCGCGCCTCCGAGGCCACCCTTGACGCCAAGCTTGAACTCGCCGTTGCCGACCACTGAGGGGGATACGTCGATCCACTCAGGGGTAACGCCGCCGGTGCCACCCCAAGATAGACCGAACGTGGTCCCGGTGGGCCCGCCCCCGGTGGTCTCGCTGTGCAGGGTCGGACGGGCGAACGGGCCGGTCTCGGCCGCGACCCGGGGGTCGTCAAACGCGAAGGAGACGAAGGCCGCGAGCGCTTGTTCCTCGTTGTTATTGAGAGGCAGGTTGACGATGCGGTTGTCCTGGCCGTCGCCGAAGTCGCCGCCGCGATCGTAGAAGTCGATCACCTGGGCCATCGTGGTGAACTGCCCGTTGTGCATCAGGCGGGATCGCAGCCCGACGTTCCGCAGGCTCGGCGTCTTGAATTCGCCGCGATCATTGAAGTTGCCTGTCACGCCCATGCGACCGAGGTCCTCTTGCCACGGACGCAGCCCGATATTGATGAACTCTCCGGTGGACGCCAGCTGCCCATCGTGGCAGAGATCGCATCGGCCTTGACCAAAGAAGATCTGCATCCCCTGCTGTTGCTGGTTGGTCAGGACCGTGTTGGGTGCCTGCCCGGAACGGATGGCATCGATCGGCGCCTGATCAGAGATCAGCGTGCGTTCGTACGTCGCGATGGCGTAAGCGATGCGTCCAGCGGTGATCGTCGGGTCGCCGTACGCGGCCTGGAACAACGCCGGATAGCTGCTGTTGGCCGCTTGAAGCGCGCCAACAACGTCGGCCGGGAAATTCGACGCAAGCCTGAGCGGCTCCACGATCGCGAGCTTCGCCGTGACCTGACTCCAGTCGCGGTTCGCGTGGGCCATCTCGTTCGCGGCCATCGGAGGTTCAATCGCCTGGCTCTCGAGTGAGCCGCCGAGGGGGATGCTGGTGACGCCTGTCTCCGGGTCCACGAACTGGGCCATGGCGCGGCCGTCCCAGAACAGCGCGCCTGGGAAGAACGCACCCATGAGTACGGACGGGGCATACCTGCCCGTGACCTGGGGCTCGAACCCGAACGTCGCGTCCGGGCTGTAATTGCCGTTGGCATCCTGACCAATGATGCCGGGCGACCCGAACCGGTCATCGCCGCCGCCAAAGACTCCGTCCGCGCCCGGGTGGATGCCTGTGCGAGGGTCACTGCCGCCGCTGTTGGGCCGGTGACACGTCCCGCACGCGACCGTGTTGTCCGAGGAGAGCTGCTCGTCCCAGAACAGGATCTTGCCCAGGACAGCCTTGTCGGCGGTGACCGGATTCATGGGCGGCGTCGGTACCGGGGGCAGCCCGGCAGGGGTGTTACCCCCGGGAGGAGGAGGCGGAGGAGGAGGCCCGCCACCACCACCCGGCGGTGGCGGAGGCGGAGGACCGCCACCACCACCCGGCGGAGGCGGAGGAGGTGGCCCCTGCGCGAGCGTGATCGCGGGGAGGCACAAGACGCCAAGGGCGGCCACGAGAAGCGTCATTCTCATCATGGTTGCATTCTCCTATCCCTACTCCCGCACGGACATCCTTTTCGCCGCGGGAAGTCCACCTTTTGCCCATTTGAATTGAAAATGGTGACGGCTCAGGGTTGCGGGAGGACAATCGATGTCATGACCCGCTTGGGCGCCATACTGATCCTCGCTGTCTCCACGGGCTCGCTCGTTTCTCAGAACCCGGTGGGGGCGCTGTCCGGTCGCGAGATCGTGATCTCCCCCGGGCATGGCTATTACTGGCACACGACGTTGGGTTGGATCACGCAGCGGCCGCTCATCGACGGGCTGATCGAGGACATCCACACCCATGAGATCGTCCACGACCACCTGCTCCCGTGGCTCGAGGGGGCCGGCGCGCGGACCATCCTGTGCCGAGCCCGGAGTCGTACCCTTGAAGAGCACGTCATCCAGAACGACGACGGATTTCCTGCGTACCAGGAGACCGGGAGCTGGACGACGAGCGGCTCCTCCGGTTGGGCGGGCTCGACCTATCGCTATGCAGGGACGACCCCGGGTGGTGGGAGCACAGCGAGTTATCGAACGACCATCACGACGACCGGGCACTACCCCGTGTACGTCGCCTATCGCGCCGGATCGAATCGCACGATCGCGGCGCGGGTCGAGGTCTCCCATGCCGGTGGAACGAGCTGGCGGACCGTCGACCAGACCCGCTTCAGTCTCCGCTGGCTGTACGTCGGGACGTTCCCGTTTCGCGCCATGGAGCAGGCCGTGGTGACCTTGTCCAGCGCATCTGCGTCACCCGGCGTGATCGTGTCAGACGCTGTCCGGATCGGTGATGGCAACGGGTCGATCCTCCGGGGAGGCACCGCCTCCGGCGAGCCCCGCTGGCGCGAATGCTCTCGCTATCATGCGGAGTACACAGGCGCGCCGGCGTCCGTGTGGGACCCGATCACCGGTGGGCAAGACAACTCCGACGATGTCACGTGCCGTCCGCTGTTCGGAGAGTGGTACTCCGGTGGGCAAGCGGATCTGTACCTGTCTCTGCATACGAACGCGGGCGGCGGCAGCGGCACCAGCTCCTTCATCCACAACACCCTGACGCCGGCAGGGAGCGCTGGATGGCAGAACGCTCTCCACGCGCGATTGCTGAACGACCTGCAAGCACACTGGGACCCCTCGTGGATAGACCGCGGACAGTTCGCCGCGAACTTCGGCGAATTGCGTGAGCTGACGACCATGCCCGGATGCCTCGTGGAGCTCGCGTTTCACGATGACATTGGCGGCGACATCGAGGCGCTGCATCACCCCACCTTCCGGGCGATCTCTGGGCGGGCCATGGCGCGTGCGATCGTCGAGTATCTGGCGCCTGGCATGCCGCTCCCGCTCAGCCCGCCGTCGTCGGTGGCCATGCGCAATACGGGCGCGGGTGGCGTGACCGTTTCGTGGGTGCCCGTCCCAGGGGCGACCTCTTACCGGGTCCGCACGAGCGACGACGGGTTCGCGTTCGACGCGGGCACCATTGTCACCGGCACCACGTTCAACCTCTCCGGTCTGCCTCACGATGCACTTAGGTACGCGCGCGTGGCCTGTCGCAACGCTTCGGGGACGGGTCCGGACAGTGAGCCGGTGGGGGCACGGGTGGCGCCTGGGGGCGCGGCGCCCCTGCTCCTCGTCAACGGCTTCGACCGCCATGATCGGACGGTCAAGGAGCACCATAATCCACACGACTGGCTGGTCGTGGATGGGGCCGCCGTTCGGGCCGTCGTGACGGCAGGCTATCCGTTCGACGGATGCACCAACGAGGCGGTAGCCGCGGCGCTGGTTCCGCTGGCCCCCTACGGCTGTGTCGGCTGGGTGCTCGGCGAGGAGTCGACGTACGATGAGACATTCAGCGCTCTCGAGCAGATCCGGGTCAACCTGTATTTGGCTGCTGGGGGGCGCCTGTTCTTTTCCGGCGCCGAGGTCGGCTGGGATCTCGACTTGCTCGGCAGCCCCGCGGATCGTGCGTTCTACGAGCAGACGCTCGGGCACGACTGTGTCGCCGACGACGCGAACACGTACTGGACGCAAGCGCAGGCGTCCGGCGTCCTCGGCGCCCTGCCGGCCATGATGTTCGACGACGGCAGCGTGCGCGGCGATATCGCCTATCCCGATATCGTGCAGCCGGCGTCGGGGACCGGTGGCCAGGTCGCCCTGCGTTACGCGACCGGTGCTGCTGCCGGTGTGTTACACGGTAACGGGCGCGTCCTCGGCATCGGATTCCCGTTGGAGTCGCTCCTCGACCCCGGCCACCGGGCGCTGCTCATGGAGCGGGTCCTGGCGCTCATGTGCCCGCTGCCGTTGCGGCCGCAAGGGGCGCCCCAACTCGGCCAGACATTGACCATCGACCTGGTGTTCCCTGCCTCGGCGGGAATGGCCTATGTGGCCGCGGCCGCCGCGGGGGTCTACCCGGGGCAAGCGCTCCCCGACGGCCGCGCGTTGCCCATCAATGGGGACCTGCTGTTCACCCTCAGCCTCTCCTCGAACCAAGGCGTGTTCACGGGGATGTGGGGGTCGTTGGATGCCATCGGCGGCGGCGCGTTCCAGGTCCACGTACCCAACGATCCGTCGCTTTCAGGGTTCTGTGCGTGGTTCTCAGCCGTGACGGTGACGCCCGCGAACGCGATCTCGGAGATCGCGCCGTGGGTGAAGCTCATCGTGCCCTGAGCCGGGCGCGGCGGCATGTCAGACCTCGAGGGCGAGGGCAGCGTCACCGTGGGCGCTCGGGACGGCCTTCGCGGGAAGTCCGGCGAGCTCCCGCAACGCGCCGTCGACATAGACGCCGAGCATGCGGCGCCGCCACTGCAGCGTGAAGTCGGTGTTGTCGAGCGGGGCCGCGGGTTCCTTGGCCAATTCCGCGGCCTCAGCGATGAGGGCTTCGGTGAGAGGCTTGCCGACGAGATGGGCCGCCGCCGCGGTGGCCGCGACGGGAAAGGAGTGGACCGCGCCGAGGTGGATGTTGGCTGACGACACCGTATTCCCCTCGAGTTCGAGGGCCACGCCGACCCCCAGGACAGGAAAGTCGATGGACCCGCGCCGACGGAGCTTCCAGTAGGTGCTCGTGCGGGTTCCGATGGGCCCGAGTCGGATCTCGGTCAGGATCTCGGTGTTGCTCTTCGTGAGGTAGACAATGCCGTCGTCGTTGTACAGGTCTGCGATGGGGAGGACCCGCTCCCCCTCAGCGGAATGCAGGACGACATGCGCGTCGAGGGAGCACAGGGCGGGGGCCGAGTCGGAGGCCTGTACGGCCCAGCAACGCGAGCTGCCCGGGGCGACCCAGCAGGTGTCTCCAACCTCCTTCATGCAGTAGCCGATTGACTGGCGCCACTCCTCGTTTTGGTTGTAATAGGTACAGCGGGTGTCCAGGCAGAGGTTCCCACCGATGGTCCCCATGTTTCGCAGGACGGGGGAAGAGATGGAGGCCACGGCTCTTACGAAGCCCGGATATCCGGCACGCAATACCGGCGAGCGCACGATATCCGTGAGCCTCGTCATTGCTCCGATGGTGACCCCGGTGGACGGGTCCCCTGAGATGCCGCGAAGTCCAGGCACCCGGCGCAGACCTACGACCGCGCGAGCGCCCTGGTGTCGCCGCTTGAGGTTCGGCCACAGATCCGTGCCGCCCGCCACGATACGAGTCCCATCCGGGTCGTCGGCGAGGGCGATCGCCGCGTCATTGAGCGTCTTGGCCCCCAGGTAGGTGAACGTCGGGAGTCGCATCATGACTTCGCGCCCTCCGGGTTTTCCTTCATGGTCCCGCCGCGGACCCCAACGCGTTCCGCGTTAACGGCCTTGCCGTCTCCCCCGTCCTCAGGGGTGGGGACGCGCAGCGGCTCCCCCCATTCAATGTCCGGAAAGCGCTTCGGTCCGTAGCGGCCCGGCCCGCCCCGGGCCTTGTCATCGAGCGCCCGGAGGATCATCTGCGGGTGCGCTGGGACCTGATCGATGCGGACGCCGACGGCGTCAAAGATGGCGTTGCACACCGCTGGCATGACCGGCAGGAGTGGCCCCTGGCCGACCTCCTTGGCGCCAAACGGGCCGTTCGGATCGGGGTCCTCTACCAGGTAGGTGACAATCTCCGGCATGTCCTGGAACGTCGGACTCTTGTACTCGAGCAACGACGGGAATTTGTGCACGAGCGCATTCGAACGTTTCTTGGGGAGACGGCGGAACGCCGACTCCTCCATCATCGCTTCGCCGAGCCCCATGTAGATGGACCCCTCGACCTGACCCATGACGAGGGCCGGGTTGATGGAGCGGCCGACGTCATGGGCGATCCAGACCTTGGGGACCGCGTAGCAGCCTGTCTCCGTGTCGACGTCGACCTCTACGACGCAGGCGCTGTAGGAGTACGCGGGCGACGGACCGACGCCCGCGCCACGGAACCGCCCCGGGCTGCGCGGTGGTGTGTATGAGCCAGTGGTTCCGAGGGTGCCGAATTTCGATTCGGCGGTGCCCACGGCCTCGGCGAAGGTCATGCCCTTGTTCGGGTCGCTGGCGTCGAAGACGCGCCGCTCGGCGAACACCAGATGCCCGGTCGGCACCTCCAGGCGTTCGGCCACGGCCTTGGCGAGGAGCTCCTTCGCCCGTTCCGCCGCCTGGATCGCGGCGTTCCCCATCATGAGGGTGACGCGGGAAGAGTAGCTGCCCAGGTCGACCGGGGTCAGGTCCGTATCTCCGACGCAAAGGCGGATGTCCATGAGGTCGATGCCGAGGACCTCGGCGACGCACGCCGCCAGTACGGAGTCCGAGCCCTGGCCGATCTCTGTCTCTCCGCAGAAGACCGCGACTCCGCCGCTCCTGTCGAGCTTGAGCTGGACCCCGGTGTGCGGCATGTGGTTCCAGTAGATCGGTAGCCCTGCGCCGCACAGGTACGACGAGCAGGCGATGCCCAGCCCTTTCCCCGTGGGTAGCTTGCCGTAACGGTCGCGCCAACCGGCTCCATCAATGACCCGGTGCAGGCACTCCTCCAGTCCCATGCTGCCGATCTTCAGCCAGTTGGCGGTGACCGAGTCCTTCGGTTGCAGGTGTTTGAGGCGGATATCCGCCGGGTCCATGTCCAACGCGTGAGCAGCCTTGTCGAGGTGTACCTCGAGGGCGAAGCGAGGCTGGGGCGTGCCGTGACCACGCTTCGGGCCACAGGGCGGCTTGTTCGTGAACGCCCGCAGTCCGTCGAATCGGTAGTTGGGCACCTTGTAGGTCACCGTCTGCAGGGCGCCCGTGTAGTAGGTGCTGGCAACTCCGTAGGACCCGAATGCACCCCCGTCGAGCGCCGTCTTAAGGTGCTGGGCGACGATCCCGCCGTCCTTCCTGAACCCGGTCTTGAGGTGCATGGTCACCGGGTGCCGGCCGCGGTGGCAATAGAAGACCTCTTCGCGTGTGAGGCAGATCTTGACCGGTCGGCCGAGTTGGAGCGCCGCCTTGGCGGCGACGATTTCGTGGTTGAAGGGATCGCTCTTTCCGCCGAAACCGCCGCCATTAGGGCACGCAATGACGCGGATATGCGCCGCTGGGAGTTCGAGGACCTTGGTCAGGGCTCGGTGCACGTAATGGGGGGTCTGGGTCGCCGACCACACCGTGATCTTGCCGTCCCCTTCGGGCACGGCGACGGTGGCATGCTGTTCTATCGGCAGGTGGGTGTTGCCTTCGTAGAAGACCGTGTCTTCGAGCACCAGGGCCGCTCGCTCGAAGCCGGCTTCGACGTCGCCAAACTCCATCGATACCTTCTTGTGGATGTTGCCTTCGTCACCGTACTCATGGATTTTGTCCTTGTCCGTGTCGAGGGCTTCGCCCACGGAGGCGATCGTGTCGAGGGCCTCGTACTCGACCTTGACGGCCCGCGTGGCCTCCTCCGCTGCGTCTTCAGTAAGCGCGACGACGCCGAGGACAGGGTCGCCGACGAAGCGGACCTTCTCGAATGCCAGAGCGTGCTCGTCCTGGCTGACCGGCAAGATGCCGAAGGTGTTGGGCATGTCCTCGCCGCGAACGAAGTGGATGACTCCCTCCACCTGCGCCGCTGTCGACGTATCGATGGACTTGACCATGGCGTGGGGCACGTGACTCCGGACGAGCTTGAGGTGCACCATCCGCGGGAACGCGAGGTCGTCCGCGAAGCGGGTGCGACCGGTGACCTTGGCGACGCCGTCGACCCGTCGAAATGGTTTGCCGACGATGTTGTGAGGGATCGGATCAGACATGGGGCCTCCCCTCGCAGACGCCGTACAGTGATGCGTCTGCAGGGCGCGCTTCGTGTTCGCCGCGACACAAAGCGCCAGCCCATTCGACGGCCTCGAGGATCTTTATGTATCCGGTACAACGACAGAGGTTGCCGCTGAGCGCTTCGGTCACCTCGGCCCGGGTGGGGGCTGCTTTGCGGTCGAGGAGAGCCTTGGCGACCATGAGGATGCCCGGCGTACAGTAGCCACACTGGGCGGCGCCGAGGTCGGCGAAGGTCGCCTGGAGCGGATGCAGTTCGGCCCCCTCGAGTCCCTCCACGGTGTCGACGGACGCCCCGTCCACTTCGCGCGCGAGGACGAGACAGGAGAGCTGTGGTTCCCCGTCGACGAGGACGGTGCAGGCGCCGCATTCGCCAAGTTCGCAGCCGTGCTTGGTGCCGGTCAGGCCGCACGCCTCACGCAGCACTTCGAGGAGTGTGTGATGTGCGGGGTGGGCGACGGTTCGCTCCTCGCCGTTCACGCGATAGGTGGCCGTCACGTGATCAGTCATCGCTGTCGTCTCCAGAGAATGGATCATCCGTCGGTGGGGACCAGGTTTGCGGGTCAACGACGAGGCCGCGTACGAGCTGATCTGCGAACGCGTCCCCGATCTTGTTCAGCGGCAGGGCTCCCCCGGACCGAAACCACTTGACGCTCCAGTTGGTGGCACCCAGGACGCAGAGCGACGCGACCTTGGCATCGACCTCCGGTCGGAAGTCACCGGATCGGACGCCGTCCGACACGACAGCGCGGACGCGATCCTCGTACTGATCTCGGAGCGCCTGGATGCGTTCACGGTGTGGCTCCACCAGGCTCTCGACCTCGAGGTGCGCCAACGAACCGGGGGTCCATTCGTTGAGGCAACGAAGGTGACCTACGACGAGGTGCCAGAGACGGGTCGAGTCGGCGACGTTCAATGCGCGTGTCCGAGTCGCCATGCGGAGGAGCGCAGTGAGGCAGTCTTCCTGGCAGAACGCGAGGAGCTCCTGCTTGTTCTCGAACCAGTAATAGAGCTTCCCCACCGCGATTCCGAGTTCGTTGGCGATGTCACGCATTCCTGCGGCGTGAAAGCCGCGAACGCGGAACACGTGGGACGCGGCGCGGAGAATCTCTCGTCGGCGGTCCCGGACCCGGCTCTTTGAAATATGAACCATCGTTCAGATTGTATAGCGGAGAGGGTAAAAGGCAAGGGCGGGGGGGCGCTACACTCCCCGGGTGGAGCTTCGTCAACGGATTTTGACCGCGGTCTTAGAGGCGGGTTTCGACCGCGTCGGATGTCTGCCCCTCTCGATGGCCGGCGACGACGGATACGCCGAGTGGATAGACGCGGGCATGCACGGGGAGATGGGCTACCTCGAGCGGCACGCGCCGGTGAAGGCAGATCCGAAGAGTGGATTCCCGGAGTACCGAAGCGTCGTGGTTGCCGCGCTTGAGTATGGCGAGAGCGTGCCGCCCTCGTCCGACCCGAGCGTCGGGAACATCAGTCGGTATGCCCTCGGGGATGATTACCACGAGGTGCTCAAGGAGCGGTTGATCCGGGCGGCGGATCTGGTGAGGGCCGTCGAGCCTGGCCTCGCCACCCGCGCCTTCGTCGACACCGGGCCCTTGAACGAGAAGCTCATCGCGGCCCGGGCCGGCCTGGGATGGGTCGGGCGGCACACCAATCTCATCGACCGAGAACGGGGGTCCTATCTCTTCCTCGGGTTGTTGCTGGTGTCCGCAGAACTCGAGCCTACCGGGCCTCAGGAGGTGGATCGTTGTGGGGTCTGCACGGATTGCATTCCAGCTTGCCCGACGGGTGCGATCGTCCAGCCCTACGTCCTCGACGCGCGTCGCTGCATCAGTTACCTCACGATCGAGCTGAAGGGGCCTATCCCGCGGGAGCTGCGCCCTCAGGTCGGCAACCGAATCTTTGGATGCGACGATTGTCAGCAGGTCTGTCCGTGGAACCGATTCGCGAAGGCGGCGCCGCCTCATGCCCTCGCGGCGCGACCAGGGGCTCGGGACACCGGGCTCGGCACCTGGCTTGGCCTCAGCATCGAAGAATGGCGCCAACGCTTTCGGCACTCCCCGGTGAAACGGGCCGGGTATCACGGCTTCCTGCGAAACGTTCTGGTGGCCGCCGGTTGCTCAATGGACCGGGCCCTGCTGCCGCCGGTCCTCACCCTCCTGAGGCACGCGGAGCCCCTCGTCAGAGGGCACGCTGCCTGGGCGGCCGGGCGGCTGGGCGAGGTGGACGACCTGGAGCGCCTCCTCGGGGAAGAGTCGGACCCCTGGGTACGCGACGAGGCGACGGCGGCGCTCCAAGACGCGCAGGACGCTGGCTGATCCAGCAATGGCGTCTGCCGGCCTCAGGAGATAACGCCTGGGAATAGGGCCCCCGGGGCGGATTTCCGTGGGCTGATTCGAACGCCACTTATTTGGGCTCCCGTTGGCTCCGCAACCAGTTGGCTCTTCGCCTTTTAGGGCCTCCTGGGGTGGTTTAGACACGGCAGAATTTTAAAAATTGACATGAAAGCGCCTTAGCAGCCGCTCTATAGGTAGACGGGCGCACAAGTGGCGCTCGACGGGATAACCCCCGGAGAAGGACTGATGTGAAGGTCTTGTGGATGGCTGATCGCAAGACCATTGGTGGGCGTCTTTCTTCGGGGGCTCCTTTTTGCCTGCGCTGAATCACTCGCGCAGCGGCCCCCGAGGTCTTGATCTCCGCGGGGCCTACACCCGCACCCCCGTTAGCCCCTCGGGGCCGGCAGAGCCGGGAGATCTAGCATCGTGCGGAAACCCGGCGCTGCGCGCAGCACGGCGGGGACCGCGTTGAGCGCGATGGCACAGGTGGCGACATCACCCATGTAACCACCTTCCACCTGAACCTTGATGGGGGGGTCTCCAGCCAGCTCCACCCGATCGCCCGGTTCCTTGGCACCTACATACATCTTCAGATCGAGGACCACCTTGCCTTCGCGATCTTCCGCACCCTGGTGGATTCCGGCGACCTGCCCTGCCTTCACTTTCACGACGCCCGTGTCGATGTCCGCGTCGCAGATGACCGGTCGGATGAACGTGGTGGCTCCGCGCGGGTCCACGTCGAACGCATCGCAGACCATGTGGAGCGACTCCATGAAGCCGCGGTGGCCGAAGCTGCCGCCCTTCACCCGAGCGTGGAATTCCTCCTCCGTGAGCCCCGCGCCGACCTTCTTTTGTAGGGGGCCGCGGCGCGTCCCCGCATCAACCACCCGCCACGCCCGCACGGTCTCCACACGATCGAGGGGCGCGGAGACCAGCGCCGGGAGCAAGTCGAGCACGAACCCCGGGTTGATCCCCGTCCCGAGGCACGCGACGCCGCCCGCTTTGGCCGCCTCGTCGAGACGTCCGGTGGCGTCGGGCTGGGTGTGCAGTGGGTAGGCCATCTCCTCGCACGTGCTGATCACCGCTACGCCACCTTGCAGCAAGGTCTCGCAGTCGGGCACGACCTTGTCCAAGTCCGAGACGGTCGTGACCAGGGCCGCGTCCATCGCGAACGCTTCCAGGGCGTCCTCTACGCTGCCAACCACCTCCCCCGGGATGTCGGTTTCGAGGATTTCCGAGAGGGATTGTCCGCCCATGGACGGATCGATGTCGACGGCGCCGACCACCTCATAGCCCCGGGCGGCTGCCCGACGGGCCGTGTCGCGTCCGATAGGACCGAGCCCCACCTGAAGCACGCGAGGTCGGGATTTCATGCTGGTTCCTCCACTTTGGATCGGGCCGTAGGGTGACGGCCGCGATTCTAGGTCGTTCTGAGCCGCGCTCAACGGGAGATGCCGAGAACTGACGGAGCGGCGATCCCCGGTATAGCGCATGTTGTCCTCAATCATGGGCTCCCCGGCGATCAAAAGGGACATGGATGCGGATTTTCGAGCACGTACGCCGACGGTGGGATGGCTGAGGAATTGGGCGAGGTCGCTCCGCGCCTCAGCCAAGGCAATGGCATCAGCCAGCGCTGCGCCTCCTCAAACGGATGGCTCCGGGGACGTGGTGATCGAAGGCGAGCGAGCGCGGGCCCTCATCACGGAGCGTCCCGAGGACCCGGTGTTGGCGGTCGCAGCCCTTAGCCGAGCCATGCACGATGCCACTGCGCCGCACAGGTCCCCCTCGACTGGACGCCGGCCACCGCCGATGCTCCCGTTGAGGGGAACGGGTCGAGCCCCGACGACGCGACGTACAGCAATCGAGCTGCGCCGGAGTGTTGCCCAACGCGAGTCTCCTGCGAGATGCCGCCCGGCGCGTGGAGAGGAGGCTCCCTCCCATCCTCATGCCCGCGCCTCCGGGCAGAGCACGTGATGTTCTTCGCCTGGGTTCGATAGAATCCGGGTGATGATCATTGACGGAGAGGGGCAGGAGCGACGCCTGCTGTCGTATTGCACCAACGTGCATCAAGGGGAGTCCGTAAGCGAAGTAGTGGATGACCTCGGGCGCTGGGCGGTCCCGTTGCGTGACCGCTTTGGCGCGGGGCGCTTCGCCCTCGGGCTGCGGCTCGGCGAGGCCGCGGTGAACGAACTGGACCAGGACCGTGCCGCAGAGGAGGCGTTCAGGGAATTCCTCCGGCGAGAAAACTTTGTCGCGTACACGCTCAACGTCTTCCCTCAGGGCGCGTTCCACGCGCCCGTCGTCAAGGACGCGGTCTACCGCCCAGACTGGTCACAGGCTGCGCGTGCCGCATACACGGTCGCGGCGGCCCGCGTGCTGGCTCGCCTTCTGGATGACGAGGATCCGTTTGGGACCCTGTCCACCGTGCCGCTCGGATGGGTCGCCGCCAAGACTGATGAATCGACCCTCCCTCTTCGGGAAGCTGGGGCGAGGATGATCGCCGACGTGGCGCACAGCCTCGCGCTTCTCGAGGCGTCGTCGGGGCGACGGATCCAGTTATGTCTCGAGCCCGAGCCCCTCTGCGTCCTGGAGACCACCGCGGAGACCGTCGCCTGGTTTGAAGAGTTCTTGTGGCCTCTCGGGGCTGGGCTGGAGACGGTCGACGGCCACGCCGGCGTGGATCAGTTACGCCGTCATGTCGGCGTTTGTTACGACGCCTGCCATCTGGCAGTCGAGCATGAAGACGGGCCGTATGGGCTGGAGCGGCTGGAGCGCGCGGGCATCTCGGTGGGGAAGATCCAGTTGTCGTGTGCGCTGGAGCTGCGCGCGCCGCGCGAAAACCCTGAGGGCCTGCGCCGCCTGCTCGCCTTCGACGAGGCCCGCTTCCTGCACCAGGTGGTCGTGCTGGACGGCAGGCGCAGGGTCATTCGCTTCGATGACCTCGGCAACTTTGCTGCCTGGCTAGATGCGACCTCAGGGCCAGTCCACGCGGCCCGCTGCCACTTCCATGTCCCCATCCACCTACCATCGATCCGGCCCCTGCATACGACTCAGGCATCACTGCAAGACATACTGCATCGCGAGCAGATCCGTCGCTCTACGCGACACCTGGAGGTCGAAACCTACACCTTCGACGTGATGCCCGACGGGTTGGGCGATGAAATGCCGCTGGTCGACAGCCTGGAACAAGAATTGGCGTTCGCCCGGTCTCGCCTTCTCTCCGCAGCGGACTCGTAGGGCGCGCGGATGGGTGTTCAACACTCTCCGTGCGGCCGAAGACCGTAGACTGCCTTGACGCAGGCAAGCACGACCCCGAAAATCGCATAGCCCTGGAAAACCGTGATGCAGTCCGCGGACACCCTTTACCTCGAGTTTGAAGCGCAGCGTGAAACCCTTGAGGAGCGCTGGAGTCTTCCCTGGTATTCAGACCGGCAAAAAGAGCCGCTCTGGTCTGGGCCCGCCGTGAAGGTCGCGTCAGGCCTGACAGGTGAGGTCCTTGACGGCCTGATCGAACGTCTACTCGATCACACCTCATTCGCCCTCCAGGGTATCGCCCTGTATCTCATCGCAGAGCGCGAGCGGTCCGGGTTTCGAGCCCAAGTGCGTCGCTCTCTCGATCACCCCTCACTCCACGTGCGCGCGCTCGGCGCCGTTGCGATCGGTCAGCTCCGAGACGCGGAAGGTATGGAGCGCTTGCTCGATAGCAAGGACAGTGAACATCCCGAGGTGAAGAAGGCGATCGTCGACACGCTGCGTTCGTCAGGAGATACGCGGAGCATCCCGTTGCTGGCGCGCTGGGTCGGTCGTATCGGTGAGGACGACGAGCTCCGCCGAAAGGCATGCGAGGCCCTTGGCGGCATCGGTGACGCCGCTGCAATGCCGGTGCTCGCCCGGGTCATCGAAGATGACACGGCGAGCCAGGAGGTGCGTGGTGGGGCCGCCTGCGCGGTTGGGCAGATCGGGGGACCGGACGCCCAGCGGTTGTTGCTGCGGGGGCTGCGCAGTGGGAGCGCGAAGACCGTAGGGATCGTGACCGATGCGCTGATGGCCCGGCACGACCCGCGGCTGCCAGCTCGGTTGATCGCCATGATCGCAGACAAGGCGTCGGGCGGGCGTCCGGCGGCCCTGTCCGCCCTCGTTCGGACCGGTGATGCGCAAGTCCTATCCTCCGTGACGGACGGCCTGACAGACGAGGATCCGAAGCTGCGAGCTGTCGCCTGCGGCCTGCTCGTAGAATTAGAGGGTCGCAATGCGGCGACCCGCCTCGTGGCCCATCTCGCCGATCAGGATGCCGAGGTCCGAACGGCGGCGCTCGCGGCCTATGGGCGGTCTACCGAGCAGGATTTCTCGGCCACTGAGGGCAACCTCGACGCGGCCGTTGCGCGCGCTACCGAACACGCCGCGAAGCGACACGAGAGCGAGGCCTCAGAGGGCGCTTAGCCCCTGATCTACTCGACGACGACGATCCGGTTGCGGATGCGCTGGACGCTATCCTGGCGCAAGGCGAGCAAGCCGGCCGTAACCTTGTGCATGGAGTTTGCGACCGAGCCACGAAGCACCACCTTCTTGTTCAAGAACGCCACCTGGATGTTCTCGGCCTGGAGGTTGACGTCCCCATCGATGACGTCCTGAATCTCCCGCGCCCGGTCGCGATCAGTCTCCCGACGATCCGGCGCGATCTGCACGAGGTACTCCAACTCAGAGATGCCGCCGACCTCGGCGATGGTCTCGCGCACCGCGGCAAGCTCATGTTTGTCCGAGACAAGCCCGCGCACCTTCGCCTTCCCGTCTCGGATCCCGACGTCAATGGTCGACACGTCAATTCCGTGGCGGGTGTCCAGCTCCTCGATGATCCGACCGCCGTGGAGGTCGTCACGGTTGTGGCCGAGCATGAGGGCAGGACCTGTCTTGCTCCTGGTTGCCCTGCGCTTGGTGGTCTTCTTGCTGGCGGACCTCCGGACAGCAGGCGCCTTGCCGGAGACTTTCCCGCTCGGCCGCGCCTTGGCGTTGGGCTTCCGTTTGATCGGAGCCTTCTTCGCCGCGGACTTCTTGGCCTGGGCCTTGCCGCGGGAGGCGGCACCGCCCCCTTGGCTCTTGCCGGAACTCTTTTTCCGGGAGGAGCTTGCGGAGCCGGTTTTTTTGGGCTGACCGGCCTTGCGCGTGGCCTTTCTGGCCATGGGGTGTTCCTCGGAGTCCAATCGAGGTGATAGTCGTTGGGATTGTAGGCGCGACGCAGAAGTTGAGTCAACCAAGGACGGACTATCTCGGGCTGGAACCCCTTGCACTGAGAGGGTTTGTCTCCCGACCGCTGATCCGTGGAAGGGACCCGGAGCGCTGATACCATGGCCCGCTTCGTTCGCGACAGGAGGCGCCACGATGCCGTATGAACCGGCGACAATCGAGCCTAGGTGGCAAGCCTATTGGGAGGAGAACAAGACCTTCCGGGCTGTCGAAGATCCGACCAAGCCGAAGTACTACGTCCTCGACATGTTCCCGTACCCGTCTGGCGCGGGGCTTCATGTCGGCCACCCGGAGGGCTATACGGCCACGGACATCGTCGCCCGGTACAAGCGGATGGCGGGCTTCAGCGTGCTGCACCCCATGGGCTGGGATGCATTTGGCCTGCCCCCCGAGCGCGCCGCCGTGCGAGAAGAGATTCACCCGGCGGAGATAACGAAGCGGAACACCGACAATTTTCGTCGGCAGATCAAGCGGCTCGGGTTCAGCTACGACTGGGATCGGGAGGTCGACACGAGCTCGGCTTCCTACTATCGATGGACGCAGTGGATTTTCCTGCGACTCCACGAGCGCGGTCTCGCGTATCAGGCGGAGGTCGCGGTCAACTGGTGCCCCGCCCTGGGTACCGTTCTTGCGAACGAAGAGGTCAGCCCGGAGGGGACCTACAAGGAGACCGGCGACCCGGTAGAGAAGCGGATGATGCGCCAGTGGATGCTGCGCATCACCGCCTATGCAGATCGGCTCACGGATGATCTCGACGATCTCGACTGGCCCGAGCCAGTCAAGAAGATGCAGCGGGATTGGATAGGCCGCTCCCATGGCGCCGAGGTCCGCTTTTCGATCCACGGGATGGACGGCGAATTCGCCGTCTTCACGACCCGACCGGACACGCTTTTTGGCGCCACGTATTGCGTCCTTGCCCCAGAACACGGGTTGGTCGCGAAGATAACTACGGACGACATGCGGGCGGACGTCACGGCTTACGTCGAGCGCGCCGGGCGTCGATCCGAGCGCGACCGTCGTGCGGACGCAAAGGAGAAGACAGGAGTCTTTACCGGGGCTTACGCGGTCAACCCGATCAACGGAGAAAAGATACCGGTGTGGATCGCGGACTACGTCCTCGCCGGGTATGGAACCGGCGCGATCATGGCCGTTCCTGCACACGATGAGAGGGACCATGCTTTCGCGAAGGCCTTCTCTCTCCCCATTCGTCCCGTCGTGCGACCAGCGAATGGGAGCACCCCTGACGCCCAGGCTGCAGCTTTCCAGGGATCCGGGGTGGCCTGCAACAGCGGTGATTACGACGGCCTCGATACCGCCACTTGCAAGGAGACCATCGTCACGGATCTGGAGGGCCAGGGGAAAGCCGAGGCGCGGGTCCAGTATGCCCTTCGTGACTGGCTGTTTTCTCGTCAGCGGTACTGGGGCGAGCCATTCCCAATGGTAAAGACGGCGGATGGAACCGCGGTGCCACTACCCGACGATTGTCTGCCGATCACCCTCCCCCACTTGACCGAGTTCAAACCGACGGACGACGGACGCCCTCCCCTCGCCCGCGCGTCCGATTGGCTTCAGGTACCGCACCCGGAAACAGGGGAACCTTGCGAGCGTGAGACCAACACGATGCCTCAATGGGCGGGCTCATGCTGGTACTACCTGCGGTTCTGTGACGCACGGAACGAGGAGCAGGCATGGTCGCCAGAGAAAGAGAAGTACTGGCTCCCCGTCGACCTCTACATCGGGGGAACAGAGCACGCCGTCTTGCACCTGCTCTACGCGCGATTCTGGCACAAGGTCCTGTTCGACCTTGATCTGGTCAGCACCAAGGAGCCGTTCCAGAAATTGTTCAACCAAGGCATGATCCGTGCCTATTCGTACAAGGACGCGAGCGGGCGGTACTACCACGGTTCGGATGTGGAAGAACGGGAGGGCAAGTTCTTCGCGGATGGGATCGAGCTCACGGCGCAAGTGGAGAAGATGAGCAAGTCCAAGCTCAACGTCGTCAATCCGGATCAGGTTATCGATGCCTGCGGCGCTGACGCCATGCGCCTCTACGAGATGTTCATGGGGCCATTGGAGATGGCGAAGCCATGGCAAACGTCCGGTATCGAGGGCGTCAGTCGGTTCCTGAACCGGGTCTGGCGCCTGTTCTTTGACGAGGTCGAGGAGGGTGAGGATCGGATCCAGGAGTCCATACAGGACGTGGAACCAGACGAGGACACCAACAAGCTCCGGCATGCGACGGTGGCCGCGGTGACGGAGGATATTGAGAACTTGCGCTTCAATACGGCCATCTCGCGGATGATGGAGTTCGTCAACGCGATGAACCGGAAGGAAGTCCGGCCAGCCTGTGTCATGAAGGACTTCGTGAAGCTCGTGGCCCCGTTCGCTCCCCATCTGGGCGAGGAGCTGTGGCGCCGGCTTGGGCACCCCCAGACCATCGCATTCGAACCCTGGCCGAGCTTCGATCCCTCGTTGCTTGTCGAGGACACCGTCACCGTCCCGGTCCAGGTCAACGGAAAGGTGCGGGCCCGCCTGAGCGTCTCCCCAGACCTCACCGAAGAGGCCATCCTGGCCCTGGCCAAAAATGACCAGGCGGTACAGAAACACCTATCAGGCAAGGAACTGCGCAAGGTCATTTATCGCCCTGGCCGTATGCTCAACCTGGTCGTTGGCTAAGCTGTAGCTATCCCTGTCGCCCTTGTTACTGGGCCAAGTCTTGGCAAAATCCGCATCGGAAGCGCTGCTTGGCGAGGTCGCCGGGGTGCTAACCGAAGCCACGGAGAAGCGAGATGCCCCGCGTTTGCGAGATCACTGGAAAGAGAACCCGCTTCGGCAACCGCGTCACCCGCCGCGGTAAGGCCAAGCGCGAGGGCGGCGTCGGCAAGAAGACGACCGGCATTAGCCGTCGCACCTACCGGCCCAACCTGCAGCGGATTCGCATCGTCATGCCAGACGGGGGCATTCGCCGGCTCCGCGTGGCGACAAGCGTCATCAAGAAGGGCGTGGTCAAAGTCCCGTTCAAGGGCCAGATGATCACCCTGCGGATTGAGAAGGCCCTCCGTGGCCGCAACAAGCGCCGCCTCGAGGGCCTCGGTCTCACGAAGCCGGAAGCTTAGTTCGCGTTCACTCGCGCGCCCATGCGCGCGCCGTCGCTGATCCCATAGCAAGACCGCCCGTTGGCAGCACAGCCGCAGGGCGGTCTTTTTGCAGGCCTACGGGTGTGCTCAATACGCGACCATGCCGAACAGCTCGAGGCCGCTCGCGGATCTGATCCAGATGCCGACGGATTCGCCCGGCAATGCGATGACAGTCGGGATCTGAAATTCCCACGCTGCTTCGTTCAGGGTGACCGGGGAGAAGACCCCCGCCGGGATGTACTGACTCACGAGCGTCTCGCTGAGCCCGCCGAGGTTGAACCACGTCTGCGTGTACCACCGCTCGGCGAATTGCCCGTTCTGTACGCCTTTCCAGTCCTGCATCCCGAGGAGGTTGGGCATGCGCATGGCAAACCCAGCGATCGTCTCATGGTTGGCGTAGAAGCAGACCCCTTGCGGCGTCTGGCCGTCCTCCGCTGAATCGAACAGCGTCACGTTGTCGACGGATGCTTGAGTGGAGAAGAGGGCGCGTACGCGGAAGCTGCCAGCGGTTGGCGCGACGGAGGTGCTCGCGATGGTCAGGCCAAGCGCGTCCTGCACCTCGACGAGGCCCGATGTTGGTTCGAAGTTCAGGGCAAAACGACCTTGGTTCCCAAGCATTGCGTTACCGAGGACAGCCTCGCCCACGTACACGCCGTCCTGGCGAAGGGTCAGCTTGAAGCTCGTCGAGGTCCACGGGCGCACCATCGCGCTGAGGACGTTGCCGGTGCCGACGATGTCCTCGCACTTGATTCCGGCGAGCTCCCCCGCCGAGCCGGGATGGAAGAGGACGTCCATGCCGATGCTGAGGGGACGCCCTCCGACCGACTGATCTCCCTTCAGCTTGAGGCCGGACCAGCCCAGGCCTGAAGTCACAGTGTCATTTGCCGTGACCACGCTGCCGCTGGGAATGGCGTCCCAAAGGTAGCCATCACGGAACGAATACGTGCGATCGTCCGCCGAGAGAGTCGGAAGAGCGGCGCCCCCGATGGTGACCTGTGTGCCCAGCTGGTTGACGGTCACCTGTTGGCCGTCCACCGAGATTTCGGTCACCGTGAATGGTGCGTGGAGGCCCGCATAGAGGCCCTGAGGCCCGTCCCCGGTTTCGGTCTGGATGAAGATCCGTCCCGCGCGGACGGCGACGGTGATCTTCTCGTTAGCGGTCAGCAGGGCGATGCCATCATTCACGACATTCAGGGCTTCTCCTGCCCCCCAGCCGCTCATCAGCTGGCCGTCACGGCGAACCCAGACGAATTCGGCGTCAGCGTTCGTGGTCGCGTCACCCATGAGGCCCGGTTGGTCCCGCACCAGCACGGTGTCGGAGTGGGTGGTGAACGCGAGAACCGCCCCCTTCGTGTTCCCCAAAGGGTTGGGGAGCGGGGTCGTGGACAGGGGCATGTGTTGCCCATGGATGGACAGGAAGGTCACGTCACTGCCGCTGGCCCTGACCCTGTGCCGCCAATAGGGGGTGCTGGCGTTCATCGCACCGACGCCGGGTGAGACCGTGGCATTGGCTGGCTCGAGCCACATGGACTTGGAGAGCACGCCGTTGACGTTGACGGTCATGGGGCTTGCGAGCGTGCCCTGGCCAAATGCGTCACCACCGGAGTGGAAGACCTCCTCGTACACGTGCGACCCGCCATCCTTGTTGACGTGGTCAACGAGGATGAGGTACGGCATGGAGGCGTCCTTGATCATGATGACGGAGCGATCGGCGGTCTGCATCATCCACATGTTGGCGTGCGACCCGCGGACGTAGTCCATGTGCGGTGAGACCATGGCTTCGCGCTTGCTGCCGAGGAATCGCCCATTCGTGGAGGGCGGCGTGTAGTAGTTGTTCGCGCCGCCTTGGAACTCCGGGGCTCCCTCGGCCAAGACGATGTTGTGATCTGTCGATTGGGCTCCGTGCCAGCTGGATTGATCGGCGTAACCCATGTCGAGGAACGCCCACTGCCCGTCGACCGAGAGGCTGAAGTGGCCATCATCTTCATGGTTATGGGTCATCCACTCGTCGCGGATCATGTAGAACGCGGCGAACTGAGACCACGCCGGGTCAGTGGCGTTGTGCAAGAAGGCGTGACCGCCGGCCCCTACCTGTGGGTAGGCGGCCAACTTGTTGTTGGACGCGGACCCTTGGTTCAGGTTGTCCCTGAAGAAGCCGGAGAGGACCTCGGGGACCTCTTCGGCGAGGCTGCTCGGGTAGTAGATGGCCCGGTGCACGTGGGGGCTCCATGCCTGCGACGGGGTCGCGTCCCCAGGGGCCTCACGGTTCATGATCCTGTTTAACCCCCACAGGGAGACGGGATCGGCGGAATCTGATCGGGTCAACGGGTAGTAGCAGATCGGGTCAATCCGGTCCCCCTTGTGGGTCGGAGATGAGTCGCCGATCCACATGAACGAACCCCCCGCGGTGGAGGCCGACAACCAACGGGGTACGCGCAGCACATTCGTGCCCGCCATCCAATCTCCGTAGCCACAGTTGATCGCGGCGACGCCCGCGTTCATCGAGTACAGGTTGCCGTAGTTGGCGTAGCCATAGGCTTCATCGATGGAGCCGTCCGGCGACACGGCGTCGAGCCACCCGTCGTGCAGCATCTGCATGTTCTGGGCGACGACCCCTTGGAGATTGGGGTAGCTGGAATCACCTTCAATCGCCATCAACGAAAAGGCGATCCCGGTGCACCACGCCAGGGAGTGGTTGTCTACTGCGGCCTGATAACTGCTGTAACTCGCCCAACCGTTGCTGCCGCCCGTCATGGTCGTGACCCAAGCCTCCAATTCACTGACTACGGTTGCTCGCTCCGAAGGGCTGAGCAGGGGGTAAACCCAGTCGAAAGTCAGCGCCAGAGAGCACGGATAGGTGGCTGTGAGATAGGCCTTGTCTCCGGTCGGGGTCAGGTAATTGACCATGGTCATCAGCAGGTTTTTGGCGTTGTCGCCGTAGCTGCTGTTTCCGGTCATCTGATAGCGGAAGGCGACCTCCGTCATCCGCCGGAGGCTACGGTAGACCACATAGGACAACTGGCTGCTGCCGGTCTGCAGGCTGGCCGTGGTCACCATCTGCGCGTAGGAGGCCGCGGGAGGCGTACCCGACGCGTTGATCTTCGATTGAATGGAAGGGATGTCGGCTGGCGTAAACAGGAGCCGCGGGTGTGGCTGCGGAGATTGAGCGCCGGAGAGGCAGACCACGAGAGCCAGCACCAGGGAGGTGCGCGCGTAGGTATGGCGGAGCATTTACGTACCAGTCTGTAGGTCGGCGGGAGGAAGGGGTACGACGAGGGATCCCCGCGCCTGGAACAGAAGGAGGTCTGCAAACGTCGGTGAGCCAGGAGGTTCGGCGAACCTGATGGTGCTCGGCCTTCGTTGGCGACGAACCGGAGCCTGAACGACGCCGCCGAGGCGTCTCCCCACTTGTCGTGGTCCGCCGCCGCCCGGCTGAAGCCAGCGTGGCCAAAAGGTGAGGGCCAAACACGCAGCGATGGTGCTGGATTTACGTCTGTAGGGCATGTCTTCGGAGGGTAATTGATGCCTCCGGCGACCTCCTGCCTCTACAATCGCGGTGGGCTTGGTGCGGACTCGCCCATCCCCCTCACGTCATGCGCAAAGGTAAGAAGGAACTACTGGTTGTTGGTGATCGCGTCCTGGTTGAACCCGAAGACGGGGAGGACCGCACCGAGGTAGGGCTGCTGCTTCCCCCTGGTGCGATGGAGAAGGAAGCGGTGCAGACCGGACGGGTGGTGGCGATGGGGCCGGGGACCCCGCTCCCGCCCCCGAACGAGTCCGACCCGGAGCCTTGGCGGTCGCCGAGCCAGCAGGCTCGTTACCTTCCGATGCAGGTAGGCATCGGTGACTTCGCCGTGTTCTTCCGTAAGGCGGCCATAGAGATCTCGTTCGAAGGCGGCAAGTACCTGGTGGTTCCGCAGAGCGCGATCCTGGTCCTGGTGCGTGAGCCGCAGGTCCCCGACACGCTGCCTGACGAAATATAGTCAGGCGGTGGATCGGCGGAAGGGCAGCAGCAGGATAGCGAAGAACACCGCTGCCAGGATCTCCTCCCCCGCGATGTACCAGGGCCAAGGGCCGAGGAAGTCGAGCAAGCTGCCGGTCGGTGGTGGCTCGCAGAGGAACATGTAGTTCGCGTCGAGAAGCACGTTGGCGACCAACGCGACCAACGCCATGAGGTTGGACGCCAGCCACACCCTGAAGAGGGTCCCGCGGCGTGGCCTCAGTCGGCAGCATACGGCGAGGAACAACGCTGCCACGACCAACCCACCGTGCAGGATGAAGTACTGCCAGAAGCGAAAGTGGGGGAACGGCTCCAGGATGTTGGGGGTGATGAGTCCTTGGAAGGTCCCCGCAAGGCACCAGAGGTAGGTCAGTTCAAATGCCAGGGCCTGCCGGCGAAACAGCGCGATCGCGGAGACAAAGACGGCTATGTCGCAGAGCTGTAGCGGGAGGGCCTCGGTCACGTCCCACGCCCCTCGTGCGAAGGTCCAGATGTGCCATGCCGCCAGATTGAGGAGCTGTACCGCGCCGAGGATCACGCAGGTGCGCCGTACCCACGGAGAGTCGGGACCACGACGGCGGCCGGTGGCGAGGAGCCACCCACCGAGCAGGATCAGGGCGAGGATCGCGGATCCATGGGCCGGGCCGAATATGGTGAACGTGTTCACCGAAGCAATCTGGCCCAACAAGAGAGGTGCCTGCGTTCTACAGCCCGATCCAGTCGTACCCGCCCTGAGGATTCGGCGAGAAGCGGATCCGGTTCAAGGTTCCGCCCTGGAGAGAGGGAACGAGCGCCGGCCCGCTGCCCAGGTGGTCGTACCAGTCGTACAGCGTGGACAGCGCGGACCCGGTGCCAGCGCCGCCTGCCGTGAACGTGATCGGTCCAGGGTCGATCGCCCCGAGCCCAGGCGAGATACCGAGAAACTGCCGATCCCCTGCGGTGGGCAAGGGACCGGTGAGGGGATTGGCTCCGACCATGAGGAGGCCGCTCAACTCCACGTCGCCGGTCGCGCTGTCGAGCACTATTCGAAACGACACGCTGGACCCTGTGTGCTCGCCGAAGTAGGGCGCGACGTAGGCCACCTCGATTCTCGTTGATGTCGGTGCCATGACGACGACCGTTCCGAAGCTCGGGTCGAGGTCGGTCCAGAACCCCACAAACGGGTCCCCAGCGAGCGCCTCCGATGGGCTGGCGGTGAAATCAAGGCTGGGAAATGCGCCAAAGCTGATCCGGCCGTTCGAGTGCACGTGGAAACGACTGTATGCCGTGCCGAAGAACGGGATCGTTGCGGGGCCGCACAGGGGAATCCCGTGAGGAGCAAAGGTGAGGATCTCTTCGTCGAGTGCTGGCCCCGGAAGCGACGTGCCGGGAACGACCTCTACCTGAGACCCTTGCGCCAGCACGAACCCGTCAGGATGGGACTGATCAAGGACGTACATCTGGCCACTGATCGTGACGGGCAGCGCTGGCACGGGTACGACCAGGGCGTGATCTCCGGGGAACGGGACCGACAGGTTTGGGGCCGACCCGCCGATCACCCAAAACAGCGTTGGGTTGGCGAGCCCGACGTTGATGTTCTGGCCCGCCGCCGTCACCGATCCGCCCATGCTGCCGGGCAGGAGGGCTGACATCATCATGCCCAGGTCGTACGGCACGGCGCCACGGTCGCTGCGCAGATGCAGAGTGACGGCTTGGCCAGCGCATCGCGAGATGCGCGCCGGCGCGAGCGTCGAGCCGAGGAAACCGTCAGCGTCGAACCACGCATCAGCGGCGTTGATCTCCCAGTCGCCGGGCGTGGGTTCGCCGAATCGCACGTCGTCCAGCGCGCAATCCCCCGTGTACGAAGAGCCACTCGTGTAACGGAATCGGGCGCGGACGACGCCGCCTACCGGTAGCACGATCGCCCCGGCTTTAGTCCATTGGTTGCCCTGATCCCCGGTGACCGACCAGATGGTCGCCCATGTACCGTCCCCTCGGAGGTCCTCGAGGCGCAACGTGCCGGCGGTGGCGCCGTACAGGTGGTACCAGAACTCGACCGTGGGAGCGGTGATGCCAGTGGCATCCCAACAGGGCGTCCGCATCGATGCCTCGATGTGGTTGCAGCCCGAGACCTCGGCGTAGATGTACTGCCCGGAGACCCCTGCCGTGGGGCCTGTACCGCCTGACGGTGTCGGGCCACCGAGGACGCGCCAGTCCGTCCCGTTAGACGGTTCGTTTTCCCACAGCGGGGGAAGCTCGCCATCCGGGTTCGTCCCACAAGATGTGGCGGTCGATGGGGTGAGCCCCTGAAAAGTCTCGGTGCCCGGGAGGATGCAATTCCCACCAGCCGTCGGCTCGCCGAAGGCGATGTCATCGAGGCAGCAATCGCTGCGAAAACCCGCGCCAGCCACAAAGAAAAATCGCAGCTGAACTTCGTCGTTGAGCGGGGTGACCGGCACGATGGCCAGGTGCCACTGGTCTCCCTGGTCACCCGAGATCGCATGGACCGTCGACCAGGCTCCGGTAGCGTCCGCCTGCTGAACGGTGAGCGCCCCCATCTCCACTCCGTACATGTGGTACCAGAAGGTCAGCGTCGGGTTCTGCACGCCGGATGCATCGAAGCATGGGGCATTGAGCGCGCCGAACCAGAAAGGGCCGGCGGTGCAACTTGTCTCGACGTACACGAAATTGCCGGTCCCCGTCGTGTGGTCGCCTTGCGGTCCCGTTCCACCGGAAGGTGTCGGTCCGTTGAAAAGACGCCAGACCGTGGTCCCACCGGGGTCGTTGGACCAGCCCGTGGGGAGCACCCCCGGGCTGCTCGTTCCGCATTCGGACGTCGTCGTCGGAGTCCCAGTCTCAAAGGACTGGACCTCCGGCGCGACGCACTGCGATGCCGCCACGCCACACAGGATTGTGAGCGCGCACGTGACAGAGACCACTGTGATGACGGACAGCTTCATGTCGCTTCCAAAACGCCGGGCCGGCAAGGCTCGAGCATAGTTCCAGCTTAGGCCATTGAGTCGCCTCCCGCCACGCGTGAGGTGCCACATCGGGTCCAGCGCCACAGGCCGATTGCGACACGCTTCTGCTAACCTCTTGCTCCCCTGTGTGAGGAAGCCGCGTCATGCCATCCGCTCTGTTTGATCTTACGGGCAAGGTCGTCCTGGTTACCGGCAGCTCCAAGGGCCTCGGCCGCGCCATGGCCACGGCCCTGGCCGAGGCCGGTGCCAAGGTCTGCATGAACTATTACAACGAACCGGCAGCTGCGGAGGTGGCCCTTGAGGATATGAAGAGCCGCGGAGGCCAGGGGATCATGGTCCGGGCGAGCGCCATCGACGAAGCGGACATAGACGAGTTGGTCACCACTTGCGAGACGCAGCTGGGCCCCATAGATGCGGTCGTCGTCAACGCCACATGTGACCAGCCCCACCTGCCCATCGAGGAGTACGACTGGGACTTCTACCAGTCCATGCTCGACTTCTTCATCAAGAGCCCCTACCTGATCGCCAGGCGCGTGTTGCCGCACATGAAGGAGCAGCGCTGGGGCCGCATCATCAACATCGGGTCAGAGGTCTTTCAGCGCGGTGTCGGCGAGTTCAGCGCCTACGTGGCGGCCAAGGGCGGACAGAACGGATGGACGCGCAGCATGGCTACGGAGCTGGCGCCGTACAACATCACATGCAACATGTTGAGCCCCGGGTGGATACCGGTTGAGCGGCACGAGAACGATCCGCAGGATGAAAAGGACGGCTACCGTGCCTTGATACCCATGGATCGCTGGGGGGTGCCGGGGGACGTGTGCGGCACGGTGGTCTATTTGGCGAGCGACGCGTCGTCGTTCGTGACCGGCCAGAACATCGCAATCAACGGTGGGATGACAGTGGCATGAGCAAATCGAGTAGCAGGTGGGGCTTCCTCGTCGTAGTGGGTGTGGTCGGGATTTTGCTCTCCGGGTGCGGTGACGATGGCGCGCCCGATTCCTCTCCGCGGCTGGCATTCGTCCCCAACGGCGCCGATCCGTTCTGGGATATCGCCCGCGCTGGAGTGATGAAGGCGGGGAAGGACTTCGAGTGTCAGGTGGAGGTGAAGACCCCCAACGGCACAGAGGATCAAAACCGCATTATCGAGGATCTCGTCACGCTGGGATTCGAGGGCATCGCCATCTCCCCCATCGATGGCAAGAACCAGACGCAGCTCATCAACGAAGCCTGCAAGAGCCGGTTCGTACTTACCCACGATTCTGATGCGCCGGACAGCGACCGGATCTGCTACATCGGAATGGATAATTACGAGGCCGGACGGCTCTGCGGGCAGCTGGTCAAGGAGGCGATCCCCGATGGCGGCGAGGTGATGATCTTCGTGGGCAGACTCTCCCAGGCCAACTCGCGTCTGCGGCGCCAAGGCGTCATCGATGAGCTCCTCGGCCGCCCAAATGACCCTACGCGCTATGACAAGCCCGGGAGCGTGCCGCGGGAGGGTAAATACGTGGTCCTGGGGACCCGGACGGACGGCTTTGACAACGCCAAGGCGAAGGCCAACGCCGAAGACGCTCTCTCAAGCAACCCGGGCATCGCCGCCATGGTCGGACTCTTCGCATACAACCCACCGATGATCCTCGAGGCCCTCCGCGGAGCCGACAAATTGGGCAAGGTCAAGGTCATCGGGTTCGACGAACAGGACGCGACCCTGCAGGGGATCAAGGACGGCATCGTTCACGGGACCGTCGTCCAGGACCCGTACCTTTACGGCTACGAATCCATCAGGGTCCTCGCCGCGCTCGTGCGAGGGGATCGTTCGCTCATTCCAGATGGCGGATTCATGAACATCAACGGGCGGCAGATCCGCAAGGACAACGTGGATCACTTCTGGACGGAGCTGAAGGCACGCTTGGCGGCAGCCAAGAACTGACCGCCATGACGTCCGCCCTCCCGCTGCTCCAGGCCACGGGCCTGTCGAAACGGTTCCCGGGGGTTCGCGCTTTGGACGGAGTGAATCTGACGATCGCTCCGGGTGAGGTGGTGGCGGTGATCGGGGAGAACGGCGCGGGCAAGAGCACCCTGATGAAGATCCTCGCCGGCGTTCAGGAGCCGGACGAAGGTGCCTTGCAATGGAGCGGACGTGGCGTCCGGATCCCGACCGTTCGTGCCGCCTTGGACCTGGGCATCGCGTTGATTCACCAGGAACTCAACCTGGCGGACAACCTGGATGTGGCGGCGAACATCTTCCTTGGTCGGGAGCCAGGCCGGTGGGGCCTGATCAATCGACGCCGCCTCCGCGCGGACGCCGCCGAGGTGTTGGACCGCATGGGGCTCGAGGTGCGAACGGACACCATCGTGTCGAGCCTCTCCACCGGTCGTCAGCAGATGGTGGAGATCGCGAAGGCCCTGTCGGTAAACGCGCGCTTGCTGATCATGGACGAGCCCACGTCGAGCCTGTCCACGGCGGAGGCGCGCCGCCTATTCGATGTGGTTCGGGATCTGAAGTCTCAGGGCATCAGCGTGTTGTACGTGTCTCACCGCCTCACTGAGGTGAAGGAGTTGGCGGATCGCGTGGTGGTGCTGAGGGACGGCGTCCTCGCGGGAGAACTGACAGGGGACGGCATTACCCACGAAGCCATGGTCCGCTGCATGGTCGGCCGAGATGTCTCCCAGTTCTACGCCCGGTCACCACACGAGCCTGGGGGCGAAGTCCTGCGCGTCGAGGACATCAGAACCGTCGAGTGGCCCCAACACCCGATTTCGCTTTCGCTTCGAGCAGGTGAAATAGTCGGCATCGCGGGCCTCGTCGGCGCCGGTCGGTCCGAGCTGGTGCAGGCCATCTTCGGGGTGAGTCCCCCGGTGAGCGGTCGCATCGTCGTCGACGGGAAACTCATGAGACCGAGGTCCCCGAACGCCGCCATTCAAGAGGGGGTGGCCCTGGTCCCGGAGGACCGTAAAGGTCAGGGTTTGCTCCTTGAGATGTCGGTCGACGACAACGTGACCCTCGCGACCGTCGGGCGCGACGCTACCTTTGGTCTGCGTAACCGCGACAAGGAAGCCCGGACCTCTGCGGAGATGATCCGAAAACTCGCGGTGAAGACCCCCAGCGGCCAGACCCCGGCCGGGCTCCTGTCCGGTGGCAACCAACAGAAGGTCGTTGTCGGGAAATGGCTGGCGACGGATCCCAAGGTCCTGATCCTCGATGAACCGACCCGCGGCATTGACGTGGGTGCGAAGGCCGAGGTGTACGGGCTACTGGATACCCTGGCCCAGGAAGGGGTGGGGATCCTGTTCGTCTCCAGCGAGATGGAGGAGATCCTGGGCGTATCCGATCGGGTCCTGGTCATGCACGAAGGACGGATGATGGGAGAAATCGCCAGGGACGATTTGTCCGAACATGCGGTGATGGCCCTGGCGACCGCCACGCGGGAGTCCGCAGCGTGAAACGCGAACTCGGCATCCTCCTCCTCCTGTTGTCCGTCGCCGTCATCACCACCATCGACGCGCCCCAGTTCGTCGAGGGCGGCAACCTGGAGAACTTGCTTCGGCGCACCGCGCTGTTCGGCATCCTCAGTATCGGAGTGGCCTTTGTCATCATCACGGGGGGCATTGACCTGTCCATCGGATCGGTGGTCGGGCTGGTCGGCTCACTCATGCCCATGCTGCTCTTCGACCACGGGTGGTCTGTGGGGGCGACGGTGGCATTCGTCCTCGGGCTGTCTCTTGTCATCGGGCTGTTCCATGGCCTGCTGATCACCAAGCTCCGATTACAGCCGTTCGTGGTGACCCTGTGCGGGTTGCTGCTCTATCGGGGCCTCGCGCGATGGTTGACGGATGACAGGGCCCGGGGCTTCGGGAGCAGCCTCGACGACGGACTGCGACAACTCACTACGGCGCGTCCGTTCTCCGTGCCCCTGCCGGGGATCCGCTGGATATCGGAGGGCAACTGGGGCAGCACCAAGGTCCATCCCCGCACCGGCGAGCCGATCATGGGCATGGACGGCCAACCCATCGAATTGCCATTTTGGGGCGACGTCCCCATTCCGTTGCCATTCGTGCTGTTAGTCGTGGTGGGCGTCCTCGCGTGGCTGTTCCTCGAGCGCACGGTGTGGGGCCGCTATCTGCTCGCCCTCGGTCGCAGCGAGGAGGCAGCCCGCTACAGCGGCATCAAGACGGATCGCATGGTCATCACCGCGTACGTCATCTGCTCAGGCCTCGCGGGCCTGGGCGGGATGTTGTTCGCGCTCGATGTGAACTCCATCCAGCCAGCGAACACTGGCAACTTCTACGAGCTCTACGCAATCGCCGGTGCGGTGCTCGGGGGGTGCTCCTTGCGCGGTGGCGAGGGCTCGGTCATCGGGGTGATCCTTGGGGCCGCGGTGATGCGGGTGCTCTTCAGCATGTGCATCTTCATGGGGATCCCGTCCCAGTTGGAGTTCGCCATTGCCGGCGTAGTCATCCTCGCGGGCGTCGTGACAGATACCTTGGTGAAACGCGTGGTGGCTCGCCGCCGCCGCGGCCGGTGACGTCCGGGCCACTCCCTGGCCGCCGACGCTGAGCGCGGCCTATGCGAACCAGCGCTTGAACGCGGTGACCGTCGTGCGCGCAGCCGAATGGGAGTCCGGCCACGGGAACGCCTCCGCTGACACCCACGCGTCGAACCCGCCATTCTTGAGCGCCGCGCCCGCGCCCGCGAGGTCGGTGTGCCCATCTCCGGCGGGACGACGATTGCTATCCGCCAGGTGAACGTGCCCGACCTGAGCGATGTGTTCGGTGATGGCGTCGGCGACCGACGCCTCCTCGATGTTCATGTGAAACAGGTCCGCCAGGGTCTTGACCCCGTCGATGCCATCGAGGACCACGGCCGCGCTCTGCTGGGTATTTACGAGGTCGCTCTCGTAGCGATTCAGGGGCTCGTAGATGAGTGGTACGCCGAATTCGGCCGCGTGGGCGCCGCATGCCGCCAGGCCGTCACGCAGAAGCTCGATGGCCTCGCCACGGGTTCGCCCCTTCCCCACCGTCCCCTGCATCGAGCCAATGATGGCCGGGGCTCCGAACGCAGCGCCGAAGGCGGTCATGTCACAGATGAATGCGATCGCCCGAGCACGCACGTCCTTGTCCTCGTCGGTGAGGGTCAGGCCGTGGATGAGCTTCCCGGCGCCGGTGCCGACGGCCGCCAGCCCGAGCTCATGCTTGGAAAGGAGTCCCCGCAACGCGGCCTCTGACACCTGGGTGGGCGAATCCGTGAACAACTCAATGCCATCCAGGCCGATGGACGCGGCATGGGCGCAGGCGCCCTCGAGGTCATGCCAGTAGATCCAGGGTCCGCTGGTCAGCCGTTCAACGAGGCAAACGGTCGCGGCGCACTTCACTGAGCCGCCGCTCCCCACGCAGAGCGTATGAACGCGTGCCCCTTGCGCCAGACGTCTTCGAAAGGATCGAAGTCGCGCCAGATGTGGATCATGCCGGCGAAGTCGGCGTCTTTGCGAGAAAACGCCTCGATGACAAGCCAATCGTCGTAGCCCGCAGCGTGCAGCGCCTTGAGCGTCTTCGTCCACGCCACCTGGCCCGTGCCCGGGGTCCCTCGATCGGATTCACTCACGTGAACGTGGTTGATTCGATCGGCCGCGCGCTCGACCGCGTCGGTGACGTCCTTCTCCTCGATGTGCATGTGATGCGTGTCATAGAGGATGCCGCAGTGGGAGTGGTCCACCCTGTCGATGACGGCGCGCGCATCCGCGACGGTATTCATGAGATAGCACTCGAACCTGTTCAGCGGTTCGACGGCCAGCAGGACGCCCGCGGCCTCCCCTTCTTCCGCGGCTCGACGCAGCACCTCCGCCGAGCGATCACGCTCCGCATCCGTCGGGCCTACGCCCGTGAAGGTCTTGTAAGCGGAGTGGAACGGGCCCACCAGCCGCGTCGCGCCCAGAGCCTGGCACTTGGCGACGCCCTCCCTTAGGGCCTCAACGGCCGCCTCGCGGATGGCGGCGTCGGCGCTGACGGGATTGGCCGCCTCATCGACCGCGAACACGGCCGTGCGCTCCAGTCCCATGTCGTCCAGGACCTTCCCCAGGGCGGTGTAATCGTCTTCCCCGCCGGACCCAACAGGCACCTCGACGCCGTCGAACCCGCAGTCCTTGAGCGACTGCAGGGCGGGATAGTGCTCCTCCGTGACCTCGGTGGTCCAGAGCAAGAGGTTCATGCCGAGTTTCATCGTGTCACTCCATCCGGTGCGGGCGACCATGACAAGCGGGGCCGCGGACATTGTCAAATGTGCAGAATGGCGCCATGCGGAAATTATGGAGCCTCGCGCTGTTCCTCGCCTCGTCCTCGGCCATCTTCTCGCAGGACGCGCCCAAGCGCCCCAACTTCCTCATCATTCTCGGTGACGACATGACGTGGACCGACGTGTCGTCCCTCGGCCATCCCGACGTCAAGACGCCGACTCTCGACCAGTTGGCCCGGGATGGCATGAGGCTCTCCCACGTTTTTACGCCAGCGCCCATGTGCGCGCCGACGCGCATGGCCCTTTACACAGGGCTCTACCCGGTTCGCAACGGCGGCCACCCGAATCACTCCCAGGTCCACGCCGGCACCGCGTCGCTTCCCCATCGTCTGGGTGCTCTCGGATACCGGGTCGCGCTCACGGGCAAACGCCACTTCGGCCCCGCCGATTGTTTTCCGTTCGAGACAGTCGGCAAGAACGGACAGCTCGCGTTCCTCGGCCTCCGCTCCTTCATCCAGGACTGCGGGGAAAATCCGTGGTGCGCTGTCGTCGCCTCACACGAACCCCACTCCCCCTGGGACAAGGGTGACCGGTCGGCATATCCTCCCGAGCAGTTGACCATCCCGCCGTGGCTGGCGGATACCCCGCAGACGCGCCTATCGTTGTCGCGCTACTACGCGGAGGTCTCGTTCCTCGATCAGCAGGTGGGGCGCTGCCTGGACGTGTTGAAGCGAGCCAATGCAGCCGAAAGCACCCTGGTCCTGTTTCTCAGCGAGCAAGGAGCGGGCTTGCCCCACGCCAAGTGGACTCTCTATGACCACGGCGTCCGCGCCGCGGCCTTCGTCCGTTGGCCTGGCAAGGTGAAACCGGGCTCGACCTCTTCAGCGCTGATCTCCTATGTCGACGTCCTCCCCACGCTCATCCACCTCGCCGGCGGAGCGCCCCCCAAGCAGCTCGACGGAAGGTCGTTCCACCGTGTCCTGACGGGCGATAGCCTGCGACACCATGACGCGGTCTTCGCCGTTCACACGTCCCGCGGGATCAGCAACGGCCCGCGGGCCTACGGCATCCGCGCTGTTCGCACGGGCCGCTACAAGCTCATACACAACATCCATCACGCGACTCGTTTTCAGAACAACCTGACAGAGCGGCCAGGTGTCTTCCGCTCTTGGGTCGCGGCCGCCAGCGTCGACCCCCGCGCGGCGCACCTCGCCGCGGCGTACGTGCAGCGGCCGGAATGGGAACTCTATGACACCGTCGCTGACCCCCACGAGTTGACCAACCTCGCGTCACGCCGCGAGCATTTAGAGGTGATGGCCGATCTCCGGAGCAAGCTGGGTCGGTGGATGAAACGCCAAGGTGACCTCGGGCACGCAACGGAAATGGATGCGTTCAATCGGCAAGCTCCGGGTCGCGCCCGAAGGGGCAGGAAAGCGCTCGGGAAAGACTGAGGCGCGGGGCCGCTCCAGTCTCAGCCCCGAGAAGCTCGGCCCACCGTCGGCAATCGATAGAGGACGACGACCCCGGTCAGCCCGACCACGAGGAGCATGATCCTGAGCCCAGGGTGCTGGACGCCCCAGATGATGCTGCAACCGATCGCGACGATGACCAACACCGCCGAGGTCACCTTGGTGCGAAGGGTGAGCCCGCCGTCGTGTTCCCATGTCTGAATGATCGGGCCGAGGACCCGGTTGCGAAGCAGCCAAGCGTGAGCTCGTTTCGACCCCTTCGCGAAGCAGGCAGCCGCGAGCAGGAGGAACGGGGTCGTTGGGAGGCCCGGGAGGACGGCGCCGAGCACGCCGAGCGCCACGCATACTCCCCCTGCGACGACGTAGGCGGCGTTTGCGATGCGATTAACGGGTTCCAATGCCCTCCCCTGTCTCCGCGCGCGTCACCATCCACCCTCGTCGCCGCGACCTCCCCGAGCTCCCCGACGAAGTTCCGGCGCCAGTACTCGACGGGCACGACTCTAACCGGGCACCGGGCGTTCATGGGCTAATCGACCGGCGCCGTGGGGTCCAAACTGGAGGGTAGGATAGCGGTCAGCATGAAGGCCGTGAATTCGATGTTGGTGGCGTCGCTGGCCCGGGCGACGGTCAGCGTGAAGAAGAGCCAACGGTGGTCCCGTCTTTCGCGAGGGTCCGCTGGCGCCCTGCTCCTTTTGCTGGTGGCTCCAGTAGTGCGATCCCAAGCTGACGCCCGTCCAACCTCGGGGGGCGGCCATTGGTCCTATCAGGTGCCCAAGCCCGAGACGCCACCACCAGTGCGCGACCCCTCCTGGCCCCGGGGTCCACTCGATCAATTTGTCCTCGCTCAACAGGAGCAACGGGGCCTTCGCCCGGCCGCCGAGGCGTCACGGGAAGCGCTGCTGCGCCGCTGGAGCCTCGACCTCATCGGGCTCCCGCCAACAGACCGCGACCTCGATGCTTTTCTCGCCGACGTGGCCCCGGGGGCGGACCGCCGCGCGGTGGACCGCCTGCTTGCCTCGCCGCACTTCGGTGAACGGTGGGCGTCGCCGTGGCTTGACCTCGCTCGCTACGCCGACACAGACGGGTTCAACATCGACGGTGGCCGATCAATCTGGAAATACCGAGACTGGGTCATTGGCGCCTTTAATCGCGACTTGCCATTCGACCAGTTCACCATCCAGCAGATTGCCGGAGACATGCTTGCCGATGCGGACCAATCGACGCGCATCGCGACCGGGTTTCATCGCAACACACGGCGCAATACAGAGGGCGGCGTCGACGCCAAAGAAGCCCGCTGGGAGCAGCTCCTCGACCGCGTCAATACGACCGCAGCGATCTGGCTTGGCAGCACCATCGGATGCGCCCAGTGCCACGACCATAAATACGACCCCTTCGGGCAACGGGAGTATTACGAGTTGCTGGCCTTTTTTGAGACTGCGGAGGAGCCCAGCCTGGATGCCACGTCGCCTGTCGACCGAGCGCGGCGGACTCGGTTGAACGCGACGCTGAAGCGATTGCGCGCGCAGGATCCCGTAGATGCGGCGGAGGTGGCCCGCGTGGCCAAGGAGATCAAGTCCATTCCCCGGGTCACCACGCTGGTGATGCGGGAGAGAGCGTCCGCTGGGATTCCCAAGACCCACTTTCGGGATCGGGGCAGCTACGTCGCCAAGGGCGAGCTTGTAGAGGCTGGCACGCCCGCGGCGCTGCATGAATTCGGCAAGGACCTTCCCCGCAACCGCCTGGGGCTGGCTCGCTGGCTCGTGGACGACCGCAACCCCCTGGTGGCGCGGGTGACCGTGAACCGGTACTGGGCAGAGCTGTTCGGGCGAGGCCTGGTGACGACGGTCGAGGACTTCGGCGTCAAAGGCGCGGCGCCGACCCATCCCGGGCTTTTAGACTGGCTCGCCACCGACTTCATGGCCCAAGGATGGAGCACGAAGAGGCTGCTGCGCACCATCGTGCTGTCAGCTACGTATCGCCAAGCATCCGTTCTGTCGCCGACGGCTCTCGCCTCCGACCCTGCAAACCGATGGTTCACCCGCGGGGCTCGTTTCCGGCTCGACGCTGAACGCATTCGTGACGCCTTCCTCACGGCCAGCGGCCAGCTCAGCCGCAGGCTGGGCGGGCCGAGCGTGTTCCCCGTCCAGGCCGACACCTCGGGGGTGATCCCGATCAACAAGACGAGCACCCGGTGGCGGCCGAGCCCTGGTGAGGATCGCTACCGGCGTGGGATCTACACGTACTGGCGCAGGACGATGCTATTCACCGCCCTCGCCGCGTTTGACGCGCCGACCCGGGAGTTCTGCACGCCGCGGCGCAGCCGGACCAACTCTCCGCTGCAGGCGTTGGTGGGGATGAACGACCCCGCGTTCTTCGACGCCGCC
>NYSS01000176.1 GCA_002683135.1 Planctomycetota bacterium | reverse complement strand
GTCGAGGGTTGGCTGATCCTCGCTGGAACTGTCTGATTCTCCAACAGCGGCGCTATCTGCTCGGCAGTGCGCTGCAGCTTCGTCGAGACGTCGCGCTCCTGGCGGAGCCTCTCCTGGGCTGCCTTCAATGCGTCGCGCTCAGCAGCGCGCCGCTTCGCGGCATCCTCGACCTTCTTCTGCTCCTCGGCCCGCTGCGCTTCTTCCACGAGGGCGCGCTTCTGCTCTTCCTGCAGCCACTGCGCGTGTGCGGTGGTACCCGCCGCGACGGCCTCGGTCAGCTTCTTGATGAGCACGTGAATGGACCGCATGGCGTCATCGTTACCCGGGATCGGGATGTCAATGGACTGGGGATCGCAATCCGTATCCAGCACCGCGATCACGGGGATACCGAGCTTGTTCGCCTCCTTGACCGCGTTGTGCTCCTTCCGGGGATCAACCACGATCACCGCAGACGGGAGCTTCTCCATGTTCCGCAGGCCGTCCAGGTTTCGGAAGATCTTGCGCTTCTCCCGCATCAACGAAGCGATGCGCTTCTTGGAGTGCTTCTGCATGGAGCCGTCGCGCTCCATCAGCTCAAGCTCTTCGAGCCGGGCGAGGCGACTGCGAACGGTCGCGAAGTTGGTCAGCGTGCCACCGAGCCAGCGCTCGGACACCACAGGCATGCCCACCTCGCGAGCGGACTCGACGACAACGGCCTGGGCCTGGCGCTTGGTCCCGACATAGAGGACCTGATTCCCCTCAGCCATCAGCCGCTGCAGGAAGGTCGTCGCGCGGATCATCCCGCGGAGCGTCTGCCTGAGGTCGATGATGTGGATGAGGTTCCGCTTGCCGAAGATGTACGGGGCCATCCTCGGGTTCCAGCGGGAGGCGCGGCATCCGAAATGGACGCCAGCTTCGAGGAGTTCCTTGATCGGAACTGCGAACATTGGATGTTCTCCCGGGCGCGCCGCCGTAGTGGAGCCCTTGATGCAGAGCTCGCAGCGTTTTACGCCACAAAGGGTTATGTCAAGCGGGTCAGCCCCTCCACCTTGGAGAGGGTGCCCGGTCCGATGATCCTAACGCCAGCGCCAAGGTGAACAAGCGGGGCCGTGGCAAGGCCTTACGTCACCCATGCGCTACCCTGCGGCCATGACCGAGGGTCGGGAGGTCTGGATCGTCGCGGGGGAACCCAGCGGTGACACGCACGCCGCGCACCTGCTGGCTGCGCTGGCGCAGCACGCGCCCCACGTCTCGTTCCGAGGCTACGGCGGGCCCAAGATGCGCGGCGCCGGCATGGAGGTCCTCCACGACCTCGCTTCCGACGCCATCATGGGGGTGTTCCCGGTCATGGCTGCGCTACCCAGGATCTGGCGGCTCTTTCGACGAGCGGTGAAGGAGCTGCGCGAGCGGCGGCCGGCGGCGCTGGTGCTGGTCGACTACCCGGGGTTCAACATCCGACTCGCGGCGAAAGCTCACGCCATGGGGATCCCGGTCGTCTATTACATCTCGCCTCAGGTGTGGGCGTGGGCCGGTTGGCGCACGAAGAAGCTCGCGAAGATCTGTGATCTCATGCTCGTGATCCTGCCCTTCGAACAGGAGATGTACCGCGACACGGGGCTCAAGACGGTGTTCGTCGGGCACCCCTTGATGGACCACCTACGGACCGTCCGCCACGACCGTGAACTCATCGCGAAGCTGCGGGCCGACCTCCCCGAACATGCACCGGTCGTCGGCCTCTTCCCAGGCAGCCGGCGCAGCGTCGTCACGAGCCTCGCCCCCGTGTTCGCCGACGCCGCTCGCGCCTTGCGAGCGCGGGACGGGACACGGCACGCCCGCGTCCTGGTGGCGTGCGCGCAAGAGCGCTTTCGGTCGATCATTGAACCCCACCTACAGGGTCTCGACGCCACGGTGCTCGTCGGCAAGCCGTACGAGGTGATGGAGGCCTCCGATCTGGCGCTCACCTCATCCGGAACGACGACCCTGGAGATCGCCGCCCACGGCACCCCATTCGTCCTCGGCTACCGGGTTTCACCCGTCATGTACGCGCTCGGGAGGATGCTCGTCTCGGTTCCCCACATCGGGCTGGTCAACCTCGTCGCGCAGCGGTCATTGGTACCAGAGCACGTCGGCGTACGTTCGTTCGCGAATGCGGCTGCTGACGACCTACAGCGGCTGTGGACCGACCCTGAAACCCGAGAGGCCCAGGTCACGGGACTCGCCGAAGTCCGAGACAAATTGGCCTCGGAAGGCTCATACGACCGCGCGGCGGCATCCATCGTCGACCTCTTGGGATAGTATCCATAAGGCTCCATGCAAACCCCTGCCCCCGTCGTCGCCCGGCATTGCTCCAGACCCTGGAAGCAAATCACCTTCCTCTCCGATGGAGAGGCCGTCTGCTCCTGCGTCGACGTCGCCAAGACCATGCCCCTGGGCAACGTCAACGAACTGTCGATGGAGGAGATCTGGAACGGCCCCGCCTACAAGAGCCTGCGCCAGGATTGCA
This sequence comes from Planctomycetota bacterium, assembly GCA_002683135.1. Classification (GTDB taxonomy): domain Bacteria; phylum Planctomycetota. The sequence goes on along the minus strand of NYSS01000176.1, from coordinate 11,945 downwards.
TAGAGGACATCAGCCGCCGGCCCGTCTGCACGACGTGCCCCAACCGCATCCCGGAAGCGCCCAAGAACCCCGAAAATCTGGACGTCGAACACCGGCCACGGCACGCGTACATAGAGACCGTCGCCGCGTGCAACCTCGTCTGCCCCGGCTGCGATCGCGAAGCGATCGAGGGCTCACGCAACGGCGCCAGGATGTCCGTCGACACGTTCAAGAAGATCATCGACGGCCTCTCGCCGCACCTTGAGTATCTCGAATATCACGTCGGCGGTGAGAACTGGGCTCACAAGCAGAGCGCCGAGATGCTCCGCTACGCGAAGGCCAATAACCCGTATCTGTTCACGCTCACGAGCACTAACGGGCTCTACTTCAACACCGAGGCCCAGCGGCGAGACGCGCTCCTGTCGGGCATCGACGTGATCATCATGTCAATAGACGGCGCCACGGCGGAGAGCTACGACCGCTACCGCGTCAGGGGAGACTTCAACCAGGTCGTCGAGAACATGCGCGCCATGATCAAGATGCGCGAAGAGATGCATGTCTCCTGGCCCAAGATCGTCTGGCGCTACATCCTCTTCAACTGGAACGACTCGGACGAAGAGATGAACATGGCCCGCGAGATGGCGAGGGAGATGGGTGTCGACTGGCTCACGTGGCTACTCGACGTCGCGCCGACTGACGAGTACACCAGCCGTCGCTTCCGACATGGGAGCCCCGAGCTCGAAGAGATCCGCCACGAGATGTGGGAGACGGTGCAGGGGATGATCCCCGTCGCGCCGCGCTGGGAAGACTACTGATCACCTGGGCTTGAACTTGTAGCCGCCGGTGTCCGTGAAGTAGAGGCGGCCCTGGTTCGCGTCGAGCCAGACGCGCCAGTCGGCGGCGTAGAGGAACCCCTGATCGGTGTAGCGATGGAGGAGTAGGAGCGCGCGCTCGGCCTGCTCTCCCTGTTCGAGTTGGGTGACGCAGCGCTCCAGGATCGCTGGGTCCGTGTTGGCGATGCCCAGGGCCTTCGCGTCTGCGTCGACCGCAAAATAGCCGCTGCTGCGTGCAGAGGGGCTGTCCGATGCGTCGCGGGCAGCACGAAACAGGTACGCCTGATTCGCAACGAGCAGCTCCTTCATGGTCGCGCCGCTGCCCTTCGACTCTTCCAGCAGCGCCTTGGAGAACTGCCGCGTCCCGTACTTCTTGAGCCGATCGTCATCCAGATAACCCGCGTACACGGGCGCCCAACGGCGTGAGGGCGCCCGGCGACGAGCGACGGCCCGCTTGCCGTCGAACCCCTTCATGTAGGCCAGGGTGTTCAAGAAAACCGTGCGAGCCTCTGAGGTCATGTCCATCGGTGGTGCGCAGAAGCCCCACAGAAAGAAGTTGCCCTGGCGACCGAGCGCGACCGAACCGGGCCCCTTCGAGTTGTTCCCGCCAGAGATGAACTCGCAATCGGGGGTGTCCTCGAAACCATAGCCCCCCGACACCAACCCGTAATCCTTCTGACGCAACGTACCGTGGACCCGCCACGCCTTGATCGTCTCCCCCATCTCCGCTCCTTCGGGGTAGCGGACGTAGTGCTGCGGCGTCGTCAAATCGACCCAGGTCAGCTCGACCTTGAAAGGCTCGTTGAAGATCGTGTGCGAGGCGTCCAACCCGTGGGCCTCTCCCTTCAAGCACAGTCACAACCAGTCGAGTTTGATGTCGAGCGACCCCAGGGTCGAGCCACCCGCCGCACCCATCAGGATGGTCGGCTTGGTGAAGGCGGTCGAGAGCTCCGCGCCGCGAGGGATCTTGATCCCGGACTCCTTGTACGGGGTCTCCGCGTCGACGATGACCACATCCGCACCCTTCGCCGTCTTGGCGCTCAGGCTGCGCCGCTCGATCGCCGTCGCCGTACGGACGCGTGAGCGCAGGAAGGTCAGCCACTCATCGGTCCGCGGGCCAGGATCGCCGGCGTACAGGACAGACAGGTCCAGCTTCTCCTGAGCAGGCGCGAGGAGCGAGACGCCGAAGAGCAGCACGACCAGAATGCGGTGAAGCATGATGGAACCCCCGAGCGGATCCTACCCGACCTCAAGGACCGGCTACGAGGCTGCGTTCGCCCGAATCGACGCGATAACCTGGGCCGCCGTCTCCATGGCCAGGACACCATGCTCTCCCGTGACAGCGGGCTCGTGGCCGTCCTTCACCGCGTCAAGGAACGCCTGATCCTCGAGCATGAGCGGCTCGTCCTTGGCGCGGACCTTGAGCGAATGGGTGCGGACAAGGCGCTTGACGGTCGCTTCGAGCGGCGTCATGCCCTCCAGCTTGATCTGGCCACCAACGATCCCCTCGCGGACACCTGGAGCGAGCCGGATGAGACGCCCCGACTTCTTGTGGAAGTCCAGGGTCACGTACGTGTCCTCTGCAAAGAACCTCATCTTGCGCTCGGTCTTCAGCGCGACACGAGACGCGGTGACGTTCGCCACCGCCCCGTTCTCGAACACGAGGCGGGCATTGGCCATGTCCTCCGCATCCCCGAGAACACCGACGCCGACCGCGTGCACGGCCGTGACCTTGGACCGCACGAGATGGAGGATCAGGTCAATGTCGTGGATCATCATGTCGAGGACGACGCCCACGTCAGCTGAACGAAACGGGAACGGCGAGACCCGCTGGGCCTCCAGGAATCGTGGCTCAAGACCATGCTCGAGGACGGCGACGACCGCGGGGTTGAAGCGCTCGACGTGGCCGACCATGAGTTGACGATCAGCCTCCCGAGCGACCGCCACGATGCGGCGGGCCTCTTCGAGGGACGACGCGAGCGGCTTCTCGACGAGGCAGTGGACGCCGGCGCTCAGCAGGTGTTCGGCCACCCCCATGTGTGCCGACGTAGGGACCGCGACGATCGCTGCCTCCGCCCCCGCGGCGACGGCATCGAGGTCCTCGAACACGGGGATCTTCCATTTCTTGGCGACGTCACGGGCACGGGCACCGTCCGTATCGTGGACGCCCACGAGCTCCGCGTCGGCCAACTTGGACAGCACTCGGGCGTGAATCGACCCGAGGGCTCCCGCCCCAACAACAGCACAGCGCACACCCACGTCAAAGCTCTCGCGAACGACCCCTCTGCCCCTGCTCGACACGTCTCAGGAAACGGCAGAGCTCCGCCACCTCAACAGCCTGGGAGGGCTCAGATTCCAACGCCGTCAAGATCTCACTCCGGGGACGGCGGCTGCGGAAGAGGCGCCGGTGGGCCTCACGCAGGGCCGAGATCTGATCCTCCGTGTATCCCGCGCGCGTCAATCCGACAGTGTTCACCTTCCGGACCTTCGACGGGTTCCCCTCGACGACCATGAATGGGGGCACGTCATGCACGATGCGCGTCAGGCCGCCGACATACGACAGCTTCCCGATGGTCGAGAATTGCTGCACACCCGCGGCCCCGTTGACGATCGCACCTCCTTCGACGGTCACGTGACCGGCGAGCAGGACGTTGTTCGCTAGTACGACCTGGTCACCGATCAGGCAATCGTGGGCGACGTGACAGCACGCCATGAACAGGTTGCCGGATCCGATGCGCGTGTACTTGTCACCCTTGTCGGTGCCCCGATTGATGGTCACGAACTCGCGTACGCGGTTGCCATCGCCCATGACGAGGTACGTCTCCTCGTCATCATAGGAGAGGTCCTGGGGGTCGGATCCGACGGCGGCGTGGTGGTAGACGTGGTTGTCAGCTCCGAGCCACGTGTTCGACCCGATCACCGCGAAGGACTCGATGCGGCAGCGGTCACCGAGGACCGCCTTCGCCCCGACCACGGCATACGCGTCGACGCAGACGTCGGCGCCCAACTCTGCGGTGGGGTGCACGACGGCGGTCGGGTGGATGGTCGCCCCTACGCGTCCATCAGCATGAACTTCATTACCGCTTCGCACGTGAGCTCATCATTGACCGTCGCCTTCCCGTAGACCTTGCCCGAACGCTTCTTGAGCGACAGGGTTTCGCACTCCAAGCGGAGCTGATCACCAGGAACGACGGCTCGGCGGAACTTGATCCGGTCGATCGCCAGGAGGACCGCCACCTTGCCGATGCTCTGCAGGCGCCGGAGCAGCAACACGCCCGAGAGCTGGGCGAGGGCCTCCACCTGCAAAACGCCCGGCATGATCGGCTGGCCGGGCCAATGCCCCTGGAAGTGGGGCTCGTTGAAGGACACGTTCTTCACGCCGACGGCCTTCTGGTAGCCGACGAGCTCGATCACCCTGTCGACGAACAGGAAGGGGTATCGGTGCGGGATGATCTTGAGGATCTCACGTACGTCGAGCCCCGTATCGGGTTGGATGACCCCGCGGTTCTCGAGCTCGACCACCCGCTCACCCAGCCGCTGCACGAGCTCGCGGTTCGCCGCATGCCCCGTACGATTCGCCACGATGTGGGCGTCCAGATCGCACCCCAACAACGCCAGGTCCCCCACGAGGTCGAGCATCTTGTGGCGCGCCAACTCATCCTCAAAACGAAAGTCGTTGTCGACGGGGCCGTCGGCGCCGAGGACGAGGGTGTTCTCCGTGTTCGCCCCCTGACCGAACCCCGCCTGCTTCAGCGCCTCCGCCTCCGCCTCGAGACAGAAGGTCCGCGCCGGCGCGATCTCAGAGACGAACCGCTCCTCGGTGAGGTCTACCGTCACGCACTGGGAACCGAAGCCGTTCGCCTCGGGGAAGTGCAAGGTGTACGACAAGCGCAAGCCCGCGTCCTCAGCGGGATAAGCGACGATCGACGTGTCACCGCGCCGGATCGCCATCGTCTTGTCGAGCGCGAACCGCTTTCGAGGCGCCTTCTGATCCGTGCGCCCGGCCTCACGGATCTTGGCGACGAACGGCAGGCCCGAACCATCCATACCGGGGACCTCGCCACCGTTCACCTCGACCTCGACATTGTCGATGCCGAGCGCGAGCAAGCTCGCGGACAGGTGCTCGACAGTCTGGACCTCAGCCTGCCCCTCCCCGATGGCCGTCTGGCGGTCCCTCTGGAGGACCGCCTCGCGACGCAAGGGGATCCGCGGCTTGCCAGCGAGATCCGTGCGGATGAACACCACTCCCGTGTCCACCTCCGCCGGACGCAGGGTCACGGTGATGTCGTCACCGCTGTGCAGCCCGGTACCCTGAAAGGTGACCGGGCTCTTGATTGTTCGTTGGTTCCTCACGGGATGTTGCAATGAGGATTATATGGGAGCGAGACTTCAGCTGTGCCCACGCGGGCTCAAGCCTCTTCCCCCAGCTTGCCCTCGAGCGCTCGAATGCGCCTGAGCAGCTCAGGGAGCTTCATCTGCAGGAGCCGCACCCGCTTGCCCTCAGAGATAGGAATGGCGGGCACCCCCATGTACGCCTGGCCACCATCGAGGCTCTTGGACACGGCTGAAAATGCGGTGATCTGTGCGCCATCACCTACCTTGATATGCCCCGTAACGCCCACATGACCACCGAGGACCACGTGCCCCCCAAGCTCGGTGCTTCCCGCGATCCCGGCCTGCGACACGATCAGGCAGTGGGGCCCGATCTTCACGTTGTGGCCGACCTGGACCAGGTTGTCGATCTTGGTGCCCTCGCCGATCCGGGTCTCGGCCAGTCGCGCACGGTCGATGCAGACGTTCGCGCCGATCTCAACGTCGTCCTCCACCACGACCGTGCCGGTCTGAGGGATCTTCACGTGCACGCCATCGGAGGTGGTCGCGTAGCCGTATCCGTCCGACCCCACCACGGCCCCGGGATGGAGGGTCACCCGGTCACCGATACGCACACCATCAGCGACGGTGACGTTGGCGTGGAGGGTGGAGTCGGCGCCGATGATCGCCCCCCTGCCGACGTACGCGCCGGGGCCGACGCATGCACGGGGGCCGACGGTCGCGCCAACGTCGACCACCGCGCACGCCGCCACGTGCGCGGTCTCGTCAACGGTGGCGTCATCATGGACGGACGCGGACGCGTGGATACCCGGTTCGGGGCCAGCCCCCTGGGTCAAGCGCGCGACCGCGAGAGCAAAAGCGAGATTGGCATCGTCGACGACGATCTGCACCGCCTGGGCCCCGTCGATCGGCGCCTCCACGAGGATGACCGCGGCGGCGCTGTCCCGCGCCGCGGCGACCCAGCGCGCGTCACTGACAAAGGTGAGGTCGCCGGCCTCTGCGTCCGCAGCTCCCGCGAACCCAGATACAACCACGGACGCATCGCCGACGACGCGTCCGCCCAGTAGATCCGATAGCTCTTGGACCGTCACTTGTTGAGGCGTTGCAAGAGCTCGGCGGTGAGATCGTGCGACGGGTCGAACCACAGCACCGGACGCACGAGGATCTCGCTCGACACCTCGTCACGAGTGCGCCCGGAGATCTTGTCGTCAGCGACCATGAACACAGCCTTCAGTCCGCGGTCGAGGGCGATCGCCTGAGCCTCTCGTCGGACCTCCTTGTAGACCTTCTTCATGTGCTCGACGAGGTCGTGCTCAAGCTGGATGATCGCGCTCTTCTCCGACAATTCGATGTCGACCTGCGCGAGCCGGATGTCGCGATCGAACTTCGCCCGTTCCAGGACACCTGCGTTCTTCTCATCGACCGGGGCCATCTGGCGTTCTTCGATCTTCAAGCGCAGCGCGGCCTTCTTCTGCTTGACGATCGACCGCTCCTGACGGATCCGGTTCTCCAGTGTCCTGGTGATCTCCGTCGTCTTCTTGTATTCGAAGATCACCTTCTGAACGTCAACGAAGCCGATCGAAAGGCCTTGGGCTGCAATCGGGCCGGAGGTGACAAGCAGAACCAGGAGAGCGGCGGAAGGGATCAAGCGAAACATGGCTTTCCTCTCTAAATCAGCGAGACCCGAAGCTGAAGGAGATGAACTGCGTTTCGTCCTCGCCATGCTTGATGATCGGCACCCCGAAGTCGATGGCGAGGGGGCGGTTCGCACTCAGGAACGGTATCACTAAGCGGACACCCACTCCAACACTCACGCGTACGTCGAAGATGCCCGGATCGCTCCAGTCAAGTGAGACGGAACCGGTATCGACAAAGGCCACGCCTCGCAAATTGTCGCCAAACAGTGGGAATCCGTACTCCGTCCCGGCGATCCAGAGCGCCTTACCGCCGATGGAATCACCGTTGTCCATGGGGCCCACACCGCGAAACCGAAAGCCGCGCAGGCTCCCCGCACCGCCGGCGTAGAACCGCTCATAGACGGGGATGTCATGAGTGTCGCCCTGCTCCGAAGCCCATCCGAGTTGACCGCGGAAGCGCACCACGTGCAGCTGCTCCGTCGAGTCCTCGTAGGCCTCGAAATAATAGTCCCCACGCACGAGCGCCTTGTTGAACTGGACGTCGCCCCAGAAGCCGGCATGCTCCATGCTGCTCTGAAGCAGGTAACCGTCGGTCGGATTCACGAAATCGTTCAAGCGGTTCAGCCGCAGATCCAGCGTCAGGGATGTGACCTGGTTCTCGCCTTCGAAGTCAAAAACGAGCTGCGGTGCGTCGTTCTCGATTCTGTTGACGTCGACCATCTCGTCTCGGAGTCCGAGGGTAACGGAGAGGTCGTCTCCGAGCCGCCGTCCGACGCGGACCCCGTACCCCAGCCGCTCCTCATCCCAATCCTTGCGGCGCCACTGAGATTGGTAGACCTCGGTGCTGAGGCTGAATGGACCGTCCATCACGCGAGGATTGGTCCATGCCGCCCGCCACCGGCTGTAGATGGTCCCCGGCTGCACGCTCAGCACCAACAGCTGGCCGCCACCCGTGAACGCATCCAGAACGTCGTCAAATCCCTCGGGCCAATCAAGCAGGTCAAAGTTGGCCTTGGTGTACGTGATGTCACCGAGGATCCCGGTGTTCGAGCCGACACCAGCAGCGAAGCGCAGGCTGCCGGTGTCCTGCTCCTCCACCTCAACCACGATGTCCTTGATGTTGCTCTGGCCCGTGTCACGCAAGGACAGGTAGGCATCGCGATAGATCTGATAGCTCTGGAACGGGATCTCCGGGGTGTCCAACCGGGAGCCCCGTGGCGGCATCCAGTACCCCAAGGCACGGATACGGTTGCGCGACCGACGCAGCTTCTTCAGGTTGAGAGGCTCACCCGTATAGAGCTCGATCTCGCGGCGGATGACCCGGTCCTGGGTCTCCACGTTGCCCTGGATACGGATATCGCCGACGAGCACCAGCTGGCCCTCGCGAACCGAAAGGACGACGTCAACGCTGTTCTCCGTCCGGCCAAACGTGCTCACGTCCTGCACTTGCGCTGTGGTGTAGCCGAATTCGTGCAGGTGCCCCTCGATGTCACGCACGTCGAGGCGTAGATCGAAGCCCGGCTCGTAAACGCCCCCCGGGCGTGTACGCATCTCGCGCATCATCTCGTCCGGGTCAAACAGGGTTAACCCGTCGATACGCACGCTCCGCACGGTGTACGGCTCGCCCTCCTCGACGTGGAACACGAGGTCCATTTTCTCATGGTCCGCCGAAGGGATCGGCTCGAGCAGCACCACGCGCGCATCGCTGTACCCCTTGCCGCGATAGAACGCCTCCAGCTGGACGACGTCACGCTTGACCTGCTCGTAGATAAACTCCTTGCTCGAGAAGAAGCCGGGCTCGGCCGTGAACGGCATCTGCTCCATCAACTCGCCCGTGTCGAACGCCTTGGCACCACGAAATTCCACCCGACGGATGTCGACCTCAGGCCCCTCCGTGACGCGAAACGCGATGAGGTCGCCTGCGGCCTGCGTGGTCTTGACGAACTGGACCTCCACGTAGTGGTGTCCCCGCTCGCGGTAGTACCGCTCGATCTCCTGGCGGTCTAGTTCGAGGATGAAGTCGTCGATGGGGTTTCCGTCACGCGTGCGAATGTGAGGCAGGAGATCGTCTCGCCCGTATGCGACGGCCCCGAGGAAGACAAGCCCGGCGACGCGCCGGTTCTCGAGTGCGGTGATGGTGACGATCACCGCGCCGTCCTCAAGCACCGCCCTGATGCTCGGGATGACGCTGAACACCTTCGGGGGCAGCGGCGGTGGCTCTGGCGGCTTGGTTGGATCAACCGGTGCCGGTTGAACGCGCTTCACGTGTCCGGCGAGCATCCGGAGATCGTCCTCGAGCGCCTTACGGATGAAGGGATGCCCCTCCTGCGTCTGCATCCGCGCCATCACGCCCTGCTTGGTGAGGCGCTCAAGGCCGACGAAGTCGATGCGCTTGACGGTCTTGCCCTCAAGCGCCGCGCCCTCGGGCTGAGCGAAAGCGGGGGCGGCGCTCACGAGCAGGATCGCAAAGCTCAGCAGCCACGCACGCGGGCCGCAAGAAGCGTTATCGGCGGTTGGCATCCCCGTCTCCTGGGGGAGCGTAACCGCTGGCCCCGCCGTGTAAAGGCGCCTCGGCCCCACCTACCCCTCTCCACCACCGACCGCGTTCTCGAACTTGAGTCGGTGGGGGAAGAACGTCAGCGGAATCGTCCCGGTGGGCCCGTTTCGCTGCTTGGCGATAATCAACTCGCTGGGTTTCCCCGGCTCCGCCTCGTCGGGCTCTTCCTGCTTGTAGTAACTCTCTCGGAAAAGGAAGCAGATGACGTCCGCATCCTGCTCGATCGCGCCCGATTCTCGGAGGTCCGACATCCGAGGACGATGGTCCTCGCGGCTATCGACAGACCGGTTGAGCTGGGAGAGCGCGACGACCGGACACTCCAACTCCCGAGCGAGCTCCTTCATATTCCGCGAGATGAGGGAGATCTCCTGCTGCCTGTTTTCGGACTTCGGCGGCGAAGCCACCATCTGCAGATAGTCGATGACGATGATGTCGATACCCTGCAGCCTCTTCGCGACCCGCCGGGCCTTGGTGCGGATCGCCATGGGTGTCAAACCGGGTGACGCATCGATGTAGATCTTCCGTTCGTGAAGCTGGCCAGCTCCATCGTTCAACTTCACCCAGTCACGATCCGTCAGGTTGCCCTTCCGGACGACGTTGCCGTCGACACCGGACAGGGCGCAGAGCATGTTCTGCGCGACCTGCTCCGCCGACATCTCAAGACTCATGAAGAGGCACCGGGCGTCTTCCGCGACCGCCGCGTTCAACACGATGTTGAGCGCCAGGGTCGTCTTGCCCATGGACGGACGACCCGCGATGACCACAAGCTCGCCACGCTGTAGACCAGCGGTGTAGTCGTTGAGGCGGAAGAAACCCGTGTCCAGACCCGTCAGAGCGCCCCGCTGCTCAAAGCGCTGCTCGATCTGAGAAAACGTCGACTCCAGGACCTGGCCGACAACGACGGTCCCCTGAGCCCCCTCCTTCTCGCCGATGTCAAACACCGCCTGCTCCGCACGGTCGAGGACCTCGGGAGCCGTATCCGCAGAAGTCAGCGCCTCGGAGCGAATCGAATCGGCCGCGCGCAGGAGCTGGCGCCGCACCGATTTCTCCCGGACGATCTTCGCATAGTGCTCCGCATTCGCCGCCGACGGCAGGATCTCGAGCAGCTCGACGATATACGCCTTGCCCCCCACCCGATCCAACTGCTCCGAACGCTCGAGCGCGTCACAGAGAGTCACGAGGTCTGGCGTGATGCTCTGGGAATCGAGACCGATAATGGTCTCGAAGATCATCTTGTGCGCGTCCTGGTAGAAGTCATCGGGCTGCACAAGAGGCGCGGCGGTGCCGAGCGCGTCCGCATCCAGCATGATCGCGCCGAGGACACTCATCTCCGCCTCACGACTGTGAGGTGGCGCTACCGCCCCGCCATCTTCGAACATGCGGTCCCCCTGACTTCCATGCAAAAGACCGCCATCGTATGGCCGTCGGCCGCGAGGCCCCGCGGGATTTCCGGCGGCGCCAGCCAACAGCCGCGAATCCCGGCGGCCATTCAGCTTAGGAGCCGGGGCCGACAGTCCACGTCGGCATTGTGGGACGTGCTCCCCGTGGAAGCCGAACCGCAGGGCCCGTCGTGGGGCTCTGCGGTTCACTCCACGAACTACTCCGCGGACGGCGCGTCGTCAGTGGACGGCGGCTCGGCCGCCGGGGCTGCCGCTTCGGGAGCCGGTTGCTCCGGAGCCGCTGCTTCCCCAGCCTGCCCGGGAGTCCAGTCCTCGTTCCCCTCCATCCGAATGCGGACAGGGATCGAGACGTTCACCTGCTCATGCAGACGCACCGGGACCTCGTAGTCCCCCACCTCCCGCAGGTCCGCTTCCATCCGAACGCACTTGGCATCGAACGAAACGCCGCTCCCGGCGGCCGCGTCGGCGACGTCCTTGGCGGTGACGGAGCCATAGAGATGGCCCTGGTCCGTCGCCTTCTCGACGATGGTCAGGTCGAGCTTGGCGATGTGACTCGCCAACTCCTGCAGCTCCTCTATGAGCTTCGCTTCCTCGGCCAACCACGCCAGCCGGCGCTTCTCGACCATCTTGAGGTTGTCTTCGTTGGCGTGAACGGCATAGCGCAGGGGGATCAGGTGGTTGCGAGCAAAGCCCGCCTTCACGCTGACCGTGTCACCCCGCTTGCCGAGATTCTCCACGTCCTCGAGTAGAAGCAGTTCGATCATGGCATTTCTCCGGAGTGATCAGCCAGTGTACGGCACGAGCGCCATGTAGCGCGCGCGCTTGATGGCCTGCTTGATCCGCTGCTGCGCACGCGGCCCCGCCTGGGCACGCTTGCGCGAGTAGATCTTCCCCTGGGACGTGATGAGCTTCTGAAGAAGCTCGACATTCTTGTAGTCGATGACGAGGACTGCGTCGCGGTTCTCCCGCCTGCCGTCCGTCCAACGACAGCGCGCACGCTCAGCGAACTTCTTGAACTTGTTCTTGCGCTTGCGCTTTTCCTTCATCTTGCTGCTAGACATGGCCATGTTCGTTCTCCTGGATTAGCTCGCGCTATCGTCCTTCGGGGCCTCCGGGCTCGGGTCCGCATCCGCTGGTGCATCCGCTGGTGCATCCGCTGGTGCATCCGCTGGTGCATCCGCTGGTGCATCCGCTGGCGCATCCGCTG
>NYSS01000175.1 GCA_002683135.1 Planctomycetota bacterium | reverse complement strand
GCGGCGTCTTCAAGGGAGGCGTCACAGAGAGCGCGCCCGCCAACAAGGATGTCCTGGTGACCTACGAGGGCGGACGCAGCATCATCGTGACCGAAGAGCGGAGCTTCCTCCTCAAGCAGAAGGAGCTGGTTTGCATCAATCGCGCGCAACTGTTCGATCTGCGCGTGAACAGGCGTGAGATCGCCGGCCGCCACGGGGCCGCCAAGAAGGCCTATGACTTCGAGCGAAAGCAGAAGGCCAAGAACGAACCCAAGATCAACGAGCTGCGCCAGAGTCTGCTGACCGTCGGTAAGGAGCTCGACGAAAACGCCCGCGGCCAGGAACGCTGTCTCTTGTGGACCGCGAAGACATCCCATCCTCACTCCATGATCATGGTCGGGGACTACCTCGTCTGCGGCGGCGATGGTGAGGTCGTGATCGTCGACAAGGAGCAGGGCAAGGTCCGCTGGCGGGCCGACGTGGACGGCCGTGCGGAGGGCCTCGCGGCTGCCGACGGGCGGGTCTACGTCAGCACCGATAGCGGGACCATCCACGCCTTCGCGACCCGATAGGGCTCCGCGCCCTCAGTCATTTCAGCCCTCCTCGTCGCGGTTGAACGCGCGGAGAGCTGGCCCGTGCGGCTGCGCTCCTGTCCTCCAATGGGGGGCCCGCGGCGAGCTCGCAACATCGTGGGCGGAGGGTGTCCTGTCGTCACGGATGTGGGAAAAACCCGAAAAAGTCCCGCATCAAGAGCAGTCGATTCCGACTTCTACCCTGCCGCCTTGCTCGCGAGGGGGGACACGAGGATGCACGCCCGGCATCGTGGAGTAGCCGTTGCGGGGGCCTCGAGTTCGAAAGGAGCCGCCACACCACTGGAGGGCCGGGAGATGTACCGCATCTGGCTGACCTATTGCGCATTGCTGTCGACGCTCGCCCTGCCCGCCCAGGGGCTCCTCATGGCGACCGCGCCAGGCGACGAGGCGAAGGGCGTGGCGTGGTGTGGTGATTTCGACAAGGCGTTCGAGCAGGCTCGCGAGGCCGGGCTGCCGCTCATGGTCTTCATCACCAAGAACGGCGACAAGACGAACGAGGACATCGCCCGCGTCACCATGCGCCACCCCGACGTCGTTCGCGAGAGCCGGAACTTCGTCTGCCTGGTCTCGTGTCCGGGAACACACGCATCGGTCGACGGTGTCTGCGACCGCTTCGGGAACCTGGACTGCGCTGCCCACGCATCGGTCGAACGTCGCGTGCGGGGAGAGCTCCTGCAGACCGCCAGCGTGCGATGCCCGCAGTGGATCTTCTACGCATCGGATGGCAAGACCGTCTTGCTACGCCACGTCTGGACCCTGAGCTCCAGCGAACTGCGAGGCAAGATGAGAGAGGCCCATCGCCTCTCCAAGAAGGGGGTGGACCCGGATGCGAAGGACCCCCTTTTTGGGGCGGTGACAAAGCGGGCGATGGGCGGGCATATGGAGCGTCGTCGAGACGCGCTGGACAGCCTCGTCACGATGGGCGACAAGCGTGTCGTAGCGTTCATGCGCGCCGCCACGTCGTCGAGATCCTCGCGTCTGCGCCGCATCGAAGCGATCATGGCGATGGGGGAGTCAGGCCACGAGCGCTTCGTGGCGTCCCTGATCGACCTGCTCGGTTCTCGCGATGCGACGACCCGTAGCCACGCCGCGGTGGCCCTCGAGAAGATCGGCGACGCCGCCGCCGCGACCCCCCTGTTCCAGGCGCTCAAGCGCGAGAAGAAGGCGGAGGTGCGTAGCAATCTGCTCCGCGCCATGCTCGTCTGCTCCGATGACGAGGTGCTCCGCGAGGCGACGAAGCTCGTCCTGAAGCGCGGGACCAGATTGGATCGTCTCAGCGGGTTGTGGGCGGCGTCCCAGGTGTCGCCCGACTCCGCATTGCTGAAGATGGTCGGCAAGCTGCTCAAGTCGTCGAGTCCCCAGGTCCGCGCCGCCGCGTATCTCGCCGTCGGTGGTCAGAAGCTGAACGACTACGAGCGTGGGCTGTCCAAGCGGGTTCATCTGGAGAAGAACCTCGCGGGGATCTGCTGTCGCTGGGCGTTGACCCGGCTGCGTGATGAGGTGTTCGCGGGTGACGAACTCCCCGAGGATCTCATCCGCGTGCTGCTGCCGGACAATCACTTGCGGGCGGGTGACCTCGAGGCCCGCCGTGGCCGTCGCTACTAGCGCTCTTTTGGAAGCGGGCTATCCCCGCGGCGCCGAAGACGAAGCCACAATGAACGCCTCACGTCCCGCACTCCGGTCGTCGCCTCGGTGAGGCTCCTTGTCGTCATCAAGTGATCGCTGGTTGGCCTGCTTCGAGGTCGCGGTTCATCCGCGCGATGATGCCGAACACCTCGGGGCGGGTCAGCTTGGACCCGGCTCCGTCTCGCTCGACGCGGTCGAGGGTTGCGCGGGCCAACAGCACGGGGAGGGCGTTGAAGGCGACCATCCCGCGGGGGGCGGCGGTGTCCTGCAGCGCCCGGGTGTACGTCGTCGCGTGATCCAGGTTCTGGCGAGCCAACTCGAAGATGGCGTCTCGGTCGATGCCTGGCGGGAGGTAGCTCCGCCCGTCGTTGCTGTCCCTCACCGAATCCTTGAGGATGTTCACGAGCTGGAGCCCCTCCCCGAACGGTCTGGCGAGTGAGCGCAGATCGTCCGCGCGCGCCGCCGCCGGCTTGTGGCCCAGGATGAACAGCTCGGTGAGCATCTCGCCGACGATCCCTGCGACGACGTAGCAGTAGTCCCGGAGCTCCTCGAGGGTATCGAGGTGGAGCGCTCCGCTGTCCGTACCTTGAGCGACGAACCTGGACATGCCGCGCGCCGTGCGCTCCGTGTGTCCGTGTACCTGTTCGCGGGCGGCGGGATCGAGCGCGGCGAAGGCCGCGAGTACGGATGGTGTCTCCTCGAGCAGCTCGACGTATCCCGCGTGTTCGAGCGGCGCGTCGGCGCACCATGATCGGGTGAGCGCCGTGACCTGACCGGACGTCGGGTCCTCGAGCAGGCCGACGAACTCTGCGAGGGCAGCGCGCCGACGATCCCGGGGCCATCGGCTGGCGTCTTCGAAGGTGTCGGCGATGCGAAACAGGAGATAGGCGACGGTGACCTCGCGCCGGGTCGGTTCGGGGAGGAGCGGGATGGACAGCGCGAAGGTTCGGCTGGATTTGAGGAGCAATCCGTCCAGGTGTGCGGTGAGGCGCTCCCCTGGGTGGTCCATGGCCCTAACGCCCGCTTCGCTTCGCGGGGACGCGCGTGCCGCCGGTTCGATGTCCTCGGAGGGCGGCTTCGAGGGCGCCGACGGTGCGCCCGTCCATGACCCAGGATTCCACCCCCAAGCGCGCCAGCTTGAGCGTGGTGTCCACGCGGAGGCGCATGCCTCCGGTGACGTCGGTGGTCTCGGCGCCGCGCGCCACGTCGGGGACGTGGGTGGCGTCCAGGGTCGACATGGTCTGTCCGTCAGCGTCGTAGACCCCGTCCGTGATGCCGAGCCAGACGGCACGACGGACACGGTGCCCCGCGGCCAGGAGCTTCTTGGTGAGCGCGAACAACACCGCCTCCGTCGAGCAGATCGTGGCGCGTCCGGCGGCGTCGAGGACGACGTCGCCGCAGGTGATGGGGACGAGGCCGGCTGTGAGCGCGCTGGTGAACGGGCGCGCATCCATGCGGGTGACGCGTCCGTCGCGTCCGCCGCATGCGCTGGACGGCAGGACCGAAAAAGGCATGGCGCCCGCGTCCTCCATCGCGTCGGCGACGCGCTTGTGGAGCGCGTGCGCTGCGCGTTGGACCGCGGCGGTGCCGGGCGCCTGGCGTCGCGGTGACTTCATGTCGAGCAGGCCATGCTCGGTGGCCGCGTGATGGCCGAACGAGCCGCTCCCGTGGCCGACCACGACCCGCGCGCGGATGTGAGCGGCGCCACGGGCGAGCTCCGCCGCGAGCCGACGAATGGTGGTGTCCTTGGCGCGCGCACGGCGGGATTTATCTGTGATCAGGCTGCCCCCGAGCTTGACGATCACGACGTCCATCAGAACAGGTGCTCCGTCTCGTGCCGCGGCCCGGATCCGACGCGGTCCCGGATGACGCCGTGGACTGAAGGGAGGTCGCTAACCGCGGCGGCGACCGCGTCCTCTGAAGTCGGCGGGCAGATCACATGGACGTTGGCTCCTGCGTCCATAGTGAACGCGCACGGTACGCCATCCCGTGTGCGTAACTGGCGCACGCGATGGATCACCTCGAGGGTCCCCGGTTCCCAGTAGAGGATCGGCGGCGTGGATGACATGGCGACCAGGTGAAGCTCGATCGCCTCTTCCTCCAGGGCCTCAGTGAACGCGGCGAAGTCGCCGCTCGTGAGCGCGGCGCTTACCCGTCGCGTGCGTTCGGGCAGGCGCTCCTGGCGGGTGGCGAAGTGGGGGCTTGTCGCGGCGCGGCGATGCCCCTCGAGAGAGGAGACGTCCTTCGGGCCGTGCTGGACCAACGCGATGACGTCGCGCAGGTCGATGTGGGGGCCTGCATGCTGGGCCGCGGGGGACTCCGGATTATGAGGGTCGGATGGCCACGTCACATAGCCGCCGAACGTTGAGCGCGCCGCGGACCCGGACCCAGAGAGCCGCGCTCGGATCGACATCTCTTCCGGTGAGTCGACCCGGTCGAACGCGGCGGAGACTGCGTACGCCAGGGCGGTGAAACCGGATGCGGACGACGCGATTCCGGCATCGCTGGGGAAGGTGTTATGCGTCGCGGCTTGGATGCGCCCGGTGAACCCCAGGTGCTCGCGGAGGCGCCCGAGGTGCGCGGTGAATCGCTCGTTGAACGCTCCCGCGGCGGGGGTCAACGCGCCGTCGTCGGATTTGATCTGGATCGCGTCCGCTCCGGCTTCGTCGAGGACCTCCACCGTGGTGGTCGTCCGACAGATGTCGAGGGTCATGGAGAGGGAGGCGTTCGTGGGGATCGCTCGGTCCAGGTCCCTTGCCCCCCAGTACTTGATGAACGCGATGTTCGAAGGAGCGCTGACGGTAGCCTTGCGGCTCACGCGCTGTCCTCCGACCGGAGCCCGTCCGAGCCGAGGCGCACGGGCAGGGGTAGCCAGCCGGAGGGGAAGCCCTGGATGCTCTCGGGCTCGGGGTGGTAGACGAGTATGGACCCGCCCGCGTCACCGGTCAGTGCTCCGGCGCCGGAGATCTTCGCGGCGCCGCCGGCCGCCTCAATGCGCCGGATGATGCGTTTCACGGCCTCCGGCACGACGCCGAGTTCTTCGAGCGCTGCCTCGGCCTGCTTGATCAGCGCGATCAGCCGTGAGGGCTCGTCTTGGTCGCCGAGGAGGAGCGTCTTCAACTCGTGGGTCGCGCGGTCGATCCGTTCCAGCACGGCCTTGAACTGTTTGCGCGCATGTTCGACGCGCCTGCGAACGGCCGCGACCAGGACGCCGGTCGGCTCCGCCGGGTTGCCCGAATGGAAGACACGCAGCCGTGAGAGCAGAGGAGAGGTCGTCGTGATCGGCTCGAGTTCGAGCTGCCCGTCGTCGTCCCTCTGTGCCCAGAGCAGGCCGCCGCGAATGACCGCGTTGTTGTCGACTCCGGAGGGGGCGCCGTGTTGGCGCCGTTCGACCTCGAGCGCGATGCGGTGGAGCAGCTCCGTGTCCTTACCATGTCCGGTGACCTTGAGGTACGCCGCGGCGACACCAGCGGCCAGGGCGGCGGAGCTGCCGAATCCGGACCCGAGGGGCAGCTTGGAGTCGATGCGCAGGTCGACTCCAAGCTGTGGCACCTCCCGCCCCATACCGACGGTCTCGCCGAGGGCGATCAGGACCAGACGCTCGGGAGGCCCAGGCAGAGGTGAGTAGTCAGCTGGGTTGCCGTGCGGCGATCCGAACAGGGAGTTCCAGTGCGTGCGGCAAGCATCGGTGTAGGCGACGACCTCGTCCCACGAGGTGCGCCCGACGTGCTGGAGCTCGGGCAAGTCGACCGCCACCCGGTGGTCTTTACGCGCCGTGGCCGTGACTTGGAGGCGCAGGTCGATAGCTGCCACGACGGCGGGGTGTCCGTACACCGCGGCGTGTTCTCCCATGAGAATGATCTTCCCGGGAGCGGACACCACGGTCTGTTGCGCGGTCTCTGGCATGGTGTGGGTCGGATCGATGTCTCAGGCTTCGCTGGGGTCGGCCTGCGTGCCTGGGAAGGGAGTTCCGGGGCTGGGATTGTGGGGCTTGCCGCGGGCCAAGCGCTGGTGCGCCCGAGCCAGGTCGTTGGACGTGAACGCGGCCATGAGGGACAACTCGCCTGCGAGGACGGCGCCGGCGAGGATCTCGCCGAGCCGGGTGACGGCCGCCCCGGGCTTTTCCGGGTCGGGGATGATGTCCAGCATGCGTAGGGCCTCGTTCTGCGTGCCGAGTGATGTCCCTCCGCCGACCGCGCCGAGGGGGATGTCAGGAAGGAAGACGGACATGTACGCGTCGTCACCCCGAGCTTCGATATTGGTGATGCCCAATGAGCCGCCGACCACGTGGGCGACGTCCTGTCCTGTCGCGATGAAGAAAGCCGCGACGACGTTAGCGAAGTGAGCGTTGAAGCCCATGGATCCGGCGGCGATCGATCCGAGGAGGTTCTTGCGGTAGCAGACCTCTGCGAGTGCCGCTGAGTTCGTCTTGAGGACGTCGCGGAGCACCTCGTGCTCGAGCACGACCTCCGCGTGGAGGCGCTTGCCCCGTCCCTCCTGCCAGTTGATGGCGGAGGGTTTCTTGTCGACGCAGTAGTTGCCCGACAGCGCGATGCACTCGACGCCGGTCCTTGGCACGATGAGCTTGCGACACACGCGCTCGGCAGCGATGGTCGCCATGTTCATGCCCATGGCGTCGCCTGAGGAGAATCGGAAGCGCAGCCACACCGAGGTGCCGAATGCGAACGGCTTGATGTCGAGGAGCTCCAGGTGCCGGCTAGTCGATTGGGCGAGCTCCTTGATGTCGGGTTCGTGAGCACGAATCCAGGCAAGGAACTCCTGAGTCTGGGCCATGCTCTCGGTGCGGAACACGGGCGCCCGAGTCATGCCGGCGTCTTCTACGAACACCTGCGCGCCGCCCGCCGCCCGGATAGCAGCGCACCCGCGGTTGACGCTCGCGACGAGCGCCCCCTCGGTGGTGGCCAAGGGGACGAAGACGTTGCCGTTCGTGTGCTTGCCCCGAACCACGAGCGGCCCGGCGATCCCGACCGGGACCTGGGCGATGCCGATCATGTTCTCGCAGTTGCGCCGTGACGCCGTCTCGATGTCCATCGAGTAGTGCGCCATGTCCTGCAGGCGGACGCCCGTCATCTTCTCCAGCGCTGCCCGACGAATCTCCGCGGCCTCACTACCCGAGAGGTCCGCTGGCAACTCGTGGAAGCTGATGCGGCCGTCCACCAGCGCTTCGACCATGTCTCCGCGCGTGTCGGATGCTTGTGCTGCCGCGTTCTGTTCGCTCATTTAGGCGTCTTCTTCCCCAACCGTGCCCGCCGCAGATCGGCGATTGTCCGGGCCCCGGTGCAGAACATGCTAATCCGGAGTTCCTCGATGGTCCGCTCGATCCGGGCAACGACCTTCTCTGGCGATTCTACGGCGGCCTCCAGGAAGGGGTAGGCCGCACCCACCACGTCG
>NYSS01000174.1 GCA_002683135.1 Planctomycetota bacterium | reverse complement strand
CGATGACGTAATCCCGGTTGCCGGCGGCGACGTCGATGCGGTCGTTGCGCAGCAGGATCATGAACGGTCGGCGCTTGGGGGGCGTGGAGGTGAAGTGGAGGCCGATGGCGCACTGGATCTCCTCGGGCTTTCCGGTGGGCAGCATGTGGAGCTGCAACAGCAGGGTGCTCCCTGGCTTGAGGGTCCAGGGCATACCCTCCGGAACCGTGATGGCGGACTTGCCCGGGGTCCACCCCAGGAAATGCCCGTCTGGGGGCGTCGACTCGGCCATGCCCATCCCGCCGAAGCCCGGCCCTTCGTCCGCCTCGTCCCGGCGCTGAGCCGAGGTGGTCTCGTCGATCTGCATGATCGCGTGGTGCACGACACGGTCGTTACCCGTGACCAGCTCGACGGCGCGGACGTACCGGGCCTCGGTCGTCGTGGCGGGGATTACGAAGTTACGGAATACGTCATGTCCCTCCGCTGGGACGACGAAAGTCTCCGGCATCCGCAGGACCAGATCGGGTTGCCCGAGCTGCCAACCGGATTCCCACTTCGGCGGGTCGGGGAGGTCTCCGGGATCACCTTGCGGTGCGCCATCTGCGACCCACTGATCGATCTGCGCGATCTGCAGCGGGCTGAGGGAGCGGTCTCCCTCGAATGGTCCGTGACCTGGTGTCGGCATCCACGGCGGCATGTAGCGAGCGGTCGTGACCTCCACGAGCTGCCGGCCACGCTTCTTGACGTCTGCGTAGGTGAGGAGCGGGAACGGCGCGGACGATTCCGGTCGATGGCACGCCGCGCACCGGTCGAACACGATCCTGGCTATGTCTCCTGTCCAGGTGACGGTCCCGGACGGGACGACGGGGAGCCGTAGGTCGCCGACTGCAGGAGCCTGTGGTTCGCGGATGGACGACGCGACACCTTTATCGGCGGGAGAACTCTCGGGGTCTTCACCACAACTCGATGTGGCGAGGACGAGGCCGACGAGAGCGAGAACGGCGGGTCTCATGGCGTTCATGCTACGTCAAGAAGCTCCGCGTAGCGGCCCAAGTGTCCGAGGGCGGGGGCTGTCCGCTGCTCTGTTCAGCGTCTGCGTGGCGGTCACGCGGACGGGGGAATCACCTGTTGATTCCGGTGAGGAAGAAGGCCAACGTCTCGCCTTCAAAGCTCGCACCGTGATCCTGCATGGTGAACGCGCCGGCGACGCCGGCGGTGGCGGTGGCGCTCGCGTCGACTTCGAGGGTCGACGTCACGAGGTCGCGGGCGCGACGCAGCGCACCCTCCGAGACCGCGACCGGCTCACCCTTCGAGCGGATCATGCCGTCGATGACCGCGTGCCAGTCATAGGTCTCGTCGTCGACCATGGCGGATGCGATGCTCGGTTCGATCTCCTCCCACGGCCACATGCACTGGGTGCGGTGGCGCGCGGCGTCCCTCAGAGCCGCGGCAGGATCGGAGGCGGAGTCGATGGCCTCCCAGGCGCGGACCAGGGGTGATACCGCGCGGGCTTGTACGGCGTTAATCCGCGGCTGCGATGGAAGGGCACCCAGCGCGTGAGCCACGTTGAATCCGCGGATCACAGCGGTGGCGAGGGCGCCGCCGCCGACCTGCACGAAGACGCGGTCGACCTGCAGGTCCTCAGCGCGGAGTTGATCGACGAACTCCCACGCGATGGTGCGGCCTCCGTCGAGGGCGATGCTGCAGTCCGGTCCCTGTACGGAGAAGGGCAGGCCGCCCTCCTGTACCGCTCGCTGGAACGCGTGGTAGCAGGGGTCACCGGGCTCGTCCCCGCGGCGCTGGAAATGGACCGCAGCGCCGAGGTCGCGTAGCCGGTTGAGGACGACGTGCCCTGCCTTCGGCGTGATGTAGACATCGAGTTGGCGGTCGGACGCGCGGGCGAGGACCGCCGCGGCGAGCGCCGAGTTCCCGCAGCTCGCGATGGCGAGACGTCGATCGTCGGGTTCGTCACCGAGGAGCCGCGTCACCTCGAGGTTCAGCAGCGCACCGAACAGGTGCCGTGCCTTGTGACTGCCGGCGACGTTGACCGTCTCGTCTTTTACCACGGAGCGTCCGGCGAGCTCGGTCACCCGGATCGGCGTGAAGGTGAACCCGGCGCCGTCGATGGCAGTGATCCGTTCGTCGAGTCCATTCACCAGCTCACACCAGGCGTCGTCCGACCCACCACCCGCGCGCAGGCGGTGCCACGCGTGGAGCAAGGTGCGGTAGCGGATGAAGGGGTTGGGCTCGTCACCTGCAGGCCACTCGGATCCCTCAGTGTCGAGCGTCGGCGTGAGCACGTGGTCGGCCTCGGGATCGAGGGCGGCCTGGGGGCACTGATACGGCGTCGGGACGTCAGCTCCGAAGCTCGAGCCACACGCGGCACATGCGAACTTGGAGGCGCTCATGTCCGGACCCCTGAGCGGTGATTGAGATCGATGATGTGTTCGTCCCAAGACCTGGCGAGTGACGGCAGCCCATCCCAGAACTCACGGCTTCGGCGGGCCTCGAATGCGGCGAGGCTAACGCCCTGCTGTTCGACCCACGTGAAATAGCCGAGGTTGAAGATGCGTTCGCGGTCCATGGTTTCGAGTTCAAGAACATGATCCGTCGTGGCACCCGACAGCCAACTCTCGAAGGCCTCTCCCGCGTCGCCCGCGTCGAATCCGCTTGGGAAGTCGCGTACGGAAATGCGCTCGATTTCGGATGCGTACATGGCGGCGCCGTCGGTCGCAACGGTGAGGACAATATCGTCCCTCCCGAGCCCCAATCGCTTCGCCGCCTTGATCGATGCGATCACGTTCGCGAGGGACGATAACCCCATAGACCGAAAAGCGTCGAGCAGAAGGCCCGAAATGTCGTGCTGGTCGGCCAGGTGGGCGCGTCCGACGTCCGTGTTCAGCAGCACCAGGAGGTGGTCTGTCGCCCGGTCGGTCACCCCGATGACCAGATCGGTCCCCATCACGTTGTGGATCAGGGGGACGTGCCTGTCCCCGATGCCCTGGATGTTGTGCTCGCCATAGCCGTTGTAGAGCAGGGTCGGGCACTCGAGGGGCTCCACGGCCGCACACTTGAGCCCAAAGGCCCCCTTGAGGTGGTCTCCTGCGCCCAGGGTCCCGGCGGAGCCGGTAGCGGAGACGAAGAGGGCCGGATGCGTCCCAGGACGGTCCGCTTGGACCTGGCGCGCGAGGCGCTCGAGGGCGCGTCCGGTGCAGAGCCGGTGTGCCACGTGGTTGCCGAAATCGCAGAACTGGTTCAAGACCAGGTTTTGGGGGTCGGCCTCGAGCTCGGTGCAGGCGTCGTAGATCTCCTTGACGTTGCTCTCCGTCCCCGGCGTCTTGATGATCTCATCCGGGCCCTCTGTCCATCGATCCAGCCACTCAAATCGCTCCCGGCTCATTCCCTCCGGTAGGACCGCGGCGCTGCGGCATCCGAGGAGCCGGGAGATGGCGACGCCGCCTCGACAGTAGTTTCCGGTGGAGGGCCACAGGGCGCGCTGGGTCGTGGGATCGAATTGGCCGGTCGCCAGTCGTGGGGCCAGGCAGCCATAGGCGGCGAGCACCTTGTGTGCGCGGATCATCGGGAAGCGGTCGCCGAACGCGACCACGATGATCGCATCGGTGCCCGTTATGGATGGCGGCAGCACGACGTGCGCGGGGACGGCCGCGCGCCCGGTTCGGCCATCGTCGTTGAACCAGTGGACGCGGAACAGGTTCATCGGGTGCGGCGTGTCGGGATCCACGGCGGCGAGCGCGCTCCACACCGAGTCCGGAATGGAATCGGGATCGGCGAGCTGGGCGAACGTGGGGAGCAGGATGTTGCGCTCCCGGCATCGGGCTGCGGTGCGGTCGAGGACCTGGGTGTCGACGATCGCGGTCTCGAGCCCGAGTTTCATCGGGTCGAGGCCCCAGGCCGCGCGCTGGCGTGACCGCATGCGCGGGGCTCCTCAGATGGTCTTTCGCGGTGGCTGCCGAAGGGGGACCGCGCGCTCGTTTCCGTGCCCATGCGCTCAGGGTACCCGTCCCTCCGGAGATTGAAGTGGTCCCCCGGCAGGTCGGTCGGCGATCCCCGGAGCGCGCCCGAGCCGCCAGTCCGAGCGCATCCCGCCGGCGCTGGCTCCACGGGATGAAAAACCCCCTGATCGCGGCCACGAGGTCGCGTGAGGTTGGCTACGCTGGTGTCCATGACAGCCCTACTGCCCACATTGCTGTTCCTGGCCCTCCCGCCGGGGTCGCCCGACGACCCGTGGCACCCCATGGTGTCACCGTCTCTGCGCTTCACCACGCCGACCTCCGCCGTGATCGAATGGGAGACTAGGACCTCCATGCCGACGCGGGTCCTCTTCGGCGAGGAGGGGTCGAAGAAGAAGCCGAAGGCGCTGTCCGGGAGAAGCTCGCGCAACCGTCACGTCGTCGAGTTGAAGGACTTGGGGCGCGGTCGCAAATACACGTGGCAGCTGGTGGGCAACCGGCGCGGCAAGCGCCTGTTGGGTGCCAAGCACGTACTGGACACAGGCTTCAACTTCGCCGTCGCACCGGTCGCGGACGGCAAGGACCCGTGGGGCGATGCGGCCGCGGGCAAGGCCGCCGCGAAGCGGGCACGCGCTCTCCTTGAATCGTGCGGTGTGGACAGGGGCTACGCGGTCGTGTGGGGCGCGGGTGACGGGCGTGACGTGCTGGAGCTGGCGCGTCAGAGCAAGCTGGTCATCATCTGTCTCGAACCGGACGCAGCGCGGGTCACCCAGGTGCGACAGGGGCTCTACCGTGTCGGCGCATATGGTCATCGCGTCACGGTTCGACATGCCTCGACGGTCAAGGCCGCGGGGCTGCCTCGCTGCTTCGGCAACCTGGTTGTGGTCCTCGACGGGGCGCCCGCGCCCGACGCGGCGGCGTTGCGCCGGATCGTTCGGCCCGACGGGGGTGTGCTGGTCGAGGGCGGAGAGGTGACATGGAGGCGTCCACCGCTGGATGGTGCGGGGAGCTGGACGCACCTCTACGGTCAGCCCGACAACGCGGCGAACAGTGGCGACGAGCTCCTGGGAGCGACTGAGGCCGGCCAGTTTGACGTGCAGTGGCTCGGACGTCCCGGCCCCGACGCGATGACCGACCGGAACCCGCGCAAACCGTCGCCCCTCGCCGCGGCCGGGCGCGTGTTCACCCAGGGACTGAAGAGGGTGATCGCGCAGGATCAGTACAACGGCGCGATCCTGTGGACGTTCGAGATGCCTGACCTGCAGCGGGTCAACATGCCGCGAGACTGCGCCAACTGGTGCGTCGATCGCGAGTTTCTCTACCTGGCCGTGCGGGAGATGTGCATCAAGGTTGACGCGGCCACCGGGGAGCGTATCGACGCGTGGCCCGTCGGGACGGGGAAGCAAGACGCCGGCGCCTTTTGGGGTTACCTGGTGTCGTTAGGGGACCAGGTCCTCGGGTCCTCGGTGCGTCCGGAAGCCGTGTTTACGAACATCTTTGGTGGCTCCGGTGAGGCCTGGGCGGACGCGACCAAGGGGCCGGTGACCCGCAAGGTCCTGAGTGACGCGCTCTTCGCCGTGGATAAGGCGAAGGGCAAGCGCAGGTGGACGCGTCGCAAGGGCCTGATCATCAACCCGACCCTCACGGTAGGAGGCGGCACGCTGTATTTCCTGGAGTGCCGCAACAAGAAGGTGATGGCCGGCGCCGCGCGGGCCGTGGAGAGCCCTGAGCTGTGGAAGGACCTGTGGCTCGTCGCGGTGGACCCGTCTACTGGCAAGCAGGAGTGGGAACGTGAGATCGCGCCTACGGCCGGAAGCGTCGTGGTCTATCTGAGTTGGGCCAAGGACACGTTGCTGCTGCTCTGCAGCGGGTCGAAGTACCACGTCTACGCGTACTCGGCGAGAGACGGCGAGGACCTGTGGCATCAGTCGCATGGCTGGCCGAACACCCACCACGGCCGCCACATGCAGCACCCCGCGGTCGTGGGTGAAGTGGTGTACGTCCGTCCCCGCGGCTACAAGATCGCCGACGGCAGCATCGTCACCGAGTCCGTCCCCGATGGTGGTTGCGGCACCATCAGCGCGTGCGCCAATACGATGACGTTCCGGGCGGGCAACATCCGCATGTGGGACCCGGCGAGCGGAAAGAGCTCGGACTGGGCGCGGCTTCGTCCTGGGTGCTGGCTCTCGACCATCACGGCGGGGGGCATGCTCCTCGCCCCGGAGGCGGGTGGTGGCTGCTCGTGCGCCGGCTGGTTCGAGACGTCCATTGGGTTCTTGCGCAAGGAGGAAGGGCAATGATGCGCACCTCCTTGCGGCTCGCGGGCCTGGGTTCCCTCGT
The DNA here is from genome assembly GCA_002683135.1 of Planctomycetota bacterium. GTDB lineage: Bacteria > Planctomycetota. The sequence goes on along the minus strand of NYSS01000174.1, from coordinate 1,224 downwards.
CCGGTGGATGGGGATCAGCCTGGTCGTCCTGTGCGGCCTTCCGGCGCAGGATTCCTGGCCCACCTACATGCATGACAACCGTCGCAGCGGTGTCGTGCAATCGCCCCTGAAGTTCCCCCTCAAGGCTGCGTGGACCCGCCACTCTCAGGTCTCACCGCGCACCGCGTGGACCAACCCGGCGCCCTGGGACTCGTACGCGCGCAAGGTCGGTCTCACGCCCATGCGCTTGTTCGACAAGGCGTTCTTCGTGACCACGGTCGGGGACAGCGTGTGGTTCGGGAGCTCCGTGGACCACGGCGTCCATTGCCTGGACGCGGCATCGGGGAAGGAGCGCTGGGTCTTCTTCACGGATGGACCCGTGAGGCTGCCGCCGACGTTCGCCAGCGGTCGGCTCTACTTCGGTTCCGATGACGGGTTCGCCTACTGCGTCGACGCTGGGTCCGGGGAGCAGGTCTGGAAGGTGCGTGGCGCGCCCGCAGACAAGAGCCGCCAGCTCCCCAAGGACGGGGCCGTCGGCGCCATGTGGCCGGTGATGACCGGTGTCCTCGTGGATTCTGGCCGAGCGTGGTTCGGGGCGTCCCTCCTGCCATGGGAGAAGTCCTACTTCTGCGCCGTCGACGCCGAGACCGGCAGCTTCGAGGGGGAGGGGAGGTTTCGTCGCGAGACCTCTGGCATGACGCTCCAGGGCGCCATGCTCGCTTCGGCGACCATGGTCTACACCCCCCAGGGCCGGCTCGCCCCCGCGCGTTTCGACAAGATCGAGGGGAAGTCGTTGGGGACAGTCGGCAACCAGAAGCAGGGCGGGGTCTACGCGCTCCTCACCCCCGATTCGCACCTCATTCACGGGCGCGGCGTCTTCAAGGGAGGCGTCACAGAGAGCGCGCCCGCCAACAAGGATGTCCTGGTGACCTACGAGGGCGGACGCAGCATCGTCGTGACCGAAGAGCGGAGCTACCTCCTCAAGCAGAAGGAGCTGGTCTGCATCAATCGCGCTCGCCTGTTCGACCTGCGCGTGAACAGGCGTGAGATCGCCGGCCGCCATGGGGCCGCCAAGAAGGCCTATGACTTCGAGCGCAAGCAGAAGGCCAAGAACGAGGAGAAGATCAGCGGGCTGCGCGAGAACCTCCTGAACGTCGGCAAGGAGCTCGACGAAAACGCTCGCGGGCAGGAACGCTGTCTCCTCTGGACCGCGAAGACCGCCCACCCCCACTCCATGATCATGGT
>NYSS01000173.1 GCA_002683135.1 Planctomycetota bacterium | reverse complement strand
CGTTCGCCGTCGTGTTCATTCTGCTGATCCTGAACTACGGCGCCGAGAGCCCCATCGAGGGCATCGCGTTTACCCTCATGGTGGGCGTGCTCGTGGGCACCTACTCCTCCATCTTCATCGCCTCTCCCCTGGTCATCTGGTTCCACGATCGCGAGGAGCGGAACGCCAAGGCCGCCAAGAGTTGAGCCGCGATCGCCAGGTCACGCTTGACCGGGGCACAAATCCGTCCTTAGGCTGACGGCCATGGGTCACATGGTCATCGGTGTCAGCCTCGTGTTTCTCGCGCTCCTCGCGGGCGTCGGGCTGTGGCTTGAGGTGGGCTCCGGGGTCCTCGATCCGGACCCACCCCTGGAGGTAGGTGGCGACCCCAGCCTCCCGGACGACGGCCAGGACGGGAACGTCGTCATCACCCTGGGAAAGGGCGACAAGACCTTTCGGCTACCGCACGCTCCCGGCGACCCGGAGGATTGGGAGATCGACGGGCGCCTCTCCGCCAAGGAGCGAAAGTCCGTCGATGGGAAGGGCTACCTCCCCTATGTGGTTCAGCCGGGCGAGACGCTCTCCGCCATCGCCAAGCGCTACCTCGGAAAGCCACATCTCTGGCAGCAGATCCTGGCCCACAACCGGGTCATCCTGATGCGCCCAGAGGATCTGCGAGCGGGAATGTCCATTCGCATTCCCCTCTGGCTCAAGGAAGACTTCTGACCGCCGCCGGATAGCGTCCCAAGCCGGCGACCGGACTTGCGCAGACCCGTCAGAGCCCAGCGGCCGCTCGCCGGTCCCTATCCACTGCGCGCCGAAGCGGGCCGAGACAGGTTTGCAGGTGACGACCCGGGCACGCCGTGCCCCCCCCGGTGAAGGCCTTCAGGACTTGGGCGTGCCCCTGAATCCGTGAGGAGTGAATGTCGTATCGGGCGCAGAGCCATCGCACCATCGACTCCAAGCTCCGCTTCTGCGCGGCCGAGGGTTGATACCGGTCAAAGTCACCCACGAGGGCAATACCGACATTGTGGCGATTGGCCGCACCGTTACCGGCATGCGCCCCCTGCCACCTCATCTCGCGCCCCTCCCAGATCCGACCCTGCCGGTCGATCACGTAGTGGTAGCCAAGATCGGCCCAGCGCCGCCCAACCTGGTGGTCCGACTGCAATGAACGCAGCAACTGCGCATTCGACGATCGCGACGTGCCAGGCAACCTCTTGGTGGCGGTGTGGTGCAAGGTCAGGCGTGTCACGGGTCCCATGGGCTCCGGATCACCCCGCGCGCGCACGGGTCGGGCGCTCCAGATGGCGCGACGCAGGACCCCCGGTTCGGGAATCAGGACGCGCCTGGGAGGAACGCGATTGAGGCTCTTCTGGGCCGAAGCCGGAGCCTCGTCGGGCTGCTTCGACCCGGCCACCGGCGCTGCCCACGCGGCGAGCTCCGCATCCAACACCTCGAGACCGGGCACCGTCAGGTCGCCGATCTCCCCTCTCAACCGACGCGCCGTGGCCAGGTCATTGAGCGCGATCGCCACCCGCGCGCGACCGACCCGAGCCCGGGCTCGGGTTAGCGGGTCCTGCGCATCCGCGCAGGCCTCATCCAGGCGCACGCGGGCGAGGTAAGCGTCATCGCGGCCCAACGCGATCTCACCAAGCGCCGTGTTGGCCCGCGACCGGATCGCGGGTTCAGTCGTCTCGCGCACTTGCCAGTAAGTCGCAATCGCCCGCTCCTCACGACCCAGGCATCGCCACACGTCAGCCAGAACCACCTCCGCCAACGCATCCCGAGACCCCATCGCCTCGAGGACCTGACGCGCCTCGTCGGCCTCGCCGGCTCTGAGCAAGGCTTCGGCCCGCTTCACCGCATCAGGCGGGCTTGCACTGGGTACGGACGTACACCCCCAACAAACCACGAGCGTCAAGCAGCAAAGGTAGCGTCCCACCCCCAGCACTCCCCCGTATTTGCGACCACCCCGCGCCAAGAAGTGCGGATCGTAACCCACTGTCCCTACAGGTGCCATCTCACCCTTGAGCCGCCCTGACCCCGCTCCTATACTGCCGACACCCGCGGGTGTAGCTCAGTGGTAGAGCGCCACCTTGCCAAGGTGGATGTCGTGAGTTCAAGTCTCATCACCCGCTCTCTTGAGAGGCCGGAAAGCCCCGCTTTCCGGCCTCTCCTCGTTACTGGCTGACGAGCCCACCCGGCCCCGCGGATGCCGCCGCCATCACCGAGCTCGGCAGCGGACAGCATCTGGTGCGGCCGGAAGGCCCGCCCCCACCCTCGGACGAGCCGCAGCGGGCCAGGGGCCGTATCGCTCGAGCGCCTCGGGCCTGCCAGGGGGCGCCCCCGAGCCCGATCCGGGCAGCAACCTCCCCATCTATGCCCCGGGGCGCCGCCCGCGCCAGTCGGCCCCTTCCCTATCTCCCGGAGTTCGGACCTCCAGCGAGCAGCAATTTGTCGCAAATATGCGACCCATCCGAGACACCCATCTCGGCCCTGCGACACACGACTCTCAGGATTGCCCCTTCTCGCGCCCCCTACAGCCCGAAAGGGCGCGGTTCCCGAAAGATTCCCGTGTTGGCATACCCGTTGCTCATAGGGGGGCGCGGGGCTGGTTCCGCACTTCTTTGCGGTTCCGCGATCGCACTTGTTAGCCGTGGCGTCTGGCCTGTGTCTGACCCATTTTTTTGAATCCAATTTAACCCCCTGTACGAGCCCGTTTCCTGGGCTTGCTATACCCTTCACCCACCTAGAAGGAGTGCACATGTCTTGCATCCGGTTTGCGTTGATTCTGGGCATCCTGGCAGCCATCGTGCCTGCCCAGGTCGCGTACGTCGTCGAACAGGGCTCCGGTCAGGCTGCGGCGAAGTATCTGCCCAGCGCCGGTTACCCGAACACGGCTGACTCTGCCCGCGGTTCTCTGGACTTGCCCGAATTTGGCAACCTGCCTCCGGCAGCGATTAGCAACGCCGGTGCGCCAGTTGGCGGTGCTTGCATCGACCAACACACCCGCGCCGTCTATTCGTGCAACGGGTTCACCGTCCAGCGCGAAGCCCATCCTCTCTACAACGTGCCGGGCCTCACCACTTCGGTCGGCCTGGGCGTGTACTTCCCCAGCAACACCATCACGGGCATGGCCGTCGATTCCGACGGTGGCGTCCTGTACTGCGTCGACGATCACTTCCTGATCGCGTTCGACAAGAACACGATGGCCCCGTTGCACGCGGCGGACTATCTGTACTGGCTCGACCAGGGTGACCACCTCAGTGGCATCGGCTGGGAGAGTTCGACGGATACGCTCTGGGGTTGCGCCTCCAACGGCGAAATCTACAACTTCGACACCAGCGGCGACCCCATCGGCTCTCAGCCGAGGAGCACCGTCAGTTCGGCTGGCACCCTGAGCGGCTGCGCCGTCAACACCAGCAACGGCCTGAACTCGCAACTCATGCCGCCATGCAGCTTCCAGGTGGTCGGGTATCACATCATGGTGACCGATGGCATCAACATCTACGACGCCTTCTCGAACGGCAACGGCCCCCTGCCGGCCAACGGCAACGGCACGGCTCACGGCCTCGCCTACTCGAGTGATGGTCAGTTGATCCCGGCCAGCTCGCCCTGCCCCCTGAACGGTGGCGCCGTGGGTAACCCGTCCAACGGTGGTGGCTTCGCCTCCATCCGCACCGACGCGGTCCCGACCTCCGGCAACCCGTTCGGCCTCGAGCTCACCGCTGGTCCGATTAACCACCAGTGCAGCTTGCTGTTCGATTATTGCCCGATCCAGAACGGTGGCGTTGCGCTGCCCACTGGCGACGCGATGTACATCTGGCCTCTCTCGCTGAGCGTCGTCATCGTTCCTCTGATGACCGATGGCTTCGGCCAGGCCAGCCTCACCCTGCCTCCGGCGCTCACCGGGGTCGCACCGGCTGGCTTCCAGTTCTCGTACCAGTGGTACTTCCCGGACGTGTCGAACCCGACGCTCTACGGTTGCTTCAGCGATGCCATGACAGTCACATGGGGTCTGCGATAGACTGGACGACTGTCTGATATGGCTTGGTAGTCCGGCTTAGGCCGGGCTCCTTGGCTGTCCGCCTGACGAGGGAGTTGGCGATTCAAGACGCCGACTCCCTTGTCGCGTTACCGGGGGGTGGCGGACATGGTGATTACAGCGTGATGGTGCGCTGAGGAAGTCCGATGACACCCAAGTCCCCCCCAATGATCGCCGTCCTGTTCCTGCTCTGGGTCCTGGTCCCCGAGCCGCGGCCCACGGAGGCCGCCTCAGGCGCGCTCACGCCGCGCTCCGCCGACCAGGGGTCCCACCCCCCAACAGCAACCACCGAGCCGCCCAGCAGCCTCTCAGGCGGCTTCCTGCCCGGGTTCATCGAGAACCGCGGTCAGTGGGACCCATCCGTCGCCTTCGGTGTCTGGGCCGGTCCCACGGCAACCCTATTCCGGGATGACGGCTGGACCCTCGGGGCCCCGGGCACAGACGGTGAGCAGGGCTGGGCAGTCGGCTTCTCGTTCGAGAACCGCGATGCCGGCTCCGTCACCACGGGAGAGGATCAACGACGAGCACGGCTGAGCTTTCTTCACGGTGGTGAAGATCCGATCCGAGATGTCCCCACGTACGACCACCTCCTCTACAGAGATCTCTACCCCGGGGTCGGCATGCGCGTCCTCGTCGAAGACGGTCACATTCGATACGACGTCTTGCTGGAACCGGGCGCCGATCTGAGCGCCGTGATCGTGCGTTGTGATGGAACAAACCAGCTCTCCTACGACGCGGGCGGCGATCTGCTGCTGGAGACGCCCATCGGCGCCCTCCGACAGACAGCACCCATCGCCTGGCAGAGCGCGCCCGATGGAACCCGCCGCCCTGTCAACTGTCGCTTCCGCCTGGTGGACGAACGCCGCTTCGGCTTCGAGGCGACCGGACTGGACCCCTCCCTGCCGCTCACGGTCGACCCGGGCATCGTGTGGTCCCTCCGCGCCGGTGGATACTCCACGGGTGATGTCGCCCGCGACGTAGCCATAGGCCCGAACGGCGACGTCTACATCACCGGGTCCGGACCTAACGATTTCCCGACCACCTCCGGTGCCTACAGCCCGTCCGGCATCGGCGCCTTCGTGGCCCGCATCTCCGCCAACGGCTCATGGCTCGTCGCGTCGACCTTCCTCGGAGGCAGTCAGTCAGAGGGGCGCGCTCTGGCCTTCTCCGGCAACGACGTGATCGTCACGGGCACAACGGGGCAGGGCTTTCCGACCACATCCGGGACCCTGTCGCCTCCCAACAACGGTGGGACCGACACGTTCCTCGCCCGAATGGACAGCGCGCTCTCCAGCCTGATCTGCGCGACCCATCTCGGCGGGAGCAGCCTGGACGAACCGACGGACTTGGCCGTCAGCCCTACCGGGGACATCCTCGTTTGCGGCAAGACCGCGTCCACCGACTTCCCCACCAGCACCCACGGTGCCCAGCTCTCCTACGTCGGCGGGTACGAGGGATACGCGGCGGTCCTCTCCTCAGGGCTCGATCAGCTGCTCTACGGCACCTACCTCGCAGGGCTCGCCGACGAAGCGGCCCAGGGCATCGCCAGCGCACCACTGGGCGACATCATCGTCGTCGGCTATACGGAATCTGCGAACTTCCAGGCGTCCTCAGGTGCCTACCAGGCCACCAAACCCGGCGGCAGCCGCTCAGGCTTCGCCGCTCGCTTCTCGCCCGCCGCTTCCACGAGCGCCCTATCCACGGTCTACAGCACGTTCCTCGGCGGGACCGCATCCGATGAAGCAGCGGCCGTGGATGTCTCTGCGTCGGGCGCCGCGGTGATTGTCGGCCGGACGGACTCCATCGACTTCCCGACCACCGGGAGCAGCTTGTCGCCAACCCACAACGGCCCGCCACCGGTCGGCACGGCCCCCGCCGGGCTGGATGGATTCGTGACCCGCCTCGACCCTAGCGGAGCTGCCCTCGAGTTCTCAACGTTCCTGGGCGGAAGCAGCAGCGACTGGCCGAAGGACGTCGCAATCGATCCCTCCGAGGTCATCTACGTAGGCGGCATCACGAACTCGCCTGACTTCCCGACGACGCCTGGCGCGCTCGCGGTCAGCCCCTACTCGGGCTCCGACACCTTCATCGCTCGCATCTCACCCTACGGAGATAGTCTCCTGTACGGGACCTTCCTCGGCGGCATCAGCACCGACGACTTCGCAGCGCTCGCGGTCGACCCCTCCGGGGATGTGGTGGCCATCGGCGTGACCGGATCGGCCAACTACCCGGTGACTCCGGGGACGGCCAGCACCCCGTTCAATGCGACATGCGTGTCGGTCTTCGGAACCTGGCTGTCGTGCCCGGACCTGTTCCTGACACGCCTGGACCTGCTCCCGAGCCAGGCCCAGCGAATCGGCACCGCAACCGGCACCGCACCGACGCCCCCCCAGCTCTCCGTCGCGGGCACGATCCAATCACCGGGACCGGATGCGCGGGTGATCCTCTCTGGAGCGCCACCGCTCGGGATCGGGCTGCTGGGTATCGGCTCCCCGACGACCACAGCGGGTATTCCCACCGCCGGGATCATCCTCTACGTCGACGTGTTCCAGAACTGGTATCCGTTCTCCATGGCCGCCGGCCCCACCGGCTATCTGGATCTTCCCATGCCTGTTCCAGCGGGCACGAGCGGCTACACGTTCGCGCTCCAGGCCGTCTGGGATGGAACCGCGACCTGGGGAGGCGGTCCGGGGATCCCGGCTGCCACGCCGGGGCTGCTCGTGACCATTCCTTGATCGCTCCCCGCAGTGGCGCCCGTTCAGGACGCCACCGCCCCGCCGCCCTCGCCACCCGCAGCGCCCCATGACCACCCCCTCCGGGACGACCTGAGCCCCGGCTCCGCCCGGCTACACCTACTTCAACTGCTTCACTCCGGACACCGCCAACGCCGGCTTCGGCACGGGGTGTGGGGGCGGACTACACATCCCCATGAACGTCGTAGTCAACCAGTACTTCAGCGGCGGGCCACCGTTCCTCGGCCCCCTCTCGAACACCGCCGAGGCGACCTACTCCGCGCTTCCTCCGAGCGGCATCGCCAGCCTGTCTGGCCAGACCTGGTACGGAGTGACCTTCTTCTTCACACCAGGCACCCTCTATTCAGTCGGCTACGGGGACGTCCTGTCCCACACGTTCCAGTAACCCCCTGCAGAGCAGCCAGAAGACGTCAGACGGACGTCTCGCCGCTTGCTGCGCTTCCTGGGCGCACCAGTCCGAGTTTGCGAATCCGGCGATAGAGGGTGGCTCGACTCATGCCGAGGCGCTTGGCGACGTGCGGGACGTCCCAGGAGCAGCGCGTCAGAGCCCTCATGATGATCCGCCGCTCCTCCTCCACCAGCGGGAGGATCTCCTCGCCGTCCGTCGCCGCGTCGCTGTCTGTCGCGACGGGGATGTCGGGGTGCTCCATGACGGACCGATGGTCCGGCGGCCGGACGGAATCGTCGCCGGTCTGGATCTCGATGGGGAGGCAATGCACCCCGACCTCGGCCGCGCCAGAGACGAGAATGACAGCGCGCTCCACCACGTTCCTCAGTTCGCGTACGTTCCCCGGCCAATGCCAACTCTCGAGCGCCAGACGCGCCCCCACCGAGAAGCCGATCACGTGCTTCTTGTGCTTCCTGGCGAAGCTGCGCAGGAAGTAATCGCTCAGTCTCAAGACGTCCCCGTCACGATCTCGCAACGGCGGGAGGTGAATCGGGAACACTGCCAAGCGATAGTAGAGGTCGCCTCGGAAGCGCCCCTCTCCCACCTCTTCAGAGAGCTCACGGTTGGACGCAGCCAGCACCCGCACGTCCACCGGGCGCCCCGTGCTCTCACCCAAGGGGATGACCTTCTTTTCCTGGAGGACCCTCAACAGCTTGACCTGCAAGTCGAGGCGGAAGTCGCCGATCTCGTCTAGCAGGATCGTCCCGCCGTGCGCGAGCGTGAACGCACCATCGCGGGCTGCAGTGGCGCCGGTAAATGCCCCCTTCGAATGCCCGAACAACTCGCTCTCGACCAGCCCGTCCGGAATGGCCCCACAGTTCATCGCCACGAAGGGCATCCCGGACCGGACGCTCCCATCGTGGATCGCCCGGGCCGCTAACTCCTTGCCCGTCCCGCTTTCGCCCGTCAGGAGCACGGAGACATCGAACCGCGACACGGTGGAAATCAGGCGACGGGCCGCCCTCAGAGCCGTCGACTCACCAAGGAGTCGCGACACGCTATGGTCATCGGCCGAGTCGTCAAACCGGGCGACGCTGGGTAGTTCGATCGTCACGGGTGGTGGGGTTGTGACCGAGGTGGGACTTGGCGTGCCCAACTCGGAACGCCCGAGCGGGTCAAAGAACTAATGGCAGGCTGTGGGGAACTTGTGAGGCGGGCGGACGGTGCGCGGAGGCCCCGGTAAGGACATCCAACGCCACCGCGCGCACACAAGATGCCCCAGAACCAATGCCGTGTCAATTCTGCATGACGCACTTTTATGAGAATCCCGTCTCACCACCTGAGCAGCATCCGACAGGACGTGTTCATCAAACACGGACGGTGGTAGACGGGTGAGCCACCCGGTAGCTCGAAGACCCACGGTGCTGTGGACGCCGAAACGGCGCCACCACAAAGGCTGCCCCCGAGCGTGTCAGCGAAGGCGAACAACATGGCATTGGACGGATCAAAGACGCAAATCTGGAATGCGACTGAACCGACCCCCGGCGCAATCGCAGCTTGGTTCGCACTTGAGACTCCGAGGAATCCGAACACCCCAAATCCCGCTGAACTGGGGTTGGTGGCTGGCTGATGAACGATCATGCGCATGGGGATGCCGACCCCCACGTCGACGCGACGATCACTCCCGCCAGTCGAGTCGTTACCCGACAGCAGGGATGTCCCGTGCGTACCCGCGGCCCGGATCATCCGGTACTATCCCCAAGGTATGGAGGCGGTTGGGGTGATGGCGCTGGTGCTCGCCGCGCTATGCGCGGTCGGTTACCCACTGAGGGCTGCGTTGGTGCGCTGCCACGTCCCCCCTGCCGTGTCGCTGATGGCGTTGGGGGTCTGCGTCGGCCCGTCCATACTCCATCTCCTCCCCCACGACTGGCTGGCGAGCCGCTCGGTCCTCTCCAAAGCAGCGTTTGTCGTGCTGCTGCTGCGCGCGGGGCTGGGCCTACCGCCCACAAGACTTCGGGGAGTGATCGGTCCGGCCCTCCTCTTCGGGATAATCCCTGTCGCCGTTGAGCTGCTCGCCCTGGCGGGCCTCTCTCGCACCATCTTCGATCGATGGGATCTCTGCATCCTCGCCGGGTTCTTGATCGCGGCCGTCTCTCCAGCCGTCATCTTGCCCACGATGCTGACTCAGAAGGACCTGGGACGGGGCGCGAGCCGGTTCGTCCCAGATCGCATCATCGGCCAAACGATCGTCAATGCATTCGTCGCCCAAACGGGGATCCTGCTCTTCATCAGCGTGGCCACGAACGAAGCGGACGTGGCCCGGACCATGGCCCTGCTCCCCGTCACGCTCCTCGGCGGGATCCTGGTCGGCGCCACAGCCGGCTGGCTTCTGCGCGTGGACCCCCTCCTACGGCGTAACTCCGGGTCCGCCGGGAACCCGTGCCTCGCCGCGTATCTGGCCCTCGCGATGGCCATGGCCGTCTACTTCGGATGCGCCGAGCTCGGACTTGAGACGGTGTTCGCGACCCTCACTATCGGAGTCGTCCTGCGCCGTCGGCTGGATGCGTACGAGCCGCAACTGCGCGTCGAGTTGAAGCGAGTCTGGGGCATCGCCGAGATCGTCCTTTTCGTGAACCTGGGATCGCAAATCGATATCAATCGGCTGGGCGAAGCCGGGCTCTTGATGAACTTGGCCGCCATCGTGGCCGCGGCGCTCACGCTCCGGCTTCTGGTCGCCCACCTGCTCGGGTATCGCACCCAACTCACGGCACACGAACGCGCGTACGCGACCGTCGCCAACATCCCCAAGGCGACGATTCAGGCTGTCTTCGGGGCCGTCCCGCTGGCCGTCTTCCTCGAACGGCGTCCGGACGATGCGGTCCTCCAAGACGCGGGGCAGACGCTCCTCGTGATGGCGGTGCTCGCCATCGTGATGACAGCGCCGCTCGGCGCCGTCCTCATAGATCGGCTGGGTGCGCGGTGGTTGACGGAGAGGGAATCCGGGCCGAAATGACGGGGCCTCCGCGCCTCGTGCGCAAGCCCCGATGCAGGCTCATCAGGGTGCGTCCTTCAGTGCCTTGGACACCTCGCCCAGGATCGGGAATCGTCCGGCTGTCTTCTTGTCAAAGACCTCCTGCCCATCCACGACCACCCGAAACACCCCGCCGGACCCCTCGACGAGGCGCGCCTCCACTCCGAACCCCTCCCGTAACTCAGCGGCCAGCCCGGCCGCCATGGGTCGGTAGTTTCACTGCTTGCAGAAGGTGATCTCAAGGTCCATGACTGCCTCCGTCGCCATCGTAGCGGTACAGTCGCACCGTGTCCGGCAACTACCATGTTCAGGTCATCGGCGGCGGCCCGGCCGGCGCCTGCTGCGCGCTCCGCCTCGCTGAGTGGGGCCGCAGGGTCGCGCTCGAGCACCACACGCGGGCCGCGACGCCCCTATCGCAAGAGACCCTGGTAGACAGCGCCCGCCCCCTGCTCGAGTCATGGGGACTGCTCGACCTGGCCGCGACACGCTGGCCGGGGACGCCGCGACACGCGGTGATCTGGGGAGACGACGAGGTGCGATGGCGCGCCGGCATCGACACCTCCCCCGGATACAAGGTCGTGCGCTCTGAATTCGACAGCGTCTTGCGGGCCCGAGCGGTCGAAGGTGGCGTGGACATGGTGACGGCGACCAGCCCCGAGATCACCGCCGTCGCGACCGGAAAGACAGCGCCACCCAGCGCTGGCACCAGCGTCACGACGCGATCCCTTCCCAAGACCGTCGCGCTGTGCGGTGTGGTCGAAGGCGTCGACACCTGGACCGACACAACGGTCATCGAGGCCGTACCGGAGGGGGGGTGGTGGTGGCTGCCACTCGAAGACGGGTCCGCGAGCCTGGCTCTCCTCGCCGACGCCACGGACACCCGCGTGCGCGGCATCGAAGGCGTCGTCGAAGCCGCCCGCGAATCCGCACACGGGCCCGCCCGGACACACGCGCCCCCCACCTGGTTCGGGATGAACGCCACACCCCGGCTGCGGACGTCGCGTCGAGGAGAGGTCCTCATCGGTGACGCAGCGTCCACCATCGACCCCCTGTCGAGCCAGGGCGTGGAGAAGGGCCTCGCCTCGGCCGAGGAGGCGGCCTACGTGGTCAACACGCTGCTCACACGCCCTCAGGACCGCGAGGCCGTGCTTGCACACCACCGCGCCTGGGAGCGCGACCTGTACGAAGCACACGCACGCCGGGCTCTCGCCTTCTACGCCCGCGAGCAGAGGTTCCCGGACGCCGCATTCTGGAAGACGCGACACGCCGCCCTCGACCCCGAGCCCAGCACCGAAGACGACGAGCTTCCGGCGCGCCTCGCGCCAGCGCCCGACCTGGTACCGCGAACGGTCTGGCGCCGCGGGAATCGGGTGCTCCTCCCGGAGGCCGGCTGGACTGTGGGTGACGCCGCGCCCCTCTCGCGGGTGGCTGACGTCCCCATCGCCTCTCTGCTCGAGCTGCTCGGGGACGGCGCCTCCATCGACGACGTGGTCGCCGCGGCCGCCGCGCGGCCAGAGCTCTACCTCTCAACCCCGAAACGGGTCGAGGGCGCGCTGCGGCAGCTCTACCGGCGAGGCTTCCTCGCCGGGGCGTAGGCCATCAGCCAGTCCGTATAGCGTCGGTTGGCTGCCTCCAGCTCGAGATCGAGGCCCGCCCGAAATGCGCCCTCGGCGGTGCCCCCCGCCAGACGAAACAAGTGGCGCGGACTCGCGGCCCTCAGAAACACCCACTCGGCGAGCGTCACGCTTGCCAGCAAATCCCGACCGGACATCGCGGCGGACGCCCGCTTCGTGAACTGCACCAACCTCGGGAGGTTCCCCTGCTCGAGTTCCTTCCTCGCGAGGGCCCTCCAGTCTCGGCTGCCCTCGAGGGTCTTCAGGAACGCATCCAGTTGACCATTCGCGAGGAGCCCATCCGTGCGGCACTCACCGGTGATCTTGCGGGCTACGTACCCGGCCACGCCGTTGTGGGCCCAACCCGATCGGTAGTCCAGGCGCATGTCCAACTGGAGCAACTGCTCCGCGAACGCGTGCGCCACCCTCGGCGCTCGCAGCTCGGCCGTCAGTGCCCAGGCGAAGAGGTACCGGCTCCGCTTCCACTCCACGAGCCCGCCGTCGCTGGCACCCAAGGACCAGTTCGCCCTCGTGATCGAGGCAGCCAGGGCCCGCGCGTGAGCCGGCTTCTCGATGACGTAGACACGACAACCCGGGTGAAGCGGCGTCTCGACCTCGAGAAACTGGCGCAAGAAGGAACGGACCGCACCACAGATCAGCGCGACCTTGGCCGCCTCGTCCCGCGTCGTCGTGGACACGACGGTGAACCCGCGGGCCTCCACGGCGTGCAACCGCACACCGGAAGACACCTCATCCGGGGTGAGCCTGGCAGCTTCATGAGGCTCGGACAGACCGAGTAGCCGCCCGATGGCCTCGTCATGCTTCGCTCGGCGGACCAGCTCGCGCTTGTCGAGGTGGTCGATCCAGGCGCCCTCGTGCTCGACGCGCCCAAGGGCCTTCTGGGCGGCGGCGCAGGTCGGATGGAGGCTCACCAACGCCTCCAGCAACCGGCGGCGGGTCGGGTCGGTGCGCGGCGCTCCCTTGGTCGCCGCCAGGACGCGCTCCGCGATCGCCGAGAACGCCTCCCTCTCCTTCCCACGTAACGCGCCAATGGACTTCGGCTTTCGGTTCGGTGGCCGGTCATACCGGCGACGGGAGCGCGCCCAGCTCCTGTCCGGCTGGCGCCGATAGCCGAGGGTTCGCCGCGCCTTCAGGTGATCCCTATCCCACAGCAGGATGCCCTCTGAGAGGCGATGGCACTCTCCCATGAGCCCGACGCGGCGGCACCAAGCGGCGATCGTCTCCGCAGCGCTGACGACCTCCCCCGCCACCTCTGACCTCACCTCCGCCAGACCCTGCCCGGCGCCCGCAGGCGCGAGGAGAGCGACGATCACGACCACGAGGAGCAGTGCGACGAGAGATCTCAGACCGGTCTTCATGAGCTTGACGGCGCTACCGACCTGGCCAGGAAGCCGGTGACGTTGGCCACGGCGAAGCTCGAGCCCGACCACCGTGATCGCTCGATATGTGGGATCTCCCGCGGGTGTGGCGACGCGCGCCACCACCCCCCAGCTCGAGCCGGTGCGCCGCGCTCCATCGCCTGATCCGCCACCACGCCGTCAGCCCCGTCCAGCGACCCTGGGTAGCTCGGGAGCCCCTGGAAATCAGCCGGCGCCACGATCCGGGACCCGCTCCTCGACGCCGCTCGCAGCAAGTCCGCGAGTCCATCCTTCCACTCAAGGCATGGGGTCCCGAGGCTGAGATTGATCAGGTCTGGCTGAAGTCCGATGGCGTACTTGAGCGCCCGCAGGACGAACTCGAACGGACACTCGGGGCGATCATCGAACACCTTGATCGAACACAACCATGAACCGGGCGCGTGCTCGAGGATGGTCGCAGCGACCGCCGTCCCGTGTCCGAGGCGGTCGACCTGCTCTCCCGGTTCCGCCTCGCCCGGCCCGTTGAACGTGGGGCCACAAACAACATCGCCCATCCCCCTCACGTGGGGATGGGCGAGCTTGACTCCGCTGTCGATGACAACAACGCGGGCGGGACCGCCCCCCCGATCAGCCATCGACGACGTGGATCCCACCTCGCAGGATCTCGCCCGGCATCTCCACCGTCTTGACGTGGTCCAGATTCTCGTCGAACACCCAGAACTCGTGGCCACGACCGATCAAGTAGGCCTTGGTCCCGTCCGGAGAGAAGGCCGCGAGCCCGAGGCCGTTCCGGACGATCGAGCGCTTCTCGGCGAGCTTCTTGCCGTTCTCCATGTCCCAGAGCACCAGGTTCACGGACGGGTCACCGGCGAGATTGCCGCCGCCGCGACCCCCGCGACCCGCAGAGGCGACGCCGCGCTTACCGTCCCGAGAGAGCCGCCACGAGAACGCCGACGGGGCCCAGCCCCACTCGGTGATCTTGGTGACCTTCTTCTCCTTGATGCTCACGTCCACGACGCCATAGGTGGTGCGGCTGGTCTTCACCGGGTCCCGCATGCTGTAGACGAGTCGGTAGGCGTCGGGGTTCTTGTGGTTGAAGAGGTCGGTGCCGCGCACCGAGATCGGGCCCATACCGGTGTAGCGCGGCGTCTTGAGGTCGATCTCCCCCTCCGTCTTCAGCGTCTCCGGATCCACGATCTTGATGTTGCCGTCGGCGAAGACGTGCCACTTGGTGCCGCATGGGCTAATCCGGGCGCCGGAGCGGATGGCGCGCGGCAGCTCCTTCATCTTCTTCTCGATCTCCGATTCTTCCCGGTTGTAGAGGAGCCACTCGGGATCGAGGATGTCGAAGGTATCGACGTTGATCTTGATGCGGTCCCGGCGCACGTACCACTTCTCTCCGCCGGGACACTCTTTGAGCGACCCGACCCGGACGATGTAGCCGTTCTCGGCGAAGTCATGCTCGTCCATGACCTCCATCTTCTCGAGATCGACCTCCTCGATGATGGCGCGCTTCCCTGTGGTCACCATGATCCGCTTGTGATCATGGGAGAGATAGGAGCCCCAACACAACCCGTTGACGGTCTTCACCCGCCCGACCTCCTTGTCGGTCACCGGGTCGTACTTCACCATCAGGTCGGGATAGCAGCGAAACCAGAAGTGGGACTTCTTGGGCGCCTGCGCGCCGGCGATGCCGACACACACCAGGAGGTTCAAGAGGAGAGGTACACGCATTATGGGAACACCAGATCTATGGAAGCCCAGTCATTGACGGGAGCGCCACAAGACTTCGCCCAGTTCGGCGAGTTGGTCAACGCGTCCGGCACCTGGGCCGGCCAGTAGCACGTGTGGTAGCAGTCGTAGAGGTCCCGCTCGATCGGCGTACACAGCCCGTGAGTAGCACCGCTTGAGTCCACCTCCCAACCAGGCGCGAACATGGTCGTGCACCCGAACGGCGGGTCCGGAGCCACCATCGCGTGGGCCTTTGGAGAATCCTGGATGACGAGCGTCTCGATCATCCGCGCCTTCTGATTCACCGCGAACAGATGCTTCATGGTTTCGGCTCCGCCCCGATGGGGGTCGCGCCCTTGACGGGTTCATGCCCGGCAGCTGCTGCGGCCGCCGTACGATCCTCGAACCGGGTCATGTAACCCGGGTTTGCGTTCATGATGCGGCCGTAGGTCCGCAAGCCTAGGTCGGTCCAGGCACGGATCCACTCACAGTAGTGCAGGTTCGGCTTCGTCGCGTCGTCGTACCGGACGTACGCCTCGTGGTAGCAACCGCCCGAACAGAGCGGGCGCGCGAAGCACTCATGGCAAGCGATCTTGGTCGAGATGTGCCCGGCTTCGAGGAACTCCCTTCGCTTGTCCTCGTCGAGCCCGGTGACGACGTTCCCTACCTCGTGCTGGCCCGACTCGACGAACCGGTGGCAGAGGCCCAGTTCGCCTTCGGTCGAAACTCCGAGGAGCCCCAGCCCGGCGCCGCAAGGATGGGCCTTGTTGATGCCCTGATGCATCTCACGCAGGACGTCGTTCAGGTTAGAGAATCCGTGGGGATGACCTTCCGATGCGGCCGCGACGTAGTCCTCCGCCAGGGCCGCGAACTCGTCCAGGATCTGCCAGTAGTTCTCGTCGGAGAGCGCGTAATCGTTCTCCTGCGCGCTGGTGACCGGCGCGAAGCCGACCTCATCGAAGCCGAGTTCTCCATGGAGATGGGCATAGATCTCACGCACCCCGGTCATCCCCGCCGTGAGCGTGACGCGCGCCCCGATCGGGCGGCCGTTGGAGGCCTTGTTCTTGGCGAGCAGCTCCTTGATGCGCGGGACGATCATCTCGTAAGAACCGCGCCCGCTCTTGAACGTGCGGTGACGGTCATGGGTCCCCTTATCCCCATCGATGGAGATGTTCACGCCAAACCGATGCGCCACGAGGAAGTCGGCGACCTCCTCGGTGAGCAGGGTCGCGTTCGTGGTCAGGGAGAAGCCGACGAGCTTGCCCTCGTCACGGGCGCGCTTCTCGGCATGCGCCACCGCGTCCCGGATGGTGCCGAAGTTAAGCAGCGTCTCGCCGCCAAAGAAGGTGACCGTCACGTCCCGTCGAGCCTTGGCGCTCTCGAAAAGAAAGTCCACGGACTGGCACGCGGTCTCGGGCGACATCATGGCCGCCTTCGGGGTCCCGTCCGCCTTGGTCGAGTCGGCGATCCGGTCCTCGCCGTACTCGTAACAATAAGTGCAAGACAGGTTGCACTTGTTCGTCACGTTCAGGACCAGCGTCGCCAGGGGAAAGGGCATGGGGGGGAGCTTGGACGCCGGCGGCGCGTTCTCCCCCACGGGCCGGATGAGCCCCATGGCCACCATCTGGTCGAGCGTCGCCTTGCGGTCAGAAAGCTCCTCCGTGCCCGCGTTGTCCCGATCCCAACCGCCAGGGTCGCGACCTCCCTCGACCGAGAACTCATCGAGCAAGGAGGTGGAGACGTCGTCGAGCCGCAGGACAGCCGCCGAACCGGTCACGTAAGCGTAGGGCACGCCCTCCACAACGAACCGACGATGCAGACTCGCGGCGAATTTCATCAGCGGTGGTCCCAATCGTATCGCTCCCACATGACGTACAGCGGGACGGTGACCAGGAGATGTCCGCGGGCCTTGAAGGTCTTCTCCTCCACCGCGACAAGCGGCCCCGCGTCCGGTGCCGTCGCGGCAGAGGGGCCGCCGTTACCGCTGCCGCCACCCTGATTGCCTTCGCCCGCACCGCCCTCCGGAGCTTCGGCCTTCGGCGCTTCGACCTTCTTTGGATCGGGCGGCCGCACCGCCACGGTCATCTTCGCCTCGGCGACCACGTACACGTTGCCGATGTTGTTCGCGTTCCAGCGACGCTTCGGGTTCGGGCCATCAATCGCCGGAGTAAAGAAGCCCGTGTCCGCGTTGATCTCACCGACATACTTGACGTCGTCGTCGTACTCGTGAATCCCGAACTCCTCGAGGCGCCACTTCGCGTCGACGACCTTGATCTGCCAATCGTCAGCCGTGTAGAGCTTCTTGTCCGGGCCGCGGTGCATCGCCCAGGCCTCGAAGCGCTCGTACTGCTTGGGGATCTTCCCCTTGCCACCCTTCCCGATACGAGAGAGCCCCTCACCGGGCGTGATCTTGATGTAGTCGACGGTGTCGTAGAGCGTGACGGCCTCCGGCCCACGGATGGCACGGAAGGACACACGGCGCGCGCCCAGCTTCGCGTCCTTGGCGATATCCACAACCAGCGTGACCTTGGTGTTGTTCTCCCTGCGGACGTCCGTCACCGTCACCCCTGCCCCGAGGTGGAAATCCTGGGGCGCGACGTCGGCCGGAAAACCGGTGCCACGCAGGACGACCGCAGCGTCCTTCGAAGGTGCGATCGCCGGCTCGTCGGAGGCGAAGATCTGGGTCGCGCCCATGTGTCGGTGAAGCGTCACATCCATACCGAGTTCGCTGTAGCCACCGTAGAAGCAGCGCCCCTTGAAGCTGTTCCAGTCAGCGGACAGCAACATCACCTCGCGAAGCTCCGCCGGCTCGTCGCCGGGCGTCCCAGCTGCTGGTCTCGACCGACCGCGCCACGAATAGCCCGCATACATGACCCCGCGGCCCTCGCGGCGGACCCGCGAACCGTCTCCGAATTCCAGGAGCCAGACCGTCTTGAAGGCGTCTTCACCCGTCCTGCTGATCTCAACCGTGCCGCGGATTTCTCCGCGAGTCACCTCGTGGCCGATGACCGTCCAGACCCCCGTGAGGGGAACCTCACGCTCATCGATCTGCCACGCCTCCCATTCCTCGGAGAGCAACGGCTGACTCTTGGTGAGCGCCGCGAGCACACGATCGGCGCGGCTGCCGCCTCCAGAGGAGGTGCTACCACGCGACGAGGACCCGCCGCGCCCGCTGCCCTCGCCTCGCCCGCTGCTCTCGCCTCGCCCGCTGCTCTCGCCTCGCCCCTGGGTGTTGCCGCCTCGCCCCTGGGTGTTGCCGCCGCGGCTGCTACGCCGCCGCTCCCCGAACTGGCTGCTCGTGTTGGGGAAGAAAGCCATATGCATCTTCTTCAGATGCTGCCACTCCTCACCCGTACGCTGCTGCGCGAACACGCGTCCGAGCGTGTGGCAGGGCGCGCACGTCCGCCGCAGGTCCTGGTCCTTGTCCTGTTCCGACCAGTGGACACGCCGTTCTGCGTCGTAGAGCGACCGCTCAGCCTCGCTCCTCGCGAGCCCATGATGGTGAGCGAGGTAGCGGATCATCTGCCGCGCCTCCTCCGGCGAGAACTCCATGTCGTGGTGGCGGATCATCCGCTTGAGCGACATTTCCCAGCCTTCGGGCCCCTTGCGCATGAAGGAGACCCGGCTCATGAACCCGTCTTCCTCCACCTTGTGGCACCCACCGCAGTGCTGGATGACCACCGGGTCAGTCACCTTGATCCCCTTGCGAACCTTCTTGGGCCCCCGAGCCTCGCCGCGACCGCCGCCGCGTCGTCCGCGACGACCCGACGAGGAACGACCTTCACCGTCCCCGCGTCCACCTCGGCTCTCTCCTGCAGAACGCTCCCGCCGATCGGGGGGGATCTCCTGCGTCGTCGTCGGCGGCGTCGGTGGCGTCGCCTGCGTGCCCCCCGTTGGCGGGTCCTGGGCGACCACGCTTACGGGAAGCAGGAGGAGCAATCCAAGAACAGCCGCCGGACAGGACATGCGTGAAGCCATGGAGGACATCTCCGTCAATACAGGCCCAGTTATCGTAGAGGCCCACCCTCTGAGCCGCCACCCCGCGGCCCTTCATCGCAAGGGCCGGGAGCGATGACAATCAAGGCTCCCTAAGCCCCCGTATGGCGCGTCCACGCCCGGTAAAGTTCGGAGTAGGTCCCGCCTCGACTCACCAGATCGTCGTGGGAACCCTGCTCCACCAGATGCCCGCCGTCCATCACCCAGATGCGGTCGCAGCGACGGGCGGTCGAGAGTCGATGGCTGACCACCAACGCCGTACGGTCGCGCGCCAGACCGAGGATGCTCCCGATGAGCTCCTCCTCGGCCCGAGCATCGAGGGCAGAAGCCGGTTCATCGAGGAAGAGGATGGGGGCATCCCGCAACCACGCCCGCGCAAGCGCGATTTTCTGCCACTCCCCGATCGACAACTCCCTCCCCTTGTCGAACCGGCGACCGAGACGAGTGCCGTAACCCTCGGGCAACGCGAGCACCCGGTCATGAATACCGGCGGCCTCGGCGGCGACGCGGACCTCAGCTTCGGTGACGACGTCGTCGTCGGATCTGCCGAGACGAATGTTCTCCGACACGGTCAGGTCGTAGCGCACGAAGTCCTGGAACACGCAAGCGAAGCGGGCACGCAACGCGTCGGGGTCGAACTCGGTGAGGTCGGTGCCGTCCAGCGTGATGCGCCCGACGGACGGATCGTAGAACCGGCACAGCAACTTGAGCAGCGTGGTCTTGCCCGCGCCGTTCGGCCCCACGATCGCCACCCGTTCGCCGACCCGTAACTCCGTGTCGATGTCCGCCAGGACACGCGGCCCACCAGACGGGTAAGTGAAACCGAGGCCCTCGATCCGAAACCCCGCCCGCGGGGTCGCGGGGACGGGCGCGGGCACCTCGGGGATCGACACCCGCGCCGGCAACCCGAGGAAGCGGAAGAAGGCGTCGAGAAACAAACCGTCCTCATACAACCCCGACAAGCCCGAGAAGACAGCCTGTACGGCCGCTTGTCCGCGCTGAATAGCCTGCGCGTACATGACGAAATCGCCGACGGTCGACGTTCCCGTGATGACCCGCTTCGCGACGTAGGCGTACGCGCCGAACGTCACCACCAGGCTCAACGTCTGCACCAGCAACTCCGCCCAGGCCCGCGACCTGGCGATGCCGATGCGCTCACCCCGAAGCAGCTTCCGCAACTGGCGATAGCGCCTGCGAAACACCGAACCGAGGCTAAACAGACGCACCTCCTTGGCGATCGCAGGTGACGTCAACAGCCACGCGAAATAGCGAGTCTCCCGGTCGTCCTGCGCTCGACGCTCCTGCCATCGATGAAGGATGCGCGCGTACCGAGCCCGTACCACAAGCCCAGGGACTGCCGCGACGAGCACGATGGCAGCGACGGCCCAGTGCAGCGTCATGAGGAGCCCGGCCATCAGCAAGAGCGACAGCACGCCTTGTCCGATCTGGGTCAGCCCGCCGACCAGCCGCTGCGGCCGCACCGGCGCCTCCTGCTGCGCCCGCTGCAGCAGATCGAGGATCTGGGGGTCCTCGAGGTCCTGCATGTCAACGGCGACCGCCTTGTCGTGGAGCAACGCGTGCACATGGTCATGCACGGCCTGGCCCTGCTTCTCCCCGACGAACACCGACCAGTTTCGCGCGAGCGCCCCCGCCGCAGCCGCGCCTGCGGCCAGCAGCACGATCACGACGACCTCATCGAACACCGCCTCCGGGTCCTGGCCCCGCGCACCCTCAGCGACCGCGTCGACGAGCAGCTTCATCAGCCACAGGCCCAGAACCGGCAGCGCCCCCTGGAGGAGAGCCAGGGCCGCCTGCTGTAGGGCAAGCAGGCGGCCGCTATCCCACGCAAGCCGGAGCGCGCGGCGGAAAGGAGGGCGTGCCCGGGACGACGGCATACCGGGATGGTACCTGGGAGCCCGTAGCTGCCGATCCGAAGGACCCAGGGCTCCTCGCCGGATGGGAACCCGCCGCCGTCGCGGGCATCAGCCCGATCGGCTGGGGTCACGGCTTGAAGCCCCCGTGCTACCCCACTAAGGTCTTGGTGCGCGGCACGGGGAAAGCGGAGCACATCCAAACCGTTGCGGCCGCGCATCTTGACCAACTTCGGGTTGTTTCATGCCCAGCAAGCTCAACGATCTCGGACCTTGTGAGAAAGAGATCGCCGTCTCGGTGCCCGCAGAGGACATCGTAGGCGCGCTCAACAAGCAATACGGAGAACTGCGCAAGCAGATCGTCCTCCCCGGTTTCCGGGCGGGGAAGGTCCCTCGCACGGTGCTCGAAAAGCGCTACGGCGAGCAGGTCCGCCACGAGGTCTATCACGACATCGTCCGCGGCGCCGTCGCGGACGCCCTCAGGGAACACGAGTTGGAGCCTGTCTCCGAACCGGAGATCGACGGCGCGGATGACCACGACCACCACGAGCTCCCGAACGAGGGCGATCTCGCCTTCTCGTTCAAGGTGGAGGTGAAACCGCAGTTCGAGTTGCCCAAGTACCGCGGTGTCCAGGTCAATCGTAAGCGCGAGCCCGTGACCGCCGAGCAGGTCGATGAGGTCATCCAGCGCATCGCCGAGAGCCATGCCGAGTGGCTTCCGGTGGAAGAAGGAGGCTACGAGGAAGGTGACCTCGTGCAGACCACGGCGACGATCTCCGTAGGCGAACACGTCCTCGCGGATGAAAAGGGCGCCGTCTTCCTACCGGAGCAGGAGCAGCTCGAAGGGCTCGCGTTCCCAGATGCCCGCAAGATCGCATCCGAGAGCAAGGTGGACGACGAGGTCGAGGTACAGCTAACGGTCCCGGACGACCACCCGGAGGAAGCCCTCCGCGGTCAGGAGACGACGGGCAAGCTGACCATCGAAGGCTACAAGCGTCGCACCTCACCTGCGATCGACGACAGCTTCGCCGCCACGGTCGGCAAGGACGACCTCGCTGCGTTCAAGACGGAGGTCACCAAGGAACTTGAAGAAGAGCACGACCGGCTCTCCGACCGCCAGGTGGTCAAGGACATCCTGGATGAGTTGATCGCCCACGCAGACATCGCCATCGCGGCGGGCCCCACGGAACGCATGGTCGAGCGCCAGATGGGCCAGCGCACCATGCACTTCCAGATGGAAGAAGGCCTCCCCCCCGAGGAAGCCAAGGCCAAGGCCGAAGAGGAGAAGGGGGCCATCACCGAGTCCATCCAGCGTGACACGCGCGCCTGGCTCCTCGTCGAGGCCATCGCCAAGAAGGAGAAGATCTTCTGCCTCGAGGACGACGTCGACCAAGCCCTGGCGGACGTCGCCGCGCGCCACGGCGCTAAACCTTCAGCCGTCCGCGAGTATTACGAGCAGCAAGGGCTCATCGGCGAGGTGCGAAACGAGGTCGTGGAACGCAAGGTCTGCGAATTCCTACTGGATCAGGCAAGAATTGCCGAAGATGTGCCTGAGGACGGTCCCGCCGAAGAAGCCGGGACCGAGGACGCCTGAGGAGATCTTCAGCGCCCCCTCGGGAGATGTCCCCCCGAGCCTTAAAATGGGAACAGAAGAGGGAAACATGGACCCGAAGGCTATCGACTACGTCCCCTACGTCATCGAAAAAACCGGTCGTGGGGAACGCACCTACGACATCTACTCGCGTCTCCTTGAAGATCGCATCATCTTCATCGGAACAGAGGTCTCCGATCGCCTCGCCAACTCGGTGATCGCCCAGCTCCTGTTCCTGGCGAAGGAAAATCGATCTCAGGACGTCAGCATGTACATCAATTCGCCTGGCGGTTCGGTCACGGCCGGCCTGGCGATCTACGACACGATGCAGTTCATTCCGTGCCCCGTAGCGACGTACTGCATCGGCCAGGCCGCCAGCATGGGCGCCGTCCTTCTCGCCGCCGGTGACAAGGGCAAGCGCCACGCGCTTCCGAACGCGCGGATCATGATCCACCAACCGTGGGGCGGTGCACAGGGAACAGCGTCCGACATCCAGATCCAGGCGAAGGAAATCGAGAGGCTCAAGGGCACGCTTAACGAAATCCTCGCCAAGCACTCCGGCCGTGAGGTCGATCAGGTGCGCCAGGACACCGACCGCGACAACTTCATGTCCGGCAGCGAAGCGCTGGAGTATGGGCTGGTCGACCAGGTCGTGGATCCCCTGAAGAAGTAAGACATGCCAGATACTCGGGACGGTGAGCACGAAACCTGCACCTTCTGTGGCAAGGGCCGGTACAAGGTCCAGTCGCTGGTCTCGGGACCTCCCGGGGTCAACATCTGCAACGAGTGCATCGAGATCTGCAACACGATCCTCGTCGAAGAGAACCGCAAGCAAGCGCTCGCCGCCTCCGACTCAGCCCCGCTCTCGCGCGACAGCATCCCGAGTCCGTCCAAGATCAAGGCCTACCTCGATGACTACGTCATCG
>NYSS01000172.1 GCA_002683135.1 Planctomycetota bacterium | reverse complement strand
TTCCACCCGGATTGACGCTCGAGCCCTGAATGAGCACCCACGGGACCGGAAGATGAGCGGACGCGCACCCACGAAAGGCGCGTCGCAAAGCTGCGTGTGTGGTCACAAATCACGCTGATCCCCTGGACATGCGCGGCGTCTCTGTGCAGTACAGTCCATCCCACCTGCTCAAGGGAGAAATTGCATGAGGCCCATCGCGCTCCTCCTCCTGCCGCTCGTCCTGGGCGTGGCCGCCTGCGGGTCGGACAACGTGCCGGACACCTCACTCGACGCCGGCCCCCCGGTCGCCCCTCGCTTCGTCAACGTGAACCTCGTCGCCGCACCCGCACCGGAGTCGGCAGAAGGCGTCGCCGAGTGGGACCTCAAGTTCGGGTCCATGCCCGCTGACGTCGTCGTGGGCTTCAGCACCGACCGGGGCGATCACCAGGTGTACCGCGGGACCGGGGAGGACCTGCCAGGCTTCCGAACCGCGTTCGCCAACAATCAGCCGTTGCGTCTGCGCTACGCCCTGACCCGAATACGCGGCACCGAGATCTTGCAACAGGTTGAGTTGATGGCCGGGGACGACACGCGCGACGCCGTTGAGACGGCGACGCCGGAGCTCGCTGAGGCCCACCTGCACCGCTGGGAGCTACAGGTCGGCTCGGGTGCGTTCCGCATCGGCGGATTCCTTCCCGTACCTCCGGACCTGCCGGGTCCATCGGCGACGCCCGTCGACTTCCTCGGGGCGCCCCGCTCCCCGGCTGATGCCGGTGAGATCCACCGGTTCGGCGACCGGGTCATCCTGGCCCGCCGCGACCGCATGGAAGACGGTCAGGCCTGGAGCTTCTGGGTGCGATTCGAAGGCGCATAGGCCCGGCGATCGCCGAGCTCCATCAAAGAACGGGGGGCGCCCCGAAGGACGCCCCCACGTTGTGACCCCGACGGGATTTGAACCCGTGTTACCAGGATGAAAACCTGGTGTCCTGGACCTGGCTAGACGACGGGGCCTGCCGGCCGAGAGAGTAGCAGCGGAGCGGGCCGAGACAACGGATCGAGTGACCGGAGGCGACCGCAGCCCTGGTATCCTGCCGGCATGAACGACGGGTGGGCAGCGCTGGCGCTCCTGGCCATCGTGGTGCTGGGTTTCATCACGGTCATGGAGCGTTTCGACCTGGGAGCCGGGGCCGTGCTCCTGCTCATGCTGGTGGCCCCGTTTTCGATCCTCCTCGTGTTCATGACCCGCGGCGGTCTACGGACCACGCGAGGCTGGGACCGACCGGAAGAGGCAGACCAGGGCGGCGACGCCGACACTGATTGAGGGGCCAGACCGCGGCGGCATCTCGGCGGCCTGCTAACCTGCTCGGCATGGGGAAAAAGAACCGTAACCGCGGCCAGGGTCGCCAAGAGTCCGGGCCAGCTCCCATCGCCGATTCCAAGTCACCGTCGCCCGCGAAGACACCCGTGCCAAAGTGGGTCATCCTGGCCGCCCTGCTCGCCATCGCGGTCACCGTCATCGTCGTGCTGGTGAATCAGGGCGGCGACGACATCACCCTGGAGTGGACAGTCCTCGCGGACTTCAAGCACCAGACGGAGAAGGCCTACACCCAGGGCCTGGAATTCCACAAGGGTTTCCTCTTCGAGGGGACAGGCTTCACCAAGGAGTCCGACTGGCGCATCCTCAATCTCCAGACCGGGGAGATCTGTTACCGCTACGGCATCTCGTCCGACCTCTTCGGCGAGGGCATCACGATCCTCGATGACGTCCTCTACCAAATCACGTGGCGCAACCATGTCGCGTTCACGTTCGACCTGTCCGGTCTCCGCCTCGACGAGAAGGACTCCATGCTCGTCACCGCAGAGGACTTCAAGGACCTGCGCGCGATCCGTAAGGGCAAGTTCAAGTACGAAGGCGAGGGCTGGGGCCTCACCAATGACGGCACCCACCTGATCATGTCGTCAGGCAGCACGAACGGCGAGATCGTCTACCGCGACAAGGAATTCAACATCGTCAAGACCATCGTCGTCACCGACGCCGACGGCGACCCAGTGGCCAAGCTCAACGAGCTCGAGTACCACGACGGTCACATCTGGGCGAACGTCTACGAGACCGACTTCATCCTCAAGATCGACGCGGAGACCGGGGAGGTGGTCGACAAGGCGGACCTGAGCGGCATCCTCCCCGAGGGGACCGAACTCGAGCCCGGCCACGTCCTGAACGGCATCGCACGGGATCCTTTGAACGGCAAGATGTACGTCACGGGAAAGAACTGGCCGAGGCTGTTCGACGTCCGCTTCACCAAGAAGAAGTGATCCCCGGGCGCGCTGGCGGAGCCGCGCCCCTCGTCAAGCGCCGCCTACTGCACGATCAGCTGTACGGGCTGAGACAGGGTGATCCCCGAGGACGTCGCCGGAGACACGACGATCATCTGCGCCGAGATCGACTGTGGCACAGGAAACGTCACCGAGGGCAGGCTGAGGTTGGTGAATGGAGGGCTGGTCTGCATCACGTTGAACCAGGTCCCCGCGTTCGGGTCCGCGAGATCGAGGTTCACGATCTGCCCGTCTGAAGAGGTCAGGGCGCCGGCGCTGGCGGGGATGAGCGGCGCCGTCCCGTAGCCCAGATCCCACGCGTTCCCCTGCAGGAAGCTGAAGAGCCCGAGGCTGACGGACGTGGCGGTGTTCGTCGTGACGATCGCCGGAGCAGCGGAGGTCCCCGCCACACCATTTACGTCGAGGGACGCTGCGGACGCGTTCGTCTGGTACTGGGGTGTCGGCGGTGGCGTCGCCTGCAGCGCGTCATTCAGGTTGATGCGCGCCCCCGACACGGTGAGGTTGTTCCAGGCTGGACGCGTGTCCGCGTTGTTCATCAACAGGCTGATGACCGCCGTGTGCGAGAGGCTGGTGTTCTGCGCCCGCACCAGGGCCACGCACCCCGCGGCCATGGGCGCGGAGAAGGACGTCCCGGAGACGAAGCTATATCCCCCGATACGCGTCGTCGTGCGGATGCCCTCCCCCGGCGCCGCGATGTCGACGCTGATCGGCCCGAAGGCCGAGAACGTGGCGCGGCCGTCGCTGTTATTGCTGGCCGCGATCACGAACAGGTTGTCCTGGGTCAACTCCGCCGGGACATCCAGCGTGCCGCCCTCGATGTTGCCGCCGCCGTTGCCCGCGGACACCGTCATGATGACGCCCGCCGCCTGCAGCGCGTTCACCCCTGTGCTGATGGTCGACTGCGCCGCGGCGGGATAGCCGGTGCTGAAGTTAACGACCGCGACGTTGTGCGCCGCGACATATTGCATCGCCAACGCGGAGAGCGCCGCCTGTGGGAACGAGTTCCCGTCCTTGAGGATCATGACGCTCGATTGCCAGCACACCCCCGTCCCGCCGACCCCGTTGTCGCCCGTCATGCTGCAGACACCGATGACGTTCGTCCCGTGCCCGTCCAGGTCTTCCGGGTCGTTGTCTCCGGCGAGATAGTCCCATCCGTTGATGTCGTCGATGAGGCCGTTCCCATCGTCATCGACGCCGTTCACCGGATCAGCCGGGTTCTGCCAGATGTTGCCGACGAGATCCTGGTGGGTCTTCAAACACCCGGAGTCGATCACGGCGATGACGACCGCGCTGGCGTCGGTCCGCAGACACCACGCCTCGGGAGCGTCGATGTCCGCGTCGTTCGTCCCCACGCTCCCCAGGATCGCCTGCCCCGTGTTGTTGAGACCCCAGCAGTTGCCGAACTGCGGATCGTTGGGGATGACCGGACTGACCCGCCCCACCCGTCGGCCGTAGTAGTTCGCATGCGCGAAGACGACCCGAGGGTCCGCGGCGAGCTCCTCCGCCTTCTCGAGGACGTCCCAGTGTTTCGGGCAATCCACCCACCACATACGGAGGAGGTCGTAGTGGGTCCGCACCGAGAGACCGAGGGACCGCACGACCTGGCGCTGATCCACGTCCGGGATCGAGGGATCGAGGCGGACCAGGAGCTGGTGCGGGACAAACGCGTCCTGAGCCGGCGCGACGGCCGTCACCAACATCATGGCCAACAAGGCGATCTTCAAGCTCCAAGACATGCGCTGGCTCCTTCGGTCGGCCCGCGAGCGGCCTTTTGAAAGCATACGACCCAACACATCCCCATTACGGCGTGATTTCGGTTCCTTTGCCGGTTTTTCCCATCGGGTCAGTCGCGAAATCACGGCGCCCGAGAGGCGTACGACGACGCGTATTCGCGCGGCCCGGAGCGCCGACGATCAGGCGAGGATGTCGCGGATGACGTGACCGTGGACATCCGTCAGGCGACGGTCGATGCCGTCCTGCCGCACGGTCAGGCGCTCGTGGTCGATGCCGAGCAAATGCAGGATCGTCGCGTGCAGGTCATACCCCGTCGTCTTGTCCTCGACGGCGCGGAATGACCACTCGTCCGTGGCGCCGTGGCTCACCCCGCCCTTGATGCCGCCGCCACAGAGCCAGCTCGTGAATCCGAAGGGGTTGTGATCGCGGCCCTTGCTGCCCTGGCCACACGGCATCCGCCCGAACTCCGTCGTCCACAGGATGATCGTGTCCTCGAGCATGCCGCGGCGCTTGAGGTCCTTGATCAGCCCGGCGATGGGCCGATCGATCATGGTGCCGAGCTCACCATGGTCCTTCTTCACGTCCTCGTGGGAATCCCAGTTACGTCGGGGATGGCCGTTGTCCGCCCCCGACCAGACCTGAACGAAGCGCACCCCGCGCTCGAGGAGGCGCCGCGTCAACAGGCAGTTGCGCCCGAACTCGGCCGTGGCCCTGTGGTCGAGGCCGTAGAGATCACGCACATGACCGGCCTCACCCGCGAGATCCAGCACCTCGGGGGCGGAGAGCTGAAGCCGCGCCGCGAGCTCGTAGGACGCGATCCGCGCGTCGAGACGATCATCTCCCGGCCGTCCCATCCGATGACGTCGGTTCAGTTCACCGAGCAACGCGAGCCCGTCTTCGTCGGCGCGCGCGTCCACGCCCGCGTCCGTCGGCGGCTTGAGATCCGCGATCGGGTCCGGCCGATCGGGTCGGATCATGGTCCCCTGATGGACCGCGGGCAAGAAACCGGCCGTCCAGTTCCCCGGCCCGCACGGCGCATAGCCGCGGCTGTCCGGCAAGACCACGTACGCAGGCAGGTCGTCGCTCATACGACCCAGCGCGTAGCTGACCCAGGCGCCGACGCTCGGAAAACCGGGGCTCACGAATCCCGTGGCCTGGAGCAGGGTCGCCGGCCCGTGCACGTTGGACTTGGACGTCATGCCGTGGACAAACGCGATGTCGTCCGCGCAGCTGCCGATGTTCGGGAGCAGATCGCTGACGTGCTTGCCACACTCACCGTGGGGGGTCCATCCCCAAGGCGAACGCATGACCTTCCCCGGCCGCGACTGAAACAGCTCGACCGTCTCCCCCGGGTCCCACTCCTCGCCGTTCCGCTTGATCAGCTCCGGCTTGTAGTCGAACAGGTCACACTGACTCGCAGCCCCGGACATGAAGAACTGAACCACCCGCTTCGCCCGCGGCGCGTGATGGAACCCCGGCTGGAGACCTCGCGCCTCGGCGGACAGCCACGCCAGCGCGACGCCTCCGAGTCCGCCGCCAGACCGCCAGAGCCACTCCCGCCGATCCATGCCTTGTGGAACAGGTGATGCCATCAGTCGATGAACAGGAACTCGTTGAGGTTGAAGAGCAAACGGCACAGCGCCGGCAGCCCGTACTGGCCAGCGTACGCGGTCATCCGCTCATGCTCCTTCGGATCCGGATCCCGGCCGAGGGACAGGGAGAACGCGCGCGCGACCTGAGCCGAGGTGCCCTCCGCCTCCCGGGTCGCCCGCTCCGCCAGCGACCGAGCCTGCCTGAGCATGAAGCGGTTGTTGAGCAAGGAGAGGGCCTGCAGGGCCGTGACCGTCTCGGCCCGCACCGGGGTGCTGCGGGAGGGGTCCGGGCAATCCATGGTCTCCAGGAATGGATCGGGGACAGAACGCACCTGGAACCGATAGACGGCTCGACGCCACGTCCCGCGATCGTCGGCGTCGTAGCGGTCGTACATGTAGTGCGGCGAGTGGTCGTCCTTGAAGCCGAACGTGCGGTACCCGGGGCCGCCCATCTTGAAGTCCAGCGCCCCCGCCACCGACAACACGGCGTCGCGAACCGCCTCCGCTTCCAGGCGACGGCGGTTGGCGCGCCACAGCAGTCGGTTGCCCGAGTCCTTGGCCGCCCGCGCCGCGTCGTGCGCCGACGCCTGGCGCCAGACGGCGCTCGACAGGATCGCCCGGTGCAGGACCTTGAGCGATCCACCGGAGTCCCGGAACTCCATCGCCAACCAGTCCAGCAAGGCGGGGTGCGACGGACGGGCGCCCATTTTCCCGAAGTCGTTGGGCGTCGAGACGAGCCCCCGACCGAAGTGATGGTGCCACACCCGGTTCACCGCGGAGCGCCAGGTGAGCGGGTTGTCACGATCGGTCAGCCAACGAGCGAGCGCCGACCGACGACGTCCCTCGGCGGCCATGTCGTCACGGAACGTGGAGGACACCCCCTCCACGCACGCGAGCGCGCCGGGCACCGCGGGCGCACCGGGCTTGTCCACGTCGCCTCGCTCGAGCACGTGAACGGGGCGGGGTAGCCCTCCAGGCGCCGGCGTGAACGTGCCTTCCCGCTTGAACGTGGGGGCCGCCGCGTAGACGTAGCTGGGATCCGGGAGAGCCGCCAACTGCTTGGCGACCTCCTCCATCTCCACCCGGACCCCCTCCCGTCGGGCCGCGCGCTCCGGGTAGCGCGCCCGCTCCGCCTCCAGAGCGGCGACGCTCAACGCGCGCTCACACCGGGCCACCGCAGCCTCCAACTCCCGTCGCCGACGCAGGTCGTCGGGCACCTCCCCGATCGCATGCCGGCTGGTGTGGCCATCCACGAGGTGGCGCTTCGACCACAGCCCCGATTCGATGGAGTCCTTCGCGCGCACGGTCTTGCCGCGAGCCACGTCCTTGCCGCCGACCATGACCTGCAGCTCGGACAGGGCCATCACCCAATCCTTCCGGCGTTCCCACAGGCGATGCCCGATCACGCGGATCACCCGCACGGGCGCGCCGTCGCCGGAGATGCGCACCGGCCCGTCCCCGGGATTCGGCGCGTCGTCCAGGTGGCGCGCCAGCGCACGACCACCGCTGCCGTCCGCCGACGCTGACACCACCACAGACCAGCGGGTCGGGAAACCAAACCCCGGAGTGTCCGGGAAGTCCTGGGGACGGGCGGGCCACAGGACGACCTCGTCGACGACCTGGGGAGCGCCGAGATCCACCTCCACCCACTTCTCATGCAGCGGCCCCGACATGACGAGGCTGTGCCACCCGTTACTCGGACTGTTCGCCGCTGGCGCCGGTGGCAGCGCCGCGAGCGCGGCCTTGGCGGCGTCGCGCGCCACCCGCCGCTGGCCCACCTCCTCGGACGCCACCTGCTCGGGAGCCAGGTCCTTCATGGATGCCTGGAGAGCTTCGAGGCGCGCCTCGAGCCCTTGACGACGCTGGCTGATCTGCGGCGGATCGAACGCCCGATCCGCCCGCTCCACGCCGGCGAACACCGCCTGCAACCCGTAGTACTCCGACTGCGATATGGGATCGAACTTGTGGTCGTGACAACGGGCGCAGTGGACCGTCAGGCTGGCGAACGCCGACATGGTGCTGGTGACCATGTCATCGCGGTCCAGGTTGCGCGTGATCTCCTTGTCGACCGTACCTTCCCGTAGCTCGACGTGGCCGACGAAGTCCCACGGTCCGGCGGCGACGAATCCGGTCGCGATGACGCCGTCTGGATCGCCGCCGCTGAGCACATCGCCGGCGATCTGCATCTCCACGAACCGCGCCCAGGGCATGTCGTCGTTCAGCGCCCGGATGACCCAGTCCCTGTACGGCCACGCGTTCGGGCGCACCTTGTCCTTGTCGTAGCCGTGGGTGTCCCCGTAATGCGCCACGTCGAGCCAGTGGCGCGCCCAGCGCTCGCCGTACCGCGGCGACGCCAGGAGTCGGTCGACCAGTCGCTCGAACGCGTCCGGCCGCCCGTCGTTCACGAACGCCTCGATCTCCTCGGGGGACGGCGGCAGCCCGTGCAAATCGAAGGTCGCCCGACGGATCAGGGTCCGCCGGTCGGCCGACTCCGACGGCGCCAGGCCGGCGGCCGTGAGGCGGGCGAGGATGAACGCGTCGATCGGGTTGCGAGGCCAACCGGACACACCCTGCACCTGGGGGATGCCGGCCGTTTTCAGCCGCTTCAGGCTCCACCAGCGATCGGCCTCCTGGCCGAGCGCGGTGGCCGCCAGCAGCAAGAACATGACGACAGGATTTGGAAGCAGCCGGCTCACGGTGGATACTGTAGGCGATGGCAGCCCGTCCTCGCACCACCCTGCTCCTCGCGATCCCGGATTACGGCCCCCTCGCCGCAGACCTGGCCGAGGGCCTCGACGTCGAACGGGGTCGCCTGGAGACCAGCCGGTTCCCTGACGGGGAACGCTATCTGCGCGTCCACGGCGAGGTGGCGAATCGGAACGTCATCCTCCTGGGCGGGACCACGGACGACGCCGCGTTCCTCGATGTCTACGACACCGCATGCCACCTGGCGCGCGCAGGAGCGCGCAGCCTCGCCGTGGTCGCCCCCTACTTCGGCTACTCGACCATGGAGCGGGCCGCCCAGCCCGGCGAGGTGGTCACGGCCAAGACGCGCGCCCGGGCGCTGTCGGCGATCCCGCCGGCGCAGACCGGGAACATCCTCTTCCTCATGGATCTCCACACGGACGGCATCCAGCATTACTTCGGTGACGGATTGGTCAGCCGCCACCTGAGCGCCCGCGGCGTCGTCTGCGATCTGATCCGGGGCCTGAATCTGGACGACCCGGTGATCGCGTCCACCGACGCCGGGCGGGCCAAGCAGGTCGTCAAGATCGCCAACGAACTCGGCCACGAGGCGGCGTTCGTCTACAAGCGCCGGGTCGACGACGCCCTCGAGTTGACGGGCGTCAATGCGGATGTCTCGGGCCGACCCGTGGTCATGTACGACGACATGGTCCGCACGGGCGGCTCCCTGCTGCAGGCGGCCCGCGCGTACAAGGAGCAGGGAGCCTCAGAGGTCCACGCGGTGACGACGCACCTGGTGCTGGCGCAGGACGCGACGACCCGCCTGATGGCGGCCGAAGAGCTCGCGTCCCTATCGGGCACGGACACGCACCCGCGCTCCAAGCTGCTCGCCGACGCGGGCGGACGGGTCGCCTCGGTCGCCCCGATCCTCTCGGCTGCTCTGCAGGCGCGCTATCCCGACCTCGCCCGTTAGGGCAAATCCGCGCCGCGCAGCATCGCCCAGAACCGCCGTAGGGTCACCGCCTCGACACGACGGGTGCGCACGAACGGCGTGTGCACCTCGGGCTTGTCGCGGTCGATCATGATTCCCCACAGGGGACTGATGGCGTCGGGCAGGCTCGCGTAGCGGGCGTCCCCCAGGACATCCGGTCGATCCGGATGCCAGCAGAGCCAGCCATCAGAGAAGTGCGCGAACCGATCGATGTCGGCCCGCAGGACGGAGCCGTGGGGCACGTCGGAGAGGTCGCGGGCAGGGACCACGAGGGGCGTCCGGGCGCCACGGTAGACCCGCGTCTTCAGGCCGACGCGGATGGCGTCGACCCAGACATCGTCACCCGCCACGTAGGTGCTGCGCCAGACGAGCAAGTTCCCCATGGACGGCTTGACCACCAACCGGGCGACGTCGTGTCCGCGATCGGACGCGAGGTCCCAGGCTCGAGATGCGGCGCGCTCACGCTGCACCAGCGCGACAGCGAGGTAGAGAACCCCCAGGACGCACGCGACGCGCGCCCAACGGGGTCGTCGACGCACCGCCGCCAGGATCACCAAGAACCCCAACGTAACCGTGAACAAGGGGTCGATCACGGCGACCAGGTCCCACGCGATCCGAACGTCGGAGAACGGCCAGAGCAGACGGGTCCCGTAGCTCGTGCACCCGTCGAGCAGGCCCGCCGTCAGATACCCGAGGGTCGCGAACCCGAGCCACCGGGGGAAGCGGACCCGGCGCCGCACCAGCGGCCACAGCGCCGCCGCGACGATCAGACCGCCGAGCGGGACAAACAGCAGGGCGTGGGTGAAATGCCGGTGGTATTCGATGGTGAGGAGGGGATCCTCAGCTGATCGGATGAGGATATCCAGGTCGGCGGCCATGCCGCCCGCGACACCCGCCAGCGTGGCGAGACGCACGTCCTCACGGCGCGCAAACGCCTGTGCCAGCGCCGCGCCCACCACCCCCTGTGTCACCGGATCCATCGGGGGCAGCCTAACCGGATACGATGGCCCCATGTCCGCGCTCCTGGCAGCCCTCCTCTCGATCATGTCGGTCTGCGACCTCGTCGACGAAGCGAAGGCCATCTCCAAGGTCAAGCGAGCGTTCCACCCGACGAAGGCGACGGCGGATTCGCTCGACGAGAAGCGCGCGGCCCTCACCGCGATCGGCGCCTTCGATTCAGCGCGGGTCACCCGCGTACTGGTCACCGCGTACGGAGTCCTGGAGCGTGAGGCGGAGCCTCTCGAGGAGGCGCGGCGCCCGTTCCTCGACAACCACGGCGGCAAGAAGATGCTCACCTTCCGGGTGCAGCTGAAGCCGATCCGTCAGCTCCAGGAAACGATCCACTCGCAGCTGCTGCGCATGCGGGACCCGGAGGCGATCCGCGGCCAGGTCCGTCTCCTGGTGCGCGGCAAGGTCTCTCCCCCGCACGGACTCAAGCGAACCCTGTCGGCCGCGGCCGGCCGCCTCGCCGCGCGCGACCTGAAGCTGGTGACCGCGCCGGGGGAGTTCGCCGACGAGGAGAAGTGCGGGCTGTTGCTCGACGCGATCAGCCGACTCGGTCCGGGCGGCCAGGGCGCCGGACCGTGGGTCTTGAAGATGTTGCTGCACAAGCGCCCCGTGATCCGGGAGAGGGCCGCCCAGACCCTGCAGGCGCTCCGCTGGCCCGCCGCGCTCAAGCCGCTGATCGGGCTGCTGGCGCGCGAAGAGGTCTCGCGTGTCCGTACGGCCACGGCGCGCACGCTGGAGCGGCTGACGGGGATGACCCTTGGGACGTCATCCGTCGCCTGGGGCCGCTGGCTGGACGCCGAAGGTGCGCCGTTCCTCTCCGGCAAGAAGCCCCTCGGTGGCCACACCTCCACGGTCGAGGGGGACGCGTCGGGGGGCTATTACTTCGGCATCCCCCAGGACGGCCGCTCGATCCTGTACGTGTTCGACGCCTCCCAGTCCATGAAGCAGAAGATGCGCCGCGGCCAGACCCGCCGCATCGACGTCGCCCGGGAGGAGTTGAACAGGGCGCTTTCCCAGCTGAAGCCGCGCCAGCGCTTCAACATCATCGCCTTCGCGAACCGACTGGACCGCTTCGATCGCACGATGCAACCGGCGACCAAGGACAACATCGCCAGGGCCCAGGGGTGGGTGAACGGCCTGACCCTCAAGCTCGGGACGAACACCTACGACGCCCTCGAGCTGGCGTTCAACACGGCGGGACGGGGTTCCTTCGACCGCTACTACGCGCTCCAGGCGGACACCGTGTTCCTGCTGTCCGACGGGGCGCCGACCATCCAGAAACTGAAGGGGCCCGGGCTCAACCCTGACAACAAGGACGCGATCCTCGCCGCGGTCCGCCGCTGGAACCCGTTCCGCAGGATCGTCGTCCACTCCATCGGGCTCGGCCTCAACAAGAAGCGCCGGGTCTTCATGGAGAAGCTCGCCAAGGAAAACGGCGGGCGCTGCGTCTCTCCCAAGTGACCCGACCAGGCTTGGGGGTAGGATCCCCATACACGACTGATCTGGAGGCCCGTCATGTTCGTCCTCCGTTCTCTCTGTCTCCTGCTGGCTCTTGGCGTCCTGGCCCCGTGCCAGTCTCCCAACCTCGTACGCAACGGGGCCGCCGAGGCCCAGAGCGGCAACGACGGGTACACATTCGGCGCGACGACCATCCCCGAATGGACGGTCTTCAGCGACGCAACCGTGACCGACTACGAGATCGGCGGCGCGAACCTCTGGGCCTCCCCCACCGACCCGGGGCCCGCTAACCGTGGCCGCAATTACTTCAGCGGCGGCAACGGCGCGACGTCGGCGCTCCAGCAGATCCTCGACGTGAGTTCGATCGGCCCGGCCATCGACACGGGGCAGGTGCAGTACGACTTCGCGGCGTGGCTGGGCGGCTACGCCAGCCAGGACGACAACGTGCTCGGTCAGCTCGTCTTCCGCGACGCCGCGGCCACGCAGCTCGCCCAGGTCATCATCGGCCCGGTCCTCGCCGTCGACCGGGGCTTCATCACCGCGTTGCTGTTACGTCAGGCGACGGGGATGGTGCCGGTGGGAACACGCGACATCATCGTCAACGTCGCCTTCACCCGGATCTCGGGGACGTACTGCGACGGCTACTGCGACAACGTGACGCTCATCCTCACGCCCGATCCGTTCGTGTACACGGACCCGATCGCGACCGGGATCGGTGGCGGGACGACCGGGATCCCGGCCAACGTGATCGAGGGCGGGCCGGCCGACTACCTGGTCGTCGACGGCAGCGTGGGCGGGCTCGATCGGCGGGTGCAGACGACCGTCGCGACCCCGATCACCATCGAGTTGTTCAACCCGCTGCTCTCCCAGAACGACGCGCCGTTCGCCCTGTTCGCGTTCGTGGGCGTACCAACGATGTTCGAGACCCTGTCGCTCCCCTACGGCTGGGGCATCTTCGCCTTCCCGGTCGAGCCGATCACGGGTCCGGACCCGCGCACGCTGGTCCTCGCCGACAACGCGTTCTCCACGGGCCTCGGGGTGTTCCCGTCGGTACCGGCGCCGGAGCCGATCCCCTCCATCACCCCCGGC
>NYSS01000171.1 GCA_002683135.1 Planctomycetota bacterium | reverse complement strand
TTTCGGGTCGGGGTGATGATGCTCAACATTGCCACGATGGAACGGGCAGGTCCAAATAGTCCGGTCAGTGTCATCAAGTTGTAGACGCCCAGATCCGGCATGCTGCCGCCGTTCTTATCATAAAAAAAGCTGGACCAACTCGGACCGGCATTACCATAGCTGGCGTGGGCCGCGGCGACGCGTCCCAACTTACCTTCACGCAGCGTCTTGGCCATGAAATGGAACTGAGGGCTCATCACCACCGTCGGAGCGCCCCATATGCGAACGCCCTTCTTCTTGGCCAGATCAAACAACTCCTGTCCCCCGGCCAGATCATTGGCCATGGGTTTCTCGCTCCAGACGTGTTTGCCAGCTTCCAGGGCCTGCTTGTTCAGCCGATAGTGTTCCTGCATGTCAGTCAGGTCGACGAGCAGGTCGAAGGCTGCACCGGCCAGCATCTTGTCGATATGGGGATAGTGATTGGGTACGTTGTACTGTGTGGCCGCCTTTTGGGCTCGCACGGGTATGATGTCACATGTGCTGACTAACTCAACGAACGGGCAGCTCTTCAGGTGTGGCAGATACTTTCTCGACACGCTACCACAGCCGATGACGCCAACCTTGGTCTTCTTGTCCGTCTGATCCGCAGCAAAGACGTTCGCTGAAGTGCCGAGAGACACCGCAGTTCCGACGGTCAGCGAAGTCTTCGTGAATTCACGGCGGTCTAATTCGTGTTTTGTATTGCTCATGTTTTCTTCTCCATCGTGGTTGAGTCGCAGCGATTAATGACTTGCAGGAATCTAACGCGACCACATAGTTTCAATTTCTTCAAGTGATTTACCCTTCGTTTCAGGAACGAAGGGAAGAATAAAAAGGATTCCTGCAATGCAGATCCCGGCAAAGACGTAAAAAACGCCGTTGCCAAGGCGTTCCATCATCAATGGAAACGCAAACGTCACGGCAAAGTCAGCGACATACATGATTACCATGCACATCGCCATCCCCGCTCCACGTATCTTCGTGGGAAATATTTCCGATACGATCACCCAGATGATTGGTCCCAGACTGACGGCATAGAAGGCCACAAACGATAAAATAGGAGCCAGCAGTCCCGACGAAGCTGGCAACGTGGAATCACTTAATCGGAACCACAGAACAAGCATCGAAATTCCCATGCCAGCCAGTCCGCACAACAGCAAGGGCTTGCGGCCTAGTTTGTCGATCGTCAACATCGCCAACAGCGAGAAGGCGAAGTTAACGCATCCCAGTACAACGGCACCACGAAGAGCCGTCGACACATCTTCACCGGCTCCCCTCATGAGAATTGCCGGTCCGTACAGAATTACAGCATTGATGCCGACGGTGACCGAAAGTACGGCAAGCACAAGTCCAGTGATGAGTGCCCAGCGTATCTTCCTATGGAACAGATCCTGCCATCGGGCTGATTCACGTTTTACCGCTTCTTCAATAGTCCGCAGTTCGTTGCTTGCCTCGCTTTCGCCCATCACCGGAGCAAGCACGCGCATGGCCTCCTGAGTGTTGCCTCTGGTGATTAACCAGCGCGGGCTTTCCGGCAACACAAACGTCGCAACCAACATGAGCAGCGCTGATGGCACTCCCATGCCAAACATCCACCGCCAGCTTTCCGAACCCAAGTCTGCCGCCTTCCAGCCTGTGCAGAACGCGGCCAGGATGCCCGTCACGATTCCGATTTGAACCAGCGACACCAGTAGCCCGCGAGACTTCGCCGGGGAGATTTCCGCGACGTAAAGCGGAATGATCATGGCCGCGCCTACGGCAAGACCCGCCAAGGATCTGCTCACCAGGAGAATCGAGATATTGTTGGCAGCGGCTGACAGCACCGCCGACACCAGGAATACCAACGCCGTCGCTACCAGCACTTTCCTGCGTCCCAGTCGGTCGCTCAGTGGGCCAGCGAGCAAGGAGCCCACCGCTGCACCAAGGCTCAGATTGCTGACAACGAGTCCGAGCTGCCATGTGGAAAGCTGAAACTGGTCTGCGAGAAACGGCTCAGCTCCGGCGATGATGGCCAGCGTGAAACCGTACTGAAATCCCGTGATCAAGGCCGCCAGGGCCGCAACCGAAACGTATCGGGTTACTCGGTGAGATGACGTCATTCGATCTTCCACACACTTTGAATTGTCGAATGTTTCGTATTCATTTCAGTTTGCGTGGCGGTCTTGTTCATCAGACGGTCACTTTCGGTCTGATACGTCGACGTTGTTTTCCGCCGTTTGACTGATTCTCGCTCTTGAGCTCCTCGATCAGCTGATCCAGGATAGCCAACTGGCATAGCCGTGGAACGATGGAAAAACTGCCTTCGGGACGTTCAACGGATTGCGTTGGAAGCAAAACGTCGACCAACTGACCAAGCTCACTCGCAGGTTCGTTGGTCAATCCAATTGTGCGAATTTGAGCCTGCTTTGCGTTGCGCACTGCACGAACAGGAAAACTCGTTTCGCCTGAGTGCGAGATGGCCACCAACACGAGCCCTTTCGACGACGGTGCAAGCGCGAAATCAACGGCCTGATCGTCCAGCAGAGAAACTGCGTGCCTGCCAAAGGCACACAAAACATCAACCAGAATTTGACCAACACCTCCGGAAGCTCCCGAGCCGACGATCGCAATGCGCTTTGATCGGCCGAGCATAGCCGCCGCTTTTTTTAGAGTTGACCGGCACGCTGTCAGACTCGCCTGCATGTCTTCTGTGGGAATTTGTGCCGTCGGTTGTTCCGACTTTTGTACCGACTCACGTGTCGTGAGTTCTCTCAGCACGTGATACTTCAGATCCTGATAGCCATCGAAGCCGGCCGCGCGAACGGCTCGCAGCACGGTCGTATCGCTCGTTCCACACCACGCGGCAACGTCCCGCAGGCTGTTGGTGGCAACCCTTGATGGATCGCGCAGCAGGTGCCTGGCCACGTCGGCCTCACCGGGCCGCATGTCTTTGAGGGATGCCTCGATTCTTTCAGTGAATTGCATGTGCAACATTATGCAGGTTTAGGGTTGTAACCGCAACACATCTGCCACAGAATGCTGTCTTGGAGAGAAACATACATTTTGAAGCCAAGGGAATCGCATTCATGCGGCCATCAATAATCGAGCTGATGAAGACCGGCGTCGTTCTCGGCGACGGCGGCTATCTCATGGAACTGGAACGCCGCGGATACGTCGATAGTGGCTCTCGACGCGAAGCGGTAGGAACGGGCCGCGGCAGCGGGCAATTCACGCCCGAAGTCGCGATCGAACACCCTGACGCCCTGCGTGGTTTGCACGCGGAATTCCACAAAGCAGGTGCGCAAGTCCTCCAGGCCCTCACGTTCTATGGAACTCGGGAAAAGCTATCCCGGGCTGGTTACGGAGATCAGGCGGACGAGATCAATGGTGCCGCAGTCCAAATCGCCCGAGAGGTTGCCGGAGCCACCGGGCTCGTGGCCGCCAGTATTTCACGTACGCAACTTTTCGAACGCGAGGGCCCATCAACGGCGGCCTACGTGCGGGAACTTTTTACAGAGCAAATCCGCCTGCTTAAAGAAGCCGGCGTGGACTTCCTGATTCTTGAGACGTTTTTTCGACTCGATGAGATGTTGATCGCGCTGGAGTGCGGGATGGAAAGTGGATTGCCTTGTGTTGCGACCGTGAGCTTTCGGCCCGTCATTACGCAAACCGTCGATGGCGTTTCGCCGGCTGACTGTGCGCGACGACTCGTAGACGGAGGCGCGTGTGCGGTTGGCGGCAATTGCGAACAAGACCCCAAGCGGATGCTGGCGTTTTTGCGTCAAATGCGTGCCGCAGTTGATGTGCCCATCGCAGCCCAACCGGCGGCATTTGAGACAACCGACGAACTGCCCACGTTCACTCGCATGCCCCAGTTTCCGGACGCAATGGAAATCATTCAGGTGTCTCGAAAAGCATTCTATGACTTTGGCATGCTGGCCAGGAACGAAGGAATTCAGTACGTGGGCGGTTGCTGTGGCTGTAACGCCGCTTACATTCGAGAGTTGTCATACGGACTGGAGGATGCGTCGAAATGAAGAGAGATCCTCGATGAAGATCCAGGTATTCGGCACTGCCAGCTTGGCGACGAAAGCCGCCACCGATTGGCTGGCAACGCGGCTGATTCAACCAGAGACACGAAATGTCATGGTGGCCGGCGGAAATACGCCGCTGTCGCTGTACGCTCAGGTGGCCCAGCGTGATCTGGTTCTGAGCCATCTGAACGTCTTTGCGCTAGACGAATACGTGGGCGTGCCGAAGGAAGAGCACCGGAATTGCGCGAATCTAATTCGACAGGCGGTTGTCCGAACCTGGAAGATTCCCACTCATCAGTATCATCCGGTCAGTTCGTGTAAAGCAGAAGCCGCAGCGTCGATTGCCGATCACGAAAAGAAAATT
The DNA here is from genome assembly GCA_002683135.1 of Planctomycetota bacterium. Classification (GTDB taxonomy): domain Bacteria; phylum Planctomycetota. Next base: position 1,435 of record NYSS01000171.1, on the reverse strand, counting down.
GAATCGCTCGGTGGTCTTGACCTGGTGATCCTTGGCCTTGGGCGAAACGGTCACGTCGGGTTTAACGAGCCGGGGAGTGAACCGCAGTCTGTCGGACGCGTTGTGCCTTTGAGCGAAATCTCTGTCAAAGCGAACCACGAATGGTTTGGCGGAGTCTATGCTCCATTCCTGGGAGTCACGACAGGCATGCGGACGATCCTGTCGGCACGCTGTGTATTACTTCTGGCTTTCTCCGAACAAAAAGCGGACGCAGTCTTCAAGATGACCAAAGGTTCGCAGACTGCATCCTGCCCCGCATCCTATCTACAGGGTCATCCAAACGCCTTTGTTTTTCTGGATGAGCTGGCGGCCTGCCGGCTACCGACCCCCAGTGACATCGTCGCAACGGCGACCTCGGACGAAACAGGTTAGTCGATGAAATGTGATGCAGAACAGAACGCTGACCGAGTAACGAAGTCCGCAATCGGACTGGATGTGGGAGGTACAAAGACGACGGGTGCGATCGTAACGGCGGAAGGCCAAATCGTCATGCATCAGACCATTCCGACTTTGCCGCAACGGGGAGGTGAAGCAGTCGCCCAAGATGTGTACGACTTAGCCAAACAATTGCACGACAGTTCAGATGTCGCGTCATCAAAGCCGACTGGCATTGGCGTTAGTCTTTGCGAGTTGGTCAGCAACAGCGGCGAAATCGTGAGCGACGCAACAATCAAGTGGCGCCAAATCGACATCCGACGCAGATTGTCCGCGCTGGCCCCTACTACAATCGAAGCCGACTCACGCGCCGCTGCTCTGTGTGAAGCCCAATACGGTGCCGGGCGTCAGTTTCCCATCTTCCTGTATGTGACTATCGGTACCGGCATCAGCTGCAGCCTGGTAGTCGATGGGCGGCCGTTCCTCGGGGCACGGGGTGCTACCGGGACGATGGCGTCGGGGCAGTTAACAACGCTCTGTTCGCAATGCGGTATGTGTTCAACATCGATCATTGAACAAATTGCATCAGGGCCCGCTATCGCCATGCGTTACAACCAGAAATCCGGAGCTTCAGCCGAAGGATCAAAGGAAGTACTTGCTGCAGCGGACGCCGGTGATTCAGCCGCGCGTGAAACAGTAATTTCCGGGGCGAAGTATGTCGGTTCCACCGTCGCTCAATTGGTCAGCGTGCTGGATCCGCATGCAGTCATTGTCGGCGGTGGTTTGGGAAGCGCGACCGGGCTCTATTGGCAGACCCTGCAAGAGTCGATCCGGCAGCACATTTGGTCTGACGCTCATCGGCAGTTACCTATCATCCAGGGCGAGTACGGTAACCGGGCTGGTGTCGTCGGTGCCGCTGCGGCAGTTCTGCATCCGCGTGTTTTCCAAGAAGTTTTTGAAGCCGGTTAGGGTAATACGAGATGTGTCACATTGACATTCCCGCGAGGGAAGAGAAGAAATG
>NYSS01000170.1 GCA_002683135.1 Planctomycetota bacterium | reverse complement strand
CCCGATGGCCACTCACCATTCCATAACTGCAATCTATGTTTCTTGAATTCTTCATTGTTAATAAACTCTGAAGGTATTGCGCCATCAAGAAAGTGTAGTTGGTCGACTTGTGTAGGGCATGATGTGACATATCCGTTCTTATAATTTACGCCGTGTAGACTATAGAAACAAGGTAGTTTGCTTTTATTCATAATGATTCCTTAACAAATATATCGTGTTGTCTTTTCTTACAAGTTTTCCAACACTTTGAGATTGGTTCATTTGTCCAAGAATCTACAATAGAGTTCCAAACTTTACCATTCATTACATCTTTTATCTCATTGTTCTTTAAATTAATTGCTTCTTCGCCTGCGTTGCTGTTTAATATCTTTGTAAATTTTGTATTTTTCTCTCTGCCAGCAGAATATTCTAACATCTCTGCGTTGAGATGACAGCAAGGAATTACATTTCCTCTGTGATTGACGAATATTCTATTCTGATTTTGATACTTACATTGAACTGTTTGTGTTTCTTCTCTCTCCACTTTCTTATGTGTTATGTTCTTTTTCTTAACATCTTTTCTATGAGAGTATATGTATTTGACATCATGAAAACCTTCTTCAAGTGCCTTTATCTTTACTTCTTGTTCTTGATGTTGATTATGTTCAAACACAATAAACTGCCAGGTAGATTGGCCACCTGCTTTGTTAAATGCACGATAGTTCTTTTCAACTTTATCAAATTTAGAACCTCGTCTATATATTTCAGAAGTTTTATCTATTCCATCCACTCCCCAAGTTACTCTATGACTTCTGGGTAGCACACTTACTAGTTCAGCCCACCACTTTTCGGTACGCAATGACCCGTTAGTTGCGATGTTTATATGTGCATTCCAATCTCTGAAGTGTTTAACTATATCAATAAACTGTGGATGTGAAGTTGGTTCATCCACACTTCCACAAAAATTAATAATCTTAATTCCCGGAAAGTCTTCTTTTCTGAATCGTTCTTTTATAATCTCCAGAGAAAGTCTTTCTTTGTTGTTCACCTTGTCCGCATAATCAGATAACTCTCTGAAACATCCTTCACAATGGATATTACAGAACGAGGTCAACTCTATATCAATCCAATCAACTTTCCACATTCTTTTGTGTGCTCCTTTTACCTTTATCACCACAGGATCTCCAACAACGACTACAATGTAACTCGTTATCTTTATCAAATGATTCTTCTAAAGTTTTTTTAAAATATTCGTGGTTCTGTATTTCATCAATAGTATGTAATCGTAAGTTATTAAATCCATCGCCGTATTTTTCAGTAGATGGCAACACAGTATTATATTTCATTTTAATATTAATCTCTTCATCATACAAGTAACAACAAGGATATACTTTATGATTTGCGGCAAAAAAGAATTCACCAGCATCTAAGTGTTTACACACTATGTCATATTGTCTTACTTTATGACCGCTAGGCATAATCTCTATTCTTCGTTTTGCGTCTTACTTCTTCTTGTTCGGCCGCTGATGCGTCATTCTTCCAGGCAGTTCGAGTTATAAACTTCATGCCTTTATCTCTTGCCATTGTTCTTGCTATAGGAACTTCGTCTTTATTATAATCGAATATAATGAATTGCCAAGATGCGAATCCGCCTGCATTCAAATATGTGTCTACATTGTTCCATACCTTATCTAAATTAACACCCACTCGATAGTCATTAGTATAAACACCATCAATTGCAAAGTGTATTTCTAGTCTATTATTTGACCTTTCTGATAGTTCTCCATATTCTTCCCAAAACTTTGTAGTTTTAAGTCCTGCATTAGTAGACACTTCTATGTGTTTCACTTGTTTATCTAGGAAGTATTCTGATATCTCATATAAGTCTGGACATGCTATTGGGTCTCCTAATACTCCACAAAATTTAACTCTCCTATCTTTCATATCAATAGGACCAAAATATTGTTTTATATCTTCTATCGTATAATGTTCTGTTTTTACAGGTATACCCTTTTCTATAAGACGAGTTCTCATACATATAGGGCAACGTGCATTACACGCCGATGTTAGTTCTATTTCAATTGCTTTTATCATCTTACATTAAAATTTTCTATATACAAGGCATCATCTATAGATTCCATTCTAGTTCTTACTGTTATTGTTCTTGTGTCTTCCATCTTTTTAAGTTTATTAGGAACAAGTTCTACTTTTGTAATACCAAAATTATGTTCTTTAATATCATGTTCTGGGTCTATCTTGTCTACACACATGCCACATCCACAAAATGTTTTAGGACACGAAATAACTGGCCAACTCTTTTCAGTTTCATACTTCGTTAATCTTTCTATAATTGCATCACTGTTGTCAAGATTGCCAATTGGTGCAACATCATTCTCAAGATTTACCATACAAGTTTGATGATGATATATATCTCGGGTTTCTTGATTGATATAAAGAAAATAATGATTGACTAGGCAACGATATCCATAGAAGTTTGTATTGTCTACATATGTTGCTAACTTTCCTTTTGACTCGTCACTAGTAGTTAAACAAAAGTCTCTACCGCCACAACACATTCTACCTTTAGATTTTCTAGATTTTAAGTCTTTATCTTTCATTAAGGATGGGTACACAGTTACTTTCGTATCTAAGTCTTTGTTTTCAGTGGTATTTTCTTTTACTTTGTTCTCTTTTTTATCTAAAGATTCTTCAATGTCTATTTGACTTACTTCATCTTCTTCGTTTGCACTAGGACTCCAAGACTTAGAGTCTATTTCTACTACCGCTTTTTTATCTAAAGGTTTATCGATTTCTACTTTACTTACTTCAGGTTTTTTGTTTTCTTTTACTACTATGGCTTCTTTTTTTGGTCCAGTGTCATTAGATTTTGCTAATGTGTTCACATATATTTGGTCTAGGTCAATTTTATCATTCTTATCATTATTCTTTGATTTTTTCATAGTCCAGTGTTTTTCGAAATAATTCTCTTGTACTTGGGTGTATACATGAGTATATCCCCTGCGAATAGAAGATTGGTCATTGCCGTCATCTCCAATTCTTCTTGGAATATATTTAATTCCTGCTTTTTCTAAATCTTCACACAACTTAATACATTCATCGAAGTAATCCTTATGAAACATGACGTTAACTTGCCAATGTTTAATTAGATAGATGTTATCAATTACTATTTTCTTTTCTTCTGGTGTTGCTTCCGCATGATATGATATTGTGCCAGCAAAATTTTTATACAAGTTTGCTTGTCTTTTAGTAAACATACCATTAGTAGTTATGCCAATAGTATATCTATCACCATATGTTTCTTTAATATAATTTGCAAATTTAAGAAATCCTGTATGTAGAGTTGGTTCCCCTCCAGTAAATGATATTTTTCTTTTAGTGTATGGTCGCCCTCTTATTCCTTCATAGATTTTTACGTATTGATCCAAGAAATCCATAGATTCTTTTAAGTCTTTAAATGTAACTATAGGAGAAATCTTGTTTGCTCTATGTGGTGGACAATATGTACACGCATATGTGCATCGTCTGCCTAAATCCCATATGACATCGAACCCATTCATTGTGTCTTCAATTTTCATTTATTCCCCCATTAACTTCATCATACTCTTTCCAACAATCTTCTTCATCATCTTCTAATTTGTTATTAGTTTCCCCAATGCCCACGCCATTCTCAACTTTTTCAAAAGCATCACCGAGTTCTGTTTCGTATACTTTTTCCATTAACTTTTCATTTGATTCATCATCATCAAATGTTTCTTCAATCGTTTGTATAGTATTTTCTTCTCGCATTTGAATTGGTCTTCCATCTGGTGTGTTAAGTGGTGTAATATTACCATTCTGTCTAACACATAATGTCACTGCGTGTCGTATTTGTTTGCCTAAATTAACTTCTAAATCTGCTAATACTAATTCTGCATCATCTAACACTTTTAATACAATCATAACTCCTCCTTATCTCTGTATAATTCTTCCTGATTAACATGGAAGCCATCATCTTCTAGTTCTCTTAATAGTCTGTCATCAAACTCGCCATCCCAGTCATCGCCATCTTCTGATTTCCAATCTAGCAATGGTGCCATCTCTGGAAATACATCTCTAAAGTTTGTATCTCGTATTCCATCCATCTTGTTAATATACTCAATAAACTCTGGCATACGTTCTCTACTCCAATCTCCACTCTCTGAGAATGATAACATACCTTGTAGTCTTTTAATACCATAATTTGCTTGTCGCCATTGTTCATAACTTGCATCTGAATCACCCATACATAACTTCCAATTTTCTTCTAACCACTCTATAAACTTATCAAATTTGGCATGTGTCATCTCTTTAAACCAATTCGGTAATACTTTAACATTAAGATGAGGCGGATGATAAACAAAATGATAGTTAATCATGCCTGCACCTAGTGGCCATAAGTTAATCTTCTTAAAGTTTTGTTCTAGTTTCCACTTGACAAAATCTGGTAAGTAATATATGTTGAGGGCTTGAACCGCACAAGCAACTGTTACTTCTACATTAGGTCCTGTATTGTCTAGTAAGTGAAACATCTTAACTGTGTGGTCCCACTCACTTGGATAACGAATATAGTCATTCATCTTATCAATTGAATCAACTGAATAATGAAATCTAACATGCTTAAACTGGTCCCACAAATCAAATAATCTCTGTGGCATTTCTATACCATTAGAATTATATCGTAATATAATATCAGAAGCATATCCTCGTTTAACAACTTCTTCGAGTAATGTGTAATGTTCTTCAATAATTGTTGCTTCGCCGCCAGCAAAGTATAACTGTTTCATATGAGGTATTTGTTTGTACAATTGTTTCCAGAATTCTGTATTACTTTTGTGCCAGTTATATGTTGCACCATCAATCTGTCCTTTGTTACCCCATTGCATTGTTTCTTTAAGAGATTCGTTCTCAATAGTTGGATGTAGTTTAATCCAATCAGGAATCCACAGTGAACTATCGTGTGGCGAACACATAACACATTTTAGATTACACTTTGAGCCTAGTCGTAAATCTAAGTAACGAATCTTTGGTGGAATCTCACCTTCTTCAGAAGTTTCATCAATAATTTCTTGTAGATTAACTCGTCTCGCCCAGTATTCTGTTTCCCAGAAACGCTTGGACATATGACCTGCATCTTCTTCAGCATAGCATTTCAAACATGATGGTGGTTTTTCTCCATTAAGCATCTGTTTTCTGACATTTTTCATGTAATCGTTGTTCCAACTACTCATTAAGTCAGTTACATTTAAGTTTGCTGGCTTTCCGTCTGCTTGTTTGAGAATACCTACTTCACCACCAAACTCTTTGTCGTTTGTTGGCCCAACACTAGAGGCGTTTGCTGTACAACACACTCGCATATGACCATTGGGTCTTGTACTTAAATGTACCCAAGGCAACAAACAGAATGTATCTGATGGTGCTTTTGTTCTTTCTCGCCATTCTTTAGTATTTTTGTTAGTCATCTATGTTTTCTATTTTATTATATCAGTATTTATCTGTCGAAGTTTCACATTCCAGGAAGACCATAGGTATTAAACATATATAATATGAACCAAATAGCCGGTATGGCGTAAATTAAACCAATAAATATATCAAATTTTTTCATTACTCAAACTGTGCCTTGAAGGCGTCAAATTCTTCACCACATTTCTGGGCACACACCATTGGTTTACCCAGATGAGTGTTTGCTTTGTCCCAGGCATCTACTAATCTACCAGAGAAATATTCGTTGTTAATCACTGACTTAATTCCGTATTTCTTGGCATTAAATACATCTTTACCACCAGATTGTTGAATTAATTCCCATACTTGATTTTGCCCT
>NYSS01000169.1 GCA_002683135.1 Planctomycetota bacterium | reverse complement strand
TCTCGAGCAAACGCATCGGTCAGGTATTCGGGTTCCGTTAGCGGCGTTTTGCCACGCATGATCGTGGAAAATGTCCTTTCGTTTTCCTTTGGAAAAAACGAATGGGCACCTGCCAGAAACCCAAAGAACTCGTCGAAGCCACGTTGTTGGGGATGAAAATAGTCTTGAGTTCCCAGGTGCCACTTGCCAAACATCCCTGTGGCATATCCTCCCTGCTGGAAAACATCTGCCATCGTAATGGCGGCGGGATCAAGGCCGCGGCTTGTTCGGTGGGTGATCGCTGCACCGCTCGTATTAAACTCAAATCCGAATCGCTGTTGGTAGCGTCCGGAAATCAGCCCAGCGCGCGAAGGGCTGCATGAAGCGGCGGTGACGTAGGCGTCCGAGAACTTCACGCCACCTTTCACCAACGCGTCGATATGCGGCGTTGGGATCGTTTTCGATCCGTAGGCACTGGTGTCTGCATAGCCCAGGTCGTCGGCCAGAATGAGGACGACGTTGGGCGGCCTTTGTGTTTTTCCACTCACTTGCTTGATCTTTGCAAGTAGCTGTTGCTTGGCCGCCATCGCTTGCTGATCGGGGACAATCACAAAATCAGCGGACGTGGATGATGATGGTTGTTGCGAAAGGCCGTTTTGCGCATTCGCGAACGTGCTGAGCGTGATTATCACAATCAGGGTGCTGACTCGCTTAAAATCACAGTTCATGATTCAGACTCCGAAATCGTCAGCTGAGCAGTCCCGGTCAGTCATAAAGACAAAAATTTTGAGTTCCCGACCTACTCTTGTTGAGATTTTTCAGCTCTCACTCAAGGTAGTGTCTCTGTTGCTATTCGTTTAAGGGTTCATTGGAAGAAATCAATTCCACCTCCGTGATTGCCAACCCCGAAGGGCCGCCGGCGTACGTAAAGGCCCAGATGGCGTCGAGAATCAGTCGCTCGGGCCTCGCAGCTAATTTCTCTTTCCGATCCCATACGCACGGGTCGAGGGAAAAGTCACCGATTCGATAGACAACCTCGAACTGACCATCCTCGTCGGGCTCGGATATTTGTTGCCGGTCAACGAGGTCCCCTCGAAACTTTCCGGCGAACTCGCCGTTGACATGCGAGACACCGATTCCGAAGCGAATTCTGGCTGGCCTATTGAGTCGACCGCGGACGACGAATTGGGAATCAGGTTGAATGACAACAGGCGTGCTGTCGGAACGGGAAACGGGAATACTCAACAGGTAGAGAGTGTTTTTGGGATTATCTGACGGCACGAACGGAATCGCCTTCAAAGCAGCAGGCCGCTGTTCGGTCGTTGGCAACCACTTTCCATAACCTTTAGGCCCGAGACCAAGCTGGCTCTTCCAGTGATACACCGCTTCTGGCACACGTGCAAGCGTCAACTTATCGTCATCGTCGTCCGCGACAACCATATGCTTTGCCGGGACATCAACTTCACTGCCATCGCTGAGTCTCCTGAGGCGAACTTTGCCGTCACTTACATTCAAGGCGGTCGAAGAAAGATCGGTTGAGACGTCAAATTGCGTACCAAGCACTTTCAGCACGGCCGACCGCGTGTGGATCAGCATCGGTTTGCTTGCCGGTTGAGGAACGACATTAGCAGATAGCCGTCCCTCTCGGAGCCGTAATTGCTTCTGCCCACGGTCCGCAAACGTTAACATAGAATTTCCGGAGATCATCACCGTCGAACCGTCGTGGAATTGCAGCTCGAACCACGAGTCAGGTGCCAAGCCTTCGACGGTCCCGCCGGTTAACTCGGTCCCAACACTTAAGTCCTCGACGACTCGACCACCATCACCCGTCCAGATCAGCGACCCGCTTACTCCTGTAATTCTCGCGATCTGCGGTTCCTCTCTCGGGCGCAAAAAGTAAAGGGCAACGAAAGATGCGACCATGGCAACGGCCACAACTACCGACAGACCCAACCGCCGAGTTCCCCGACGCTCATCGAAAGATTCGACCTTTTTGATCAAATCAAAAAGTCGATCTTCGGACTCCACGGCCGATGGTTCATCCGGCTCACCGGCAGCCAGCGACGCATGAATACGTGCGAGGCGAAGATACAACAATCGCGTACCAGCGTCAGATTCCAGTTGTTCAGATAGCCCGGCAATTTCTTCCGATGAGGCGAGCCCATCGAAATGCCGCGCAATCACGGATTCCCAATCGTGCGTGTTCATTTTTCGGCACCTCGCATTTGCGATTCGATACACTGATATAAGGCAAGCCGGATTCGCTGCAGCATTTTGTAGATCGCCTCAATTGATCGGCCAGTTTGCTCCGACAGGACGTTGACTGAGTATTCTTTGTGATAGTATCCTTTGAGCAATTCACGCTGATCTCCGGTGAGCGACTCGACACAGTTCTTCAGATGATGCTGGCGTTCGTCGAGTTCGACTGCATGGTTTTCCTCGTCTTGAAGCAGCAACTGAGCAGCTCTTTCCGTCAGCTGAGCCCGTCGCCTGGATTTGCGCAGGAAACGACGTACTTCTATCCGTACAAAGCCTATGGCCCAGTTAGCAAACGGCCGATCGACATCGTATTCGGAAAATCGTCGCCAGATCGCCACAGAACACTCCTGCAGAATGTCACGCGCATCGGCACGATTAGGCACTGCAACCAGCACGCAGCGCAGGATTTCCGGCTCATGCTCGATCAATAGCCGAGTAAATCGTTCGATATCATCAGAAACGTCCATACAACAAGTCCGCCACTCGCCACAGAAATTGGACGTTGTTTTTCGGAATTGACCTTAAATTGTCGTCATCCACTCGGGATATCCAAGGCACAATCTATTACTCCCACTGCCGCACAGCTTTGCATGACCTGATCCGATGTGTTCGCACCGAGTCAACCACTTTGTTATTTAGCGATGCAGTAAAGGTGCTTGCTCCCTCGAATGAATAGCTGGTTACCGGCAATTGCCGGTGACGCGTCAATTTGTTCGGAGAGTCGATTTGTGGCAACCACCGTGAGTTGTTGTGATCGCTTCAGTACAAGCGTCGCTCCGTTTCGTCCGCTAACGTAGACATGCCCGTTCGCACCGACAGGTGAAGCATAGATATTAGAAATTCCGGACAGCCGAGTCCGTTCGAGAATGATCTTGCCGGACTTTGAGTCGACACACGACAGGATTGCGTTGTTCGACTGGTTGAAATAGAGCATGCCATCGTAAAGCAGTGGAGACGGAGTATAGGGTGTCCCGCGGTTCTGCGACCAAACGACTTTGTCAGAGTCCGACAGGTCTCCTGTTTCCGTGATTGGCAAGGCGAGAAGTGAGTAACCCTTGTAGCCACTCATGCAGTAAACGACATTGCCTTCTACCACGGGAGACGGAATCACATTGCCTGTTAAACCACTGCACTGCCAGATGATCTCTCCGTCTTTAAGATCGTAGCTGCGGACCATGTTTGATGCGGCGGTAATCACCTGTGTCTTGCCGCCATACTTGATCACTCTCGGAGTTGCCCAAGCATTAGGTTCGTCTCGCATTTTCTTCCACACTGTTTTGCCAGTCTTGGCGTCGAGCACTTCAATACTCGATTGACGCGCTTGGTCACGCACAATTACCAGGCGGCCGTCATGAACAACTGGCGAACATCCTTCACCCAAACTAGCACCGATATAGGCTTTACCGAGGTCGCGGCCCCAGAGTTTTTTGCCATTAAGGTCATAACAGAAAAGGCCTTGCGAGCCGAACCAACAATAAAGCCGCTCTCCATCGGTCGTAGGAGAAGCTGATGCAAAGTCGTTGTCTCCGTGATGGCCTTCGTGTGGAATGCGTTCGCTGGCAACTTTCCGCCACCGTTGTTTACCCGTCTTCCGATCGAGACAGAGGACGACCGACTGGTAGTTGGTATTGGGATACGTGATACCAAACACGCGTTTTGGTTGATCTTCCGGTTTTGGTAATGAAGGATCAACTTTGCCTGTATTGATGGCCGTTAGCAAAAAGACCTTGTCGCCCCAAATGATCGGCGTCGAACTCCCCTTCCCGTCGATCGCGACTTTCCATTGAATGTTCTTCTCTTCGTTCCATTCGATTGGAGGCTTTGCCGTCCGGGAAACTCCGTTAGCTTGCGGTCCTCGCCACTGATGCCAATTCTGGGGAACCAATGCCTCGAAGGACTGGGCTTGTAGAGCAGGTGCAAGCCACACGGCGCAGCAAAAAAGCAACAGGGTCGTTAAACGTTGGCAGATGGAGGGATTTAAAAACACCGGTCGATTATCTCTGAAAGTCATTAGTGAAACTCCAAGTCGTGTTGTGAGCATCTGCGAGATTTCTCGGTTAAAGTGGAGCAGCCCTTTACCACGTCAGCTCTCCGGAACTTGTCGAAAATGAGTTAGTTTCAATGTCCATTTTGTTGAGCATGTTGACAAACAGGTTGCACAATGGAATGTTGTTCCTCTTGTCATAGGCCAGGTACTGACCGTGGCGGTAGCCACCTCCCGCAAGGATGATGGGTAGATTGCTTGGGTCGTGGGCGTTCGCATTGCCAAGGTTGCTTCCGAATAGAACGGCCGTGTGATCTAGTAGTCGAGTCCCTTGTGCCGATCGCTGTCCAAGCTGCGTCAGGAAGTCCGAGAATGTTGAGAGGATTCCGGACTCGATGATCTTCAATTGGGCAATCTTCGCGGGATCCTGACCATGATGGGACAGTGGGTGATGCCCCGCCTGGACCCCGGCGATGTTGGGTACAGTGTGGTGATCCTGAATCATCAGGCTGACCACGCGCGTTGAATCGGTCTGCAGCATCAGAGGAATCAGATTCATCAGTGCACGAATGCGGCCGAGCAATTCCGACGGTTCCGCAATGTCCTGCGGAACTTCGACGTTCACCTCAGGCTTGGGGCGATCCAGCCACGCATCGGATGCAGCCAGTTCCTTCTCAGCCGCGCGTATGGCAGCGAAGTATTCACCTAGCTGCTTCCGGTCACCTCCACTAACTCGTAGGTTGATCGCCTCCGTCTGATCGCCAACGGCATCAAGAATGCTGCGACCGTTCGCGAGTCTCTCCCTTTGTCGCCGCTGTTCTTCCGGGCTTCCCGCCATGAATAATTTCGCAAACAGCCGCGATGGCCGAAAATCGGCTGGCAGCATTACACCATTGCTGTTGTACGACTGACTCTCCTGAGTGTTGCTCCCCAGCGTGATCGACGGAAATCTCGTGGCGTGACCGAGGTGCATCGCCGCCACCTGATCCACCGAAATCGAATTCTTGAAGCCGCCGAGCCCTGGATTAATCGCCGCTGTCAGAAAGGTCATCTCAGTATCGTGAGGATCCTTGCCGTTTTGGTCCGGATGGGACAGTCCGGAAAACAGCGTAAAGTCACGTCGGTGTTTTTGGAGTAGCTCGAGGTACTCCGTGTTGACATAGTCGGTTCCGGACGTCTTCGGGAACAGCGATGGCGAATGCAGTCCCAATGCATTGCAGATCAGAACCATGCGTTTTGGCGGCGCCATCTGTTCATGGCCGATGGCAGGCTTCATCGATTCGAGCAGCGGCAGCGCGATCGCAATTCCAGAAGCCTTGAGTGCAGCGCGACGTGAGATTGGATGATGCATTAGCGATTCCTAAAGAGCCGGCT
>NYSS01000168.1 GCA_002683135.1 Planctomycetota bacterium | reverse complement strand
CTGTTACAACAATTAGAACTGCCGCCATCCATACTGCGAAAAACACACTTAATCTTGGGAGATGCACATTACATTCGAGCGGATTATTATAGCGGGTCCCGAAGTCAAAAAGATCAGTCGGTAGCCGACTATGAAGAGGTCATCCGAACCTATCATATTATCGAAACTGAATATCCAAAACTGGATATTGGCAGGAGTAGCAACCTGGCTCAAACCTATCTCGCTCTAAATATGCCTTACGAAGCCATCAGCATACTGGACAAACAAAAAAAACAGATTTTGGTTGATCAGGCGAGTCAGCCCGGTCTCCATCAATATGAGTTAGATTTAACCAACCGGATGCTGGGTGCCGTCCACCGACGGTTGAAAAATTACACCGACGCCATTGCGAGCTATCGGTTAGTGCAAAATGAGAAATTCAGGGCCGAGGTTCAATCTTCGATTAAAAACCTGCAAAAACTAGAGGCTTTAGGTAACTAGTTGATGGTTCAGATTGTCCTTGATCAGATTCAAGCCCAGTTACGGGTTAGCAAACGGTTGCTCAGTTTAGTGACCGACCAGCAAAAATTGTTGGTAAGGGAAGAATTCGATCGTTTTATGGAATTGAGTCCCCAGAAAAAACAGATCTTATCAGAATTTAAGAAATTGGAATCGTCTGCGCTACTGGGTCAAGTCGTCGAAGATGAATATGAAGATTATCCGGTAGAAGATCAACGGCAGATCGAGGATCTTCTTCTTGCTTTAACTGAGACAGTAGAAGAGGTTATACAAGCAGATTTAGCTAACCAGAATTTTATCAAACAGGAGCTTAATCGTCCATCTTTGACACAGTTAGTAGCCAGTGCTGAAGATGTACAGGCAGCTTATGGATCATTAGGGCCTCCGGTTTTAAGCCGTCAACACGTCGATCGAAAAAATTAGACAACCCTTGTGAGGAGGGAAATTGTGAGTCTATTAGGTGGCATTACACCACTAACCTTTAAAAAAGCCTTGGATGGGGCAATGTTGCGACATGAAATTTTGGCCAACAATATTGCCAATGTCAATACGCCTGGTTTCAAGCGCTCTGATGTAAAATTTAGAACACAACTCAAATCCGCTTTGGATAGCATGACGGAGAATAATCAACTGATTGTGCGTGGTGCCACAACCAATACTGGACATATTCCGATTGGACCACCGGTTCACTTGGATCAGGTTTCAGCTACTATCCATCGAGATGCCGCGACATCTGCCCGAGTCGACGAGAATAACGTCAGCATCGATATGGAATTAGCGACCTTGTCGGGAAATGCGGCTTATTATAGCACCATGGTCCGTCTGCTCACCGACTACTACGGGAACATCCAGACCGTTATTCAAGGACGAGTATAGGTCCGGTTTGGTAAGAGGAGTTTTATGCAGGTTAATCCGGTACATTTTTTGATTCCTTCTCTAGAAACGAATAGTATTAAGGCAACCGCAAGTTTAGCTGATGGTGGTGCTGCGCAGACAATTGCAATTCAACCCAGTTTCAAAAAACTAATGCGGACGACGCTATCTCATGTTAACGACCTACAAGTAACGGCGCACGAGGCAAGCCGTAAGTTTGCTACTGGAGAGTCGGAAAACTTGCACGAACTCATGATTGCGTTAGAGGAAGCTAAATTGGCACTCGATTTGACGATAGAAGTCCGAAATAAAGTGGTTGAAGCATATCAAGAACTGTCTCGAATGCAAGTTTAAAGGGCAATTGAGCAATCGAAAGTGTATCCTAGTTAAGGTAGAGTGAACCAGGCAAGTCAGTGGTTAAAATGCGGGGAGTAAGTTAATGCGTGAATTCTTTCAGGGAGTCGTTGACCAAGTCGGAGACCAGTGGCAACGGCTAGGTCGACCGATCCAGGTGCTGGCTATGCTGGGGGGCGTAGCAGCAATAGTAGCTCTGGTCATAGTCGCTTTTTTCTGGCTGGGTAGCGATTATGTAATTCTTTATAGTGGCCTGAGTACTAACGACAGCACTTTCTTGGCCTATGCTTTTAAGCAAGAAGGGGTTAGCTATAAAATGCCAAGTCCTGATGAAATAGAGGTCAAGGTCAAAGATGTCGATCGTGCTAGGCGTATTGCGGCCGGGGCACAACTGGGTGGCCAAGTTAGTATGTACCGCTCTACAGAGCTGAAAGGGCAGCGCGGATATGAGTTGCTAGATAGCGGAAATTTACGAATGCTCTCACAAGACGAGTTTCGTGAGTTGAAGCGTCAGGCCTTTGAGGGCGAACTAGCTAGAACACTAAGTACCTTTGCAGGCGTTGAATCGGCCTCTGTCAAGTTGAGCATGCCGGACCGAGAACCGTTCGTCCGGGATCAGGAACCGCCTAAAGCCTCTGTTACCTTAACTCTGTTGCCGGAAAGTATGCGGGATGAATTTACTGTTGACACCCTAAAATCCATTCAGCGAGTCGTCGCCTATAGTATCCCCGGCTTAAAGAATGAGAACGTACATATTGTAGATAACAAAGGGTTCTTCGACTCCAACGAATTAATTAAAAATCAAAGGACACCGGTTGACCAAAGTAGCGAAATACTCGGCATCAAAAATCAGTACGAAACCCACTACATGAAGAAGCTGAAAAATGCGCTTAAAATTTACGAAGACAAGGTGCACATAGCTAGTGTTGAGGTGTCAGCAGACCTGACGGATGTTCAAATCACAAAAGAAGAATACAAACCGTCTTTAACAGAGGAAGGAACAGGTATTGCCCGCAGTAAGTATAAAGAAACTGAATCGTTTGAGGGGGAAGGCTCGATTCCGGGTGGAGAACCGGGCGTAGAGAGCAATCTGTTTCCACCTGAGTATCAGTATTCAATGGGTGGATCTGGCCCATCAACTTATGATAAGGGTCGCGAAATTCAGAACTATGAAATGGACAAAATTATCACCGAGGAGAAATCAACACCCAAAATCACTGTGCTCTCAGCAGCGGTAATGGTCGATTTTTCACTTGAAGGGGAGGTGGATAACATTAAAGATATTGTTGCCAAGACACTCGGGTTTGCCTCAGAGTCGGGCCTGTTAGATCAAAAAATATCGGTATCGCTGTCACAATTTTCGGTTACTAAAGCCCTTGAATCGGCTCTGGAGCAAACACCGCCGCCTGTTTGGACCAAGTTAGGTGAGATGATCGTTGTGGCTCTGGTTGTGATTGCGATTTTGGTATTCCTACGCTCGCTGATTAGCAAACCGGCCATGACGGCTGCAGCTGCCGAAGTCGAACGCCCAATACAGCTTGGAGAAGAGCATCTGCCGAAAGGTTTAACAGTTCAAGACTATGTTAATCAGTGGTTAGAGGTTCGGTTTGATGACCTGAAGAAAGAGTTTGAAGCAGAGACAGAGCAAAAGCATATCGATACGCATGTCGATACTGTTATCGACGAATCGGCGCGAAAACAGACCCAAGAGGATCAGGCTAAGATCGATGCAATTGAGGCCGAGAAACGTGCTCAAGAGGAAGAGGTTCTTCTTCAAGAGGCTGAGGTGCAAAGACGAAAAGATACTTTCGAACAGATTCGCCAATTTGCGGAAGAGGAACCAGATACGACCGCAGATATCCTTCGTAACTGGGTTACTGAGGTTGGAGCGGAGACCGAAGCCGCAGAATCCGATTCAACGGAAGAGGAAGCATCAGACGCATAACCTTATAGCCGACGTTAACAACCTAAGAGGTAAAAATTAGAATGGATGGAACCCGGAAAACAGCGATCTTCCTTTTGACCCTAAAGGGAAAGGTCAGCGGAGAAATATTTAAACGCCTAAGTGAACCGGATCAAGAGAAGGTCTTGGTTGAAATTGCCTCCCCTGCGGCCATTTCGCCCGACGAAAGAGCAGGAGTTATGGATGATTTTCTAGGAGTCATGGAGTCAGAAGGAATCTACGCCTCTGGAGGACTAGCGGAAGCCGAAGCCTTGTTAGAACAAGCGTTTGGAAGCAAACGCGCAGCGCGAGACATGACGGACCGTTTGCAAACTGTCATCGATCAAACGCCTTTCAGTATGTTCAATGATTCAGAAGGAGAGGAGATCTATAGTTTTTTGTCGACGGAAAACCCGCAGACGATTGCCCTGGTGTTATCTTATCTGCCAGCTGAAAAAGCAGCTCAGGTTTTGGAACTATTCCCGTCACGAAAGCAGAATCAGATTGCGGCTCGAGTTGCCTCGATGTCGACTATAGCTCCAGAGGCGGTTGAAGAGGTAGAAGGTACGCTGAGGGAGAAGTTTCAGGGGGCCAGCCAGGGCGGTCAAAATCAGACGGATGGTCCTGTTATCTTAGCTAAGATTATGACCAAAGTCGCTAAGGAAAGACAAGACAGTGTTTTGGAAAGTTTGGAGCAGCGAAATCCAGAAGCAGTTGAAAAGATTCGGGAAAATATGTTCACCTTTGAAGATGTCACAATGATTGACGATATGGCTTTCAGAGGTGATATCGGACAATTGCCCTGTATCCAAACCGATTTGGCACTAGCACTGAAAGGGTCTAGTGATGCTGTAAAAGACAAATTTCTCACTAACATGCCCGAAAAGATGAAAAACCGGGTAGAAGGAACGATGAATGACCTTCCGCCACAGCGAGGTAGCGACGTTGCTGCTGCACAGCGGGTAATTCTAGACGAAATTCGGAAACTTGAAGAGGCCGGAAAAATTAAAATCTCCTTAGAGCAAGAAGAGATGTATGGGTAGAAAAATCACGGGTCCTCTTGAGATGGTTGGCGGTGGAGATGGAGCGGCCATTAGTGCGCAAGATCTATATGCATCCGAACTTGATCGGCTGAACCGTTTTATGGGGCTCGCCAGTGAGCCTGGAGTTGACGAACTACCAATACCAATCAATATTCAAGGGGTTTTTGATCAAACCGTACAAGCCGCCGAAAGCCAAGCGGAACATATTGTTGCTACCGCTGAGGCTCAGGCTACTCAAGCAATTGCCGATGCCAATGCCGAAGGTCAGCAGATCATAGAAAATGCACGGCAAGAGGCAGAAAAGGGCGGTGTTGAGATTCGGCAAAAGGCAGAAGAAGATGCTGTTGGCATCCGAGAGGAAGCCCACCGCTCGGCGGCAGAGGAGGGCCATCAGGAAGGGTTGACGCAAGGTAAGGAAGAGGGAATTGATATTGGCCAAAAAGAAGGATGGGAGCAAAGTTACAAGGAGGGGTGGGCACAGGGGTATCAGGAGTATACCGAGGCCATCGAACAGCTAAAAACCTTTCTCTCAGACATCCGGTTGCAGAAACAGGAGATGATTGAAAAGGCTGAATCAGACTTAATCGGCCTCGTTTTCGATATCGTAGAGAAGGTAATTCACAAGCAGATTTCAAGCGATAATGTCATCTATCATGCCGTTAAATCGGCACTCCAGTTTGCGGTTGGTAGCGAAACACTAGAAATTCGGGTCAACCCAGATGATGTAGAGAAACTCGATCCGCATCGAGACGAATTTTATAGCCTGATGGCGCAGCTTGAGCGTCTTGATATTGTTGAAGACCAGGAAATTAGCCGGGGTGGCTGTATCGTGCTATCTAATTTGGGGCAAATTGATCTTCGACTTGAGACGCAGTTGAATCAAGTCGAACAGGTGGTTCAACCGCAAAGCTTGAGTCTGGCGGAATCAAAGGTTCAAGTTTCTGAGGAGCGCTTACCGGAAGAACAAATATTTGAGCCTGCTGGCCATCAAGATCAAGATGAGGGCCAGCAGGCTCAAATCGACGATCCACCGCAGGATCAACAGTCAACCAACTTGTGATGCAGGAGAAGCTCAACTTTTCCCGGTACCGGAATCGTTTGCGCCAGATCCGGTTGGTTCCCATCAGCGGGAAAGTCACGGAAACGGTTGGTTTACTGGTTAAAGCAGAAGGGCTAAAACTGCCGGTAGGTGAAGCCTGTTTGATCCAAAATAAGAGAGGCCAAGTTCCTGCCGAAGTAATTGGATTTCAAAGCGATCAACAAGCGATGTTGATGGTTTTAGGGGAAATGGAAGGGCTTTCTCCTGGGGATGAGGTGCTTGCCACCGGCCGCGTGCCTTCCATGCCCGTTGGTCAAGGCTTGCTAGGTCGAGTTGTCGATAGTATGGGGAGGCCAATTGATAACAAAGGGCCCGTTAGTTATCAGGACGAGTACCCGCTTTACCAATCTCCGCCCTCTCCACTAGAGCGAGAATCGATTACAGATACAGTTTCGACTGGTGTGCGTGCGATTGATGCGCTATTGACTTTGGGCAAAGGACAAAGAATCGGTATTTTTGGTGGGAGTGGGGTTGGAAAGACTATTCTGATGGGTATGATTGCCCGTAATACCACCGCCGATGTTAATGTCATTGCCTTGATCGGTGAGCGAGGGCGAGAAGTTCAGTACTTCACCAATCAAGTACTAGGTGAAGAGGGGTTGAAGCAGACAGTTGTTATAGCTGCAACCTCTGACCAGCCTGCATTGATGCGTATTCGTGGGGCCTTTGCCGCCGCAGCCACGGCAGAGTACTTTCGGGACCAAGGAAAAGATGTTTTGTTCATAATGGATTCGGTAACCCGCCTGGCAATGGCGCAGCGAGAGGTAGGGATGACAATCGGAGAACCGCCGACGACTCGCGGGTATACGCCTTCTGTCTTTTCAATGTTACCGAAACTTATGGAACGTTCCGGGACCTCAAGTGGAAAGGGGAGCATCACCGGGGTTTATACCATACTGGTTGAAGGCGATGACATGATGGAACCAGTTGCTGATGCAACACGGTCGATTTTAGATGGTCATATTGTTTTGTCGCGTGAATTAGCCTCGCAAGGGCACTATCCTTCGATTGATATTCTGGAAAGCGTTAGCCGATTAATGGTTGATATTGTTCCACCGGTTCACTTAGAGGCTGCTGATCGTTTCCGTCAATTATTAGCAACTTATCATACTAACCAGACCTTGATCAATATTGGCCTGTATCGCAAAGGGTCTGACCCGCAGATTGATATGGCTGTTAACTACCGAGAATCGCTCAGCGGGTTTCTCCAACAGGGAATTGAGGAAGAGAAGCCATACGATCAGAGTATTTCAACTTTGTGTGGCTTGTTTGGCTAGCACTTAAAAAAAATGAAGCCGTTCCGTTTTCCGTTGCAGCAGGTGCTGGAAGTTCGAGAGAACATTGAAAATCAGAGACAAGGAGAGTTTGTCGTTGCTGGGCAGAGTGTTAATGAGGCTGAGCAGGTTTTTGAAGAGATGTTGCGGTTACAAAAAAACTCGATTGTTTCTTATCGCGAGCAGCAAATATTGAATATCAGCCCTGTCGAGAGCAGTCAATACTTCGACTATTTTTGCAATCTTGAATTGCAGATGATCCGGCAGTTGCAAACAATCACAGAATTGAAACAGGAGGAGGAGCTAAAGCGGGAAAAATTACTGGAAGCTTCACAGGATAAACTGGTGATTGAAGAATTAGAAAAAAAGGAAAAGGAACAGTATCGTCGCCTTTTTCAAAAAAGAGAGCAGATTAACATTGACGATATTTCTACAATTACTTACAATTATAGACGGAAACGTCAGCGCTAGTAAATTTGTGCAAATAGGAAGCGTATAATGCCCAAGAAATTGCTTTTTATCGGTGGACCAATACTTCTTGTTATACTTTTGGCAGCAGTAACTTTCATCTTTGATATTTTTGGTGTTAAGTCTGCGCTCTTCGGCTCGGAGCAAGAAGAAAGCGAAATTGTAGATCTAGGAGCAGTTGCACAAGCACAGCAGAGGTCGCTAAACCGGTACGATAAATTCCTGCAAGAAACTATCAAATTGGAACGAGAAACGCTAAAGGAAGAACGAGAGCAGCTAGAAACCCGGCTTCGATTGTTTGACGAACAAACCAAAGCCCTGAAGAAAAGTGCAGAGGTGCAGGCGGCAAAAGACGCTAAGTTAAGCGAAAGAGCGAGCCAGTTAGTTGACCAAGAGAAAGCATTATCAGACCAAAGAAGGGCACTAGAAGCGCGAGAGATAAAAGTCAAGGATCTAGAGCTTCAACAAGAAGAAAATCGTCCTGTTCCACTACCAGCGATCTCTTTCACTCAAGAAGCCAAAGATCGTGAGCACAAGAAAATGGCACGCGGCTTTAGTACCATGCGTGCGAAAGAGGTGGCAAACATCTTAAACGAGATGTTAAAACGAGGAGATGAAGGGCAAGCCGATGTGCTGAGCCTGCTAAGAAAAACGGATG